>CAWGDV010000010.1:12500-648517 GCA_963821465.1 uncultured Nitrospiraceae bacterium | reverse complement strand
GAAAGCATCTCTACATGCTCGTTGCGGCAGTATTTCGTTGCTGGAAGGCATCTTGTTTTTCTAATCAAGTCGATGCCATTCGGGAGCTAGGTTACGCTCACCCAGAAGGAGGGGGGCGTGAGCGACCTATCGGATATGACTCTCGATGTTGAGGTCGGCATGGCGACGTCGAATTCAGCAAGCAACAACGGAATGGAAGATAAAATTTATCGACGGGTTGAGTCGCGCTCAGACCGAGGGGCCCGTTCGCGGCGGTTGCCCGCGATTATCTGCACGAGGGTCGGTACGGCTTGACGGAAAATCTCGTGGAGGAGACTACGTCCGAATCGGACTATGCCGCTCCGAACCACACCGAGTTCGTCTTGGAGGGCTCGTTCCAACTCGGCCAGCAATGTGGGTCGATCGGACCGGCCTTGTCTCCCACTCGCCTTGTCCGCTTCGCGAGGAGGGTAGAAGGGATACACCCCAGACTCTTGCCTTTCGGACGAGGGTGAGCCGCTCGTAGGCATGACTGACGCACCCTTTGCGCCTCGGGGGTAATAGGGAACCACTCCGTTGATCCTCCAGCCACGACGGTAGAGGGCGCCGACTGCATAGCCGAGGACCAAGGTCCCGCCTACCAACACCCAAGGGTGGCGTGCAACATGGACAAGTGGATCACAGGCTTCCTTGGTCGCCTTCAAGGTTTCATGCACAGATGAGGTCGTTTTGTCCGCAACCTGAGTCATCATTGTCCTCGCGTGTTGCATTGTTGATCCCACATGTTGCTCGATGGTTCCTAGTTTTTCGGCAATTGCGATTCTAGTTTGGACGATATCTTTGATGTCTTGGGCAATGCGATCTGCTCTTTGTCCATGATCTCCTCTCTTTCTCAGTCACAATCCTTACGGCCCGATGCTGCAATCGTGCTTCTGCCAGACTTCACTGTAAGTGACGGCATCAGGCTCCCTATCCTTAGGCGCTCTCGTTCCATTCTCTGCAAAGTTGAGGCATCAACGCTGCCGAGATCGAGAGAGCAGATATCCCACCGAAACCCCGAGCACCAGCACCTGAAACGGATGGCGACGGATAAGCGTCTCCACGTCCTCGACCACACCCACCATTCCACGGTTACTGAGATACGCGGTTGAGGTATCGAGGCCGTCTGCAGCCATTCCCATCGCAGCACTAGCGCTATTCTGGGTTCGTCGCAGGGTATCCTGTATCGTTTGCGCCGCCGAGTCCATGGTCTGACCGATCGAGCCGGCCAATTCTTCGGCCTGTTCGGTTACCCTCTCCCCCGCTTGTCGTACAGAGGCTCCGCTTGATTTCATTGCGTAGTCTTTTATGGGCACCATTTGGCCTCCTATTCCCAACCACAGTGCGAACCTTGTTCCTCGAGTCAGCCTCCTGATCGGCCTGAAAGAACCGCACGCGTAGCCGACTGTCTCGCGCGCGCTGACAATCACGGGCACCCCAAGCAGCCATAACGGTTTTTGCTCCAAGCTTTGACGCCGCTGTATCACGTGTGTCGTCAGTCGCTCCCAATCCAGGTCTGTCTCGCTCTGCGAGGGGGAACAGCTTCCCCTCCTCCTCGTTGATATGGTGCATGACCTGTTTCCTCAGGGCGGCATACATGGTCTCGAAGCGCTCGTCCTCGGGACCCATGTTCTTCAGCGCTTTAATCAGCCCGTGAGCAACATGGAGGGTCTCGCGAGCCTCGTCCATCAGATCCAGACTCTGCTCATGAACATATTCCCGCCAGGCAGGATAAATGAGTTCCTGCTTGAGCTTGGTGTGGACCTCCAGGAGGGCGAGAGTTTCCTTCACGATTTCCCGTTTCTTTGTCATCGTCGTATTGTCAAACTGTTCAAACAGCTGTCTGAGCTTCTGATGGTCTTCACGGAACATCAATGTGACGAAGGTGGCCCTGGCCTTGACAGTCTGTGCATGGTTCGCCATAGATCCTCCTTATGGTTCGTAGGTCTCCGAGAGCGCGGCAACGTTTGCATCATTTACCGCGGATGATGGCATGGGTCCGGGCCGATCAATCACTCGGAGTTTCCCTAGTTCTTAGGACCACACTTGTAGGATGTCCGATATAGACCGTTCTCCTGCGGCGATCAATTCGTACCCGTCTGCATAATTCTGAGCCCTAAAAAATCCTTAACGTATTCCAGTGAATACGCCTCCGGTTTTTCCGGGCCTGCGGCCTCGCATCTGGCCGTATACACCTTCGCCTCGTCATGAAGGCCATGTCGGACAGGCTCCTAGATAATCACACTGCATTCATGCAACCTCCCTACTAGTCATGATCCCAGGGGAAACATCCGCGGTTTCTCACGCGTGCAAATAACAGACAATCGGCTTATCAGAATCCTGCGTTAAGGCGGCTCCGAGTGCGATATCTATGTAAACCGCGTGCGCACCCACTCCGTCATCCACTTGGCGTCGTCCACCAGGGTTCGTACAGTTCGTAGTGGGATGACATGAACAGACTTTGCCACTCCCCATCCCGCCACCGCGAGCCCCCACGACCCACCCAGGAGAACGGCACTCACTATTGCGGCACAGGCCCAGGCAGGCATCCCTGTATACTCAAAGAGGATCAGCACACAGACCGCGGCGCCCACAAACAATCCGATCAGTGCCAGCACCACAGCAATCCCACACCACATAACCGACTTGAGGATTTTGCCGATTTCGTACTGAACCTCATGTTGCGCCAAGACCATTTCCTGGCGCACGAGCGCGCGAATATCTCTCAAGAGTCCGCCTACCACTGTCTCAATTCCAGATCGTTCTGTGTCGTGCGCCTGTGACATCGTAACCTCACTTTCGGTCGCGGGAGAAAATATCCTAGTGCTGCTCAGATGAGCACCGCCTTACTATGCCCTCTTTCATTCATCGACGAATAGCCTGAGGTGCTGTGGGCTGGGATCGCCTCGGGAGCACCGCATCAGACTTCACCGTGTCGGTGACGGAGCGTGAACCTGGGGTGGCACCTTCGGAGGCGGGATTCGCATCATCTGCGCGAGGGAGGGGCGAGTTCGTTTCGACGCCACCTGTACGCTCACCGGCCGTCCGGTGTGCGCCGACCGTCGCAACGCTTCTATGATTGTCACGTCGATGAGCCCCTCGTCGCCGGACGGCTCGGGTTCCCGGTTCCGAAGAATGCAATCCGAAAAATAGCGAAGCTGTGGCGCAAATTGGTCATGAACCGAATAGCGTCGCGTCTCCGTGCGTTCACCAATACGGATGATTTGCTTCATTCCAACCGAATACTCATAGGCGAATTCAAGCCGCACACTCCCCTTGGTTCCGACTACGTCGATGTCGGCACGGTCGGAAGCTCCAAAACTGCAGACAAACGATGCCAGACGGTCCCCTGGGAATCGCAGAAGCGCTCCGTCCATCTCTTCTACACGACGAAATCGGGGGTCCTTTTTTTTCAATCGCATCGCGACCACTTCGTGCGGTTCGGCTTGGAACAGATATCGGGCCGCATTTATGCAATAGATCCCGATATCGGGCAAGGGTCCTCCACCAACCCTCGGGTCTAGTCGCGTATCTCCCTTACGGACCTGCTGGGTAAATAGCGAGTTCACGATGCGCAGATCTCCTAGACGTCCCGACTGTCCCAGGCTGATAAGATTAAGATTCGCCTCATCAAAGTGGAGGCGATACGCGACCATAAGTTTCGCTCCGCCTTCCTCCGCTGCGCGAATAATCGTTTTGCCGTCCGAGACCGTCAGGCTCAATGGCTTTTCGCAAAGGACATGAATACCTTTCTGCAATGCCGCGCTGGCGTAACGTTTATGGAGATGATTGGGGAGGGCCAGATACACCGCGTCCACTGTGCCACTTTCCAAACAGTCGGTGTATCTATCGAAATCAAAGATATTCTTGACCCTGTACGTTGTGGACAATTTGGATAATTTGACTCGACTTCCAGATACTAAGGCGCTCAGCTGAGAGTTGATGCGTGCATGGCGAAATGCCGGCAGGACTGCAGCCTGTGCAATGTGACCCAACCCCACCACCGCATACCGCACTTTTTTTACCGGCACCGGTCTGTCCCCTTTCAGGTTCACTGCTCAGCTCGAACAGGATATGTTCATGGATATACTACGTCACTGCGGAGGTGGGGGCGGATGACCCGTGTCGCCATCGACGCCCTCACCCATAAGTCAATTGCTCGATGACATTGATTGTATTTGCAGATTGTTGTTCACTTTCGATACCCCCTCCACCCTCCGCGCGAGGGATTCCGCTCGCGATTTCTCCTCTGCGGTCAGTACCACACCGGTCAGTGTGACAACACCTCGCTCGGTGTCCACATTGATACGCGTAAAATTCGACGCCTTGTCATTCGTTAACTTTCCTTGAACCGAGGCGGTTATCGTGGCGTCGTCTATGGTTCGGCCTGCGGTTTTTCCGGTCATGGATTCGCAAGCCGTTAGGGTCATCACACTTAATCCGAGAATGCCGACCATTAACAAACGATACATGATATTAATCCTCCTATGGTTGAAAGTGAGCTCTACGATTCGCACAGTCGACAACCGATGCCTAACGGTGCTGTGACGCCATTTCATCCTTTGCTTCATTGACAGCTTGTTTCCCTGCCTCGGCAAATCCTTTGGCCTGGCGGCCAGCCTCCCGCAACGAATCCTTACCCTTCTCCATGAATTCATGGCCGCGATCAATAGTGTTATCCAACACTTCGGCACCTTGGTCGACGACTTCATCGAGCTCATCTTTGGCGCGTGCCGCATAGTCGCGAAGGAGCCCGCGCATCTGCGCGCCCGACTGTGGCGCGAAGAGCAGCGCGACACCCGCGCCGATCAACGCTCCGGTGATAAAAACCGACAGGTTCCCTGATTCATAGCTATTCGAAGGTTGCATGTTCTCTTTCCCTCCTATGATATGATGAGTGTTAGTTAAACTGTCCCTTCTACTCCCCACTGATTGCACATACAATTCATTTCATCGTCGCGAAACTAACAGACGATCGCATTCTTCCTTCCCGGTTAACCTTAGGCGTCTTCAAGGAGGAATCACATCCGGACGGGCTGCTTCCGGTTTGGTGTTTCTCTTTTTCTAGAGGACACGCGGTTCCGAAGGATGAGTTCATCTAACCACTCGCCGCATTGGATGCAGCGCAACGACGGCATCTTTTTATCAATGGACAGGCTAAACTCTTCGTCTCTGGTCAAGAGCCCACCGCACCGCGCGCAGGCATTCATCCCGAGAAACATACCACCCCACCGCTGATCGTCCGCCTTTTTTCGGTCAGGACGTTGTGGCCTCCAGTCTGTCATAGTCGTACCCCCTAACCCTCACGATGAACCTGCCATCCTCTGTGTATGTATGGATGTAGCAGGTGTGGCTACATTAATGACCTGGCAAACACCCTAGCTCTTTATTTCAAGGTGCGCGGCTTGGCCGCTAAGGGCACGTGGTGTGACCGGCCGGTCGTACAACTCCGAGAGGTGAAAGACTTGCTCGAACGGTATTTGCGAGACCACCCAGCTCTGAATAAGGCGGCGTTGACGCACCGCCGGGACCGGAGTCTCGCCGCGCATGTGCTGCGCACGTTCGGCGACGTCCCGTTGGATCAGCTTCACCCGGCACGACTCGCGGAGTATAAAGTGAACCGAGTCGCCCAGGGAGTGGTCCCCAAGACCCTTAACGACGAACTCACCTTGTTAGGTCAGGTCATGCCTACAAGCTCGCCATAATGGAGTGGGAATGGGTTACAGACAACCCCCTGCTCCAGATCGCCAAGGAGAAGGTCCGCAATGGCATCAAGCGCTGGTTGACCACGGAGGAAGTGCAGCGGTTGCTTGCTTGCGGCTTTTCCACCCTGGCTTCAGGAGATCATTGTGTTCGCGCTCCATACGGGAATGCGACGCGGGGAGATTCTGAAGCTGTAATGGTCCCACGTGGATCTGGCGTGCCGTACGCTCACGATCCTGGAGCAGAAAATCGGATCGTGCGACACGTTGCCGATGAATGATACGGCGATGGAGTCTTGCAAGATTGCGCGGCGGTGCGGACGAGCAGCACGGAGGCGGTGTTCGTCAACGGGTGCCCTTGGACTTTGTCCAGACCCACATGTGGTACAACCTGGCAGCAGCGAACGGAGAAAAAACGGGAGCCGTGTTTCGTGATCGTCTCGCTCGAAAGATGACGCCTGCCCAGATTGCCGAAGCGTAAAAGTTGGCGCGGGATTGGAAGCCGAAAGACAAATGAGCGACCACCTCGCGTGTCAGGGAGTCAGATCACCGAAGTGCTCGGTGTCCCTGTTACAGCAAGGTCCGTCCTATGTTGAACGGAAGAATTTGACGTTGAAGATCGCTAGATTCCATCGGCTGACATTGGCGTTCTCGCGCAAACTAGCCAACCTGAAAGCTGCGGTGGCGCTGTACTTTTGGTTCTACAACTTCTGTCTGATTCATCGGTCCCTTCGCATGACCCCAGCTATGGCCGCTGGGATTACCCATCAAATTTGGGAACTAGGGGAACTCATTTAACTATTCAAAGCATCCAAAGTAATCATTGTTTTTTTATTTGATACTTGGAGTTAGGGGTGCATGTGATTGGGGAGGGAGATTGGAATGGTTCTCCAATGTCAGGACAAAAATAAAGTATCGTTGTCGATCACTGCTGTCCAAGATAGCCGAGACTGCGTGGAAGCCCACCTGATTTGATGCGGCTTTCGGACAGGCCATGATGGATTTTCAAGATCGTGCCTCCTGGTGCTGTCCAAGATCAAGCGAAGGCCAAAAGGGTTTGAGGGTGATTCTGTTGATGGGGCGGCGTGGTGAACGGTTTGTCGAGCCAGGCCATCAGATCGCGATGGGTGAACAGGTTCATGCGCAGCAGCGCCACCGAGATTCGCCAGGCTCCAGCCGAAACGGGAGGACAGTTGCAGGTAGCGCAGCAGCAGCATCGCGATCAATGCGGTCCAAATCTGGGTCTTCACCGCGTTGGCCGAGGTGCCGACGAAGGTCTTGATCTTCAGGTTCTGCTTCAGCGCCTTGAAGAACAGCTCGATCTGCCAGCGATCCTTGTAGATGGCGGCGATGGTGGTGGCGCCGAGGCTCGTGATGGTTGGTGAGGAACACCAGGGTCTCGCCCGTGTCCTCGCGCATCGCCTCAACCCGGCGCAGCAGATGCGGACACTTGTCTTGGGCACCGGTGCCGGTCAAGCGGATGATCTGATCCTTGACGATGTTCCGGTTCTGCGGCACCGCGTGTTCCTCGACCACCTCGAACAGGGCGTTGTCCTTCATGCGGGTGACGAAGTAGACGCCGGCATCCGTCCATTCGGCGAACAGCCGGTAGTCGTTGTAGCCCCGGTCATCAACCACGATGGTGCCAGGCGGGAAGGCTATTTGCCAGGCGACCTTGACGTCGTGCGACTTTGCCGTCGGTGACCAGGCCGAAGCACGGCAGATAGCCGTCGTGGTCGAGCACCAGGTGCAGCTTGACCGCCCCTTTGGTGCGGCGGAACTTCGCCCAGTCGAACATCGACAGGCACAGGTCGATCACGGTCGAGTCGAGGCTGACCAGCTTGTTCTTGAAGCGGAACTTGTGCGTGCCCTGCGCCTTGGCGGCGACCGTCTCGAACAGTCCGTAGAAGACCTTCTCGAACAACTGCCACGGACGGTGGCCGTTGGCGTAGGACAGCGAGGAACGGACCGGGGCGTCGATGCCCAGGTGGGCCAGCTTGCCTTCGCAGCTCTTCAGCCCGCCTTCGATCTCCCGCAGCGAATGGGCGCGGCCCAACTGGCAGAACAGCATGGCCACAAACTGGCTCCAGCTCGACAAGCCCTTACTGCGATATTCGGACCCCGTCTGCTTTGACGATGCGCTCGAAGTCGGTGCGCGGGATGAGCTTGAGTATTTGACTGAACATGCTGCATGATGCGTTCACGTTGGGTCTCCTTCGGTTGGGTGCAGGTGGGTTTGGCGATTCACCAGCACCCTACACCTTTGGATGACCCAACGTCATAAGCTATTTTGGACAAGAGTGTACAAGGATCCAACTGTTACCATTATCTTTATTGCGTTTTCCACATCAGCAAGAGAAATGCCGAACAGTTGATTTATGCTTCCTGTGCATTTGGCCTCAACGTAGAGCGAGTCTGCCTTTTGTGCGACCTCCGACGACACGTTCGCATGGCCAGAGTAGTTTCTTATTACCGCGTTTCCTGGTGGCTTCCCACCATGGCCGAACTCTTCGGTCCTCGCTGTAGCCAGATTCTTACCCTGTGCGTCCCGAATCTTGACTTCGACAACACCGTTAGGTCCCGCAGCTGTGGAGTCCGTTTCTACTTGGATCGTGATTCTGATGTCACCTGAATTCGTATCAAGGACAGCACTGCCGCGAACCCAACTCGCAGGCTTGTACCCACAATACATCGTGCTCTGCATTCCGCGGTCAAACCCGGGAACATGTGCTTGATACGGACCATTGTCGTTGATCGATGCAGCATATGCTGCAATCGGTGTTAGCGCGAACGCTATCAATCCGATGAAGTAGATTCGACGCAGCATTTCGGCTTGATACTTTTTGGTGATCTTCCCCATTGCAGGCAACCTCCTTCAGAGATTTAGCCAATTTTTTCAATGCTTACCCAAGTATCAAAGGCATCTCGATTTTTCATAGATTCATACACGAAGATCTAATTCCCGCTTCAAAGCAGGTGGAAGATTTCGATGCCATCGAAGATATAGTGTTTCTGTGGTATCCAAACGATATTGGAGACGATATAAATAACCTGCCTGTCACTCGACGCGGGATTACTGCAACTCCTTTCGCTGTGGACTTTCGTGGGGAAAAGCAATTCCTGATCGATGCGTCTGTTTTCCCAGGTTCCAGTGGTAGCCCTGTATTCATATATAACTCAGAGAGTTACAGCACCCGATCGGGCGGACTGGTGGTGGGAAGCAAGTTGGAAATTGTTGGTATTGTTTCTCCCGTTTTCTATCGAAGGGCGGAAGGGCAAATTGAAATGACTGAGGCACCCACTGCAATGCTCCCAGTTCCGGTCTCGCAAGAAATGATCGATCTTGGTCTGGTTATAAACCTGAATCCTGCGTGAGAACCTGAGGAAATATCTTCTCATGGTGCGCCCATTCTGGATAGAACCGCCGCAACGGCTTTGCGGTGAAAGCTACTTTAGAAGTAGCATTCACCGTGATGCCCAGAGGACCCAGGAAACTCGCCATTTCTTTTGGCGAACGGAGCTTGACCTATTACGGCGGCGCGTATCTTCTCCACCGCTTCCTGACCCGAGATCGGGTTCAAAGATGCGCGTGGCCAGCGAGCTTCGCCTGGCCCAGCGGAACAATCGCTACAGCGTGGGCCAGATGTTGCTCGCGTTGCTCTACCCGATGATCCTCGGGTTGGAACGGATCGAGACAACCCAGTTGTTGCGCCAGAATGGCGTGTTTCAGTACCTCACCGGTCTGCCGAGTTATCCCGATGCGACGACACTCCGGCGGTTTCTGTTGCGCGTGGCTCCCACCGCCTTGCCAAAGCTGCGGGCGTTGCACGACCGGTTTCTCTACCGGATGAGTGTTCGACCGCGGACCGGCCTGCACGGCTGCTCTTCGATGTCGACTCCACCGTGTTGGTCGTCTACGGCCACCAGGAGCAGGCCCGCATCGGCTACAACCCGATCAAGCGTGGCCGACCGTCGTATCACCCACTGCTCTGTTTCGAGGGACAGAGCAAAGACGTCTGGCACTGGCGAGTTGCGGCCGGGCGATGCCCATACAGCCAGCGGGACGCGCGACCTGCTCACGGCCTGCTTTGCGAAGAGTCCCAGCCGGAGTCCGGTCGGTGATTGTCCGTGCGGACAAAGGGTTTTACGATCATGCCCTGGTCGAGTGGCTGGAAGCTCACGCGGCCAGGTTTGTGATCGTTGCCCGCCTGACTGCTCCGATCAAACGCAAGCTCGGGCACCTGCGGTACACCATTCCCAGCCACGGCATCGAGGTCGCGGAGTTTCGCTACCAGCCGACCCGGTGGCCCCACCCCTATCGTTTCGTCGTCGTCCGACGCCCCCAGCCCGACGAGCCAACCGCCCAGTTGACGCTCTTCAAACTCGGCAAGTACCACTATCAGGTCCTGGTCACCAATCTGCCCTTGCATCCCCTCAACCTCTGGCGCTTTTACAACGACCGCGCCGGCGTCGAGTTGCTCATCAAACAGCTCAAAGGGGACTACGCCCTCGGCAGCATCCCCACACGCCACTTCTTCGCCAACGAGACCTACTTCCACCTACTTCTCCTGGCCTACAACCTCATCAACTGGTTCAAGCGGCTCTGCTTACCCCCGGAGCTTCAGCGTGCCACCCTCCAGACCCTCCGCCACACGATCCTGTTGATGCCAGCCCAACTGCGACGGACCGACAACCGCCCCAGGTTAGCGTTGCCTGCAAGTGGCCCGCGGGAAGCAGCCTGGCGGTACGCCTTGCAGAAGATTGAAAGACTCAAACCGTGACCCCACCATTTTCACGCCGGATTCAGGATAAAATCTAGTGCCATTGTCGAGGCAATAGAAGAATTTCTCGGTCCAAAGGGCAGGAAAGAACACCAGCCGGAGACGGCCTCCGTTTCTTGAGCCGATTCGCTGTGATAGGAGCCATCTAGTTTCTAGCAACGGCATTGGTGCCAACCTGGTGCCAAAACAACGTGACACACCATGATCCAAGATGATGGGGGCGATCACAAATCCTCGTCTTTTGCTGGTGATTCGTTCTGCTGGGTGTGCTGAGGTAGGTCGTCGTCGAGACTCTTAATCAGCGGGAAGTAGGTTTCGCACGCAATCTTACAAACCGCGGGTCGTCTTCTTCCCACTCGCCTCTCTCATCACTTTTTGTTATCCTGGCGAACACAGGAGACAACTGATGAATAAAGGCGGTCTTCGAGAGGAAATTGAAACAATCGTTAGAGTGCTGCCTCGTCCCACGATGAATGGCAGTCTGATCGTTAAGAGGAGAAACCTCTGGCTGAGTACTCAAGAATATGGCGATGCTGACGGAATTATGCTTTTTAACACCGTCACTAATCATGAGGGGCCAATCCTGTATGACAGTGTTCGAGAATTCCGAAAGCCAGATATGCTCATCCTCCGCGCCCAAGTTCGCCTTGGCAGAGATGGTGAGCTTAGTATTGATCCCATTAGTGATGGGCTGAACTCTGAAATGGAAGTTGAGATGGAGGAAGTCCTGCCGGAAAGACTTGCCTTTATCCAAAGCCAGCTGAGCAAGCTCGCCGAAGATGAAACGAAATTACTTACCAAGCTTGTGATCCAAGAAAAAATGACATGGAGAGAAATCCAAGAATTTTGCCGTGCTATTGGCATCACAGATGGAAGTAGATTTTTTAATCTCATGATGCATGCGACTTCATTGATAGAAAAAGATGATCCTCACAAGGTCTCGTTCACTGCCTGGGTGAAGCCTGTGTTCGTCCCGATCCTTGAAAATTTGCTGCTCCATTCCCAGAGGAATAAGCGCGAGGTTTCTTAACCCGCATCTCCATCGGATTCTTGAGCGCTATCTGCTACCACGCTGGTACCAGGACAGCACAAATCAGCCCCATCAGCCCCCATCTCAGAAGCTTTCTCCTTCGTGGTTTCTATAGATAGCACTAGAGATATGACGTTGACTCCAGTGGAGTCTAAGGTCTGTCTGTGGTGCTTGATAAGCTTCAGGAACGTCATATCCCCACTTCTTGGCTAAAGGACGTGCGGAAAGGTCACTGGGCCACGGTGGACAATAACCGTCCGGTTATTGCACCTCAGCAGCATAACTCGTTCCTGTATAATACGCGGCATGCGACAACCGGTGACCGCGGCGATCAGACCCGATGTTCGGATGGTTCTTCCGATGTCAGCCCACGTGCTGGTCCTCACTGCTCTCTGCCTCCTCGCACTGCCTGTATCCACGCAATCGGTCGAGCCGGCGCCCGATCGAGGCGTCTGGCGCACGGCAGCGCCCGCACCGATGAAGCGCACTGAGGTAGCTGTCGTGACGCTGCGCGACAAGATTTACGTCGTGGGCGGGTTCGAGCAGCCCGGCTTCAGCAATCTGATGAATCTTGCGATTACCGCATCCGTCGAAGAATATGATCCTTCCACGGACCGATGGACCGCCAAAGCGCCCATGCCTGTCGGCTTGCATCATGCGGGCATCGGGGTGACGGGCGGGCGACTGTATGTCATCGGTGGGTACACGCAGTCGGGACTCGGCGTCTGGCAGCCAGCTGCAAATGTGTACGCATACGATCCAGCTACAGACACCTGGGTCGAGCGCGCTCCCATGCCGACCGCACGCGGCGCGTTATCGGTAACGGAGCACGAAGGGCAACTGTATGCCATCGGCGGCTACGACCGGAAGGCCAATAGTGCCGCAGTTGAGGTCTACGATCCGGCGCACAACACCTGGGCCTCGCGAGCGGCGCTGCCCACCCCCCGCGATCATCTGGCCGCCGCGACCGTGGCCGGGAAGGTGTATGCGATTGGCGGGCGTCGAAATGGTGACTACCAGCGGAATCTTTCCGTTACGGAAGTGTACGATCCCGCCATCGACCGCTGGGCTCGTGCTGCGGATCTCCCCACCGCTCGCAGTGGCATCACCGCATCCGAGGTCGGCGGAAGGGTCTACGTGTTCGGTGGCGAAGACGGCGAGGGCACATTCCGTGAGAACGAGGCGTATAATCCGGTCCGTGACACCTGGCAGACTATGGCACCGATGCCCACCGGTCGCCATGGCCTCGGATCGGCGGTAGTGCAGGGGCGTATTTACGTCATCAGTGGCGGGCCGACTCCCGGGGGCTCTTTTAGCAATCTGAACGAAGTTTTTGTGCCGCCTAAGCCTGCGACCTTCAAGCCAGGAGATTCGCCTCAACAAGACGAAGTAGGACGGTGAGGGGGTTCTGCGCGCTCACTTATGCTATTCACAACCACATACGGCAGATGAGGACATGGCGGTGATCGAATTGTTGCTGACCCATCCTGAAACGAAAGTCGAGAGATGATTTCAGAACTCAGAACGATCGGGGTGCGAACCCATTTACAGCGAGGTGCCGTGTTGGCGCTCACGAGGAGAACGCCCTGCCTCATTCGCCGTGCATGCCTTGCGACGGCTTTGCTGGTGACAATAGCCGCCGTGGCTCAGCCGGTGCACGCCGCAGGCGGAGGTCAGACGAAGTTCCCGCGCATATCGACGCAGTTCATCGCGGCGTTGGGCGATCCAGGTGCGACCTCCGGGAGCGGCGCGCAATCGTGGGGTCTGTGGCCGCTGGACCCGGGTCCTCGGGGCGTCGAGCTGAACCGCTATCAACGGTTGAAGGATGCCGGTGGCGTCGCCCCGGCGCGCTGGAAATTCGACGGCACGGACTGGTGGCTGGAGGAACACGGCTTGATCATGGAGCAGCCGACCGTTCCGCTCCCTCCCGGCAAATACCTGGTCACGGGTGCCCGCGACGTGACGGCGGTGCTGACCATTCATCCCGCCGACAGGAATGGCGACAGGCGCTGGGAGCTCGATCAAGGCGCAACGCTCTACGACGTGACGCACCTGGCCTGCCGCTCCGCGCGCTATACACCGGCGGCGGTGGGTGGTTCGTGCTCGCCGGCCAACGCGCAGAAGACGGCGTTTCCCGTTGCGCCAGGGGGAGCGATGCCTCCGGTCGCGGGCTGCACGAAGCAGGACTATGCGGTGCTCATCGTGATCGGCGTGGGCGTGGAAGACTGAACGCCGGTGACGCCCCCACGGCTTGCGCGGCGAGCCCAGCATGTAAACGACACGATGGTGTCGCCTGATGAGCACCGACCGCCCCACACGCGACAGCATGTCTATCGAAGAAGCGACCGTCTCCAATAGGTGGGGGGGTGACTGCGCTGAAGGTGTTGGTGGCGGAGTTGGTGGAGTTACGAGATACGAAAGGGGAGGGGGCGAAATGAACTTCTTCTACACACGACTCTTTGTGCTGATCGCGATGCTGCTGCCAGTCCTCGCGAGCTGCGATTCCTATGTGCGGCCGCTCGGGCCCACAAATCCTACTATTACCGATGCGAAGCAAGGTCAGGACTGTCGAGTTTACTTAGGCGGCGTGCCTGATCTCACCGGCGCGCAGGCGATGCGCTCGGGCGGGATTACCAAACTACGAAGCGCCGAGTATCGCGTAAACGCCTTTTCAGGCGTGGGAAGTGAGTGCGTGATCGCTCACGGAGAATAACCGACACGCCGGTGCCGCCGTGGGAATGGCGACACCGAAAGCGATAGCGAAACCATTATTTGAGGGACCTATGTGTGAGCTTGGTCAATCTTACAAGCGGACAGACCTTCATAAACAGTATGGCGGTCAACGTCAGGGAGGGATTTCAACTCCCCGGAGATGGCCGTTTCTTTTCCTATTCACTGGCAAGAGTGGGAGTCACTTCGGATACGAGGATAACTGGCATGATGGCCTATTTCTCTACACGGGTGAAGGCCAGTCTGGTGATATGCAATTTAGGGCGGGCAATAAGGCAATCCGCTCTTGCCGTCGTCCACTTTATCGCCCTCACGTCATATCGGCCAACGATTCCCACGGCTACATCGTGTCTGATGCACCACGCGTGCTTTTCCCGCAAGCTCTGCTTCGTGCATTCGCCATGAATGCCACCCATGATTTCCTTCTGTGCCAGGAGCCTGTCCGACATTGACCGTTCTACTGCGGCGACCGATCCGTGACCATCTGAGTCCTTCTCGGCTCGGAAATATCCTCAATGTATCACAGCGAATACACCTCCGGTTTTTTCGAGCCTGCGGCCTCGCATTTGGCCGCACCTCCTTCGCCTCGTCACGAAGGCAATGTCGGACAGGCCCTTAACAGTGCCCATCTCTTCTCACCGATAAGGAGTTCAAATTCGCTTGCCCGCCGTGCATGGTTGCGTATACTCATTCTGAGCAAGCGAACCATCTTGAGAAAGGAGAGCCTGTGTCGAAGCGAAGCATCTCGAAACCAAGAAGCCGCCTAGCTAACCCGTGCGTTGTGGAATACCTTGGACAGAACTTTACGGAGAAGGGAACGATGACGGATCTTTCCGGCGATGGAATGAAAATCCTCGGTTCCCATCCAGTCCATGTCGGTATGCGCCTTGCCCTCCGACTATCGATCGGTGAATCTGCCATACCCATTCAGATCCCTTGCGCCTATGTGCGATGGACGCGCAATCAAGAATTCGGAGTCGAGTTTGGTCCGATGGATCCAACAGTGATGGCGCGACTCCACGATCTTCTATCGGCCCGCCAGGGCGTACCCACCACCTAACGGCTTCAAGAAAACTACTTATATCCGTTCAAGCTTGGAATTGCGCCGGTCTCGCACCTCCTCCTTCCTTCACCATAAGTATGGGGGAGGGTAGGGTGGGGGGCGATGAACCGTCATGAGCAATGTGGGCTGCGTGACGTCCCCTTCATTTGAGGTGCCTCTTTTAGGTCTAACCAAGTCCCCAGCAACTCGTTACTCTCGTGACTAGGGGACACGCACAAAGAGGGGATCATGACCTGTACACGTTGTCAGGGTTGTATGGCTAAGGATCATTTCTTAGATCTGAGGGAGAGCTCCGAATCTATGTGGATGGCGGGCTGGCGCTGCCTCAACTGTGGAAACGTCCTTGACCCCGTAATGGAGCGGAATCGACTCGGACAGGGATCGGCCGCAGTCGTCTCAACTGCGCGAGTGCCAGATCAGAAGATGGGGCCTAGAAACATGTCGATGTCGTCGTAGGCTTCGCGCCTCATCAGCCGGGCCATTAGTGAGTCCCTGTGATAGCCGGACATACCTCGCCCTACCCAAGCGGTTTCGAGAGCCTTCGTCCACTTTCCCATGTTTTCTTGCCACGTTGTGAAGGCTGGGCTAGACTTCCCCCAGACTTTATGGCACGAGCAAAAACATCAGAACCGTCTCGAACGCGGTCCAAAGCTGCCACGATCGAAGAGCTCACCCGGGGCGTCGGAAACCTCCAGGAATTTCTCGCACAGGTGGAAGACCTTGGCCGAGAAGGCTTTCCCTATCTCGACGCGGCCAGGGCGAGAACAGAGTTGCAATTCCGCGAGTGCATTCGCCGCACGTTTGGCGAGAAATCCAGTGAATTCCAAGAGCATCGGCACCACAGACTTCTCATGGACAGCCCTGAGGGTATGCAGCAGAGCATCGCCCTCATCAAGACTCTTATTGCCACACTTGAGCAAAAAAAACGTGATCTGCAAGGAGGACCTTCCCTCCAACAAATCTCTCCAGCGTCGCCGGTCTCATCCATACCCGCACCCGCGCACCCACAGATGACCGTCGTGCCGGCATCGATCTCGACGGTGCAGATGACCCTGACGCAAACAGGACCGATCATGCCCCAGCCGGTGACCGTGACTACGAACCTCGCCCCGGCCCCAGCCACTGCCGTGCCGAGTCCCCCTTTGCCCTCCTCGGTTCATCCGCCCTCTTCGCAAAAGCTTGAGCCTCTGAGTACATCTACATCTATGCCCGAACCATTACCGGTTTCACCAGCCTCGGTTACGATGGCGACGCCGGATACCCCTTCGCAGCCAGTGGTTCGGGTCGCTCCGGAGCCCCAGCCACCGTCATCACAAGTGGCACAGACTGCGCAGGCAGATGTATCCCATACCGGCCGACCAGCGGAGCCACCACGACCTGAACCGGAGCCCAAGGTGCATCCAATTCCCTCTGCCGGCCCACAGCCTAAGATGCAGGAAGCATCTCCTTTCCTTCCGAATCCGCAGCCGTCTCCCTCAATGCCGGTCGGCTCCTCCTCACTCCTGGAGCCTGGACCTCAGCTTGCTCAGGCCGGATTGGGTCCTGTCGAACTCGTGAAGGCTGTCTGTGGCCGATTCCATGCCGTCGTCAGGCAGTTGCGACTTCGTGGGGAATATCGAGCAACGTTACAGGTAGAAGACGAAGTCGATGCGCAAGATCTGCTGCACGCGCTTCTACGGGTTCAATTCAACAATATCGACACGGATGAATGGGTGCCGAGCTATTCAAGCGGAGCCCCGCGCAGGACACTCTTGCTGAACGAGTGTCGTCTTGCGGTGATCGTCAAGAAAACACGCCCTGGCCTTACCGCCAAAGACCTCACAGACCAACTTCGAATTGACGCAGCACGGTATCGATTCCACGGTCGCTGCACCACGCTCTTGTGTTTTATGTACGATCCCGATGGCCGTATCGGGAACCCTGAGGGCCTCGAAGCGAGTCTCACGAGCGTGAACGATTCATTTGTTGTCGACGTACTGGTCGCCCCGAAGTGAGGTGATACATGAAGAAGTCTAAATCAGCCGTTCCTACGCGTCCCATATTGTCTGCAGGCGCTCTTGCATTGACAGAAGCGGCGGGCATCCGCTACGTTGACCACACTATTTCTGCTGTGCCTTGTACGATTCACGCCCCAGTCGATGGCGGGAGAATCATGTCGGATCGGGCCTACGTGCTTATTAATGTACAGCCCGGTCGCACGAGCGATGTGGTTCGGGCTTTGTCGGGAATCAAGCAAATTAAGACCATCGATCCCTGCTGGGGCAAGCCTGATATTATTGTGGTGGTGGAAGTCTCAGACCAGGATGCCCTGACCCAGTTGGTGCTGAGCCGGATTCATGAGATCGACGGCGTCCAACAAACCGACACCCATCTTGTCTATCGATTGAAGACTAGTAAAGCCAAGTAACCCGAAATCTTCGCGAACGCAGCTTCGCCCTCGTGTCATCTCAGCGTCACTGCCCGCAGGTCCTCCCCTACCCCCATGAGCCGGGTGTGATCTCGTCAAGCCATCCGCGCTTGCAGCAGAAGCGTCTGAATTAAGATAGGCCACCTCGTCTCTTACTCGACCTCTCCGCTGTCGGCATCGTCGCCAAGATCCAACCCGAACCGGTTGGCCATCCGGTAGAGTGTGCGCCGATCGATACCAAGAATCTTTGCGGCTTTGACTTTATTCCCCTTGGTTTCCTTCAGCACGCGGACGAGATGACGCTTCTCGACCTCCTCAAGCGACAAATACCTCTCATCGTTGTGGCCGGTCGCCCCGGCGGTCTCCTTCGCTGGTAGCTCCGTCCGACTCAGCGACGTCGGCAGATCGTCCGGTGTGAGGAGGGGACCGTGACTCAACGAGACAGCCCGCTCTATGACGTTTTCCAACTCTCGCACATTGCCGGGCCACCGATACTGCATCAACAACGCCATCGTCTCCGGCAGCACCCCGCGCACCGTATGCGCCGCCCCCGCTGCGCATTTCTGTAAAAAGTGATGCACCAACATCGGAATATCCTCCCGTCGATCCACCAACGACGGCAAGGTGATACGTACGACATTGAGCCGATAAAATAAATCGTCCCGAAACTTCCCCTCCTTGACGAGCTGCTCGAGATCCCGATTGGTCGCAGCGATGACACGGACATCGACTTTTGTCGATGTCGTGCTGCCGACACGGCGGACCTCGTGATCTTGCATCACCCGCAGTAACTTTACTTGTAGTGCTTGGCCCGTCTCACCGATTTCGTCGAGAAAGAGGGTGCCTCCGTTTGCGGATTCAAAGAGGCCGACTTTGTTTCCCACCGCGCCGGTAAAGGCTCCCTTCTCATACCCGAACATTTCCGACTCCAGCAGGGTATCCGGCAACGCTCCGCAATTGACCGGAATAAACGGTTTGTTCCGACGAGGTCCATTGGCATGGATCGCTCGCGCAATCAGTTCCTTGCCGGTCCCGCTTTCCCCTTGCAGGAGCACCGTGCTCTTACTCTCGGTCACCCGCGCCACCAGCTTATACACGTCCAGCATGGCGGGACTGCTCCCCACCAGCGGAGACCATTCATCTTTGTTCTTCAACTCTTCGCGAAACCGGGCGTTTTCTCGGATGAGTCGACAGTGATCGAGACTCCGTTTCACCACCAGCTTGATATCTTCCTTCTTAAACGGCTTGGCGAGATAGTCGTAGGCGCCTTGCTTGATCGCTTCGATCGCACCTTCAAGAGAGCCGAACGAGGTCAGAACCACGACCGCCGTGTCCGGACTCATGCGTTTAAATTCACGCAAGACCGTGAGTCCATCGACGGCGCCCATACGAATATCTGTCAGCACCAGATCCACTCGACCCTGACGTCCGCGAGCGATCACCTCTTCTCCGCTGGCAAAGGCTTCAACGGCATAGCCTTCCTTTTTCAAGGCCTCAGCCAAGAGATCGCGCGCGACCGCATCGTCGTCGGCGACGAGAATATTCGCTGGTTGCATCAGTCCTTCTCCGCTACGTGGGTCGGCTCGGTCTTCAATCCAGGTAAGGTGATGGTCACGGCTGTGCCTCGCCCAGTTTCGCTCTCGAGTACAAGGCTCCCTCCGTGGGCTAAGACTGTTTCTCGGCTCAAGAATAGCCCTAACCCGGTGCCTTTGCCAACCGCCTTGGTCGTAAAAAACGGTTCAAAGGCTTTCTGCACATCGGACTCCGGCATGCCGCATCCTGTATCCCGCACCTCGATTGTGAGTGCCAGAGGTGACATCGAGTCGGCGACCCGGCATCCGCGGTCGAGGTCCTCGGGCGAGGCCGCACGAGCGCGTACTGATACGCTTACCGCTCCGTGCGGCGGGGTGGCGGATAAGGCATTGGCGAACACGTTCACCATCACTTGATGCATTTTTTCCGCATCGGCCCAGACAAGCGGGAGGTCTCCGGGAATCTCAACCGTCATGGTAATTTCTTTTGCATGGAAGGCCGGCTCCATGAGCCCGACCGCCGGGCTGATTACCTGCTCCACGGGCAACCATGTCGGTTCAGGTTGGCGCTGTCTGGTCGAGGACAGCAAATCCTGAATGATCCGAACCACCCGTGTAAGCTGCTCATCGATAACTGTCACCCGCTTCTTCATTTCAGGCGTGACGCCCGGCTCTTCAGCCAACGCCTGCACGTGCCAGGCAATCGAGTGGAGCGGCGTTCCGACCTCATGCGCCACGGAGGCCACCAGCTGCCCCACTGCGGCTAAGCGTTCTGACCGATTCAGCTGATCTTTTGCATCGACCAGCTGCGTATTGGCCTTCAGAAGGTTTTCCGTCTCCCGGGCGAGAGCTGCACGCGCCGCCTCCTCTCGCGCCTTGCGCTCTTCCCACGTCATGCCGATGTAGGCCACCACCAAGAGTACCCCTGCGACTACGCTGCGATTGATCACCGCCGCTTGAAACCGCCCCGGTTTGGTCGGTTGCATCAATCCCACATAGGTCGTCACGAGACAGGCCACCACTGTCACGAACATCAGGCTGCGACTGCGCACGGTTGCAACCAATAGAATCGGCAGCACTAAACCGTACGCGCCGACAATGTTGGCCGGGGAGACCATTTCGAGAACGACGATCGCCAGAAACACTGCCCCTGCGATTGCCAGCACAATGCGATTTTGCTTCAACATGGGAATGAGCGACGCGTAGATTGCCGATGAAACATGGTTCGATCTCTAGCAGGCTGTGGGAAAAGCATTTCGGTACAGCAGGGTTTCAAAGACCTGCATGTTCAGGAGAAGAAAATCACCCTGCCGGATTCTCAAAAAGGCCGTCCAGCAAGGCCGGGAACGAAGCTGGTGGACTTTTCGAGCATCCGGTATTTGGTATAGAGGGTCTTACCCTAGCGGACGGGCCGACCGCAAGACAGCCCCCAGCTGGCGTAGACGTTCATCACACCACATCTCATCGAGACGAACCGCATACTTCCGGGTCCAGTTCGGGTGACGGTCGACCGTCCCGGGAAGATTGGTTTGCGACAGTTCGCCCAAGCCGTCTTCGAGATTTGCCAACACGATACAGGACGGCGTGCGAGCCAGGTAGAGATAAATCGCGTGGCAGAGCGCCGTCGTCATGGCGGGCGCGGTGGCCAGGTCCTCGGTCACGCCAGGAGGCAGGAGGCGTTCTCGCTGAAGCGCCCTGAGGATGCCGGCCTTCTCGCGCTGGCGCTCCTCCCAGGCCTGACGACGCGTCGTCTCATCTGGAAAGGTCCCCAATCCCGCCCGTACGTGGAGATCCTCCCCGGACCAAAACCCTGTGAGGGTCGGCAAGTCGTGCGTCGTGGCCACCGCTAACGATTGTGCGGGATAGTCGCTGGGCGGCTTCCATGCACCATCCCACCCGCGTTCGAAGTAGAACACCCGATAGGACAGCACTCTCGCTTTCGCCAATTGCGCTCGGACCCAATCGGGGACCGTGCCGAGGTCTTCTCCAATGACGAGGGTGTTGGATCGCACGCTCTCTAATGCCACGATGGCCAACAAGTCTTCAAAGGGGTACTGCACATACGTCCCTTCGGAGGCGGGTCTCCCGCGCGGAATCCAGAAGAGCCGGAAGAGCGCCATCACATGGTCCAGCCGAATGGCCCCGCCGGAGCGGAAATTGTGGCGCAGCAACTGGATCATGAGCGCATAGCCGCTGGCGCGCAGCGCGTGCGGATTGATCGGCGGCAAGCCCCAATTCTGTCCCTCGGGCCCCAACGGGTCCGGCGGGCAGCCGCAGTCGGCCCCGAGCGCCAGCACCGACTGATAGATCCAGGCTTCAGCCCCAGTCCGATCGGCCCCGAGCGCCAGGTCCTGATAGAGCCCGATCGGCATTCCCAACTGCTCCGCCGTCCGTTGGATGTCGTTCAATTGTGCGCTCGCCACCCACTGAATGTATTGAAAGAAGCGAATGCGCGTCCGGTGCTGGTTGGCGTATTCATGCACCGCTGGGCCGGGTGTCCGGAATTGTTGGGGCCACTCGGGCCAGGTCGCCGACGTCGATTGACTCAGCCGGCGTGCTTCCTCCAACGTCTGAAAGGTGGCATACCACTCGAGTGGGGCGCCCTCCGACTGGATAAACTGTTCGAAGAGCCGGGCGCGTTCCGTCTTGGGGTGGAGATGCGGCGCCTCTCCGCTGTAGGCCTCGGTGACGAATTGGCGGTAGGCCAACTCGAGCATGGTACGCTTGGCGGCCGCAATGGCCTCATAGTTCACCATCCGGCGCTCTCGCAGCGCCTGCAGCGTGGCTTGAAACTCAGGAGCCCGGAACTGGTGCTGGGCCGCCTCTGACTTCTCCCATTCAGGCAGCCGCTCGAGATCGATGTAGAGTTCATTGAGATACAGTCGGCTGGACGGCGCATAGGGGCTGATGTGATACGGCGCGGTATTCCGCAGTGCGTGCAGCGGATTGAGCCCAATGACCCCGGCCCCGAGCTCTTTCCCGGCCCATTCCACCATCCGGCTGAGATCGGTGAAGTCGCCGCACCCCCAATTCCGATCGGAGGACACCGAATAGAGCTGCAAGGCCAGTCCCCACAGCCGGTGGTGCCCCTCGATCGACGGGGGAACATAGCACTGGCGGGGCGCCACGATGAGCCGCATCGTCCCGACGCCCGCGACCACTCCCTCGGCCCGTAGCGTCACCGTGTAGTACCCGAGCGCGAGCCCCTGCGGAGCCGGGAGCTCGATACGCACATGCCGGTGCCCCTGGAGAACACGCACCTCCACCACGGAGAGCCCAGGCCCGGCCTGCCCCGCGTGCACCACCGTGTTGGCTTCATCGTGGATCTGCCACGCCAGTGTGGCGGATGCGTCTTGCCCGTCCTCGAGCACCAGATAACAGGACAGCGGAGCGCCCGTCTCATTGGCATACAGAATCCGCACCGGATCGCACGGGCGTTGCCACGGCGCCTCATCCCATTCGCGCAGCGTCTGTGCCAGCGCCGCGGGCGAATCGACCGTATAGCCCATGGCCGTCAGAAGGGCGCGCCGGGTGTCATCAGCGGTCACGTGACGGGTCCCGGCGATGTCATAATAGTCAGCCGCGATCCCGGCCCGGTCAGCGAGTGTGGCGAGCAGGGTCTGCTCTGTCTGGTCCTGCATGACCGAGAGTCTGCGTGAAGCCGGTCAGCGTGTCAAGCGATCCTGTTGTTCTTGAAGAAGAATTCAGCAAGACGTTTATCTTGTCAGCCAGCCGACTTCAACCATGTTCGACTTGGCGCGAGAGCGAACGCCTCTCTCTGCTCTCGCGAAACAGACGGTCGCCCTGCTCGCGCCATTGGAGGCATTGGAATAAGAACATCCAATCAGTCGGATCGAGCCCGCCTGGATGTCGTGTCACCGAGTCCAGGCTTGTCGTAGCGGCGGATGCGTCATTGTAGCCGAAAGGCTGGTGAATAATTCGAGGTAAAAAATGAACAACATCGCAGAGACAAAGAGCCTGGCCTGCGTGACGCGCAGCTCTTAAGGGTGTGCCTCTGCATGCGCACTCGCTGTTCCACCGGTCCTTGTGACTGCGTGCGTTGACTCCGGGTGACAGGCTGGATGCTTGTTTAGGTTTTGTTTAGGTTTGTGTAATCCCACAATGAACATGTCCGCTTTGGCCAATCTAGAAATGTCCTCTTCGTTGCGAGACTGTGGGCCCTTACACGGAGGGTCCGATGGTCAGAGAGGCCAGAGTCATCATGAGTGTGAAGGAACTCCGGCGGGTGCACGTGATTCGCCAGACGATGGAGAAGAAGCTGACGCAGGTCCAGGCGGGGATCGTGCTGGGGCTGACGACCCGCCACATCCGGCGCCTCATCGAGCGGGTGGAGCAGGCGGGCGACCAAGGGCTGGCGCATCGGGGACGAGGCAAGCCATCGAATCGGCGGATCCCGGACAAGGTCAAGGCCATGATGCTGAAGCTGTATGCGCAGCGGTATGGGGATTTCGGGCCGACGTTGGCGGACGAGAAGCTGACCGAGCGGCATGGGCTCACGTTCAGCGACGAGACCCTGCGGCGGTGGCGGCGGAAGCGCGGGATCAGTCATTTCATGCGGCGGAAGCGCCCACACCGGACGTGGCGGGAGCGGAAGACGCAGGTGGGCGAACTGGTGCAGCTCGATGGCTCGCACCATGACTGGTTCGAGGGGCGCGGGTCTCGTTGCGTGCTGATGGCGTACATCGACGATGCGAGCAGCCGAGTGTTTGCCCGGTTCTACGCGTATGAAGGGACGATCCCCGCGCTGGACAGCTTCACGCGCTACGTGACTCGGTAGGGGATTCCGCTGGCCGTCTACACGGACAAACATACGACCGATCACTCGCCGGCCCCACCCACCGTGGACGAGCAGCTGGCCGGGGTCAAGCCCACGAGTCAGTGTGGGCGGGCGCTGGGCGAGCTGGGAGTCGAGCTGCTCCCGGCCCACTCCCCCCAGGCCAAGGGGCGGGTGGAGCGGCTCTTTAAAACCTTTCAAGATCGGGTGATCAAGGAGATGCGGCTCGCGGGCGTCTCCACGCTGGACGCGGCGAATCAGTTCCTGACGGGCTATCTGCCGATCTACAATCAGCGCTTCGCCGTTCCGCCTGCGCAGCCCGCTGATTTGCATCGGCCCTGTCCGGCGAGCCGCGAGCTGGACCGGAGCCTGTGCATTAAGACCACACGGGGCCTGCGCCGCGACTGGACGGTGGCGCACCACGGGCAGCTCGATCAGGTGCGAACCAATGTCCGAGCGACCCACGTCATGGTCGAAGAGCGGGTGGATGGGACGATGCGGATCACACACCACGGCCAACCACTGGACTATCACGCCATCCCCGCTCGCCCCGAGAGAGTGGCTGAGCCTCCCAAGGCCCAAGTCCCTCGGCGTCCGGTCAAGCCGACCCCGGCTCATCCGTGGCGCAAACGGCTGCAGCCGACACGAGACACACATGCGGCGGCGGCCATCACCTAAACCGGACATTTCTACTGAGACATTCTACTGTGGCTTGACAGTTTTGTTTAGGTTTGTTGACTCCCTCATTTCATTTTGTTAGCCTCACACCCCGCCGCGTTGCTGCCGATAGAGAAGACGAGAAGAGTCAGGCAACATCCTTGGCATCCAATCCCGAAAGGAGTTCCGATGGCGAGCTCAACCGCCTCCCCAGAATTGCTTGCTGCACTACAGAACAAGGCCACGCAGCTCCGAATCGAGAGCGTTCGCGCGACGAGCGAAGCGGGGAGCGGACATCCATCCAGTTGCTGTTCCGCCGCGGACATTGTCGCGGCCCTTTTTTTCTCCGTCATGCGATACGACCCCAAAAACCCGAAAGCGTACAATAGCGATCGATTCGTACTGTCAAAAGGCCATGCTGCCCCTCTGCTCTATGCGGCTTGGGCTGAAGCCGGTCTCTTTCCCAAGAGCGAACTTCTCAAGCTTCGAACGCTGACGTCCGATCTTGAAGGCCACCCAACTCCTCGCTTGTCTTTCGTGGACATGGCTACTGGCTCTCTCGGGCAAGGACTGCCTGTTGGTGTCGGTATCGCCCTGAATGCAAAATTCGTCGACAAACTCGACCACCGAACCTACGTCTTAATGGGCGATGGAGAATCCGTCGAGGGGTCCGTGTGGGAAGCCGCCGAGGTTGCTCGCCATCACGGATTGGATAATCTCTGTGCCATTGTCGATGTTAATCGACTCGGTCAAAGCGATCCCACCATGTTGCAACACGACATGGAGGGTTACCGTTCCCGATGGGCCGGCTTTGGCTGGCAGGCCCTGGTGGTCGACGGGCATGATCTTTCAGCGCTACTCGAGGCATTCGATACTGCTGACGGCACCAAAGGTAAACCGACGGTGCTTCTCGCCAAAACATTGAAGGGTAAGGGCATCTCCTTTATGGAAAACCATCCTGGCTGGCATGGGAAGCCGGTCCCCAAAGGTGAGGAAATCCAGAAGGCAATCGATGAGTTGACCAAGCAGTTGAGGCCGAGCACCACCACCATTTCATTGAAGAAACCATCGACGCCGGCTCCGGGGCCTTCGTCTATCAGCCCGCTCCCACCGTCGCCCTACAAGGTAGGCGACGCGGTCGCGACACGCGAGGCGTTTGGCGTTGCACTGGAAGCGCTTGGCGCAGTGAACCCACTGGTTGTGGGACTTGATGCGGACGTCAAGAATTCGACCTACACGGACAAGTTTGGCAAGAAATTTCCCAACCGATTTTTCGAGAATTTCATCGCCGAGCAAAACATGGTCGGCGCAGCAGCCGGCCTCGCGGCTTGCGGTAAAGTCCCGTTCGCGGCGACATTTGCCTGTTTTCTCGCCAGGGCGTACGACTTCATCCGTATGGCGGCGATCAGCGACTCTAACATCAAACTTGTCGGCACACACGTCGGCGTGAGCATCGGGGAAGACGGTCCCTCGCAGATGGGCTTGGAAGATATCGCGATGATGGCTGCGCAACCGGGCGTAGTCGTGTTGTATCCATCCGATGCGACCTGCACGTATCGGCTGGTTGAAACGGCTGCCGCACACAAAGGAATGGTCTACATTCGGGCTGGCCGTCCAAAGTCTCCGGTTCTCTACGGGCCCGATGAGATGTTCCATATCGGCGGATCGAAAGTACTTCGCCAAAGCGCGTCGGATGTCCTCACGATCGTCGCAGCAGGCGTCACGCTCTTCGAAGCGCTGAAGGCGTACGACATATTGAAAGCCGCCGGCGTCTCTGTGCGAATTGTCGATCTCTACAGTGTTGTTCCTATCGACCGCACCACGTTGCTGGACAGTGCGAGGGTCACGCAGGGGCGCATCCTCACCGTTGAAGATCATTATGCGCATGGTGGCCTCGGAGATGCGGTGCTCAGCGCGGTTGGACCCGAAGGCCTCAAGGTGCATAAGCTCGCGGTTCGCACGATCCCACACAGCGGGAAGCCTGACGAACTCATCGATCACTTTGGCATCGGAGCTCGATCGATTGTCGAGGCAGCTAAACACATCGCAAAATAAGCCCTCCCGCACCGCTTCTTCCTCATGAGTTTGCCGGTGTTCCTCTCCTGAACATTCTGACAGGATTGGCGTGCCAACGTATGCTTCGAGAACTGACCGAACCCCACTACGGCCAAGGCGACTTCATTTTTCGAGAGGGCAGGCCCGACAGAATACTTCCACATCGTTGATGCACCTTTAGGCTGGGCAGGGGTTTTAGTCTGCGACTGTTGCACAATACCTCTGGACACCATGCGCATGCTGATATCGAGCCGGCCAGTCCTTCTTCGTCCGGAGGCCCTGGCGAGGTTGAACTACGGGAGGCAGGGGATTTCTTTTTCCGCACCTGGTTGTTTTATGTTTATATGGGCAGATTCGCCTCATCCACGGGCACTGCACCCTCGACGGGCGTCTAAATCCTGCGCCCCCTCCGATCCCTCTGTTTCAACGAGGCCACTACACCATCAAGACACCTTCTCGGCGATCCCTAACCTTTCCTCAGCCTCCTTCATCACAAGGCCACGAGGTTATTGTCACTCGTACAGCTTCTTAAGCCGCATCTGTCTCACCTCCTGTAGGATCCCAGTCCGTGTCATGATGACCCTCCTTGATATGCCACCAGAAACCGGACAGGCCATAGGCTACAAGAGGTGGCCACATGATGCGCTATTCTAACATGACAGCTTTTTGTATCTTGACAATGGGGTACACGTAAGGCATTGTGTGGGCGGCGAATGCTAGGGAAGGACTTGTATGCGCTTTGAAAATCCCTTCTTTTCATTGACCGCCGTGTCTAGTAGTATGTTGTAAGTGCATGTGCGTCATACGGATCATACTCAACATCCGTGACACAATCGAACTCGCTCATCAGCGACTGGGCAACACACTGTCCAATAAGCTGTCAAGGATGATGTTGTGAGTTGAGAGGGCCGAATCAAGCAAGGGGAGAGCCATGCAGTTACAACAGCTAGGACTTGAAATCTGCGTATCGGACATGGGCATCACCACCGCCTGGTTCATACGCTAGTCGGCAAGCGGGAGCGATGCGAGTTATCATTTGTGTTGAGCCCCATGAGGCACGACATCGTCAAGAGACGATAATCACCATCAGAAAAGGAGGTGCGAATGACGAAGGGGAAGGTCGGGATATCGGTCGTAGCGATGCTGTCCATCCTGATTCTTTCAGGAGGAAAAGCGTACTCTGAAGAACCAGTGCCATTGCCTCCAGTTCCGGCTGAGTATGCTAATAAACATATGCCGGCTGGCGGGTGGACGGATCCTAAGGCCATCGAGGAGGGTGGGAAGATTTACATCGGTGAAGTCAACCCCCTCATCAACTGCGGCAGCTGCCACGGCAAAGACGGTAAACCGGTGAAAAAGGGAGCGCGAGATCTTCGTGACCAGAATAACACTGGCCGCTTCTCAGATAGCTTCTGGTTCTGGCGAATCTCGGAAGGTGTCCCAAAGACGAAAATGAAGGCCTGGAAATCCCTCCTGTCGGAGGAGCAGATCTGGCAGGTTATGGCATACGAGCACCAGTTTTCGCACGGGGGTAAACCGTCAGAGCACACGGATTACAAGCCCTGAGCGAGAGGCGACATCGGATGCCCTGATAGGGCTCAAATCATTCATCATGTGCCAAGTAGAAGATAGAAGAAACCGTCAGAGCAATCGAAAATCACAGGAGGCTCGCATGTCTATTAGTTTTTCTCGTTGCTTGCGTAATGCCGGACTTATCGGCGCATTTCTCGTGGCTCCCTGTCTTGCCATGAATCCAGGGTCTGTGTCGGCGGCAGAGACCATCAAGGCTGTCGTGACGACCGCGCCCAATGTTCCTCCTCCTATCACACGAACAGCGCCTGCCAACGTCATAGTTGAACTTGAAGCTCACGAGTGGGTCGGTAAGCTTAGCGACGATAACCAATATAAATTCTGGGGTTATGGAACCACAGGAACGCCTGGCACCGTCCCAGGGCCCATGATCCGAGTGATGGTGGGGGATACGGTTGAAATCCATTTGAAGAACAACAAGGACAGTAAGGAAAGTCACAACATTGACTTTCATGCGGTCACTGGACCAGGTGGCGGGGCAGCAAGCCTCAATACCGAGCCAGGGGAGGAAAGCAAGTTACGATTTAAGGCCCTCAATGCCGGCCTCTATTACTATCACTGCGCCACCGCGTCTCCCTCCATTCCTGAACACATTGCGAATGGCATGTACGGCGGGATCTTAGTTGAGCCGGTTGGTGGGCTTAAGAAAGTAGACAAAGAATTTTATGTCGTGCAAAGCGAGTTTTACACCAAGCCTGGTAAGAAGGGCGATACCTTGGAGTTTTCGTTCGAAAATGGGTTAGCGGAGAGCCCTTCACATGTGGTGTTTAATGGCATGGCAGGCGCGCTTGTCAAGAATCCTCTGACAGCCAAGGTGGGCGACACCATTCGAATGTTCTATATCAACGCAGGACCCAACCTAGTCGCCTCGTGGCACGTCATCGGCGAGATATTTGACAGGGTGTACCCCGAGGGTTCCTTGATTACGGCTCCATTGCAGAACGTCCAAACCACTGTCGTGCCTGCGGGTGGCTCTTCCATGGCAGAATTTAAGGTCGAAGTGCCTGGAACCTATATCAATGTTGACCACGCAATCTTCCGCATTGCAAAAGGCGCAGTTGGCCTGATAAAGGTGGAAGGCGCAGACCAACCGGAGATCTACAAGAACCTTCTGAAGTAATCCTGAGGAGATGCACCGCTGTGATCTCAAAACACAGCGGTGGAAATCTTTAGCGGTCAGGGCCTCATGGTTCTGAGGACCGTGACGAAGTTACGTAATCTGCGAAAGGGAGAGGCATTGCCTCTCCCTTTCGATTTTAGGATGGGCAGCAGAGATCATAATGAATTGAAATGCTTCCCCGGTTGACTCAGCCGCGTAGATTTTCGAGGGTCAGCATTGAATCAGGTTCTCGACGCATGCCGCTTCGGTGGTAAATTGCCAGCGAAACTCCCGCATGTTCTTCGGATACCCCAGTCTGGCCGTCCCTAAACAATGGCAAATTCACGCTGCTGAATCAACCGGGGAAGCATTTGAATTGGAAAAAGAGCAGTTCGGTAAGTTGAGCAATTGCAGAGCTTGGCCATGGCTGTGTTGAAAGGGACTTTTCTGCCTAAGGCCTGTTCGTCAAATCAACCAAATGACTGAGGCTGCGAGGTGCAGGGCCGCCAAGAAGTTCCGGGCCGTTACGTCATAGCGAGTGGCGAGACAGCGGAATTTCTTGAGTTTGTCAAAGAAGTGCTCGATCAAGTGCCGGGCTTTATACAAAGCCCGATCATACATTCGCTGAGTGATCCGATTGCTCCTCGGCAGAATGACGGCCTGTTTGCCACTCTCTGTTAACGGTTCATCACATGCTCATCCGCATCGTCTCCTGGAGCTGTGGTAGCCACACCGCTGCTCCCTCTAGAACACTGGCCTTTCCCCATGACAGAGAAAGCCGAGCGGATTACCCAAGGCATCAACCGTCGTATGAATCTTGGTACTCAACCCGCCGTTGCTCCGCCCAATCGCATGCGACCCGTTGTTTTTCGCTCGCCGGCGTTGTGCTGATGCGCCCACACAATCGTGCTGTCGATCATCGCGTACTCGTTATAGGCATCACAACTCCGGTGCTGAATCACCCGTGCCCCCCACCGCGTTCCGCCCGGTGACTAAACTGGCCGTGGGCATTCTTCCAATCACCCAATCGCTCCGGTAAGTCACGCTAGAGAATGCCGGACGATTCGGGAGAGAACCGCTTCAACGTATAGCCGATTGTCCACTGCCGGGCGCCCTCGTTGACCAACTCGGCCAGGTAGTCCCACACTGATTCGCCCCCATTGTGGTCATCGCGTAATCCCTAACGTCGTATCTGCCCTCAACTTACTGCACCGACCGTGAGAGCTTCATCGATGCGACATTTGACTCGGCTAAAGGCGGTTGCGATGCGATCGACAAGACCCGACGCGGAAAGACGTGAAGATACTGGCGATAGTGGATCGCTATGACCTCCTCCTCTCAGTGAGCACACACGCGGCCAATCACCACGAGGTGACCTTGGTTGGCAACTCAGTTTCGACTTCTACATGCGGGAGGCCATCTGATTGGCGATCGCGCCTATCACCGTGATGGCCTGGACGACAAGCTCAAACAAGACGGAACCGACATGATTGCCTCCCCACCGGGCCGCACGCAAACTTACAACACAAGATGGCCGCCCGCTGTGGCGCGACCAACGGCGCTGGTTGGTGGAGCGGTTCTGCGACTGGTTGCAGTGGAAGCGACGGTTGCTGATTCGCTGGGAATATTACGTCACCAACTTCTTAGGATTCGTGTGGCTCGCGTCGATCACAATGCTGCGCAATACAATTTCGAGAGAGATTCTAATCACGTAAGCACGCCGGATAAGTCTGTTTGGCAGGCCGTGGTGGAATGGAGGAAGTATTGTGGATAAATTCTGCGAGAAAAGTAAAGTATTGTTCACAAAGCAGGGCAGAACTGAAAACAAAGCCGTTGGGCAGCGCCGTTCCGCCGCATGCGTACGGTTTGCCTAAAAATCCTGGGAAATTTGAGGCTCGCTCGTCGAACAGACGCGATTCAGAAGTCTTTTGCAACGATCTCACAGTGTGATCTCATGGTGTCCTGATCTAGGCGTATACGGTATTCATCTCATTCCATAAAAAAGCCGATCCGCCACCCCATCTTGCGATAGGGGGCGGATCGGCATCACGCTTTGAACGTGACTAAAACCCCTAAATTCCAGCGGCCCTCGTAAAGACTGGGATGATGGCGCCGGCAATACTGTTGATGTGACGATTGCCTGATTCGTCCCAAGCCATGATCAGCCCTCCGAAGCGTTGCTCCGGATCGTTGACCATGTCCATCAGTCTCTGCACTTCCCACAACGAATCCCGCGAGTCGAGCTTGACTTCTTTGGTTTCGCCTGGGTTGATTGGAGACTCATCTTCCATATGCAAGCCGTCTAGGGCCATGATCTCGGCTGGATAGGTCGGGTCCACATTGTTGGCCACTCCGACCTTGTTGAGGAACCGAATACCTGCCGTCGTGAATTCCCCAATAGTGAGTGGCGCTTCACCGCTATTGGTAACTTGCAAGGTCATGCGTAGGGCGCGACCAGGAACGTCGTAGTCCGCAGCGAGTACCTTAATCGTCAGGTCCGACTTCAAATGAGTCGCCTTGATCTTTGGTTCACCCGCTTGGAGTGGGACGGTATAAGGATACTTACTGTCCGTATAGAAGAAACCAATGGCGATCAAAACAAAGCACACTCCGAGCATGCCAAAGGCCACTACGCGGTCGACCGGATCGTTCAGGAGTGCATCTCCCCCCTCTTGCGCCAATACACGGGCGCGAATGAGGAACATTGGTCTGATACAGAACCAGGCTATCCAGAGAAACCCGAGACCACCCCATAGGATATGCCAGAAGAGTCCGGCCGCCAGACCCGCGGTCTCCGTATCGATCGTCCCTCCAACCAGGAGCTTCGCTGGGTTGGTAAAGTCTTTATAATTGCCTGTGATATCCATCCAGCCCCCTGGTCCGGCGACAGGACCGGCGCCCATGACAGCCAACATTGGGTGGATGTGGTGATGCCCAGGTAACCGGCCCCTCAGCTTGATGACATACTCGTAGTCTCCACCAAGCTCCATCGGGCCTGATGTGAACATCGGCGTCCCATTCACTTTCGAGCTGAGACGCGTGAACACTGAACTCGGACTGCCTACGTTGATAAACGTACGATTGGGCTTCACGACGGCCCGCGGCCAGTCTTCCGCGACATGAATCTTGCCAGAGAGCATCGCTTCTTCGTTGACGCCGGTCTTCTGGGGATTCCACCTTGTGTCGTACCATTGCGCGGTACGCATCCGCAGGAACGGTTCCTGAGAGCGCTCCCCGTGGGCGGAAGCGGGTGAGGCATTGAACACCAGGGTAAGTCCTAGTGTCGCCATCCCAAGGGAGCCGATCACACATAATTTAAATATGTTTTTGGCGTTCATGATTTCCCTTCCGCTAATGTGGCTCCAGCCGGCAACGCAACTCCTTGTATGCCTCCATGCCTCGCTGCATACTCATCAGTTCCGACGATCATGGTATCGTTCTTCCGTGACATGACGCCACGTTTGCCCTTAACCCAAAAGAAGGATTGCCCGACGAAGTGTCCGATTTGCCACCAAATGGTGAAGACCAACATGGAGACGAAGGCCGAGAAGAACGCTGAGATCCAGACGGTGTGTCCGCCGAACGTACGCAGCGATCCCACCTCGATGATCCGGATATATTCAGGCGTCCCCGTACGGACATAGGTGAATCCCATGTAGTCGGCCAGCGAAAGTAGCTGACCATCCACCACCATCGGTTGCTTGCTGTACCCGAATAGGGCGTATTGTGTCGGATAAAACATCATTGCGAATGCCCATACCCCGAATATCGCTGTGAGCATCCAGCTCCGAGTCAGCAACAGGGTACAGTCGAGGATCAGCGCGCTGGAAACCATGGTGGCGGGCATAACGAAGTTCGCCGGGAAGTTTGCCCACCAGTACCAGGCAAACACAATCGTGATCCATTTCCCGACAAGGAGCCCCGTGATGCTTAACGTTGCACCAAACGGTTGCCGGTAGAACGTCCAGAAGTAGTACATGATCGCCCCTGGGTACATAACCTCCACAATGGGCGTGACCGTTACCCAGAACTGCCGGTCCTTCCAATCGATCCAGAAATCCCAGTCTCCCGCAAGCAGGTCGAAGTGCATATGAAAGGTTGCAAATACCCCTAGATACGCAATCGGAAGGAAATACACCGCGTCTATCATTCTTGACAGCTTGACGCCTTCCGGCGGAAGCTTGCTGGCTTTGATAATCTCAGCGGTTCTAAACAGTGCCATTTGTCCCCTCCTCGCTCGTTCTGAACATTCTGTCTCCTCCCTAATATTCCAACTGGCTGGTTGGCGGCCCCGCTCTCCGGCATCCGGAGCACGGGACCAGCCCACCGACACCAACGGCCTGACTTAGTATGGGATCACGTGCAAGCAGTCCTTGCTCTCGTTGTTCCAGACCACATCGCACAGGTTCGACATGCGCGCCACAATCTGCGCCGCCACGCCGCCCGTCCCGCCAAACAACCCGCACCAGCCCAAGGTCACAAAGCCCCAGTGCAACGGGCGCCGCAAAGAGTTCATCGACAAACCAGAACGCATGCCCCCACTCGTTGAGCCCCACGTTGGGCAGAATCATCATCGGCCCCACGATCGCCCCCACCAAGGGGAACGAGACCGCCTTGCTGAACTGCGGCAGCCGGGTCATGGCATACAGATAGCTCGCCACGCCACAGGTGATGTAGAGCGGGAACGTGAAGTAGAACGCGATGATATGGCTGGCGGTGAAGCTCGTATCGCGGATGATCACCTGATGCCACGACGCGTCCTGCTCCAGGGTGTAGCTCCCCGCCCAGTAGACGCCGAACACGTACAGCGCGAGCCACATCATCCAGTAGAAATACCGCTTGAGTTCGGTCTTGGGATCCACGTTGGCCACGTTGCGATCCCGCGTGCTCCAAATCCATCCCAAGGTCGCGGACGCGAAGATGATGTTGGAAATCACGTTAAACCGCCACAGGCCCATCCAGACATTCTCGAACTCCGGCGTCATGGAGTCCAAGCCGTGGGAATAGCCGAAGACGCGCTGAAAGACGACTTCGGAGCCCACCGCCGCCAACATTGCAAACCAACCGATCTTGAGGGGCCTGGAATCGTACCAGAGCGACATGTCATAGCCCTTGTCGCTACCCCCTCCCCACGTTGTTGTACTCGCCATACCCAGACCTCCTTGTTAAGTGATTGAGACCCACCGCTTATTCCAGAGAAAATTCTCCGGTGAAACATTGCTACGAGTTGCTGCCGTTTGATCTGCGTGGCGGGAGATTAGCGGATACAGTTTCTTGATGTCAAGTAGAATATCCAAGGCGGAAGCCGTGTCCTTCTGCTTGCAAAATATGTGCAAAGGATTATGCACTTAACTCCAGTTTCATCACCTAAATTTAATCTCTAGGAGGTGCCCGCAACCAGCCTGGAGTAGGGAACAGGCTCAACTGTAACAGCTTGCGCTACAAGCCTGTAGAACAGCTTCCAACGGTCTCGAGACGTTCGACGGTTGAACCGAAACGTGAATTCGTCGAGATAGGAGTCCAGTTGCTCACGGGACAATGCACCTTGATGGGTACCCAACAACCAGCGTTTCAACAAGGAGGCCACTCGGTGCACGCGGGGTAGCAAGGCCGACGCCGTTTTGCCGCCGGCGTTAATCAAGCGCGGTCGGTGCTTGAAGCCCTCCTGCTTCAACCCTGCATAGGCCTTCCATCCGTCTGTGATGACTATGGAGCCCGGTTCAACCACGTGTTTCACGAAGGCAATGAGCTGGCTTGGAGAGGCGGTGGGAATCCGACGCAGGCGGATGTGGCCAATCCCTTTCCCATCGATCTGTGCGGCGATCGCCACCAGGGCCTTGCTCTCCAGGTGCCGGCGGCCTCCTCCTGCCTCGACGCGTCCCATAGGTATTTCGTCCACTTCAACTTGGCTTCCCAATCTATCCCAATCAGGCAGTACCAATGCTCGCCGCAGTTTTTGCAACCACAACCACGCCGTTCTGTAACTGCCAAAGCCCAGTAGGCGCTGCAGCCCCAAGGCGCTGAGCCGATGCTTCTGATCGGTCATCCACCACATGGCTCGGAACCAGTCCTGTAGCGGAAGTCGGGTTCGATGGAAAATCGTTCCGGCCGTGACGGAGGCTTGGTATCCACATCGGCGGCACATCAGAAGACATCGCGTGGTGGTCCAACTGCCGCTGGTTGTGCACTGGGGGCAACAGAACCCGGTTGGCCACCGGAGTCGAGCTAGGTAGGCACGGCATGCACCTTCTGTGGCGAAGCGCTGCTCGAACTTGGCGAGAGTCTGCATATGGTCCTCCACGGTGTAACTCCGATATGCCTGGGGCATACTGGAGTTAAGTGCATAGGCTATTCGCTCACAACGTTATACAAAAATGCATTGAAAATCAAGCACTCTAATGTGCCCCCACACGATTGGTAATATCCGTGCAGGTTCAGACATGAAGACCACCATACCTTCCATACCTTTCCGATCCTGTATTCTGCCTCTCTGTGGCCCTCAACAGCTCATCCAATTCCGGGGCTTGTTCAGAGTAAAGCTCCCTCGGGCGACCTCGCTATACTGCTGGTCTCGATACCTAGCAGGCTGTTAACAAACCCCTCTTGATCCCGACAAGTTTATGCTAAGAGAATCGTCCATCAGGAGGGATACGCCTATGTAGAAATGTATAATCCGCAGCCATCGATGTTTTCCCACATCAATCTCGATCAGTTTGTGACATTGGGTCACCCCATGCGGAAGTTCCGGCCATTGATTGACATGGACCGAATCCGAGCGTTCTGCGAGCCGCTCTATTCGGATGCTGACCCCCCATCAATTCAACTGGAGAAGCTGTTTCTGGCCCTCCGGGATGGCTCTCTGTTCTGGTCAACACAGAACGTGCCCTGGTTTGCGAGAGTTGACTGGGAAACTGGTCCTCTTAAGGTTTGTGGGGCTGGATTTGGCCACGGCTCCGTGGGATCACTCCACGTTCATGCAGAACCGGACGCAGCGGATTGCCGAAAGCGGGCTACTCGAACAGCTGTGTGATGAGACGGTCGCCCTGGCCATCAAGCAGAAACTGGTCTCGGCACATACGATGCTGGACGGGACGCTGTAGTATAGGCGAATGCGGCATAAGAAGAGCTGTGTGCCGATCAAGGTGTTCCTGAAGCCGGAGGACTACAAGCAGCGGATCCGGTCTCCTGATCAGGACCCCAGCAATCCCGCGGTCACGTTTCACAAGGAGTGGCACTCGAACCAGATGCCTGTGTCGATGACCGATCCTGAGGTCAAATTGGCGAACAAGGGTATGGGACCGTCGCGCTGGTGGGAGACCCGGTCAACGGGCTGATGGGAATCGGCATTGGCTCTTGGTGGGGGTCGTGGAGCCCTTTCGGCGCCCGGTTTCAGGGAAGGATGGAGGACAACGCATGATCGATCATTTCCATGAGAGATACGGCATGCGGATCAAGACGGTCGGAGCGGACAAGAGGTATTTTGCCAAGTCCTTTCTGGCGGCCCCCTTCAAGCGGCGCATCACGCCGCACATTTGTGGCCAACACTACTGGACGGGAGGCGGTGCATCAGTAGGTGAGACGGCTGAGCCGGCCAGTGGGGTACCGCCTTCACAGCGGGCGCGGAAGAAGATCGAAGAATTCTGGAGCGAGGCGAAATGCTGGCACGGCTTCCGTCGTTTTCGCCGGCGCGGACTGCTGTAGGTCAGAGACAAAGCGTATCTCGTGAGGTGGCTGCTCAATTTGAAGCGTCTGGCGACATTGCTCCCAGCTCGGCCTAAGGGTATTATCGGTCTGTCACGTCAGGGCTCTGGGGGATTATACCTACTCCCTTGAACATGACCGTTGAAACGTGCATTCGGAATCCGGGTAGCACGCCGTGCTTCCACCTGAGGCTCAGTGGACATGGTCGTCTGGCGGTGGCCGAATTTCCTTTTCCCGGTTGAGTTGCTCGATCTGCCGCGTCAATTCGCCGATGTCTGTCCACCCTGTCCCATCTACTGCAGGGATCCAGCGCGCCCGCAAATAGCCGTAACGGTCTATCAGAAACTCCATGTGCTTCGGAGTTGTCCCCTCGCCGGCCAGATCGGGATTGCTGAGGGTTCTACGGAACAAGGCATAGCTACGTGCGATCTCCGGCGCGCCCTGCGTCGCCACTGGGAACGGTATGTCTGCCGTGATCGCCGCCAAATCATCCTGGTTGAGGTCATTCATGGGCATCGCCAACACCACTGTATTGCTGCCGCTTAGTGTGGCGTAAGCCAGCCGCAGCTGATCGAGCCTCGCGCGCGACTCCGGCCACGAAAACAGGACCAGCAGCACTGCTTTTTGTCGGCGGAAGTCCTTCAAGGTGCCGCTCGCACCGTCATGCGCGGCATAGGAAAAGTTCTGCGGGGCCATGTAGGGCTGATTGGGGGCAACGTAGGGGTTAATGAGGCGCGCTTGATAGCCGCGGGACGTGGCATGGAGAAAGTTTACGACATCCCAGCGATCCTCTTCCGAGAGTTTGTCGGCAAACGCCGGCATGCCCGTACCGGGAATACCGTGGGTCAGCCAGTGAAAAAAATCGCCTGCGGTATGCTTGGCGGTGTGCGGCTCCGTAAGCAGATCCACCGGTGGGATAGCGAAGGTCTTGGCCAGAACGCCGTTGCCCTTGGCTTGGGGTCCGTGGCAGAGCACGCAATTTGCGGCAAATATGGTCGCACCGTTGGCAACGGAAATGGCATCGAACGGGACCGGCGTCTTGCGGTAGGTTTCCGGAAAAGCCTGAGTGGCAAGGGGAGGCAGCGCAACGGCCAGCGCACAGGCCGCTAGCGCGGCCGGGATGGCAATGCGCCACTTTGTCTCCCATCGCTTGGACCGACCAAGGACAACCATCCCACCTGCCAGGGTAATCAGTGCGACTCCTACCCCCCCGCCGATCATCACGCCCAACCCGCCCCAGGTGGCGTCGATGGAGAAGCGGAATGGATAGGGCCAGTTTTCAATGACGGCATGCTTCGCCGGCACCGCATTGGCCAGCACTGTCGCCACCAACACCAGCAGCAACGCGATCATGAATTCGACAGTGACCCACTTGCGAAGTCCTCGTCCGCCGGCTGCGGCCACATCCGTGTTCTGGTCGAGTGACGGAATCCAGATGCGGCGCGCGCATGCGCCGATGACGAAAATCGGTGCGAGCAACGCAAGCTTTTGTGTTGAGAAACCAGCCCATAGCTCGTCGCGACCAATGCGGCGTAGCTTGTGTCCACCATGCCATCCGCAACGATGATGCCGGTGGCAACGACAGCGACCATCACAGGAAGTGCTATTGCAGAGAAACGCTTCAGGGTCTGGACGTCGACCCGATCCACTTCCTCGTGTGACCGCTTCCCGGTGGTGGCGAACATTATTGAGAGAACGGCCGGCAGCCCTCCGAACCAGACGCTCGCCAGAACGATATGGAGTGCGTAAGGCAGCACCGATGTCACGGACAGTTCTCCGGCTGCGGAATGGCTTGCGAGCGATCCAGCAGCCAGCGTGAGTGCAGCGACGATCGCGCACAACGCATACTGCCAGCGCGCCCAAGGTGAGAACCGGATGTAGAGCGCCACTCCGAACACGAGAAGCGCAAGGACAGCGCGCACCTTCCAGATGAGTCCTATGCGGGTTTTTTGTAAAAGTTCGAGCCAGGCTCCTGGACGCCAAGCATTTTCGGCCATGCCCGTGGCCTGCGCTGTAGTGGTGGCCAGCAAGCCCAGCAGGCCCAGCAGAAGCGTGACCGAAAGCCACGGTAATGCCCGATTCAGGCGAGCGGGCCACGGGGCGTCGAATGCAGTTTTCCCGCGCACGGCAATCGCCAAAAAGACGCAGCCGCCGATCAGGATCATGTTGGACGCAAGCTGCAGCCAGCGAAACAGCGCGCCGATGACCTCGATCATTTCTTTTGCACTTTGCCCTTTACCGTGAAGTCGAAATACGACTCTACCACATGACCGTCTACCGACAGTACCCGAAACTTCACTGAATACTTCCCGGGCGTCAACTCCGGCAACGGCAGGACGATGGATTTCCGGTCATCAGGAGCAAGTTGAGGCTTGATCTCGGTGACGGGATGCTTCTCGGCGTCGAGCACGACCAGCGATGCGTAGTCGCCTTCAATTTCCTCGTTGAACCAGAGTTGCACCTGCGTCGGCGCTGTGGCGAGGACGGCCCGGCGCGGCGGCTCTGCCTTGATCAGCATTGAATGTGCCAGCGCCGGGGCGGCATGCACGCACATCACCATCACCATCGCCGCGCCCACCATGCCGCGCCTGAGTGCGTGAACTGCCCATGATTTCATCGGACATCCTCCTCGTCTTTGCTGCTGAGCTGGAGCACAGCAGCCGGCCATTTGGCCATCGTATTTCTGCGCATTGCACTCCTGTGACCGGATGGCCGGTTGCCTACGAAACAGTGCTAACCGAGGATTTGCGACGACCGCGCAGGAAAAAGAAGATTGCCGCTCCACCGGCAATCGCTATCAGTGGGACTATGAACATAATGTAGTGCATGAAGTGCGAAACCACTCCCGATTCACCTACCGAGATCGGGAATCGCGCGACGTGCTCCTCCTTGCCCCCAACGGTCACGACACCGATGAATTTGCCGGGCTGGTCGAAGCTATATTCGAAATTGATGAATCCCCCGGGGTAGACCTTGGCCGGTAGGTGAAGGACCGTGATGGCCTGAAGATCCTGCTCCGACCCCGTATCCTTGATGACCCGGACCTCGACGGGCAACGAGCGGAGTTCCCCTTCGATATAATCGAGTACCAACACCGTGCGGCCGGTCGACGGGACATCTCCACAGAGTTCCCTCGAGGCAGACGTGTCAGGCTGATATTCGGTAAGGTGCATGCCGTAGGGCCCGAGCTTGAGTATGCAGAAGTTTTTGTCCAATTCGTGAAAGTGCTGAGCTTGTGCGGAGAGTGGAGCTCCGATCACCAGCACCAAGAAACACACCACCACAGGTTTCAGAAATCGCAAAGACATTGTCAGTATCCTTCTCGCTTTAATTCGTGGTCGCCCTTAATTGTCTGTCTCGTTGAACCAAAGTCGCACCCGCGCAACTGCGTTGGCGAGGACAGCCCGGCGTGGCAGCGTTGTCTTGACCAGCGCCGCATGCGTCTATCGCCATCACGCCCTCAGCATGGGTGCGCTCGACCGCGTGGACCGCTTGTGATTCCGTCGGACTTCCCCATCATCCTTGATTGCTGCGCGCAGGTCCAACGTTGGCCGTTTGGCCGTCTTGTACCGGCGGATGGCTCTCCATGCGACCGGATGCCGGCCGCTTACGAAACGGTGTTGCTAGAAGTATTGCCACGACCGCGCAGGAAAAAGAAGATCACTCCGACCACAGCAACCCCAGCGAGAGCAATCAATAAGTAGGAGGGGGGCAACCATATTTTCGTTTCCCCAACCGAGAACGGGAATCGCGATACATGTTCCCGCTTATCGCCTACGGTGACCAATCCGATGAATTTGCCGGGCTGGTCAAAGTTGTATTCGAAATTGACCGAGCCGGCGGGGTAGACCTTGGCTGGTAGGTGAAGGACCGTGATGGCCTGAAGATCTTGCTCCGACCCCGTATCCTTGATGATCCGAACCTCGGTGGGCAACGGGCGGAGTGCGTCTTCCATGTAATCGAGCACCACGACCGTGCGACCGGTCGCCGGAATGTCCTCGCAGAATTCCTTATTGCGTGTGTTGTCAGGCTGATAACCGGTGAAGTGCATGTTATATGGGCCGATCGTGAGTCTGCACATGTCCTCGGCCAATGCCAGTCCCCCGTGAGCCTGGGCCTGCGAGGAGAAGAATGGCGCCCCGATTGCCAACATCAAGACGCACAAGCCGATAGGTTTCAGTAATTGCACAGCCATTGCCAGGATCCTCCCTCTCGAATATTGAACCATGTGCCCGCGGCCTGGAACATCTAGTTTCCTACGAACGGAGGACGGCCCACCAATTCCGCAGCCATTTCGATCGTAGAAGCTTGTACCCGAGCCAGGCCGCGAGCAGCACGCCCAGCAGCGGGACGGCCACGGTGCGTACCAGCTTCTGATAATCGGTCATGTGGACCCGCAAGAGATACTGCGGGCGCCGCGTCAGATTCTGCTTCTCCGATGCAATAGTGACGGTATAGAGGCCCTCGTCCAGCCGGGCCTCGCCCCGGAGCACTCCGTCCGGGTGGGTGGTTGGACGAATATCTGCCACAATCTCACCTCCTGCCTCAGTGTTCCCGTTCCCCTTCACGACCCGCATCCCGACCGGCTCGTTGCGCAGTTCCGAGTCCACGAGGTCTACGACCAGAAAGGTGTCGCCTTCCTTGGGAATGTCTGTGCAGTATTGGTCTTTTAACTGGTATTGCGGCTGATAGGCGCTGAAATGTACCAACTTCTCCCCGACCCGGCGCAGGCACGGGTCGTCTTCTCCGCTCGTTGCTCCATGGGCAGCAGCGACTTCAGGGTGGTACAGTCCAGCAAGAAGAAAGAGCACCGTAAGACCTGCCCCCGTTACTTGCTTAATCATAAGAATATGCCCGACCCTCCTGTTTGGAACCTTGCGATGAGCTGTTGCTCCGTGCGGGCGATGCGATCCCGATGCGTAGCTACTTGTCTAGTCACCTGTCATATCTCAAGTGGTATTTGTATATGATGCCACTAAAGCAGGGCAAGATTCTAGCCCCCTCGCAATGTATGGTATGCATAAATCTCAATAATGTCTTTTCCTTCATGCTGTGGTCTAGAGGAGAGTATGACGAAAGAATTTCTGGCACCCATGGGTTGGAATAGGTTTGAGCAACAGGTTCAGAGATGCATTTCATTCATGCCGGATCAAACCATCTTTGACTTGCCAATGTCAGATGGGCGACAATTAAAAATTCGTGGCCTGTGTCCCTTTCATGGGATCCTAAAGTGCCATATCATGGCAACATCGACCTTGTAATGGGACTACTGCTTCAGCGACAGTTGAATCTTATAAAGTCTCCGACGGTGTCGAGAGCACACTCGCGAACGATACAATCCATACAGATTCGACGCTGCGGCATTTCTTTTTCTTCGATTCCGGTGGGGCTTCTCCAAATATGTTTCAAACCGTCGCACTGAGCGGCAGTCGCGGGGAACGACAGCTGTTCTCCGACGTGAGCGTGACGGTCAAGCCAGGAACTCTGCTGGCTGTGGTCGGCGAGAACGGGAGTGGGAAAACCAGCTTTCTCCGCATGCTGTGCGGCCTGTTATCGCCAGACTGCGGCGCGATTCTTTGGCAGGGGAAAGACATCCGCCAACTCAAGGAGCTTTATAGTGCTCAGCTGACCTATGTAGGGCATCTCAACGGAATCAAGGATGAGCTAACCCCGGTCGAAAATCTCAAGGTCGCCGCGTGCCTGGCCGGCGATGAAAGTTCCAGCACAATCGTGCAAAAGGCGTTGGAGGCCGTCGGTCTCGGGCGACCGGTTCACCGCTTGCCGACGAGGGTGCTCTCACAAGGACAAAAGCGCCGCGTGACACTAGCGCGCCTCTGGCTTTCCACACGTCCGTTATGGCTCTTAGATGAGCCGTTTGCTTCACTCGATGCTGCAGCCACAAGTTACTTGACCCAACACCTACAGTCGCATCTGAGTCATGGCGGCATGGTGGTCGTCGCCACGCACCAGGAGATCGATCTCCCGCCTGATTGCATCCAGCACTTGAGGCTGACTCGATGAGCCAGCCCAGCCTGAGTGAGGCGTTGCGCGGGGTTGTCCGGCGGGATCTTTTGCTGGCCATGCGGCACCGGTCGGATGTGGCGATGTCGGTTTTCTTCGTCGTCATCGTTGCGAGCCTCTTTCCGTTGGGGGTCGGACCGGAGCCGGCAGTTCTGAGAATGATCGCTTCCGGCGTACTCTGGGTCACGGCCCTGCTGGCTTGCCTGTTGTCACTCGGACGTCTATTTACAGCTGACTATCTCGATGGTGTATTGGAGCAGACGCTTTTGATACCTCAGCCTCTGGCCGTCCTGGTCATTGGCAAGGTGTTCGCGCACTGGGTGATCTCTGGCCTGCCAGTGGTCTTGCTCTCGCCGCTCCTCGGTTTGCAATTCGGCCTGGGTGGGGAATCGCTGGGGGTGTTGACGTTATCGCTCTTGCTTGGTACGCCGACGTTGAGTATGATTGGATCTATCGGGGCCGCGTTAACTCTTGGGTTGCGCGGGAGCGGCTTGCTGATTGCCCTCCTCGTGCTGCCTCTCTTTATCCCGGTGCTGATCTTTGGGGCCGGCGCCGTCAGTAATAGTTTGGCCGGAATCGGCAGCGAAGCGAATCTGTCGTTACTCGGAGCCTGTTTCTTGCTCTCGCTTGCATTTGCGCCATGGGCCACGGCTGTTGCATTACGCATTGCATTGGAATAAGAGATCCTCATGAGCGCCACAGGCATTAACTGGTTTAAATATTCATCACCGCAGGCCTTTTACCCGTTAGCCGGGCGGATGATCCCGTGGTTTACTGCCGCTGCTGTTGGATCGATCGCGATCGGGCTGTATGTGGGGTTCTTCGTCGCGCCGACTGATGTGACACAAGGCGATGCCTACCGCATTATCTTTGTTCATGTACCGGCTGCCTGGATGTCCATGTTTCTCTACGTCATCATGGCAATGTGGGCTGGTCTCGGATTGGGGCTCAATGCGCGCCCCTCGTTTATGATGGCGCAGGCCATTGCTCCTACCGGGGCCATGTTTACGTTCCTCGCTCTGTTCACCGGGTCGATGTGGGGCAAACCGACTTGGGGGGCCTGGTGGGTGTGGGATGCCCGGCTGACGTCAGAACTGATTTTGTTGTTTCAATATATCGGGATCATCTTGTTGCGCTCGTCGATCGACGACCTGCGCCGAGCCGATCGCGCCAGCGCCGTCTTGGCGCTTGTGGGGGTGATCAATGTTCCGATCATCTATTTTTCCGTGCGGTGGTGGAACACGTTGCACCAAGGCGCCTCTGTCAGCATCACAGCGGCGCCGACGATGGCCGGGACAATGGTGACGGCGATGTTGGTGATGATGTTCGGCTTCTGGATGTACAGCATCGCGGTGACGCTAGCCCGCATGCGATGTGTGATTGTCGAACGGGAGCGACAGCCGTCATGGGGCAAGCAGGCTTCGATACCAGATGTTGCGGAGGCGCGCTGATGCAGTGGGGAAGCGTGGCGGAGTTTTTCGCGATGGGCGGGTACGGCCTTTACGTGTGGACCTCGTTCGGTGCCACGGCGCTGTGTATGGGGGGGGAAGTCCTCGCGGTCTGGCGGCGGCATGTAGCGGCTTCAGAGAGCCGTGACGAGTTGTAGGAGGAGACAGAGACGATGAAGCCTCGACAGAAACGATTTGTCCTCATCGGCCTGGGACTGGTTGCCTTGGCCGTGGCGGCAGCCCTGGTGTTGAATGCGTTCCAAAGCAACCTTGTATTCTTCTATACTCCGACGCAAGCCGCCAATGGAGACGTGCCCCAGGGGCGCAGCTTCCGCATTGGCGGAATGGTTGAAGCCGGTAGCCTCACTCGTGAAGGAGATGGGTTAACCGTGCATTTTGTCGTGACGGACATGGCAAAACGAGTGCCCGTGACGTACAAAGGGATCCTGCCGGACCTCTTTAAGGAAGGGAAGGGGGCAGTTGCGCAAGGGCAGCTCGTTGCGAACGGCACGTTTATCGCCAGCGAAGTGCTGGCGAAGCACGATGAAAACTATATGCCACCGGAAGCCGCGGATGCGCTCGCCAAAGCCAAGAACGCAGGAGCGCAGAGCAGCAACACCCTGGTCGTCAATCCACGCTAGGAGCCGACATGATTCCAGAGATTGGTCATTATGCCTTAATTCTTGCGCTCTGCGTGGCGGTGGTCCAGGGGTGTTTGCCTATCTATGGCGCCGCAGTGGGAAACACCTCGCTGATGGCCGTTGCGAAGCCGGCGGCGCGCGGGCAATTCCTTCTGGTTCTGCTGGCGTTTTGTTGCCTAGGGTATGCCTTTGCGGACAAAGACTTCTCCGTGCTCTACGTCGCGGCCACGTCGAACTCTCAACTCCCGCTGCATTATCGCCTTGCAGCCATCTGGGGCGCGCACGAGGGCTCGTTGCTTCTTTGGATGTTCATCCTCAGCATCTGGATGGTCGCCGTTTCGTTCTTCTCAACCCATCTGCCGGAAGCGATGCGCGCGCGTATTTTGGGTGTGATGGGCCTCGTCAGCGTGGGCTTTCTTTTATTCATGCTGACGGTTTCCAATCCGTTCGAGCGGTTGATTCCCGCTGCATTGGATGGGCGCGATTTGAATCCGCTCCTGCAGGACCCAGGCATGGTAATCCACCCGCCGATGCTCTACATGGGGTACGTGGGGTTCTCCGTGGCGTTTTCTTTTGCGATCGCCGCGCTCTTGGGGGGCACGTTGGATGCGGCTTGGGCGCGTTGGTCACGCCCTTGGACTACTGTCGCGTGGTGTTTTATGACCGTGGGGGTTGCGATGGGGAGCGGCTGGGCCTATTACGAGCTGGGCTGGGGTGGGTGGTGGTTCTGGGATCCGGTCGAAAACGCCTCCTTCATGCCCTGGCTGGCCGGCACCGCGTTGATGCATTCGCTGGCAGTCACCGATAAACGGGGCGGCTTCAAAGCCTGGAGCGTATTGCTCGCCATTATGGCATTTTCGCTCAGTCTGCTCGGGACCTTCTTGGTCCGCTCCGGCGTCTTGACTTCAGTGCATGCGTTTGCCACCGACCCTAAGCGTGGCTTGTTCATTCTTGTGTTCCTGGCTGTGGTGATTGGCGGCTCGTTGGTCTTGTACGCGTGGCGGGCGCCCCGCGTCGGACTGGGCGGGGGGTTCGCCCTGATCTCACGCGAAGGAATGTTGCTGGCGAATAATGTGTTATTGGTGGCGGCCCTGGGCTCGGTGCTCCTGGGCACGTTGTATCCCTTGTTCTTGGATGCGCTGGACCTCGGCAAAATTTCGGTTGGCCCGCCGTACTTCGACTCCGTCTTTCTCCCCCTGATGACGCCCGCCATCTTTCTCATGGGGATTGGCCCGCTGGCCCAATGGAAACAGGCAAGCCTGCCGGCTTTGGCCATCCGCCTGCGCTGGGCCTTCGGCGTCAGTCTGGTAACCGCCGTGGTGGTGCCGTGGCTCATGGGCCAATGGACGCCCCTCATCAGTCTGGGACTCCTGCTGGCCTTCTGGATTCTGGCGACGATCTTGGTGGATCTGCGGGAGCGGCTGCTCCAGGCCGAGGGTGGCGGCGGCATTGGAGGCCGTGTGGCCACGCTGCCCCGTGCCTATTGGGGTATGGTCCTGGCCCACTGTGGCGTCGCTCTGTTCATCGTCGGTGTGACCATGGTGAAGGGCTTCGAAGTGGAGCAGGATTTGAGGATGAACGTCGGTGAGACGGCCACGCTCGGCGGCTACACGTTCCGCTTTGACGGGACGCAACAGGTCAATGGCCCGAACTATGTCGCGGCGCGGGGAACGTTTCATGTGAGCCAGGATGGCCGAGAGGTGACGGTGATGTATCCCGAAAAGCGCCGGTACTTCGTGCAGAACCAGACGATGACTGAAGCGGCGATTGCACCGGGCTTGCTGCGCGATCTATACGTGTCGTTGGGCGAGCCGCTTGAGGGCGGAGCCTGGAGCGTGCGGCTCTACCACAAACCCTTTATCGATTGGATCTGGGGGGGCTGTTTGGTCATGGCCTCGGGCGGTGTCCTGGCCGTCAGCGATCGGCGCTATCGACTGGCCTGGCGGCGGAAAGAGGCTGCGGTGCCGGCTACGGCCCAGATGGCGCGCCCGACCGTCTCATGAACCGGTTTCTCATCCCGTTCGGGCTCTTCATTGTCGTGGTCGGGTTCCTCGCGGTCGGGCTCACGCTCAACCCGCGGGAATTGCCCTCTCCATTGGTCGGGAAGGCGGCGCCTGACTTTTCGCTGCCGCAGCTCCATGATCCTGGGAAAGTCATTTCGTCGAACGACCTCAAGGGCAAGGTCTGGCTCCTCAACTTCTGGGCGTCATGGTGTGGGGGCTGCAAGGACGAGCACCCGGTACTCATCCACCTCGCGCAATCCGGGGAGGTGCCGATCTATGGCATGGACTATAAGGATCAACGGAGCGAGGCCCTGGCGTGGTTGAAGGAGTGGGGCAATCCCTATCAGATCGTTGCAGTAGATGAGCCGGGGCGTGTCGGCATTAATTACGGGGTCTACGGCGTGCCGGAAACCTACGTGATCGATAAGGCCGGAGTCATCCGCTACAAGCAGATCGGCCCGCTACGCGAGGATATCTTGGAAAAAAAGATTTTGCCTCTGGTCAGGGAGTTGCAAAACCAATGAGATGGCTTTGGGTGCTCATGCTGCTCCTTCCCAGTCTTGCTACGGCCTACGAGGCCCAGCCGCTTGCCGCGAACCCGCAGGCTGAGGCGCGATTGAAAGCCCTCGCCGTCGAGCTGCGCTGCCTGGTCTGCCAGAACCAGACCTTGGCAGATTCGAACGCGCCGTTGGCGGAAGACTTGCGCCGAGAAGTGCGCGAGATGATCGCCAAAGATATGAGTGACCGAGAGATCATCGATTTTCTCGTCGCGCGTTATGGAGATTTTGTTTTATACCGGCCACCCTGGAAGCTTACGACCACGCTGCTCTGGGTGGGGCCGTTCCTCTTGCTGGGAGCTGGTGCAACGGGATTGGTGTTTGCGCTGCGCAGGAGACAAAAAAAGCTGACCGACGTGACGTTGTCGGAAGCCGAGCACAACCGTGTCGCGCAACTACTTTCTGAAGGAGCTCGTCGTCCTTGACCATCCTATTCTGGCTTATCGTATCGGCCATGACGCTTCTCATCCTCGGGCTCCTGCTGTGGCCGCTGCTCAAGCGCACAACCAAGGCTGCCACAGGAGAGCAGGAGAAGACATTGTCTATTTTCCGTCAGCAGTTTGCAGAACTAGTGCAGGACCGGGCAAACGGCGTGCTCACCGACGAATTGTATCAGCAAGCGCGACGTGAGCTCGAACGCCGTCTACTGGAGGAAACAGGCACTACTGAGACAACGCCCACAAGGGCACAACGACAAATAAGCAGCAGGCCGGTGGCTTTTGCACTGGCCATCATCGTTCCGACTGTCAGTGGGCTGCTCTATTGGCAACTTGGGAACCCACTTGCCATGACGCAGCCAACCGCTGCCTCGTTGTCAGCACAAGGGGGTTCCGAAGGTGCTCATCCGTCCGCTGACTCACTCGAAGCATTGATCGAGCAGCTCAAACAGAAAATGGAGCAGAATCCGAAAGATGGCGTGGGATGGATGTTGCTCGCGCGTTCGTACGTGGGAATGGGTCGTAACGCCGAGGCTGTGCAGATTTTCGAGAAAGCCGTGACACTGATTCCTAATGATGCCCAGCTACTCGCCGATTATGCCGACATCTTGGGTGTCGTGCATGGTCGCAAATTGGAGGGGAAGCCTGAAGTCTTGATTCAGCAGGCGCTGAAGATCGATCCACGTAATGTGAAGGCGCTGATGCTGTCAGGGACCGTAGCGTTCAACCGAAAGGATTTCGCTCGTGCGGCCAAGGATTGGGAGCAAGCTCGAGCGAACCTTCCTGCGGAAGTAGACCCGGAGATGACGCAACAGCTGATGGCTGCCATCGCAGAGGCCCGGAGCCAGCTTGGTGGCGGTCAAAAGACGATGCCAGTCTTTGCGGAATCGGCGGCGCCGGCCCAGCCAGTCGGACAAGCTGGACAGCCACGTACGATCAGAGGCACGGTGACTGTGGCGCCGAGCTTGGCCGGCAAAGGATCTCCAACGGACACATTATTCGTGTTTGCACGCGAAATGAGCGGTCCGCCCATGCCGGTGTCGATCGTACGGGCGACGAGGAAAGATCTACCGTTTACGTTTCAGCTCGATGACTCGACCAGCCCAATGCCGTCTAGAAAACTCTCCAGTGCCGGACCGGTGGTGATTGTGGCCCGTCTGTCAAAGTCCGGTCAGGCCATGCCGCAAAGCGGAGATTTGGAGGGGACGAGTCAGCCGATACAATCTGGAGTGGATGGGATCACCGTCGTCATCGATCGCGAAAGACCATATGCGGAATCGGCAGCGCCGGCCCAGCCAGTCGGACAAGCCGGACAGCCACGTACGATCAGAGGCACGGTGACTGTGGCGCCGAGCTTGGCCGGTAAAGGATCTCCAACGGACACATTATTCGTGTTTGCACGCGAAATGAGCGGTCCGCCCATGCCGGTGTCGATCGTACGGGCGACGAGGAAAGATCTACCGTTTACGTTTCAGCTCGATGACTCGACCAGCCCAATGCCGTCTAGAAAACTCTCCAGTGCCGGACCGGTCGTGATTGTGGCCCGTCTGTCAAAGTCCGGTCAGGCCATGCCACAAAGTGGAGATCTGGAGGGGACGAGTCAGCCGGTACAATCTGGAGTGGATGGGATCACTGTCGTCATCGATCGCGAAAGACCATAGCGCCAGGAAACCCACAAGCCCCTCTCTTCTCTCGCCACCCAGTGCTCGCGGCTGCAGTTGATCCTTACCAAGGAATTTTTAGGCCGCATATTGCAACGGCTCGTCGTGAAAAAGCGCAGAACTCGCTTGTTGCAGTCGGCCATGAAATTTACTACCTAAATCTCCTTGACATTTTCCGATGTAGGCTGAGATACATGTGCCCGGCCCGCGAACAATCGAGCGCACTAAAGACAATCAGAAGTGACTTACAGAAGTGACTTAACAAAGGAGCGCGCACATGGCCCACAAATTTTTGATGAGATTCTGCCTGCTAGTCTGTGGCGTACTGCTTGCCGCAGCGATACCTGCATATGCAGAACCGGCGGCGCCGGTCAAGCCAGCTGGGCAGGCTGGACAGTCGCTTGCGATTAGCGGCAAGGTGATTATGGGGCCGAGCCTGGCCGGCAAGGGGTCTGCGACGGACACGTTGTTTGTATTTGCACGCGAGACGAATGGCCCACCGATGCCTGTGGCTATTGTGCGGGCGACGAAGAAAGATCTACCCTTTACGTTCCGGCTCGATGATTCGACCAGCATGATGCCGTCCAGAAAACTTTCCGACGTAGGAACGGTGGTCATTGTGGCCCGTCTATCGAAGTCCGGCAAGGCCATGCCGGAAAGTGGAGATTTAGAGGGGATGAGTCAACCGGTGAAGCCTGGAGCGGATGGGGTCACCATCGTGATCGATCGTGAAAGACCATAGCGCAGGGAGTCCCACATGACGCTATCTCTTCTATCACCTCGCACTACTCAGCACGATTTTCTGCAGTTATTATTTATTATGGAGTCCTCATGGCGCTCAATGTGCCTGAATCAGCCATTAAAAATATTTTCGCAAATCACGAAAACTCCATTGACATCTGATCTGTTCTGAGATAATTATGCGCCCGTATTAAAAAGTCCTAACGGGTCCATTACAAATACAAAACGATAAAAATAAACTAGACAAAGTCCCATTGGTCCTAACAATCGCAGTGCATTTAACTAAGGGGGGTAGAGATGGCTAACAAGTTCTGGTTGAGATGCGGACTGGCAGTCTGCGGCGTATTGCTCGCCGGGACGGCGCAGGCGGATTTCCCCAGCGTCCCAAAGGAAACCTACGAGGCGCTGAAGCTTGATCGGGCAGCCAGCCCCAAGCAGCTGCACGAGGCATTGGTGAAACGCTATCTAGATCCAGCTGAAGGATTTGGGAAAGGGAAGTACGGCGAGTATTGGGAGCCCCTCCCATTCAGTAAGTACCTGGACCCAGGATCCTTTTACAAGCCACCGACATCGGTCAAAGATATCGCGACACGCGAGCAGTGTGTGAAATGCCACACCGATGAATCGCCTGGCTGGGTGGCCATGTGGAAGAAAAGTACCCACGCCAATCTGGACAAGATCCGTAAGCTCACGCCGAAAGATGACACCTTCTACAAGAAGGCGAAGCTGGAGGAAGTCGAGACGAACCTGCGCTCGCTAGGCAAACTCGGTGCGACCGAGCAATTGAAGGAAGTCGGCTGTATCGATTGCCACTACGACATCAATACCAAGAAGAAGGCCGACCACCGCGCTGACATAAGGATGCCCACTGCTGACACGTGCGGTAACTGCCACCTGCAGGAGTTTGCTGAGCGTGAGTCTGAGCGGGACACGATCACTTGGCCGAAGGACCAGTGGCCAAAGGGCCGTCCGTCACATGCGCTGGATTACAGGGCCAACGTTGAGGTGGAAGTCTACGCCGGGATGTCGCAGAGAGAGATCGCCGACGGCTGCACGATGTGCCACGTCCAACAGAACAAGTGTGACGGCTGCCATACCAGGCACGAATTCTCCGTTGCCAACTCGCGCAAACCTGAGGCCTGCGGCACCTGCCACAGCGGCGCCGACCACATCAACTGGGAAGCCTACACCATGTCGAAGCATGGTAAGGAATATGAGAGTAAGGGTGCAAAGTGGAATTGGAACGTGCAACTCAAGGACGCGATTGCCAAGGGCGGGCAGGACGCTCCCACCTGCCAGAGTTGCCACATGGAGTATAACGGTAAGTTCACTCACAACGTTGTGCGGAAGGTCCGCTGGGCCAACTATCCATTCGTGCCCGGTATCCGAGAGAACATCAAGACCGACTGGGCCGATAAGCGATTGGATTCGTGGGTGAAAACCTGCACCCAGTGCCACTCAGAGCGTTACGCTCGTGCCTACCTGGAGTTTATGGATAATGGGACCTACTCAGGGCTTGATAAATACGACGAGGCGCACGACGTAGTCCACAAGCAGTACGAGGCTGGTCTCCTCACAGGACAGAAGACTAACCGACCAGCGCCTCCGAAGCCGGTTCCAGAAGGATTCGAGCAATTCTTCCAGATCTACTGGTCGAAGGGCAACAACCCGGCGGCCATTGAGCTCAAGCTCTTCGAAATGGCTGAGGACCATCTTGTGCAACTGCACGTAAGTCTCGCCCATCAACATTGGGGGTACACCTATACCGTTGGTTGGGCGGCGTTGAACCGTGCTTATGTCGAAATCATGGATGAGGACACCAAGCTCAAGGAGAAGATGGCATTGCAGGAGCGGGTGGCCAAGCTTGAGGGAAGCAAGACAAGCCTGCTTGACTTCGACGGCACAGATGGGAAGATCACACTCGGCAGTGTTGGAGGCGGTATGCTGTTGACCGGTACGCTCGCACTTGCCGGTTGGAGCAGGCGCAAGAAGAACAGGCGGTGACAACTGGCGCAGCGCAAACTATGGAAGGAGCGCTGACGCGACCAAGCAATAAAATCCTCCCGTCGCTGGGAATAATCCTGGTGGCGGGAGGTTTTATTGTGCTCAGCTGGCTCGCATACCTGTGGCTTGGTCCAGCACAGGCACCCTATCATTACAAGCTGGTGAAAGAGGGTGGCGTAGAGAAATTCGATAAACTTGGGCTCGATGCCTGGGCCGATCTCAGTATCAGTAAGCACGAGATCATCGTTGAAGGCGTAGATCAACCGCTGGCTGTGGCGTATCTTGCACGACGCGGCAATGCCAGGCCCGTCATGCTTGATTGGGAAAACCGTAGCGGCGAACCTGTAGTCTTCGTCGATGGCAAGCTTTCCGAGTTGACCGCATTAGCATCAGCAATTGCGAAACATGTGCCGAAGGATGCGGCCATCCTTGCTTGGTGGGACACCTCGCGTCAGATTAGACTTTTGACGGGGTACCAGACGATGTTTGTTTCGCATCTTGGGGAGCCCCATATAGTACCGTCACTCTGGCGTGGTAAGAGTGGAGCGATAGAAAAGTACGAGCGCGAGTTTTGGGGTGCGCCGGCTAGCGCTGAAGAGAGCCAGAAATTCAAACGCTTCGCCGATGCATTGGTGGCGAATCCGAAAGAGGGCGCTGCCATGTTGCGAGAGCTAACCGGTGGGCGTGAGACCTATATTGCGGTTCATCTCTCGGATCTCTATAAGCTTGGCCTGATGCGTCCGGACCGACTCGGTGCAGCCTATAAAGACTTTCCCTTGCAGGGCGGCAATGTGCATGGGCTGAGCGGGTTGGTGAAGCGCTGGATGGCCGAGAACAACCACACTGCGTATTCGGTGCACGGGCTCTCGGAGAACTTGGTTAGGGCGTATTTCCTGACCGATGATAAAAGTAACAACACACTGCTCGCGAAGATGCTACCCTTCACGACGTCGAACCCTCTTGAGTTTCAGGATCTGAAACTCGTCTATCAATACGGTGGCTATTGGGTGTACAAGATTCCATCTGTCTAGTAGCTGACCCGCTTATTTATATGGTTGAGGTGGAACTGCCTAGTCTTGTAATTCTTTTAAACCGACGATAAAGTATGGCCACAGATTTTTTATAGTCCGACCACGAATACTTCCCTAGAAAGGAGATACCCCGTGAAGCATCCAATGACTTTCGCACTTGCCGCTGTGGCGTTGTTCGCTGTTTTAGTCGGAACCGCTGCCGCCGAAAGCGCATATGAGGGGCGGAAGAAATGCAGTAATTGTCACAAAAGTGAGGCCGACTCATGGCTCAAGACCGCCCACGCCAAAGCTGTCGATTCGCTCAAAGCCGATAGGGACAAAGAAAAGAACAAAGCCATGGTCAAGGCAAAACTTGACCCTAAGAAGGATTTTACTAAAGATAAGGACTGTATTGGTTGCCACGTGACTGGGTTCGGGTCAGAAGGCGGGTATGAAATTACGGAGGCGGACAAGTTCTTGATAGGCGTAGGCTGCGAATCTTGCCATGGGGCAGGTTCCGACTATCGAAAGATTCATCGCAAGGGGGGCGAGGCCTTTGAAAAATCGAAAAAGGTCACGCCGCGCGAGTCCCTCGTGGAAGCCGGACAAGAGTTTGAGTTCATCGAGAAGTGCAACGCCTGTCATCTGAACTACGAGGGCTCTGGGTGGAAGGGCGTCAAGAAACCGTATACCCCGTTCACCCCCACAGTAGACAAGAAATATACGTTCGACTTTGAGAAGTCGGTGCGTAACAACAAGGCCATGCACGAACACTTCAAGCTAGCAGGCACATTTGATGGTCCACCTACCCCGAAGTTTCATGAGGAGTTCCAAAAGGATGCCAAGCCGGCTGAGATAGGCAAGGAGGAATAATGACAGAGTGGGGTAGGATATCGGTCGGTGCCCTGATTCTCGGCGCAGTTATTGCGGTCGGATCCATTGTGGTAGTATTCGGTGGCGAAGCCGCGATATCGAGGACCGAATTCTGCGTGAGCTGCCATTCAGAGACCTACCCGTATGAGGAGCTGAAAAAGTCCTCGCACTGGGGTGCGCTCGGTGCCGATCCAGGATGCAAGGATTGCCATGTCCCACAGGGCCTCTCCAATTTCCATCTGGCGGTGTGGACTCACGTGGTGGATGGAGTGCCGTTTCTCATAGAGGAGTTCACCAACGACTACTCTACGATCGAAAAATTCAACGAGCGACGGCCTGAGGCGGCCTACAGGGCACGCATGAAACTGAAGGGCTGGGACAGCATGACGTGCCGGGCTTGCCACAAGAATACCAAGCCGCCAGGTGCATCTGCTAAGGCCGCGCACAAGAAGATGGAGACAGAGGGCGCAACCTGTATCGATTGCCATCAGAACCTGGTGCATAAGAAGGTTCCCGAGCATGACCTCAATGCCAGCCTGGCGCAAGGGAAAATGGTATTGAAGGAAGAGAAGAAAGAGAAGGACTGATCCACGTTTCTCTATGGTTTCGAGAGCGCTTGCAGCGGCAAGTCTTGGTGTTAAAGAGTATTTTTCGAATAGTTGCCTCGCTTCATCCCCTTTGGCGGGAAGCTGTGTACGATTTGCAGCTCTCCCGCCAACCTACGTTTTCAAATAAATCAGTTCTTCCGTGGGGCACGTTGCTCATCCTTGGGCATCTGATCGCGAATGGTTATCCTCACTCTCGTAAAATGATCGTGGGATGTATGTGTGTGTGGGTTGTTGCCCGAAGCCTGTTTTCTTGTGGCTGATGACACGGTGCCTCATTATCATCTTCAGGAAGCGAGCTTGGTTATCAGGAGCAAGCATTCCTTTTATTGGATCTTTCCCCGTTTTTATATTTTCCGCATACCACACCAAGCCGAGCCCTGCGTTGATTACCCGCAACGTTCGAAGAAATGGACTACTGGTTCCGTAGTGAGACGGTTGCCGCGACTATATTCGCCGCTTGCGCTGGCCTGATGGTTCGCGTGCCGTCATTGTGGGGTGATCAAGGAGCCGTGGGTCATGGTGCGCGGCGTGTTTCGATGCAGGGCGTGCGACGGCGAAACGTCGCTGACCGCCGGTACGGTGTTCCAGGACACCCGTAAGCCGCTGCGCACGTGGTTCCTTGCGATGTGGTTCATCACCAGCCAGAAGAATGGTGTCAGCGCCCTGGGCTTGCAGCGGGTGCTGGGGCTGGCAGCTACGAAACGGCTTGGACGTGGATGCACAAGCTGCGCAGAGCGATGGTACGGCCGGGTCGTGATCGACTGACCGGCGAAATTGAAGTCGACGAAACCTACGTGGCGGCCCTGAAGAGGGCAAGCGGGGCCGCGAGATCGAAAAAAAGTCCATCGTCGTGGTCGCGGCAGAGAAAAATGGTCGAGCGATTGGGCGCATCCGACTGAAACGCGTCAAGGATGTTTCCGCCGAAGTCTGCTGGACTTCATTCGAGAGGCGGTGGAACCTTGCGCGATCATTCACACCGACGGGTGGACAAGCTATGCGGCTCCCGGCTGCAGGCTACAAGCAGCGCATGACGGTCATCCGCAGTGGGGATGAACAAGCTCACGAAGTCATGCCGCGTGTGCATAACGTCGCCGCGCTGCTCAAGCGGTGGGTGCTCGGTACGCTCCAGGGTGGGGTTCACATCAGCATCTCGATTATTACCTCGATGAGTTCACGTTTCGCTTCAACCGTCGCCGCTCAAGCGCCCGCGATTTACTTTTTCACCGCCTTGCCCAGCAGGCCGTTGCCATTTGTCCGGCACCCTACAGTTCCATTATTTACGCACATCGTCACGATAATTTATGCAGAGGCGGTGGGACGCAGGCGATTCCTCATCATGGTTCTTTAACAGATCTAGGAAATGGTATCAGTCAGGCCACTCATGATTTCGACTGATTTCAGTTGAGTTGACGCGAGGCTGTCTACAGGTTAGATTTCGGTTGCCGGAGAGTCTGGAGCCTCTCTCTTTTGCATCAAACGTATCCATGGTGGTCCCCCTGTTCTCTGTCACGTTCCTGTAGGACCGACGATCGAGCAGAAGTAAAAGACGCAAAAAGGCTGACATTCAATGACGTCGAAATTGTTACGCCATTTCCCGCAAATTAATGCCGCCTATGCTCACAGAAAACGGGATTACGTCATAGCAGCGTTTACCTTTTTCTGTGTCGCGGTTTGTATGACCTTTGAAGTAGATGGGAGTGTGGGGAAACAATATGCCCTAGGGTGTATCGCGTTGGTATGTCTGATCGGCTTCTTGCGGGGTGAGACGAGAGATGTACGATTGCAGGTTGCCGTGGCGGTCGCGTTTACGACAATCGGCGAATACGTGGCGTCTGTTTGTATGGGTGGCTACATCTATCGCTTCGATAATGTACCGGCTTATGTGCCGCTCGGTCACGGCATGGTGTATTTGACCTCTATTGCGTTGGCGCGTTCCGGGCTCTTTATCAAATATGCCAGAGTAATCGCAACAACAGTGATTGTGGTGTGCGGAGGATGGTCGATATGGGGGATCAGCGGGTTTCCAGAACAGGGGGATGTAGGAGGGGCGGTGCTGTTCTCTGTGTTTTTGATCTGTCTGTTTAAAGGCCGGTCGCCCTTGGTATATCTCGCGGCATTCTTTATTACGACTTGGCTGGAGATACTCGGCACAGCAGCTGGAGCCTGGAAGTGGGCGCTAGTAGACCCTGTGTTTGGTTTGTCCCAGGGAAACCCTCCAAGCGGTGTGGCAGTCTGGTATTGCCTTGTCGATGCGGTAGCCCTTAGTGGAGGTCCTCTCCTATCGCGCGGCCTGAAGCATGTCAGTGGGTGGCTAAAATCTAGGGGCTATAATCCCGAACGAATGGGGAGACTGTCCGGTTTGTTTGGTGTTCGAGGCCATGTACGTGAGGATCTTGAAGCGCAAATACGCCGTACCTCGCGGGCCCTAAGCACGTCAATGAAGAATCCTGATCTTGCTGTTGAGCCCATCGACAAGGTCTGATTCCAGTTCAATACCATCTGATCGGCCATCACCGAGCAGCAGCGAGGCTGCTGTCTATGGAGATAGCGGGAATGTTCGCCGGCGTCGTTTCCTGCATGCTGTGTTGGTATGACAAGTGTTTGGAATAGAATTGCTCATGAGGAATGCGGTTAGCGTCCTAACAGTCCTTTGAGCAGGTCCCGACCCTGTCGCGTTATGTCTTCCGGTTTCGTCGTCCCTTTCAGCAGCTCTCCAATCGCTTCCTCCACTTTTTTCTGCACCTGTTCCTGAACTCTTCCGGTGAGGCCCTTCATATCTAACCCATACGATGGCGCCTCTGCTGTCCCAGTAATCACCAGCGGAAGACTCAAGCGGTCATCTTTCATCGCGAGTTTGGCGGCAGGCGATGAACGTGCGATCTTCTGACTTAAGTCCTGAGACAGGTTGAGGTTTATGGCCAGATTCAGTCTCTGATCGAATCCGATGGTGCCTCCTCCTGTGGCCTGAAAGTCGTGGCTGTCCATCAAGAGCCGTTTGACGTAAACCGTCCCGTGCTGAATGGTGAGATCGGCCTCGATCGTCGAAAACGCGGTTGCCTTGACGTTATCGAGCGAAATACCGGCGACTTTGAGGTTCGAGATGGCTTCCTGAAGCAGATTCACGCCTTCGATCTTGCCGTCTTTCACGGCCACATGGCCTGTCCCTTCCAAGGATTTTGTGAGGTCGGGAAGGGAGAATCCAAGACCTTGCACACTGAGGTTACTTCCTGCTGTTCCACTGATCGACACGGGGGTGCTTGCCAGGGCGTTGAGCGCCGGATCAAGTTGCATTCCTTGAATCGTTATCTTCCCGGTGAAGGGTGGTGTCTCGGAGCCGGATGTGACCCGTCCCTCTGCCGCGACTTGTCCATCGAAGAGCTGAAAGGAGAGGCGCTGTAACAGCACATCCTGGCCTTGTATTTCTGCGTCAATCTGGAGATTTCTCACATCAACGGGTTTCTGTAATGGGAGGACGAGCGGCAGATTGCCAGTGTTGATGACCGGCGCACTGATGTTCAGGCTGGCGTTTCGCCCGACTGTTTTTCCAGTGATGGTGAAATCGGTTTTTCCCAACGCGAGTTGGAGATTGATGGCATCGATGTCCGTGGATTCTTTCAACGGGCCAAAGGTACCGTCGAGCTTCAACGGCATGTTCAACGGCTGAACGAGCATTCCAACATGAAGGTTCGGGGATTGGCCGAGTCGAACGGATTGGAGGAGAAACTCCATATTCTGCAAAATATATTCGGCCGGCTTGGCAGCTGACAGATCTCGATAGGTGAGTGTCCCACCCGCAATGGAGATTCGATCCACGGCCAGCAGTGCCAGGATTTTGAGCGGACCTTCGGTCGATGGTAAAGGCGCCCGCGATGGAGTTTTAGGTAGGCCAACGCCTGTACGCCCGAGAGTCGAGACGTTCAGGATGCCGTTCTTATTCTTGATGACTGTAATAACTGGATCATGGAGTGTGATGTCTTCTACCTCGACGGTGCCGCTGAGCAACGGCATGAGTTTAACCCCGATGTCCAACGAGGTGAGAGAGGCAAAGGGGCTGGAGCCGAAAGCCGGGTCGTCCAGCACAACAAACCCGGCCACCCTGGCACCGATCCGTGGCCAGATAGTCAGGCGGATGTCTTGTAGCTGAACCTTGCGGTTGAGCGCGTCTTCAATGAGGGGCCTGTATTGGTCTTGATACCTGTTGAGGTCAATCAGGAAGGGAAGCGACAGGATCCCTCCGACCACTAGGGCCACGACAATAAGTAGACCGATGACGATTTTCACAGCGCACCTCCCTACGAGCCTCTGTCAGTATAGGAAAGGGTTCGACCATGGTCAATGTGAGTCAGTGAGCCTCTAGAAAATAAGGGGGCGTGAGTTCTCACTCTAAGGGCAACACATGGAGCCCTATTCGGTCACGGTGGTGCGCTGACGCAGATTCTCAACTGATTCGACGAAGAGGTGCAGGATGCGGGCTCTGTTCCAGTGACTGCGGCCGTGGTGTCTATCGTAAGCGCCTCGTGTCTTTGACGTGGGATCCCACTGGGCACCCTCTGGCATGGAGGCCTACCGGCAAGCCTGGCTGATCGCTTGAATGGGATCAGTCTGATGCGTCAGGAACGAGGCATCGCCTTCATATTGGCTCGGACCAGCGTAATCAGTGGAGAGTATTCGAGGAGTTTTATGTCTGCCGGGAAAAACCGGTCAAACAGCTCTCCCGTTTCTAATGCACCGTACGACTCTGCCGTAAGCAAGGCTCAAGGCCGTATCGTATTATTCCCCATGAAGGAGGGGTAACGTGCTTGCATCGAGTCTCCCGATCGACTACGGTTGGCCAAATGAGCGAGCCGACTCAAGAGCAAGTTGCCGGCGAAGAGCCGAACGACAAGATCGTCATCTATTGGGAGCGGGAGTATTCGATAGCCCTTGCGCCTGAGCGACTGAAACTCGATTTTATGCCGCATCGGCCGTTATTGTCCGGGATGTCGCTGAACGAGCAGCGGACTGTGGCGGCCGAAGGCTACAAAGTGGTCCCCGACGACTGTGGACCGGTGCGAACGGTGGGTCAATACGGCTGGCTCATTCGTTCTCCGGTGGATTGTAAGATTCGTCGAACGGCTGATGGGGTCAAGTGGCAAGCGCCGCCGATCTTGCCGGAAGAGCGGATTCTCGGCTACAAGTCGTTCTCGGGTACCTACGTCGATTTAATCTTAAACAGCGGATATCCCAAGCTCTGTTGCGGCATTCGGTTCTACTATCCCAAGCTGGTAGGACTGATGATGAAAGACGTGCCCAACCACTTCTATCACTATCCTGACCGAACGTTTGTTGTGTGGGAGGGGATTAAAACCCAGGAGTATAAACGCACGCCGAACATGTATGATTGGCTCACGGACTATGATGCGTTCACTGCCAACTTTCTCTTACAACTCACGAAGCCGACGACCATCAAGCGAGGTGATCCCATCGGCATCGTGGTTCCGGTCCTTCTCCCAAAACAATTCACATTAGAAGAACTCAAGCCGCGCGGGTGACTGCTTCACGGGAGAGAGTTCCCATTCGATCGTCGCCCACGGCTCTCAACACAACAGATGTATGAGTTGTGAGGAGACCCTGCTGTCAGGAGTGTCGCGTGGCTTGACAGAATTCCTCCGGCTTCAGTACTATGCCTGAACCTTTAATGCTCATCCTGCGAGGTGAGCAAGGAGTGTTCATGGGCTTCAATCGGGTTTGTGTCTGTCTGCGCGTCTCAACCTTCTCGTCGGATCTCGATGAGAGGGTTTTTTTATGCCTGCCACACGCTGTGACATCTGAAGTATACGAATATGATGCGGTGAGAACGAGGTGATGATGACGAGTGGTGACCGACAGGCCGAGGGACTGGTGATGGATGCGGGAGACATCGCGCGCGCGGTGACCCGGATTGCCCATGAAATTCTCGAACGCAACAAGGGCGTAAAAGATTTGGCGCTGGTGGGGATTCGAACCGGTGGGGTGCATCTGGCCCATCGACTGGTGAGGCGGATACAAGAGATCGAAGCGGCGGCGGTGCCGATCGGCGAGTTGGACATTACCCTCTATCGGGACGATCTCTCCTTGCGGAAGGAGCAGCCGATTCTCCGCAAGACGTCGGTCCCGTTCGATATTTCAGACAAGATCATTGTGTTGGTCGATGACGTGCTATTTACGGGTCGGACTATTCGCGCGGCGATGGACGGGTTGATCGATCTGGGGCGACCGGCAGAAATTCAACTGGCGGTCTTGGTCGACCGGGGCCATCGTCAGTTGCCGATCAAGGCGACCTATATCGGGAAAAATATTCCGACGTCGCGGGAAGAAAAGATCCAGGTGCTGTTGGAAGAAGAAGGCGAAGACGATCGAGTGGTGATCTTCAAGACGTGAAGCGGAGGATGCCATGAGCCTCAAACGCAAAGACTTGCTGAGTCTGGCGCCCCTGTCGGTGGATGAGATCACGCTCATCCTTGAAACAGCGGACTCCTTTAAGGAAGTCACGGGCCGCGAGATCAAGAAAGTGCCGGCTCTGCGAGGCAAGACAGTCGTCAATCTCTTCTTCGAGCCCAGCACGAGAACCCGCACCTCATTCGAGTTGGCGGCGAAGCGGCTGAGTGCAGATGTGATCAATTTTTCACCGTCGTCGAGCAGCGTCGTCAAAGGGGAAACTTTGCTCGACACCGCGCGGAATATCGAGGCGATGCAGGCGGATATTATTGTCTTGCGTCACCCCTCGGCCGGTGCCGCCGAAGCCCTGGCCCGTGGGGTGAAGTCCTCCGTGATCAATGCCGGAGACGGGTGGCATGAGCATCCGACGCAAGGCCTCTTGGATTTGTATACGATTCGCGAGCGTGGATTGTCGTTCGAGGGGCTGCGGGTGGCGATCGTCGGCGATGTGGCGCATAGCCGTGTGGCGCGCTCGAACATTCACGCGCTCGTGAAGTTGAGGGCAGAGGTTCGGCTGGTAGGGCCGCCGACGATGATGCCCTGTGGCGTGGAGAAACTGGGCGCGCGCGTCTACTACAATCTCGACGAGGCATTACGCGGTGTGCAGGTCATCATGATGTTGCGATTACAGCTCGAACGGCAGGGGATTGCGCTGTTCCCAACTATCCGCGAATATGCGCGGCTGTATGGGTTGACGACCGAGCGGGTCGAGTTGGCGAATCCTGGGGCGATTGTGATGCATCCGGGTCCGATCAATCGCGGGGTCGAGATCGCTCCGGAGGTGGCCGATAGTTTGTCGTCGGTGATTCTGGAGCAGGTCGCGAACGGCGTGGCCGTTCGCATGGGGATTCTGTATCTCTTGTCAGGAGCAAACTGAATCGTGGCTATATACATTGCAGGTGGGCACGTGATCGATCCGGGACGGTTCAACGGTATGGCCGACGTATTGATCGATGAGGGTCGAGTGGTTGCGGTAGGGTCTCACCTCACGGTTCCTGCAGGGGCGGTGAAAATTAACGCTACGAGACGATTGGTCCTTCCTGGCTTTGTCGATCTCCATGTCCATTTCCGGGAGCCAGGCTTCGAATATAAGGAGTCGATCCAGAGCGGTGCGGCGGCGGCGGTGGCCGGAGGTTTCACGTCAGTCTGTTGTATGCCCAATACGAATCCCGTGAATGACAACCAAGCGATTACGGAACTCATGCTCGATCGCGCGCGCGCGGCCGGGCTGGCGAACGTCTTTCCGATCGGTGCGATTACGAAAGGTTCGGAAGGGAAGGAGCTGGCGGAGATCGGCGACTTACGGCGTGCCGGCTGTGTCGCGATTTCGGACGACGGGAAGCCGGTGATGAACAGCCTGGTGATGCGGCGAGCGATGGAGTATGCCTTGGCCTTCGACGTGCCGGTGGTCGATCATTGCGAAGACTTGCATCTCGCCGAGGGGGGCTGTATGAACGAAGGGGCCATCTCGACCGAGTTGGGGCTCCCCGGGATGCCGGCGGCGGCGGAAGATGTGATGGTGGCGCGTAATGTTGCCTTGGCGGAACTGACCGGGGCTCGGCTGCACCTGGCGCATATCAGCACAGAGGGATCGGTCCGGATGGTGCGGGAGGCCAAGTCTCGTGGGCTCAAAGTCACGGCCGAAGCCTGCCCCCATCACTTTACCATCACGGAGGAAACGGTCCGAGGCTATAACACCTATGCCAAAATGAACCCCCCGCTTCGGACATGGAAGGATGTCCAAGCGATCAAGGAAGGTCTCCGCGATGGCACGATCGATGTCATCGCCACGGATCATGCCCCGCATGCCACTCAGGAAAAACAACTGGGTTTTACGGAAGCACCGTTCGGGATCGTTGGACTGGAGACGGCGTTGCCATTGACCCTCGCGCTGGTCGATGAGGGGGTCTTGTCGTTGGAGTCGGCAGTCGACAAGTTGAGCGCGGCTCCTGCGAAGGCGTTTGGATTGGCCAAGGGCACGTTGGCGGTCGGGGCGGATGCCGACGTGGCGATCGTCGATCAGCAGGAACAGTGGGAGGTCGATCCAACTAAGTTTCGCTCAAAGAGCCGAAACACCCCGTTTGCCGGATGGAAGGTGAAGGGCCGAGTCACGACGACGATCGTGGGTGGCCGGGTGGTATTCGAGGCCGACCAGGCAGAGCCGTAGTCCGGTGCGGCGTATGTCCCGTTGGGGGATGGTGTGTTGCCTCACGCTTGAATGGCTGGCGCTGGGAGTCTGGGTCGGCGGGATACTGGTGCTCATTGGAGCGGTCATTCCTGCGGTCTTTAACACGTTCGGGGGGCAGGATTCAGGCGGATTATTTGTGACGCGGGCGTTTGAGGGCTATCATCGCTTCATGATTGGAGCGCTGGCCATCCTATGGGTTGCATTGTGGTATCGCTGGTGGAGTGGAAGTCCGATAGTGGCGGTCGGTCGGGGCGAGATGATGGTATTGGCTGGGATGACGGTGGTCACGGGAATGATTATTCTGTGGCTGCATCCCTCTGCTGCGGCGCTTCAAGCGCAGGCCTTCGCGGCACAGGAGGCGGCGGCGAAGAAGGCGGCCTTCGAAGCATTGTTTCGTATGCTCAAGCCGATTCGCTGGATATACATGGTCGACCTTGTGCTGGGAATTCTCTTGGTCGGAATTAAGGCGAAGCGATCTCTCTACCGGGACGGAGCGTTCTCGTGAAACAAGCGTGGTTGGCATTGGCTGACGGCACGATTTTCGAAGGCCGTGCCTTCGGATACGAAGGGGAGACACTGGGAGAAGTTGTGTTTAACACGGCCATGACCGGCTATCAGGAGGTCTTGACCGATCCCTCGTATAAGGGGCAAATCATCACCATGACCTCTCCCCATATTGGAAACTATGGGGTGACACCGGAGGATGCTGAGTCACGACGAATTTGGGCTGAGGGATTCATCGTGAAAGAGGCGAGCCGACTTTCCAGTAACTGGCGCAGCCGACAGCAGGTACAAGATTATTTGCATGAGGCAAAGATCGTCGGCATCGAAGGGCTGGATACGCGGGCCCTGACGCGCCACTTGCGCGAACATGGGTCCCAGCAAGGCCTCATCACCCATGTCGACGGAGATCTACGCCGGGCCGTTAAAAAGGCACAGGCCGCTCCGAGCATCGTTGGGCGCGATCTGGCGGCAGCTGTCACGTGCAAGGAGGCCTATCGGTGGGAGGAAGGATCAGGCGAGTGGGCTCCTTCGCTCGGCGACAATCCACAGGCCGGCGCGACCAGGCGGTGGCATGTCGTCGCCTATGATTTCGGAATGAAACTGAATATTCTTCGACGGCTGGTCGATGTAGGGTGTGATGTGACCGTCGTTCCAGCTTCGGCCACCGCGACGCAGGTTGAAGCCCTCAAGCCCGATGGGGTCTTCCTGTCGAACGGTCCAGGGGATCCAGAGGGAGTGCCTTACGCGATCGAGGCGGTACGGCAATTGATCGGGCACCGTCCGATCTTCGGCATTTGTTTAGGGCATCAGATTCTCGGCCTCGCACTGGGGCTCAACACCTATAAGTTGAAGTTCGGCCATCATGGGGCGAATCATCCAGTCATGGATCTCCGCACGAGACGAGTCGAGATCACATCGCAAAACCACAATTTCGCGGTACAAGTCAACCACCCGATCAGCGCGGCGCCGGAACGACCGCCTGTCATCGATACGTCGTTCGGTCAAGTCCTGGTGACGCATCTGAGTTTGAACGATTACTCTGTTGAAGGATTGGCCTGTGTGGATCGCCCGGTGTTTTCGGTGCAGTATCACCCCGAGGCATCCCCCGGACCCCATGACTCCGCGTATTTATTCACCAGATTTACTCAGCTGATGGAGAAACAGCATGTCTAGAGTTTGGGCAATACTTATTCGGCTCTGCCTCGGTGCCGTTATCGGTCTGCAAGCCGGTTGCATCACGGTCAATCTCATCGAGCCCTCTGGGCCGGTACAGGAAGTCCAGCTCAGCGGCACGGGCACAGAAAAAGTCCTGTTGCTCGATCTGTCTGGTGTCATGAGCTCGCAAGATAGAGAGGGGCTCGTTCCACATCCCAACATGCTGGCCACATTCAAGGAAGAGCTGACGAGGGCCTCGAAGGACGAGAAGATCAAAGCCGTGGTCGTTCGCATCAATAGTCCGGGCGGAACCGTGACCGCTTCGGACATCCTGTATCACGAGTTGCGGGAGTTCAAGGTCAAGAAAAAGGTTCCCGTGATTGTCTCGATGATGGATGTGGCGGCGTCTGGGGGCTATTACCTGGCCATGGCGGCGGACAGTATTTTGGTCCACCCTTCGACAGTGACGGGCAGTATCGGCGTCATTATGTTGACCGTCAACGCCAGAGGATTGTTGGAAAAAGTAGGTGTCGAGGCCAACGCCATCACGTCCGGCCCCCGGAAGGACATGGGCTCACCCTTTCGTGTCATGACACCGGAGGAGCGAGGGATTTTTCAAAGCGTGATCGACTCGTTCTATCAACGGTTCCTGGCAGTGGTACAGGAGGGGCGTCCCAATCTGTCGGCTGAACAAATCAGGAAACTGGCGGATGGACGGATCTATTCTGGAGATCAGGCCAAGGCGGCAGGCTTGATCGACGAAATCGGGTATCTCGATGACGCGCTCGAGATGGCCAAGAAGAAAGCGGGTCTCACAGAAGCGCGGGTTGTGACCTATGGGCGGCGAGGGGAGTATCAGAATAATATCTATTCACGCCTGTTCGGAGCGAGTTCCGGCATCGCAGGGTTAGCCAATTTGGATGTGCTGTCGATGGTGCGTGGTGGAACGCCACAGTTCATGTATCTCTGGATGCCATGACGGATAAATAAATTGTGTCATTGCAGCATTGGCTCATTGAATCATTGAAGCGGAACACAAATGACTCAATCTCAACATGACACAATGAGTCGATTCTTCTCGACGCCGATCGGACGCCGGGCGGTCCTGGCTTTGGGGGCCCGGGGGGCGATGGGCCTCTGCACGGCCTTTGGGGTTGGGACGGCGCTGAGTCTGTTCGGCAGTTTGGCCGGTTGTTACCGGGCTCCGGGCACGGCTCGCGATCAGGTGATCTTTTTCTCCGAAGAGAAGGAACTGCAATTCGGATTGAGCGCATTCCGCGAGGTGTTGCGCGCTGCGCCACTCAGCGACAACGCGGAAGTGAATGAGTTGGTGCACCGCGTGGGACGAAAAATCGCTGCAGCCGCCAACAAGCCGGAGTATCAGTGGGAGTTCGCGGTCATTCAAGACGACAAGATGGTCAATGCCTTCGCGCTCCCAGGCGGGAAGGTTGCCATCTTCACCGGGATTCTCAAACATACGAAAGACGATACCGGATTGGCGACGGTGATGGGTCATGAGGTCGCGCATGCGTTGCAGCGTCACGGGGTGGAGCGGATGAGCCGGAGTATCTTGGACCAAATTGCGCAATTGGGCGCCTTGGGCGCGGCGGCATCCGGACATGCCAACGCCGGTGCGATCCAGGGCTTGTTGGGGGCGTACGGGGTCAATGTGTCGTTGCCCTTCAATCGGAAACAAGAATCAGAAGCCGACTACATCGGACTTCGATTGATGGCGCAAGCCGGGTACGATCCGCGTGAGGCCGTGCCGTTTTGGGAGCGCATGAGCGGCTGCCCGAGGCTGATGATCGGCAAGGTCTGCTTTCGCTCGCAACAGGCGGTGCCCGAGTTTCTTTCCACCCATCCGTCCGATGAGACGCGTATCAAACAGATCGAGGCCTGGCTGCCCGAGGCGCTCCAGTACTATCATGGCCGTGGGGGAGGGGCGGCTCCACCGGCACCCGCGCCATACCGGCCGACGATCGGGCCGATGCCGGAAACTAGCTGATCCTGAAACGAGGTCTCTGTGCCAAGGCGAACAGATATCAAGTCCATCTTACTGATCGGATCCGGGCCGATTGTCATAGGCCAGGCTTGCGAGTTCGACTATTCCGGCACGCAAGCCTGCAAAGCGCTGAAAGAAGAAGGCTACCGAGTCATCCTCATTAACAGCAACCCCGCGACGATTATGACCGATCCAGAGTTGGCGGATCGCACCTATGTGGAGCCGATCACGGTTGAGGTTGTGGAGAAAGTGATCGAGCGCGAACGACCCGATGCGCTGCTCCCGACCATGGGGGGACAAACCGCATTAAATACGACGATGGCCTTGGTCAAACGCGGAACGCTCGAAAAGTACGAGGTCACGTTGATTGGGGCGTCCGCTGAGGCGATTCATAAGGCCGAGGATCGCGAAGCCTTCAAACATGCAATGCAACGGATTGGCTTGCGAGTGCCGGCCAGCGGCACGGCGCATACCCGCGAAGAAGCCATCAAGATTCTTGAACAGATCGGATTCCCGGCGATCATCCGGCCGTCGTTCACCATGGGCGGGACCGGTGGGAACATCGCGTATAACCGAGAAGAGTTCGAGAAACTGATCGATTGGGCATTGGCCATGAGTCCGGTCGGCCAAGTGCTGATTGAAGAATCCCTGATCGGGTGGAAAGAATATGAACTTGAGGTGATGCGGGACCTCAAAGATAATGTCGTCATTGTCTGTCCCATCGAAAACCTTGACCCGATGGGAGTGCACACGGGCGACAGCATTACAGTCGCGCCGGCTATGACGCTTTCGGACAAAGAGTATCAGCGCATGCGGGACGCCGCGGTTCGGATTATGCGTGAGATCGGCGTCGATACCGGAGGGTCGAACGTTCAATTCGGCCTGGATCCTAAGAACGGCGATATGGTGGTCATTGAAATGAATCCGCGTGTGTCGAGGAGTTCTGCGCTCGCATCGAAAGCGACAGGGTTTCCCATCGCAAAAATTGCCGCGAAGCTTGCCGTGGGCTATACGCTGGATGAAATCACCAACGACATCACCGGCGTGACGAAAGCCTCATTCGAACCCACGATCGACTATGTGGTGGTGAAGATCCCTCGCTTCGCCTTCCAAAAGTTTCGAGGGGCTGACCCCACTCTCACGACGCAGATGAAATCGGTGGGCGAAGTGATGGCGATCGGGCGAACGTTTAAAGAGTCCTTGCAGAAAGCGATTCGTTCGTTGGAGTTGAATATGAACGGGCTCTCGTCGAGGGAGGGATTGGATCGTGGCATCCCCGAAGGGTTCGACCGGCAAGCAACGCTGGAGCGGGTACGCCAACATCTGCGGACCCCGATTGCTGAGCGACTGTGGCATGTGGCGGATGGCATGCGTCTGGGCCTGACCAATGACGACCTGTTTGCCCTCACGAAGATCGATACCTGGTTCCTGGAGCAGATTCGAGAGCTGATGCACTGTGAAGCTCTGCTGTCCCACCAAGCGAGCAAGAAACCGACTGCGCTTGAAGAGTCGCTTCTGTGGGAGGCCAAAGAGCTTGGTTTTTCAGACGATCGTATCGCGCAGCTCATTGGCATGACTTCAGCCTCGGTCAGAAAGCAGCGGACGGAGACCAGTCAGAGCAATAGAGGGGTGACCTATAAACGGGTCGACACCTGTGCCGCAGAGTTTGAAGCCCATACCCCGTATCTCTATTCGACGTATGGAAGCGAATGTGAGGCTCGCCCGACAGATCGAAAGAAAGTGATCATTCTTGGTGGGGGGCCGAATCGTATTGGTCAGGGGATCGAATTCGATTACTGTTGTGTCCATGCGGCTATGGCGCTTCGGGAAGAAGGGATCGAATCGATCATGGTGAATTGCAACCCCGAAACGGTGAGCACAGACTACGATACCTCAGACCGGCTCTATTTCGAACCGTTGACTGAGGAAGACGTCCTCAACATCGTGGAGCGAGAACAGCCGTTGGGAGTTGTGTTACAGTTTGGCGGGCAGACGCCCCTCAAACTCGCGCTGCCCTTGTCCAAGGCTGGGGTACGAATTCTGGGCACGAGTCCTGAAGCGATTGATCGTGCGGAAGATCGAGAACGATTCCGCGACCTCTTGAATAAACTCGGGCTTCGCCAAGCGGAGAGCGGCATGGCCCGATCCGTGGATGAGGCACTTCGGATCGCCGCACAGATCAGCTATCCGGTCATCGTGCGGCCTTCGTATGTGTTAGGCGGGCGATCCATGCAGATCGTCTACGACGAATCTGAATTGCTTGAGTATATGAAATCGGCGGTCAAAGCCTCGTCGAAACATCCTGTGCTGATCGACAAGTATCTGTCGGATGCGATTGAAGTCGATGCCGATGCCATTTCAGATGGGATGAACGTTGTGGTGGCCGGGATCATGGAACATATCGAAGAAGCCGGCGTGCATTCGGGGGACTCGGCTTGCTCATTGCCGCCCTATTCGCTCGACCAGAAGGCGGTCGAAGAGATTCGTCGACAAATGAAGGCGTTGGCGCTGGAGTTGGGCGTGATCGGCCTGATGAATGCCCAATTTGCCATCAAAGACCATACGATCTATGTGCTGGAGGTCAATCCTCGCGGCTCGCGTACTGTGCCGTTCGTGAGTAAAGCCATCGGCGTGCCGCTGGCCAAGCTGGCGATGAAGACCATGGTGGGCAAGAGCCTTCCCGAGTTGGGGTTGATCGATGCCCCTACTCCCACTCACTTGTCCGTGAAAGAATCCGTCTTCCCCTTTAATAAGTTCCCAGGGGTAGATGTCCTCTTGGGGCCTGAGATGAAGTCCACCGGAGAAGTGATGGGCATCGACCAGGATTTTGGATGGGCCTTCGCGAAGTCCCAAGCAGGAGCCGGGGCGCCGCTGCCGAGGGGAGGCACGGCATTTGTCAGCGTGAAGGAGAGTGATCGTCCTGCAACTCTGGAGGTTGTGCGACGGCTTCAGCGGCTGGGGTTTACCGTTCAAGCTACGAGTGGTACGGCGGAGTATTTGCGGAACCATGAGGTCGATGCGGAGACCGTGCACAAGGTCAAGGAAGGTCGCCCTCATATAGTGGACCATATCAAGAACGGGCGGGTGGCCTTAGTTGTGAATACGGTGAGTAATGCGTCGTCGCATGCCGATTCATTGTCGATCCGCCGGGAGGCTCTGAACAAAGGGCTGGCGTACTATACGACGATACGGGGGGCGCGAGCGGCGGTCATGGGGATTGAAGCCATTCTCAAGAAAGAACTCACTATTCGGTCCCTGCAGGAATACCACGGCACAGGAAGCGAACAACGGTAATCGCTGATCGCTGAACAGCAATTCAGCACTGTAGTTTGGAGGAAGTATGCCGACACCGATTACGAGAAAAGGGCACGCGGCGCTCCAAGCCGAGCTCGATCGTCTTCGCAAAGTCGAGCGTGCCAAAAATATCGAAGCCATCGCCGAAGCGCGTGCCCATGGTGATTTGAGCGAGAATGCGGAGTACGATGCCGCCAAAGAACGCCAGGGATTCATCGAGTCTCGCATCGTGGAACTGCAGTCGAAGCTGGCCGAGGCCCGGATCGTCGAAACCGCCGGGCGAGTCTCCGACACGATCGTGTTCGGCGCCACAGTGCTCTTGATTGAACAGGAGTCGCAGGCGAAGCGGGCGTATACGCTGGTGGGACAAGATGAAGCCGATATGAAAGTGAACCGCATCTCGATTCAGTCTCCTGTCGGCAAGGCGCTGATCGGAAAACGAGTCGGCGATTTCGTGGAAGTGAAGACGCCGGTGAAAATGGTCGAGTACGAAGTCGTGGAGATTCGTTTCGAGGAATTGTAGCGTGCCGCCGCCGCGCCGTCTCATCACCCTCCTGACGGATTTCGGCGACCACGATTGGTTCGTTGCCGGCATGAAAGGTGTGATCCTCTCGATTCACCAGGACGCCCGCATCGTCGATCTCTCCCATCAGATCGCTCCGCACCAAATCGACGAAGCCGCCTTCTTCCTCAAGTCCTGCTACCGCGAGTTTCCCGAAGGCACCATCCATGTCGTGGTCGTTGATCCGGGTGTCGGCAGCGCCAGGCGGGCGATTGCTGTCAAAAGTGCGCGGTACTTTTTCCTGGCGCCGGACAACGGCGTACTCGCCTACATATTCGACGATGAACGGCCGGTCGAAGTTCGCGAGATCGACCAGCCGAAGTTTCGGCGTGAATCGCAGGGCCGTACCTTCGATGGGCGGGATCTCTTTGCTCCGGCTGCTGCCAGGCTTGCCAAGCACGAACCGTTTGAGTCGTACGGGCCGGTCATCGGAGATTACCGGACGTGTTCCATCCCCCGACCCCGTTGGGAACACACGGCGCTGGTTGGCGAGATTGCCTATGTGGATCGGTTCGGAAATCTGATTTCTAACTTGACCCAGCAGCATCTTGAAGAGGTGCGTTCAACCACGAAGGGGCGGCAATGGTCCATTCGGGTCGGTGAGCGGCTCATCGAAGGGCTAGTGAATAGTTACAGCGTGGGGTCGGTGGAGAAGCCGTGCGCGCTCATCAACAGCGATGGCCGGCTCGAAATCTTTCTGAAAGAAGCCTCCGCTGCCGATCTTCTCCAGGTGGGGAAGGGAGCGCGAATCGAAGTGTCGTAAGTAGGTTCTGACCTCACTTGAACCCGGGCAGGCATGTGTTTAACTGCGCTACTTAACCCTAAGCCCCTTTAGAAATTCTTCGAGGTTTCTTTTGGCTTCGTCGAAGAGGGCATCCTCTGATTGTCCCTGCGAGGCTGTAACGCCGGCAGAGACTTCGTAGATATAGACGCCACGCATGAAAATACTGTCGGCTTTATATAAATCGTTTTTTTGTGTGACCAATACGTCCTTCTCCCTTACTTGAGAGACCAAAGGACTCCCTTCTTTCCTTAATCCAACCAGCCGTAATTCTTTTCCACGATCTGACTCCACGTAGCGGTTTTCGCGGAACAACTCACCGACTTTGGACTCATTCGATATCTGCTCAAGGGTGAAATGGCTGTGGGTGTTGTCAACACGAAGTATGCGATAGGCTTTTCCGGAGTCATCGCTCATGCGGATGGCATATTTATCATGGCCTACTTGGCGCTCCTCGATCCTGGCGCCGGATTGTAGGTGAGGGAGGGTGACCGAGTATCCTCCGTCAGGATTGATATAGGTGTCATGAGTCAGTTGTTCGGACGGAACATTCGTCGTCGGGGAAGTAGGGGGAAGAGTGGCACAGCCAGCTAACGCTGCGAGGAGGAGCAGACTCCATACGCTGAGTCGAGGTCGGGGCATGCGGGTGCTGGTCATCGTGTGTCTTCTGTGTTGGGCAGAATGTGTCATGCCGAATAACGGATGCTAAATGGGAGGAGAAGCATATTCAATGGTGCATGTTGAACTATCCTGGGAGATACGCTTCACGAGTTCATCGTCATCTCAATGCAAGAGGCCCCTAGCAGGCTGCGGAAAAACTCAGCTTCTGTCCAAAACTCACTGCCAGCTTGTGAATAGTCATGTCGTAAGAACGACTCACAGGATGCTCAAAATGGCCGTCCAGCGAGGCCGCAGCGAGCGAAGAGGCGGAGGCGTACGCTTCGGTACGTTGAGTATCTGCGCGATGCGAGAACAAAGCTGGCGGGCTTTTTCAGCATCCTGCTACAGCATCGCGAGCTGCGCCTGCGCCCACGCGTTGCCCTGGGCAGCAGCTTTCTCATACCATTTCCGTGCCGTCGTATAATCCTTCGGCACACCCTGTCCGTTGGCATAGAGCTGTCCGAGCTGGGCTTGTGCCCATGTGTGACCCTGAGCGGCGGCTTTCTCATACCATCCCCGTGCTGTCGGATAGTTTTGAGGCACACCCCGCCCGTTGGCATACAATTGCCCAAGGTTATACTGCGCCTGCGCAACACCGTGGGTTGCCGCTTGCTCCCACCACTGTTGTGCCTGCTTATAATCCTGGGGCACACCCAGCCCGTCGGCAGACAGCTGCCCAAGCTGGTTCTGCGCCCACCCGTGGCCTTGGGCAGCGGCTTTCTCGTACCACTTTCGTGCGGTCGAATAGTCCCGTGGCACACCGCGCCCGTTGGCATAGATCTGCCCAAGTTGGTTCTGGGCCGATGCATTACCCTGGGTAGCCAGCCTCATCAGTTGTTGCAGGTCTACGGCTGAGATCACCTCTGCTGGAGGAGACGGCGCACGTCCAGGCGCTTGGGCCATCAGTCGCTGTGTTAACTCAGGGCGATCCAGGCGCTCCTGTTGGGGTTTTGTCGGAGGCGTATTTCTTGGAGGTGCCACCTGTTCATCCGCCTGAGCAGGGCTATCGGAAACACTGTTCTGCACAGCCTCGGCGTGGTGAGCCGGCTCGTTTTCGTTAACGGCCAACGGCTCATTTTCCGGACGTGTTTCCTGTGCAACCGTCTGAGGAGGTTTATTCGAAATAATCACTTTAGATGGTTTCGTGAGCGCGAATACGATGACGATGGTAAAGAGTGCGCCTACGGCCACCATGGCCATTTTGGCACGGGGGAACGGTTGATTTCCTTGAGCCGTTGGGCCGGCAGTGCGGTTGCGATCCTCTGTAGCTCGGCGCCGGCGCTGGTACGTATCCCAGCTCTCACCTTGCTCGGGAGCGGGACGAATTGTTGTTTGACAGGAAGGGCAAGTCACAGTCTCAACAGGCTTCGTACTCGGTCCACGGCAGGCACGAAGCCAGTCATCATACCGTTGTTTCAAGACAGGGTCGCTGAGCGTCTCGAAGGCCACATTAATCTTGCCGGACTTCTGCTCCGCCTTCATCCGAAGCTTGGGCCGATGGTGAAAGCGGTCAGGATGCCAGACTTGCAATAAGAGTCGGTACGATTCCTTTATCTCTTCGGGAGTCGCTGAATCCTGAATTTCAAGAATGGTGTAATAGGTCTCCATGCTCGATGCTCCGATACGATGGACATGGGCATCTCCCGCGAGCCCAGTGGAAAAGGAAAAAGATCAAGGGTCTATTTCATATCCTAGCGCAACAATCGGTGAAAAGCATGGGCTGGTGTGCCGACAGAGGATATGTCATAGCCGACCTGGTTCATCGTCGAGTAGGAAGGGTTGTGAGAGGCGGGGGGCGGAATGTTCAATGTCCAATGGTAAATGTTGAATAGTTGAGTGATGTGATGAGCTGCCGAATTCGGACCGCCACACGCCGCGAGATTTCGGATTTCAATCCCCATACGGTTGGTCTGAAATCGCTGTGACCCAGTCAAGAAAAGACTCCCTTTCTGTTCTTCGATCCGGAATTTTCCCATGCACCACCTTGTGGTTTGAGCGTCCTGCCCCTAGAATGGGCTGCCATGAGCTGGATTGATGGCATATTGGGCCTGACGGAAGATCAGTGGATCACGGTTGGGTTCATGAGTTCCGCCCTGACGTGGCTTATAGTGCTGGTGGTGTGGTACAGACGGACGAGACCGAGGACGAAGTAGCAGTTGACCGTACCAGCGCATCTCCACGAGGCAGGCATGTCCATTGTGTCCGTTCACAAACGGAATTCCCGTGCTCCTCTCTCCACCAGCTTTTCCCCCGCGAGCGGAGATCGCATCCCCACTGCCCGCCGCCGCTTCCAACGCTCGATAAGTCAATACTCATGCCAGATCCCAGATCTTCTCTGACCCGTTCACAAACGAATCCTTAGCTCCCCGCTTCCCCGCATCAAATGAGATCGGATCACCAATCCTACTAGCAACAGCATATTGAAGGAGGGCGCGAAGGAGGGAGGAGAGGTCAAGGAGTGGGAATAGTGGTATTTCTCAGGCGAACTCCTACTCCGGAACCCGTAAACCCTGGCAGTCATCCCAGCAGGGTACGAGGCGCACAAACCAGCTTCTAACACCTCTGCCCTGACAGTGGCGGCTCAACTGGTCCGGCCCATTCGCCGTCTAAGTCATTAAGTGCCCGATCTTCTGACGTTGCGAGGTATGGCCCATCTCCGTCATCATCGATAAAGTGCAGAACCTTGGCGGTGTTTCCGTCGGATACACCGCGATACCAATACCACCCTGTTTTTGTCGGCTTCTTAGTCGTCCAGATCACTCTTCCACCTCCACGCCCAAATCAATGAGGGTTTATCCGCAAACGTTCCGTCACAGATTATTTCTTCTTCAGCAGCAGCCCCTTCTTCTCCAGCCCCTGTGGGTAGGCTTTCCTCCTGATTGCGCCCATCTTTGTGACCACGAGGGTCTATATATCACTTCTTACCACCCAACGAAATCAACAATCATGCCTGACCCCGATTTTCCTTTCTTGCTGGAGGGTGCAATTGTAATGAGGTGAGGTTGGGGGAGGCGTATCCTAATGATGAATGTTGAGCGATGAACGACGCGAGGTGTCGGATGGCGAAGCTCCTTACGTTTGGGCTGAAATCGCGAGGACCCTGTCAAAAAAAAGACTCCCGACCCGACCCCTTTTCCGCCTGCAGAGGCGTCCATTTGGTAAGTGGGGCTGTCTTGTCTTTCTTGATCGTCGAACCACACAAACCAGAGGGACCAGATAGACCAGACGAACCAGTTCCCGCCACGCGCCGCGAAATGTTGGATCGCATGACCCTTCCTTTTGGTCTGAAATCGCTACGACCCTGTGAGGAACAGACTCCCTTGTCCGTTCTGATCGATGAACAGATGGCAAGGCCGAGTCCTATCGAGCTGGGCTGCCGTGTGATCCCGCCGGACCCTTCGGGAGTTTGTCGCTGGCCACACGCGTGATGGAAATTTCGCGAGTGCCTGCCTCACCCTTGACCCCCAGTTTTACGATGGTTCCTGCTTCTCCTCGGATCATCTTGACCACCTGCTCATAGCTCTTTCCCGTCACCGCTGTCCCATCGACACTCATGATCTCATCTCCATGTCTGAGCCCTGCTTGCTGAGCCGGTCCCTCCGGACGGACCATCCCGACGTACAGCACAGCTGGATCACCGACACGCTCGGCCCCGACCTGGAGTGACAAGCCGATCACGCCATTCGGCAGTTTGGCCTCGTCTCCATGCGCATAGGGTGCCTCGCTCACTGGCTGGTCAGCAGCCACAGCGGCACCGGTCAACAGAAGGCCCATCATCACACCTGTCGCGATATGGATGCTCTTGATCCTCATGTGCAATCCTCCGTGTGAACTATCGTTAACTTGCCTGTCCTAGTACAATACAGTCCCGTGAACAGCACGAGTGAGTCTATATAGAGCAAACGTCCATGCAATCCATTCCGTTCGGCTTGCGAAGCAGAGTCGAAGACACCTTGTTGTCTTTGCTCTTTCATTCGACCCCTGATCGCACGACTCTTCAGTGTCAGCGGCAAACGGGAATAGGCTTCGGCTGCTGGAAGTGCGACGGCGTTCGTCGCTGAAACAGTTCGATGAACCAGCTGTTTCATGTCGTCCACTCGTCAAATAAAAGCGGCTGCCGTGTATGGTTTCTAGGAAGTATTACGAGCAGCGTAACAAGCGGCGATGAGAGATGGATTAGGACGGTATTAAAAGATCTTCATCCGGTCTTGACGCAAAGGGTGAGTGAACGAGCGGAGTGGACACCCATAACTACGGAAGAGACGTCAACGGCCTCGACACGCCAGAATCTTCGCCGTGACATGAGCTATGAGAGACTAATGGAGTCGGGAATATTTTCTATAATGGGTGATCACGAGGGGCACAAGCAAAGACTCCCGACCACTATTCCGTTCTCTTGCTGCAGCGCCTGTGATGAGACAGCTCCCTGTCACGAGCTGTGAGATGGTTCTGGTGATGGCTCAGCTGGCTTTCGCGGTCACGTGCAGTTTCACGTGGGCCTTTTTCTGGAGGACGCACACGATACTGAAAAAATTTTCCGTGCTCGGGTTGCCGCGTGGAGCAAGCATCCGGTGCAGGCTCTTGCTCGGTTTTTTGAGCGTTGCAGCTAACTCTTCAAACCCGATGGTGGCGTTGACGAGATCCCGAAGGATTGTTTTGCCCACTGCGGTATCGCCCGAGAAATAGGCATTGAGCGCCTCGGTGAAGAGGGCTTCGCGAAATCGAGGGTCTCGTTGTGCCCGTGCCGCGACCGTGTTTTTGAATTCCCGTGTGAGTGCCATGGTATCTCCGTTCTATGTTACAGCTTCTCTTTGACCTTGCGACGGAGGTAGTCAGCCCAGCGTTCCTGCGCCGTCTCAATGGCTTGTTGCTGGCGTTGCTTGCCGCCAAGTAGAATCATCAAACGATCACCGTCTTTGCCCAAATAGACCCAGTACCCTGGTCCAACATCGATTTTCCGTTCGAATATGCCTGCCCCGACGCCTTTCACATTCGACCAGTTGCCCACCGCGAGTTGATAGAGTGCCGCCGTGACCTTTGCCGATGCGACGGCATTGAGCCCATCGAACCACGCGGTGAAAGGCGAACGAGCTTGTGGGTCGAGATATTCGAGCACCCGTGCGTCCGGCATAAACGGTGAGGATGCAATCGTAACAAGGTTAGGGGAGGGAGGGGGGCGCGTATGCAAATGATGAATGTTGAGCGATGCCCGACGAATTGAGCCCCGCCACGCGCCGCGAGGTACCGGATGTCAAGACCCGTACTCTTAGGCTGAAATCGCCGCGACCCCACTTCCGAACCTCGTTTCGTTTCCGATTAGGAGCGTACGCTCTTGCGGCATAATACGCCATTGGCGTACTATGCCCTATGCGGTTTGTCGAGACTCCCGTGTTTACCACCGCGCTTCGGAGGCATCTTGACGATGAAACGTATCGGGCACTGCAATTAGCGCTCGTTCTTCGTCCCGCACAAGGCCCGATCATTCAGGGCGGCGAAGGCCTACGCAAGCTCCGTTGGTCTGCGCCGGGGCGGGGAAAACGGGGTGGAGTGCGCCCATCTATTATTGGGAACCGTCAAGCCAGACGTTCTATATGCTTTACCTCTATGCGAAGAACGAGAAGGGGGATTTGACCTCAGCGCAACTCAAGGTGCTGACCAGGCTCGTCTGGGAGGAGTTCACATGAAAGATAAGTCATTCCAAGAGCTGCTCACGAGCATCCGACAGGCGGGAAAGATCCGCCGAGGCATCATGAAGCCTGCTCGGGTCACCACTTTTCGACCCGCCGACGTGAAGTCCGTTCGGGAAAAGCTCAAGGCGACGCAAACCGAATTTGCTCTCATGATCGGCGTCAGCGTGGCGACCCTCCGCAATTGGGAACAGGGACGGCGAACACCGGATGGCCCGGCGATCGCGCTCCTGCGTGTCGCAGCGCGCAATCCTCGTGCGGTGGCCGAGGCCTTGCACCGCGAACCGCGCAAAGGCGCAGCGTAGTGCTGAACTGCGTGACGAATGACGAAGAAGATCGGACCTCCACGCGCCGAGAAATGTTATATTACAAGACGTGACCTCTATTTTCTGTGGCTGATAGTGCTGGTGGTGTGGTACAGACGGACGAGACCGAAGACCAAGTAGCAGTTGACCGTACCAGCGCATCTCCACGAGGCCATCTTGTCCATGGTGTCCGTTCACACACGGATTCCCGCGGGTCCTTCGCTCCACCAGCTTCCCCCCGTCAACGGAGATCGCAGTCCCAATGCCGCCAACACCAGCCTCTTTCAATGCCCAACAAGTCAATAGTCATGCCTGACCCCAAAACTGTGACCCGTATTATTTGGCCGGGGGAACTGTCCGCAACTCCATCATCATTTGTTCGCCGGCCTTAGTGAGTGACCAGAAGAGAGCCATTCCCCCAACTGTTGTTTTGGAGTAATTAATATTGATTAGCCCAAGCGCTTTGAGTTGGAGGGCTACGGTTTGGAAATCCTGGTCACTAATTTCATGACTTTGCCCACCTGGGTTGGTTCGATCCCTCAAAGTATTTTTCAGTACAACTTTGATATATTCATCAGTGGGAATTTTCAGAAGATACGGCCCAATTTGAGCAAAGATCTCCTTCCAAGTGAGCGTTGAACTCCATTCCTTCTTGCTATTATCGTAGGCGGTTCGGAAGATGCCGTGGATCGTAAATCTTTCATCAAGACCGGCTAACGTTTCGACTTTCCTCAAAGGACGCTGGTCAACCTCCTTGAGTCTTGCTTTAAGTCCGTTGTTTTCTTTTCTTATCTCATTCAACTCTGAAAGAAGTTCCTCATTCCCCACAATGTTGGCGCGCACCCAGCCTATAGCAGGGAACATCTTTATTGTCTTTGATAGACTGAGGGCGACTAGGCCGGGTAGTTCCTCGGCTTTGCTCCAAAACTTTACTAATCTGTTAGATGAAACTTTCTCACGAAAAGCACTCAGCCTTGCTCGTAGCTCTGGCTCGATATCAGACTTTCCAACGGGGATGTCATCTGGCTTTTCATGTACCAGTGCAATGACCTTTAATCCCTTCGCAATGGCATAATCGTACTCCTTTTCCGTATAGCTGACTCCATCCGGTGTCGTTGAGCCGTACCGCCCGCCAATAATGAGAAGATAATAATCACAGTCATCGATTACACGTTTTATAAATTCCCATTGCTCTTCATCAGCCGCTGGAAATAGTTCCATGCCAGCTGGAATACAATCCATTTCCATTAGCGCCTGAATCACATGCTGTCTTTCATGCTTAAGATCAGCATATGTAGAGCTGACAAAGACTTGATAGCGTTTTTCCATGGTGTCGCCCGCACTGGTGTCTTCTCACCTTAGCTCAGTGCGGAAATTAGCCACAAGTCATTACAAAGTCAATCAGCCTACTGTAGTTCACGACACTCAGCGCTGATTTACATAAAGGGCCGTCTGGTGTTTTCCCATCGTGCGCGTGTCCAACGAGGGGAGTCCGCGACCGCGCGTGCGCGAGGACAGGGAATCGCCAGGCTCCCGTTTTCTTCGGCTATCTCACTTCCCCAGTATTGAGAGGGTGGCCAGGCTGCCCTCGACTGCGCGCATCGAACGATATACATGCTCCCTCCAAGCTTGCTCGTTCTCTCTCCAGGGATGGGGGCTGATTGATCTTCCACTGCGCGCGTCCAACGAGGGGAGTCCGCGACCGCGCGTTGCGCGAGCACAGAAGATCATCAGCCTCCATCCCCTCCTCTGTTCTGCGAGCAAAGAGGGCACCTGGCCGCTCCCTTCTCCTGTCTTCACGACCCTGGCGCCAGCCTGCAGGGAGCAAGGGTAACGGTCTCGATGGCTTCCCTCAAAATTTCGACCATGCGTCTGAGTTCAGGAAGCGACGTGCTGAGTGGCGGCATGAGAACCATCACGTTGCCGATGGGGCGGAGCAAGAGCCCTTGGTTGCGCGCCTCCATCGATACTCGATGTCCGACCCTCTCTTCGAGTGGATAGGGTTTCCGCGTCTGCTTGTCCTCCACCAATTCGATAGCCACGATGAATCCCTGCTGCCTGATCTCGCCCACATGGGGCAGTTGCTTGAGTGGCTGAAGCAGCCGCGCCATCGTCTTGATCTTGGGCTGCAGTCGAGCGAGCGTCTTTTCTTTCTGGAAGATTTCGATGTTGGCCAACGCGACGGCGCAGCCGAGCGGATTGCCGGTGTAGCTGTGTCCGTGGAAGAAGGTTTTGAAGTCTGCATATCTGCCGAGAAAGGCCTGGTAGATTTCGTTGGTCGTGAGTGTTGCAGCCAATGGCATGTAGCCCCCGGTTAATCCTTTGCTGATGGCCATCAAGTCCGGTGTGACCCCCTCATGCTGGCAGGCGAACATCTTGCCGGTGCGGCCGAATCCGGTGGCGACTTCATCGGCAATGAGGAGGACATCGTATTTGGTGCAGAGGTCACGCACTCGCTTCAGGTAACCAGGGGGGGATGTCAGCATGCCTGCTGCCGCCTGCACAAGCGGCTCGATGATGAAGCCGGCCAGCTCACGGTGCCGATCTGTGAGAATCTGTTCAATCGGGTCGAGGCAGGCCATCTGACACGAAGGGAAGGTCAGATTGAGCGGGCAACGATAGCAATAGGGCGGGTCGGCTTCGGCGGTGGGGAAGAGCAAGGACTTGAATCGCCCATGGAAGAGGTCGATGTTGCCCACGCTGACGGCGCCGACTGTATCGCCGTGGTAGGCCAGCTTCAGATGCAGAAAGGTGTTCTTTGGGCCGGCTTCGGGCCGTCGTAGCTGCCAGTACTGGACCGCCATTTTGAGCGCGATTTCGACCGCGGTCGATCCATCGTCGGAATAAAACACTCGCGTCAGGCCTTTGGGTACGATCCGAATCAATGCTCGCGCGAGTTCAATCGCCGGTGGATTGGAGAGCCCGAAGAGGGATGTATGCGCAATCTTATCCAGCTGCTTCTTGATCGCACGGTCGAGTGTTGGATGGCGATGGCCATGGAGATTGACCCAAATGGAGGAAGTGCCATCGAGATACTTCTTCCCTTCTGTATCGATCAGGTACGACCCTTTTCCTTTTTCTATAATGAGCGGCTCCTCCTGTTCCCATTCCTGCATTTGGGTGAAGGGATGCCAGAGGTATCGGTGGTCCCAATCGATCAGCTGTCGAACGGAAGGTTTTCGTGCCATGTTCCTGTTGGAGAAGTTGTCGAAAAACTGATAGCGTTGGTGAGAAATCGGAAAATTTGAGGCCCTTGCTCTTCGCTTTACGCGATCAACCATACGCTCTTGTCAGATGTTGTCGGCACGGTGCGATGCGGAGTATACGGGGGGGCGATTTCTTTGACAACATCGGGGGCGGTCACTATAATGAATCGATTTTATTGGGAAATGAGTTAGGATTTGCAAAGCCTGATACGCAATTTCTCGATTATCGCCCATATCGATCACGGCAAATCAACCCTCGCTGACCGGTTTCTGGAAGCTACTGGCGCAGTCACGGCCCGAGAATCGAAAGACCAGATTCTCGACGCGATGGATTTGGAGCGTGAACGCGGGATCACGATCAAGGCCCACGCGGTTGCGGTCCGGTATAAGGCCAAGGACGGGAAGACGTATGCCTTGCATTTGATCGATACGCCGGGTCACGTCGACTTTACCTATGAAGTGTCGCGCAGTTTGGCGGCGTGCGAAGGGGCGCTATTGCTTGTCGATGCGACACAGGGGGTGCAGGCTCAGACGATTGCCAATGTGAACCTGGCGATGGCCAATAACCTGACGATTATCCCTGTTATCAATAAGATCGATCTCGCGAGCGCCGATCTGGAAGGCACCAAACAGTCGATTGCGGATGTGCTGATGCTGGATGCGACCGATGCTCTGCCGATCAGTGCCAAAGAGGGAAAGGGCGTGCCGGAGGTGTTGGAGGCAATCATTGCGCGGATTCCTCCACCGTCCGGCGATCCTCAGGCGCCGCTTAAGGCGCTCATCTTCGATTCCTGGTTCGACAATTATCAGGGAGTGATCGTGTTGACACGAGTCGTGGACGGAGCCCTCCGACCCGGGATGAAGATCAAAGTCATGTCGAACGACCGGACGTTCGAAGTGATGGAAGTCGGCCAATTCACTCCAAAACGGACCAAGAAGACCGAACTGTTGACCGGTGAGGTCGGATACCTCTGCGCAAATATGCGAGAAGTCGCGGACGTCAAAATCGGCGATACGCTCACGGATGCAGTGTCGCCGACGAGCGCGCCCTTCCCTGGGTATAAAGAAGTGAAGCCGTTGGTGTTCTGTGGGCTCTATCCAACCGACACGGGCCGGTACGAAGATTTGCGGGATGCGCTGATCAAACTGCGGTTGAACGACTCCTCGTTCGTCTACGAACCGGAGACATCGCTTGCCTTGGGTTTCGGATTTCGATGCGGCTTCTTGGGCCTGCTGCACATGGAAATCATTCAGGAGCGGCTCGAGCGCGAATATAACCTGACGCTCCTCACCACCGCGCCGACGGTCGTCTATCGCGTGCTGACGACCAAGGGCGAGGTGCTGGAGGTCAATAACCCGACGCAGCTCCCGCCTCCCAGCAGTATCGATTCATTTGAGGAGCCGTTTATCCTGGCGTCGATCATTACGCCTGAGCGTTACATGGGGGCCATCCTCCAGCTCTGTCAGGAGCGCCGAGGTATCCAGCAGGGCATGCAATTTCTCGATCCGACGCGGGTGATGATCAGTTATGAATTGCCACTCAACGAAGTCATTCTCGATTTTTACGATAAGCTCAAGTCGCGCACGCAGGGCTATGCCTCGCTTGATTATGAGCTGCTCGGCTATCGCGAGTCCGATCTCGTGCGGCTCGATATTCTCTTGAACGGCGAGGCGGTCGATGCCTTGTCGTTCATCACCCATAAAGATCGGTCCATTCAGCGTGGGCGTCAGCTCGCTGAGAAAATGAAGGAGCTGATTCCACGGCAGATGTACGAGATCGCCATTCAGGCGGCAATTGGGAGCAAGATCATCGCGCGCGAGACGATCGGCGCCATGAAGAAGAACGTGCTGGCGAAATGCTACGGCGGCGATATTACGCGAAAACGCAAGCTCCTCGAGAAGCAGAAGGAAGGGAAAAAGCGCATGAAGTCAGTGGGGAGCGTGGAAGTGCCGCAAGAGGCCTTCCTCGCCATCTTGAAAGTCGGTGAGGAATGAGCGGGGAGACGAAGCGCCCCCCAACGGACGACCTTGGACCAGCGGCCCCACAGAGGCGGACGGATGCCGCAGGAGCACCGGCGGTGTTCGACGCACAGTCGGCGGTGGCACGGCCGGGCAAGAAGTCGCTCGTTCGCGAGTATGCAGAAGCTATTATCGTGGCGATGCTCCTGGCCTTTGCGATTCGGGTGTTTGTCGTCCAGGCATTCAAGATTCCCTCCGGCTCGATGATTCCCACGCTGTTGATCGGGGATCATATCCTGGTCAGCAAGCTGTCCTACGGCATTCAATGGCCCAGCCAGTGCAAGTTTTCAGCGGGTTTTCCTCCCATCAATTGCTACGCCTCGCAGGCCCTCATCGAGTTCGGCAAGCCGCAACGGGGAGACATCATCGTGTTCCGGTTTCCCGAAGACGAGGAGAAGGATTTCATCAAACGGGTTGTGGGGACTCCAGGCGATACCGTCCAACTTCGCAATAAAGCGGTGTTGGTGAACGGGGTTGTGCTTGACGATAAATCGTTCACCCAACGGATCGATCCGGGGATCATCGACGGCACGATCAATCCGCGCGACAATTTTGGGCCGGTGACCGTGCCTGAGGGCTCCTATTTCGTGATGGGTGACAATCGCGACCAAAGTCTGGACAGCCGGTTTTGGGGGTTCGTGCGCGAAGAAAAAATCCGCGGAAAGGCGTTCCGTATTTACTGGTCGTGGAACGGGCAAGGTCAAATGACGGAGTGGGTCAGATGGGAACGATTCGGCAAAGCCATCCAATAGGGAAAGCTGCGCGCCAGGCTTCGGCAGGCTCTGGGACTCAGGGCGGCGGAGGTCCGGCGTCCCCTCAAGTGCTTCGGCAATACATCTCGCGGTTTCCACAAGCCTCCGTGCTCGTGATCGGCGACCTCATCCTCGATCATTATATCTGGGGCCGTGTGAGTCGCATCTCGCCGGAAGCCCCGGTGCCGGTGGTCTACGTCGATTCAGAATCCTTGAGGCTCGGCGGCGCCGCGAACGTCTTCAATAACATCTTGGCCCTGGGAGGGAAAGCGGACCTCTGCGGCGTCATCGGTTCGGACGAAAGCGGCCGGATGCTCCTCAAAGAGTTGGGATCGACACGTTCCGGGCGTGGCGGGGTCGTGATCGACCAGGATCGTCCGACCACCAGAAAGTCCCGTGTCATCGCGCATAATCAGCAGATCGTGCGGTACGACATGGAGCGCCGCGCGGAACTGAAGCCGGCGATGCAACGGCGGATTCTCCGCTACGTGGAATCGCGATTACGGGAGCTATCCTGTCTCGTGGTGTCGGACTATGCCAAGGGGGTGGTGAGCGCCACGCTGATGTCGGAACTCACGCGGCTCGCCGGACTTCGCGGAATCCCCCTGGTCGTCGATCCGAAAGTCGAACACTTCAGCTACTACAAGGGGGCAACGGTCATCACGCCGAACCATCTTGAAGCGACACAAGCCGCCGGGGTGCATGGCGATGACGACCAGGCCAACAACGAGGCCGGTGCGATCATACGGCAGCGGTTAGGATGCCACGCGGTGCTCATTACGCGCGGCGAAAAAGGAATGAGTTTGTACGAGGGAGAGGACGTCTCCTGGCACATTCCCGCACAAGCCCGTCAAGTCTACGATGTCACCGGTGCGGGCGATACGGTGATTGGGACCTTGGCCCTTGCGCTGTCGACCGGCGCCTCGACGAGAGATGCGGCGACGCTGGCCAACCATGCCGCTGGTGTCGTCGTCGGCATGGTCGGTACCGCGACCCTCTCGGCACAGCAGCTCTCGGAGACGCTTGGCCATGATTAAGGCCACACCAGCCGTTACGGTGGTGATTCCGGCCCGGTACGGGTCGTCGCGCTTCCCAGGAAAACCCCTGGTCATGCTCGGTCGGAAGCCCATGATCCAGCATGTGTATGAACGAGCGGCGGCCTGTCGCGCGGTGACGGAGGTGCTTGTCGCCACCGACGACCAGCGGATCAAACAGGCTATCGAAGGATTTGGCGGGCGTGCTGTGATGGTGGCTGGAGATTATCGGACAGGCACCGATCGAGTCGCCGGAGTCGCGCGCATGTTTGGCGGGGACTATTTTGTCAATCTACAGGGAGATGAAATCCCGCTGCAGCCAGATTTGTTGACGGACCTCATCGAGCCGTTCATCAAGAGCGGCATAGGAATGGGCACATTGAAGCGCACGATCGATTCGACGGAGGATATTCACAATCCCTCGGTGGTGAAGGTGGTCACGGACCATCTCGGCAACGCCCTCTATTTCTCACGCGCGCCGATTCCATTGGTGCGGGACGACGCGAGTCGGCGAGCGGTCGGAGGGTTGCATTACATTCACCTCGGCCTGTACATGTTCCGGCGCGACACGCTATTGAAGTTTGCGTCCCTTCCCACCGGACGGTTGGAGGATGCGGAGAAGCTTGAGCAGTTGCGCGCATTGGAGCATGGCATTCCGATCAGAGTCTGGGAAACCACCCATGACTCCTTGCGGGTCGATACGCCGGGGGATGTCGAGTTAGTGGCGGAGAAGCTCCAGCAGTTTGACGTCATCAAGCGAGAGTTGGACGCGCTGAAGGCCGTGCCCTCCAGGTAGGGGTGGCAGGTCTGTCAGAATGATACGATCCGACAAGATGGGGGCTACGATGAGCAAGTTCATTTTTGTCACGGGCGGAGTGGTTTCCTCCCTGGGGAAGGGGCTCGCTTCGGCCTCGATCGGCAACCTGCTCGAAAGTCGAGGGTTGAAGATCACGTTCCTCAAACTCGATCCCTACATCAACGTCGATCCCGGCACGATGAATCCCTATCAACACGGGGAAGTCTACGTGACGAACGACGGCGCGGAAACAGATCTGGACCTCGGCCACTATGAACGGTACACGTCCCTCACGCTCACCAAAGAAAGCAATTACACGACCGGCAGGATCTACCATTCGGTCATCACGAAGGAACGTCGTGGCGACTATCTCGGGGGGACGGTGCAGGTGGTGCCTCATGTCACCGACGAGATCAAACAGTGCATCATGCGTATTTCTCAGGGAATGGATGTGACGATCGTAGAGATCGGCGGCACGGTCGGTGACATCGAAAGCTTGCCCTTTCTCGAAGCGATTCGCCAGATGCCGTACGATGTCGGCCGCGAGAATGTGCTGTATGTCCACCTGACGCTGGTGCCGTACATCGGCACAGCCGGTGAGCTGAAGACCAAACCGACGCAGCACTCCGTCAATAAACTCCGAGAGATCGGTATACAGCCGCATATCCTCCTCTGCCGGACGGACCGGTATCTCCCGCCTGAACTCAAGGGCAAGATTGCGATGTTCTGTAACGTTGAGAAAGATGCGGTGATTACGGCCAAGGACGTCGAGACGATTTATGAAGTACCGATCGTGTTTCGGAAGGAAGGGCTGGACGAGCTGATCGTGCGTCTGCTCCAACTCGAAACCGGTCCGCCGAATTTGCGCGAATGGGATGCGATGGTCCAGAAGATCAAGTATCCCAAGCACGAAGTCTCGGTCGCTCTGGTCGGCAAATACGCGGGGTTGAAGGAATGTTACAAGAGTCTCGCGGAATCGCTGGTCCATGGCGGCATCGACCATGAAACGCGGGTGAACATTCAGTGGATCGAATCGGAGGAGATTGAACGGCAAGGTACCGAGCGTATCCTGCGCGAGGTCGATGGCATTTTGGTTCCCGGTGGGTTCGGCGTGCGCGGGATCGAAGGAAAGATTGCTGCGATTCGCTACGCCAGGGAACACCAGATTCCGTTCCTCGGTTTGTGTCTAGGCATGCAGTGCGCGACGATTGAGTTTGCGCGGAACGTCGCAGGGCTGGCCGGGGCCAATAGTGCGGAATTCGACGAAACCTGCTCCGATCCCGTCATCCATTTGATGTCGGATCAGCAGTCCGTCAGCGACAAGGGCGGGACGATGCGGCTGGGGTCCTATGTCTGTGTGCTGGGGGAGGGCACCTTGGCCCAAAAGATGTACGGGGTGAGCGAGGTACGTGAGCGCCATCGACATCGGTATGAATTTAACAACGCGTACCGCGAGCGATTGCTCGCCAAGGGATTCGTGCTGAGTGGGCTTTCGCCGGATGGCCGGCTGGTTGAGATCATTGAATTGAAGGACCACCCCTGGTTTCTGGCGACGCAGTTCCATCCGGAATACAATTCGCGGCCACACCGTCCGCATCCGTTGTTCAGCGGATTTGTGGGCGCGGCTCTGCGGCGCAAGTGCGGCCTGTAGGTGAAATGCTGAAACCAGCTTTCAGCTTCGTTCTCGGCTCATCGAAATCCTCAACGTACCCCTGAGGGCACGCCTCCGGTTTCGATTCGCCTGCGGCCTCGCTCAAAGACTGGTTTGAGCATCTCACGGGAAACAGCACTAGGAAATTCATGGCACACGAAGTCCAAATCGGTTCATTCAAAGTCGGTGCAGGCAACCGGCAGTTTTTGATTGCCGGGCCCTGTGTCATCGAGAGCGAGCAGCTCGTGCTGGAGACGGCGGCGCGCATCGCTGAAATCGCCAAGGCCTTGGGCATGCCTTATATCTTCAAATCGTCCTTCGATAAGGCGAACCGTACCTCCATCAATTCGTATCGAGGACCTGGTATAGAAAAAGGCCTGGCGGTCTTGAAGAAGGTGAAGGATCAGCTGGGCCTTCCTGTGTTGACGGACGTCCATACGGAAGAACAGGCAACCGAGGCAGGGAAGGTCGTGGACGTGCTCCAGATTCCGGCGTTTCTTTGCAGGCAGACCGACTTGATCATTGCTGCGGCGAAGACCGGCAAAGTTGTGAACGTGAAGAAGGGCCAGTTTCTCTCACCCCAAGAAATGGGCAATGCGGTGAAAAAAGTGGAGGAGGCTGGAAACAGGCGGATTGTCCTGACCGAACGGGGATCGTCGTTCGGCTACAATAATCTCGTCGTCGATATGCGGTCTTTCCCAATCCTTCGGAGTTTCGGCTACCCGGTGGTCTTTGACGCCACTCATAGTGTGCAGTTGCCGGGTGGCGGGGGAACCAAATCTAGTGGCCAGCGTGAATTCGTCGAGCCGTTGGCCTGCGCGGCAGCCGGCACCGGAGTCGATGGCTTCTTCATGGAAGTGCATCCCAATCCCGACGAGGCCTTGTCGGACGGACCCAATATGGTGCCGCTCCATCAGCTCAAAGCGTTACTTGAACGGGTCATGCGGATATGCGACGCGTCACAACCTCGAAAATAACCAAGTCGAATGGCACTCGATCGGCGACCCCGAAGAGCCGAACCAGTCTCGGTGTAGGTCGGCGTGTGTTGGACATCGAAGCGCGTGCCGTCCAGGCCCTCATTCAACGGCTCGATGATGGGTTCTCGAAGGCCGTGGACCTGCTCTACGACTGCAAGGGCAAAGTCGTCGTCTCGGGCATGGGCAAGTCCGGTTTGATCGGGCAGAAGATTGCCGCGACAATGGCGAGTACTGGGACGCCGTCGTTTTGTCTCCATCCGGCCGAAGGGCTCCACGGCGATCTCGGCATGTTGGCGCGCGGCGATGTCCTCATTGCGATTTCGAATAGCGGAGAGACGCAGGAAGTGTTGCAGCTCTTACCCTTCATGGAGCGCATGGGCATTCCTGTTGTGGCCATCGTCGGCCGAATGGCTTCGACGCTGGCCAAGAATAGTACCGTTGCATTGGATGTGTCCGTCGCAGAAGAGGCTTGCCCTATGGGACTCGCGCCGACGGCGAGCACGACCGCGACGCTCGCAATGGGCGACGCGTTGGCTGTCGCGCTGCTCGAGAAGCGTGGGTTCAAGGAGCAGGACTTTGCGCAATTCCATCCGGGTGGGACGCTCGGACGTCGGTTGCTGGTGAAGGTACGGGATGTCATGCATGTCGGGGCAGATCTCCCTCAAGTGAGGGAGACGGTCTCGGCCTCGGAGGCCATTCTTGAAATGTCGGCCAAGAAGCTCGGCATGACCACGGTGGTTGATCGGGTTGGTGGGCTGGCGGGAATTATTACCGACGGCGACCTGCGGCGGTTTTTCCAGCAGGGTGGAGATTTTTCCAAGACCACCGCCGGGTCCTTGGCCTCGCGCCATCCGAAGCTGATTGGACCGGATGAGCTGGCAGCCAAAGCGGTCGAAATGATGGAGCGGCATTCCATTACCACGCTCGTTGTTACAGACAATGCTAAGCGAATTGTCGGGGTGGTGCATTTGCATAATTTGCTTAAACACGGGATTGTGTAACAGGGTGCTGAAAAAGAGAGCGGGGTAGCTGGGACGATCCCTGTGCTCGCGCAACGCACGGCCTCCGAAGGACGGAAGGGGAGCATCCAAACCATCCTTTGTGCTCGCAGAACGCGCACGATAAAACGGTGCTCGCCCGATGCGCGCAGTTGAGGGCAGCCTTGGCTACTCCTTTAGCAGGCTGCGGAAAAACTCGCTCGTTCATTGGGCGAAACCCGTAGAAATCACGATTTTCGTCGGAATAAGTGAAATGCCTCAGCATGGGCAGTTCGCCTGTCCTGGTCGAAGCAAATGCAGATTTCGAGCAAGTTGGAGGTCATTCCAGACACCGGAATCCACACTTCGAAAGCGGCTAAAAAACGTTTTTCCGCAGCCTGTTAGAGGAGAGGGAGCTAGAATCAGAAGGCATTCGCCCGGGCTAATGGCACGTCATGGGAATTCGATCGTGATGCAATCGGAGGGTAGGGGGGGTGAGAAGTCTGGAATTTTTGAGCATCATGTGGGATTGTTCTTCTGTGGTGCAAGATAGTTGTTTCGAAATCGTCTGACGGAATAGGTCATCAATGAATCGCGTACTGGCAGCATGGAGATCGGTCGGACAGGACTCGCTTAACCTGCCGAATTTCATTACGCTCGCACGCATCCTCTTGATCCCTGTCTTCGTGGTGCTGTTTGCCACGCCGACCCCGGACCGATCTCTCAGCGCGGCTCTCGTCTTTGTCGTTGCAGCATTCACCGATTTGTTGGATGGCTATCTGGCTCGCCGTAACGGCCAAGTGACCACACTCGGGAAGCTCCTCGATCCCATCGCCGATAAGTTGTTGGTACTCTCCGCCTTGATTCTCCTGGTCAACATCGATCGTGTGAGCGCACTGGTTGCGATATTGATCATCGCGCGCGAAGTCGCGGTCACGGGTATTCGCGCCATTGCCGCAGGTGAAGGCATGGTGATCGCGGCTGAAACGACGGGCAAGTACAAGATGGCGCTGCAGGTCGTGGCGATCGTGCTGTTGATTCTCGAGGACACGTTCCTGTCCGATCTCGGCAATTTGCATCTTGCCGGTATCGTCACGCTCTATCTCTCGCTGGCGCTCGGCTATCTCTCGGGCGGTCAATATGTGTGGAGCTTCTGGAGGCAAGTCGTCGCCAAGGGATTATAGCAGGATGCTGAGCAGTTTCACCGTCAGCGCGCTCGATGCCCGTGAGGCATGAATCGCACCTCGCAGGACGATTGATCCATTGCATCATTGAACCAATGGTCCGATGAATCAATTCACGCACAGGCTGACACTTCACACACGACCCACGAAGAGGATGGTTTTTTTGAGCCTTCTGCGGAAGGCTGGCAGTGTTCTCGGTCTGTGCGCCTCCCATCACGAATCCCTTGATCCATGAACGAAGAACTCCTCTGGGTGTTGATGACGGCGCTCGGCTATTTGCTGGGGGCCATTCCGTTCGGTATCGTGGTATCAAAGGCGCTGGGCCTGCCAGACCCGCGAACCGCCGGAAGCAGGAACGTCGGCTTTACCAACGTCTTGCGCGTGTCCGGTAAGAAGGCGGGAGTTCTCACGCTTCTTGGCGATCTGGGCAAGGGGTGGGTGCTTGGCTGGGCTGCCATGCAGTGGCTCACAGATGAATCCTACATCATGGTCGTCGCGCTCGCGCCGATCCTCGGTCACCTCTTCTCGCCGTTTCTGGGCTTCAAAGGTGGAAAAGGCGTAGCGACGGCCGTGGGAGCGGTGCTGGGTCTGTCCCCCTCTATCGGGCTTCTCTTGTTGTTGATCTGGCTGGGGGCCGTCGCGATCTGGCGCTATTCATCGGGTGGCGCGCTGGCTGCCTTCGGATGCCTTCCGGTCGTGGCGATTGTGAATGAACAGCGGCAGGAGTTTTTTGTCTTTTCTCTGATCGTCAGCACGCTGATCTGGATCAAGCACAAGGATAATATTGTCCGGCTCTGGAAGGGGACGGAAAGTAAAATAGGGGAAAAGAAGCAGGAATTAGATGAATAGGCAGTGGCCAGGTGCTCCCTCTTGCTCGCAGAACGCGCACGGTGAAACTGTGCTCGTTCGATGCGCGCAGTTAAGGGCAACCTCGACCACTCCCTTAACGAGACGTAGAAAGGATTGAGCGGCCCTCGACCGGGATAATGCTGCGTCTCGGCGAGCCAGTGGGTGGGCGGGTGAAAAGGCTGCGCGCTGTGGAAGATCAATCAGCTCCCATCCCTGAAGAGAAACCGAGCCAGCTTGGATGGATTATCAATACCTCGCGCGACGGCCGTAGGAGCCTAGATGGCATTCAGTGAACTCGAACTCAAGCTGATCGAACAGACAATCGGGGAGTTCTGCCCAAAGCGAAGCCCGGCTCGTCTCACAGACAAGCTGCGGCTTGAGTATTCGGTTAAGGGCCACGAGGTCGTGATTGTTGAACAGCGTCCCAAGTGGGACAATCCGAAGGAGTGGATTGAATCTCCGGTCGCCAAACTCAAGTTCATTCGGTCAGCAAACAAGTAGCGGCTTTATTGGCAGCGGGCAAATATGAAATGGCATGAGTATCCTGGATTGTCGTCGAGTGACCATCTCGACGATCTCGTGCAAGAAATTGATGACGATCCGCTGGCCTGCTTTTTCGGCTGAGCGAACGCACGCCAGGGCTACAAATCTTCAGGCGTGAGCCCGGTCACTTTGGAGAGGCGGGCTAGCATGCGTGGGCCGATTTCGTCGTGGTCGTGAAACGCGAAAACCACGTCGGGCCAGCCGGTCCGTTGAAGGACTTTATGAGAACCAGTGGAGCGCTTGATTTGCCAGCCGATGCGGAGAAGCGCGGAGAGAACGCGGGAGGTTTGGGTCGAAGGCCAACGGCTCATGCCGCAACGAACGAGACGTTCATGAGTTCTTCAGGCACGGCCTCCTGATGTTCGAGGCGGTCGGCCATCGCACGCAGAGCCAGGGCTTGAACCGCTGCCAGCGCGGCGGACTTTGTCTGTCCATAGGCCATCACACCGGGCAATGCCGGCACTTCGCCGATCCACCGGCCATCTGCTTCTTGCTCCAACTCGATCTTGAGGTGAGTCACTTTGGCCATGAACATCCTCTGAATGGGTTGACTAGCAATAGGCTAGGCCCCAGCCGACGGAAAATCAAGTCGCAATCAGAAGGCCGCCGCGCGCCGGAAACGGAGGAGTCCCCGTTAATTCTCCTAACGTACACCCCGAACTCCACGTTGGCAGGCCTGTTGGTCAAGAGGCATCTCGCAGGCAACGATCAGGCCCACTCTTTTAGCCTTGCGCTTCACGCTTCACGAACGACTCTTCACGCGAAGCATTGATGCCGATCCATTGGCCTGTTTTTCGGGTGAGCGCAAGTGCGAATCAGTCAGGGTGTCACGGCAATGTGTGATTACAAGACGCGACCCCACTTTTATTCCGCGCATCGCCCGCATAGTGCGCTGGGGTATCGGCCACCGGCCCCAGAGACCCGCATGGTCACAGCGATCGGCTTGTCATCGTGAGCGAACTGAACCATGGCCTAAAGCTGCGTGCAGATCCGAGTCAGAAAAAAAATGTACAGCAGCTGCGAGTAAATAGTTAAAAGAGGTGGCCTTTGCTTCTGTCAATTGTCATTCCTTGCTACAACGACCACAACACCATCGAAGCTATTATTGATGCTGTCAATAACTCATCATATAAAGACAAGGAAATCATAGTTGTTGACGACTGCTCCACTGATGGGACACAAGAAAAGCTTCGTCAGACGATTGAGTGTTCTGGACGAGTGGCGAAAGTGTTTTATCACGGGGTCAATCAGGGTAAGGGTGCGGCTCTCCGTACCGGCTTCAACGGCAGCTACGGGAGACATCATCATTGTTCAAGATGCCGATCTTGAATATGACCCAAGCGAATATCCCGCCATCATCAAGCCGATTCTCGATGGTAAAGCTGATGTGGTGTTTGGGTCGCGATTTATGGGAGGGCAGCCGCATCGGGTGGTTTATTTTTGGCACCAGGTGGGTAATAGGTTTTTGACGCTATCTTTCCAATATGTTCACAAATCTCAATTTAACGGATATGGAGTCATGCTACAAAGCGTTCCGCCGGGAAATCATTCAGAAAATACACATTGAGGAAAACCGTTTCGGCTTCGAGCCTGAGATCACCGCTAAAGTTGCCAAGACAGGATGCCGTGTCTACCAGGTTGGTATCTCCTACGCCGCAGTACATCTTCCGAAGGAAAGAAAATTGGGTGGCGGATGGGGTGGCCGCGATCATCTGCATCTTTAAGTTCAACCTTTTGCGTTGAAATCATTTTATGTTTGGGTCTAACCTTATAGCCAACAATTACTTTTTTGCCAGTTACCGTGGGCGGTGAAGCTTACGAAAATGTATTGTGGGATCAGATTCTTCACACTATTATTGGGCTACTGGGATCGCATTGTTCAGTAACGATGGCTGCACAGAGGAGCGTCTTGTTGAGGGCGTTAAATGAAAGAACCTGTTACTACCGTCGCTTTTCTTTTCAGGGGCATGCGTCTTCGACATGTGGATCCGTATCTCGCACATTATCCCGATTGTCGTCTCCTGGATATCGGTTGCGGATGGGAGGCAAGCTTGATGCGTGCTGTAAATCGCGCTCCGATTGGTAGGGGCATCGCCTTGAAAGCCCGGCCATTGAGGACGACAAGATAAAACGATTTCTGCCAGATTGGATCGTGATTTGCCTTTTGAGGACTTATCGTTTGAGTTTATCACGATGCTCCCTGTACTGGAACATTTGGATCACCCCGAGGCTATCTTGCACGATGCGCTCGCATATTACGCCCTGGCGGGGGGATGCTTCTAACGGTGCCAAGCTGGTGCGCGAAACCAGTTCTAGAGTTTTTAGCGTTCATGGTAGAGCCGTTAACCCCGATGAGATTCGCGAATAATCGGTATTTCAATTACGAAGAATTGCTTCCCATGATCGGTAACGTCCCCGGCATGGAAGTGAAGGAACATCGTTACTTTCAGTGGCGATTTAACAATCGGGTATTTGCGGTCAAAACGCAATGAACTTTATAACCGATCTATTTCTAACGCTCTGGCCGACGTTACTTATCCTTGGCAGTGCGGGTTGGGGAGTTGCCGTGCAGAATGTTCTGAGGATTAAGAATGGCGCGGGAGCTCACGATAATCTCTTTGATTGTTCTTTTGTAGGCATCCTCGTTGTTAGCTTTGAGGTCCTACTTATAAATTTCTGGTTTGGGTTGGGGTTGAACGCCGGTCTTTGGATAGTAGGTATTGGATTCTTTTTTTACGTTATCGCGCTTTGGAGGCAAAGTCATTGGGCACAACAGACTATTTGCCTTTTTGTAATTGTGGCCCTTACATCCTTTGTATATCGAAACATGTCTTTAACCGGCGATGCCGGGTTGTATCACATACCGACTATGAATTGGATTGCAGACGGGCCCGTCCCTCTCGGTATCGCTAATTTGGAAGGGCGGCTAGGCTTTAACTCTGCATGGCTTCTATTTGTCTCAGGATTGCGAGTAGATAGTCTGTTTGCCTGGCGACATGTAGTTCACGGGGAAATAGCTTTCTACGCATTAGCACTATCCTGGTTAGTCTGGCAATTTCTTGGAGAATTGAAGACGCGATGGTCGACTCGTACGTACTTGTATTTGTCGGCGATTATTGTCTTAGGACTAGCTTTCTCAAGGATGGGAGACGAAACGTCAACGGATCACGCCGCAAACATTTGCGCATTCCTTGCCTGGGTGGTTTTTACTGACCAGTATTTCCCCCAAAACGACACTCATCAAGGGGAAATAAAAAGGTACTTTCTTCTTCTAGTCACTCTCACAACTTTGGCAATAACTTTTAGGATCTCTATGCTCCCAATCATTGCGTTGCCCTTATTTCACCTATGGAGAGAGGGTGTGCACTCAAGCAAGCAGATTCTTGAAGAAGCTTGGCCTTGGCTGTTAATGGCTTGTTTGTTTGTGGTGGCATGGATCATCCGCGGTTTTCTAATGAGCGGATGCTTGTTATATCCCGCAGCGTCTACCTGTATTAGCGCACCTTGGGCGGTTCCCATTCAAGAAGTTCATGCGATGTCATCATTGATTACGGAGTTTGCTCGTTTTCCCCGGAAGGGCCATGCAAAATATGCTGAGCTCTTCAATCTAGACTGGGTCGGTGAATGGTCTGGGATGTTTGTGTTTAGTATGCCGTTTCGTCTTGTTAAGGTCGCGGTTTCATTTTGGCTTTTTACAGCGCTATTTGTTCGACCTCGCGAGAGCAATCAGGGGTACAAAGTTAAGAACATTCACCTTTGGGGTTTGGGTACGTTCATTACTGCTTTCGTGGGAATCCTATTTTGGTTTATAAAAGCACCGACTCCCAGGTTCTCTTGGGCTTTTTTTGCGATTATTAGTACAGCAATAATTTACTGGTCTCTCATTTCAGCAGACTATTCGTTGCCTACGGCAAGGTTTCAAGTGTTTACTCGTTCCAAAGTCGTGTTGATGTACATGCTATCAAGCGCTGGCGCATTGCTACTCGTTATTATCTTGGGATGGAAACCTGTCACTCCCCTGAACCATCCAACAAAAGTGTTGTGTCAAGAAACGGCTGGAAGGCATTGCGCCCAATCCAAGGCGTACCAGTGCTGGACACAGTTTCCATGCTCACCTTACTCTATCGATGCTTTGATCGTTCAAAAAGTGAATGATAGATGGTTCTTTTCGAAAGACTCAAAGTGACAATTTCACTTACATGGAAATAGAATTCAGTCAATCCCAGTTTTAGTTGAAATTCCGAAGCGGCTCCGATGGCGTGTTCATGCCACGGCAACTTCCTTCGACTTCCCCGTTCTCTGATCTCAGTCTGCATGGCCGCGCGCAACAGCGGCAGATGGCGGTAGCCTTTGATCCGCCGCAGGCGTGGCTCGATGAGGACCAGCGCACTGGCGACCCAGCGTTGTTTCTGGTCCGAAGTGCGCCAGTGATCCACCTTGTCGGTCAGCTGGCCGAGTTGGGCATTCAGGGATTCCAGACAGTTGGTGGTCTTGAGGCTGACCCCCAGAGTCGGAAATAGCCCCAGGCGATGGAGGGTCAAGCGTCTCCTCGAGTCCCTCGTCCAGACTGGGGGCAGCCGAGACGTTGAGGCCCCGCAATTCCTGTCGGAGCCGCCCCAACGCCGTGCGGGCCTCCGTGTACGTCGGGCGCTCATAGGCCTGCTGCAGCCGCCGCCGCCAGGTGGCCTGCTGCGCCTTCGGGAGGTATCGCACCACGTTCTCGCGCTTGTGCCACTGACAGCGTTGGACCAGGGCCTGGGCCCCGAACACCGTCTGAATGGCTTTGCGCAACCCCTTGGCCCCGTCGATGACGCAGAGCAGGCCGGGCTCCACCCGCAGCCCCCGCTCCACCAGTGTCCGCAGGAACGCCGCACAGACCGGCTCGTTCTCGGTGGCCGTCTGGACGAAGCCCAGGATCTTCTTCTGTCCCTGCAGCGTGATCCCCAAGGCGATGACCATGGCATCCTGCGCAAACGTCTTGCCGTCGAGGACCACGGCCACGAACTCGTCCCCGTCCAGGCGCCGCTCACAGAAGGTCTGCAGGTGGCGGGCGCTCGCCCGGATGAAGCGGCGGGAGACGCTGGAGGCACTCAGCCCAAACGCTGCCGGCACCGCCTCCGCACAGGCTTCGTACTGCCGACAGGTCAGGCCCACCAGCACCTTCCGGAACAAGCCCGCATCGCCGCCCGCGGGACTTGGAGCCGTTCGTACGTGGTCAGCGAGATTTCTCGGTTCGCGCCCCGATCGCGCACGCGAGGGACCGGGATGGGCAGCTTCTGATCGGCGAGGTAGACCGAGCCTGGTTGCTGCCCCCAGCGGACCACGCCGGGGCGTCCACCCGTCCGGCGGTACCGGGCGCCGGCCAAGGCGACCACCTCGGCCTCCAACGCCTCCCCGACGGCGTGCAGCCCGAGCGGAATCAAGGCTTGGATCAGCGCCACCGTGCTGTCGATCTCCTCGAGTCGGCCCTCCGAGCCTCCTGCCGTCCCATCACGCCTTTCCCGACCTCTGTCTTGTCGCTCAATCCGGACTATTCTTTTCATGAAGCGGCTCCTTTCCTTTGGTGTGGAGTGGTGGTTGTCTGAGCAACGATCACTGCACCACACCGGGGCCGCTTCGTCAATTGTCAACTAAGCCTGGCACACCTTCATTGCGACGGTTTGATCTGATTTGAGGCACACACGGTTTCTCATCAACTTTGGTGTTCTCGTTAAACTAATCAAGTTCCTTCATGAATTCGTCAAGATCCTTTATCGCTTGTTGAGGCAAACTTTTTTCGGAACCACCCTTGGCCCGTTCGTACGCCACATTGCCGAGATGCCGATGCTCAAACGCATCGAACGCCCAAAGGGGCGGCGCAAACGCAGCAACAACCGCGATCGCACCGACCCTGATCCCGATCCCTTGTTCCCATGTTGATGTTTTCATAATTGTTCCTCTGTGAATTGATAGCCCGCCCCTCTCATGCTGCGGCGTATCCCTGCAACATGGGGAAGGCAGCCTCAGTAATCTGATATGGGCAAGTCTACTGCGACGTCGGAGACGTACCCATTACTCTGTCTAGTGCGACTCCCGTGCCAGCTTTTGCGCCGGCCAGCTAAGCCGTCTGATTGAGCACGGTGCCATGCACCACAGGTGTGATTGGCACACATCGCTTCAACTACACTAGGGCGATGAACTCCGACATGCGCAAGCGGCTTCTCTAGGTACAGCTCTATCAGCAAACAGGCGACATAGGCCTGGTGTGTCGACGGTGCGGGATTTCCCGCCCCACCCCCCGGAAGTGGGTACGACGATTTCATGAGGCGGGAGAGGCTGGTCTTCTCAATCGCAGTCGCCGCCCCGTGCGACCACCCAATCGACGTGTGTTCGACAAAGAGAGACTGTTGATTCTCAGGTTGCGAGCCGAGCGGAAGCTGGGGGCACGACGAATTCAGAGTGAACTGCAGCGCCATCATGATCTCTGGCTCTCCTTAGATTCGATTCACAAGGTCCTGGTCAGCAGTCAGGGTTCCCCGCCGGTGCGCTCAGTTCGGCGGAAGACACGACACCGCTATGCCCGGCTCATTCCCGGGGATCGCGTACAGCTCGACACCTGCACGATTGCTCCGAGATGCTATCAGTACACCGCGGGTGACGTTTGTACGCGCTATCGAGTGCCGGCGTTCTTCCGCCGGCGCACGGCGATAAGTACACTGGTGTTCGTGGCGCGCGTCCTGGAAGAAATGCCGTTTCCTCTGCAGCGGGTTCAGACAGACCGTGGCCAGGAATTCTTCGCGGTGTCGGTCCAACAGTGGTTGATAGACCATGGCATCAAATTCCGTCCCATCAAGCCCGCCTCACCGCACCTGAATGGCAAAGTAGCGCGCTCCCAAAAGACCGATCGCCAGGAATTCTGGGCTGATGCTAATCCGAACAGCCCTGAACTAGAATGGTGGTTGCCCGAGTGGCAACACGATGACAACTGGGATCGGCCCCATGGATCGTTGAACGGCCAGACATCCATCGCGATGTGACACACGAAGAGCGTGAGGACACGCCGTTTGGGGGGTAAAGCTGACGCCAACTACAACCCTGGCAGGGGGCGATTCCAGGTTGCTCACTCCCAGATAGAATTGGCGCTCCGGCGAGACGCCCAAATGGGACACCCGGCCGCAACAAAGTTGAAAGGATACATATGAATTGTCCATCTGATACTGCCGGATGATCTCATTTGTCGTTATTAGGTGTGGTCTCCTCCTGCTTTGGATTGGCTATCAGGGACACCTTTTCGATCAAGTCCACCTGCTGCTTGTAGCTGGTTAAGATCTTCTCGAATTCCGTGATGGTCTTTTGGCGGTGTGCGACAAGTTGGTCTTGAAGAGCTTTCTTGTCTTCGTCTGAGGTATCTGCTTGTGTCATCTTCTCTCTGAGAGCGGAGTCTTGGGTCTCCCGCTCCGTTGTCAGCACGTTCAGCGTGATCGCTGTTTTTTCATCCAGTGCCTTCAGTCGTGAACGCGATTCGGAGGCAAGATTTGGCTTGGCTTGAATTGAGTCCTGTACCGCTTGAGCTTCCTTAACCAGTCCCTGAATCGACTTGAGTGCTTCGGATCCTCCGCCAGTGTGCACCGCAAGAGCCAATTCTCCCGCTTTCTTCACAAGATTGGTTCCCAGTTGCATGTAGGCGTCAAGTAACTCTCCAGGGGCGTTGTCAAAATTCTTCAAGTTCCAGTTTCCAAGCTCATCTTTCACAAACGCCATACTGACCTTGCCTTTGCCGCTGGCATAGACTGTATTGATCCGTGACCAGAAGTGATCGGCAAAGAGTCGGTCAACGATCTTGACCTTGTCTTCCACGCTCGTTGGCCACCTGCCGGTAAAGAGAAACTCAGGGAGATTGTACCGAAACGAGTCTATCGATCCAGCTAGCCAATCGTATAAGTGTACAAAATCAGTTGGTTCCGTCTCCCTGAGATGAGAACTCAGGGGAAGCTCGCGACGATCATGGCCGTGTCCATGGAATTGTTTCATGAGCGTATCAGCCCGAGCTTGGAGCTGATTGCCAAGTTCCGAGGCAATTATGACAAAATGGAATACGGCGGTTCTGACCGCTACATTGAATGATTGCCCAGGTGTGGTCGAAACGGCCCAGAAGAATGCTTTCGTGCGAAGATGGCTTGAGAAGGCCGCTACCTGCCCCAAGATCTTTTCTGCATCTGCGTTGGAAACGTTCCTCTTAAGATGTGCGTCGTGCTCATTAAGGAGCTGAGTGACTTCTCGGATCAAGTCGAGACTATCGATATACACGCCTCGAAGGATGACACAGTCTAAGTAGTCCAGCTGGTCCAGGAGGCCATCTGGATCAAGGGTGTCGCACCACGACGGCTTAAATAGATCCATGTCGTTGGGTGATGTTTTAGAGGTCTCATTTAAGTCTTTTGTGATGGGAAGGTAGAGATACATGCCAGGCGCATTGGCGATGTCCGTCCCGCCCGTAAGTAACTTGTTCTTGTTTACATCTACAGCTAAGGGTTGCGTCTCCATTATTGATTCGAAATCCTTCATTGCTACGATAGACAAGGTATAATTCAAATTTGCAACCAAAGACCTCTTCGCTTCCTCTAGGTACCCTACAAGTTCGCCCCATTGGATCTCTGGCTCTTGAGACAAAGGCCCCTTGTAGACTTCAACTTCAATTCTCATGGCGCCTGAACCAGAGAATGGTCCGCTCGCACAGGCGCTGAGTGCCGTCACGTACAGCCCGATCAGTACAGCACGTAAGAGGGCCTTCGTCTGTTTCATCGCACGCCCTCCTTCCCGAATAACGGGAACAATCGATCGCCCAATTCTTTTGGGGAGGGTAGCCCTCCAGGTTCCTTGGCAAAAGCCTCCTTATTCTTGAGAACTGCTAGTGCAGATTCCGCTCTTGCTTTGCTTAGTTCTCGGTCGAAGGGCAAGAGCTCTTCTGCATCCTTGTTGGCTCGCTGACCTGACAGATACTTAAGTGAATTGATGAGTGGCTTGGCATTCATGTACATAGCCATAATAAGTCGCTCATTGGGATCAAGCTCTCGAATCCCCTCAGGTCCTAAGAGATAGAAACGTTGGGCGAGGGGTTCGCCGCTTGGACATTTCTCTGTATTTTTAGCTCCTTCAGCTCGCGCAATCCCATATCTTTGGAGCGCGCCGTTGAAGGCTTCAAACTTCTTCTTGGCCTCATCATAGTCAACAGTCTTTCCGAAAGGGTCGATTTCATCCGCGCCGAGCACGCCGGATTCAAAATGGAGGTCAGAGAAGAGGGCACTGGCTTGGCCGGTCATGCGGAACCGAAGCAAAGAATCTTTGACGAGCTCGAGTTTCCCTGTTTTTCTCGCAGTGAGGACGTCCATGCGTGGCTCATACTCAGCTGTGGCTGTATCTGCTGTATCTACTGGGCACAAATCAAAGACCCGTAGATAGTAGGTCGTGCGGAATCGTACTTCGTCGTCTTGATATGCGGGATAGACGCCTGTATCGACGCGAAAGGACTTGGGAACATCAGAGCAGCCGACTAGGCTGAGCAACAAGCCTGCAACTAGTGCTCTGTGAACTGTCGGTAACAGTTTGAGCTTCATTATTAGGCCTCCAGGAAGAGGATAAAGTGTCATGAACCAATTCGTATTAATCGCAGTTCCGCTGCTACCTCTTGGGCTTTCTGTGTATCAATTTGCCATTATTGAGTGCCCGTCGTGTTTGGTTTCTGTCCCACGTCAGGGCCCTTGGTCGCTTTGCCAAATAGATAGCCGGCGATGGCGCCTGGAATTCCTGTGGCGGCGGTGAGTTGCTCGTCAACCTTGGCTCGTATCACTGCACCTTGGTCAAACAGCTCGGGGGCAAATATGAGTGAAGTTATAGGCAAGGTGCAGCTGCCGGCAAGAATGGCTATTCCGAAGAAGGTTCGTAACGCTGCGATCGATGACCGCGCGGGATGTGGGAGGGTATCAAGAATCATATATTGATCCATGATGCGCGGGAGGATATCATGCGTAATGTTTTTTACCATAGAGGCGTTTGGCTCTATCATGAAGGTCCTAACACTGTCGGGAACTCTTCGGCGTCTATTTCTTGGTAGTAGGAGGTAATGCTCGTGCCTAGGAGCCACATCATTAGTATGGCCAGGTTCGAGAGATGCGCATTCGGTCTCGATGCCGTTGCGTCTGTTGCTTGGCAGGATGCTGAAAAAGTCCGCCAACATCGTTCTCGCCTCTCTCAGAGGCTCAACGTACCGAAGCATACGCCTCGCCTCTTCGCTCGCTGCGGCCTTGCTGGACGGCCCTTTTTGAGCATCCTGCTGTCTGTTTAGAGGCACTATCGCCCTATGGATTGTCACAACAGCGTCTTGTACAGAAACCGAGTTTTTCCACATACTGTTAGGGCTGAATTCGTCGAAGTAGCTCATGTTTCGCAGTAAAGGCAAATTATTCGCCATGCCTAATGACGTATACTTATGGTGCGAAATATGGGGTTTCCGAACTGTACAAGATGGGGATCGGCTTCGGGATGAATCATTTTAGATTCTATGGTGAATCTGAAATGATTCACCTCTGCTAATGGAAAGAGGAGGAGTGGAGGATGGGCAGGTGGAGTGGTCCCTGTCACTGGCACATACATCGTTGGGGCTTGTTTCCCTTACCAGTTGTCTCTGGTTGTGGCCCCGCAATGTTTATGATAGAGTTTTACTCAGTTAAACTTAGAGGGAGGGATGGTCATGGCGCGCAAGACGTCAGTATTGGGGTTTTCGGTAAGTCCATCATTGGCGAAGGAGTACGAACGGCTCGCGGAACGCGAGGGGACGACCAAGAGCGACTTGTTCCGCCGCATGGTAACAACATATAAGGCAGAGCGTGAGGAGGAAGAGTTTGTCGCGCTCCAGCGGAGGATGGCCCGCCGTGCTCGTAAGACTGGCGTGTTCACTGAGGGAGAGGTTGAACGGATCGTGTTTGAGGATCGCTGATGAAGGTGGTCTTCGACACGAATGTGTTCGTGTCGGCATTCATCGTTCCTGGCAGCAAGGGTGAAGACGCATTCCTATTCGCCCAACGCCGCAAGGTTTACCTCTACAGCTCGGTGCCTATCCTTACCGAAACTGCTCGCATCCTCCGAACCAAGTTCGATCAGTCCGAAAAAGATATTACGGAAGCGCTCAAAATGATTGCGCGTGCGACGACGATTGTACGCCCTTCGCGCGCAGTGGGTGTGCTGGAGGATGAACCAGATAACCGCATTCTCGAGTGCGCGGCGATGGCTCAAGCGGATCTCATCGTGACGGGTGACCACCATCTTCTGCATCTCAGAGAATTCGAGGGAATCCCTCTTGTGCGCCTTGCCGACTTCCTGAGGATGATCCCTTTGGGATGATCGAGTGCCGAATTCAGTGCAAACTGCTAGTGCTTCAATCGAAGCTGCATGATTTTGGTGAAGCAATACCGGCAGCTGTGTGGTATCAGTTCTTTCTATGTTGCCTCGTATTCCTTTAGGCTGGCGGTCTTTACTCAAAGAGGAGACGCGCAAGCTTTATTATCGCGCACTCGATGAGTTTCTTGAAAGGGAACTGGCCGCTGGGCAGACGATCCTGCCGGCCCGCAGGGATATCTTCAACGCGTTGGCCTCAACATCCTATGACCAGGTTCGTGTGCTCTTGATCGGCCAGGATCCCTATCCCACGCCTGGTCATGCCCATGGCCTCTGTTTTTCCGTACAACCCACCGTTCAGCCTCTGCCTCCGTCTTTGCGCAACGTCTATAGGGAACTCCGTGATGATGTCGGGTGCCGGATCTCTAATAACGGGTATCTGGAGCCCTGGGCTAGGCAGGGCGTGCTTATGCTCAACACGATTCTCACAGTCCGGGCGCGTCAGGCCCATTCACATCATGGCCGCGGCTGGGAACGATTCACCGATCGTATCATCGAGCTGGTTGCGGCGAAGCGGACACGGGTGGTTTTCGTTCTATGGGGACGTGAAGCGCAGAAGAAGCGGACGTTGATCACGCAATCGCACCATACTGTCATTGCCACTGCACACCCCTCGCCTTTGTCAGCCAGAAAGTTTTTCGGATGCCGGTGCTTCTCTCATATCAATCGAGACCTTGCCGATGCCGAGTTACCTTCAATTGACTGGCAGATCCCAGACGCCTAGCAGTAGGATGCTGAAAAAAGAGGTGGGGTAGCTGGGACGATTCCCGTGCTCGCGCAACGCGCGGCCCTCAGAAGGATGGGAAGGGTAGCCTGGCCGTCCTCCTGCTCGCGGAACGCGCACGATAAGAATGTGCTCGCCCGGGCTAATGGCACGTCTCGGGGTGCCAGTGGGCGGGCGGGTGAGAAAGCTGCGCGCAATCGAGGATCGACCAGGCCACCCTTGAAAATGAAATGGGGAATTGGGAAGACGCGCGCAGTTGGGATCATCCCAGCCACCCCTTAGTAAGTGATAGATTACTGCGGCCTTGCTGGACGGCCTTTTTGATTATCCTGCAAGAATGTTCCCCCATTGGGCCGCTCAACTGCGCTCGTCGCAGGCACACGCGCGGAGCATCGAAGTTCTAGCGTGTCGAAACAGTTGGTCCGCAGCCGCTAAGAGATAGGACCTACTGGTCCGCACCGGTATGGTCTTGTGATGGAAGGGACGATGAAAGAGGGGAGATGATCCACATCCCGAAAGCGATTCTCTGTTGGAGTAGTGGAAAGGATAGCGCCTGGGCGCTCCATGTGCTGCGTCAGCTGCAGGAGGTCGAAGTCATTGGACTCCTGACGACAATCAATGAAGTGCACGACCGTGTTGCCATGCATGCGGTGCGTGTGTCGCTGCTTCAGGCGCAGGCAGAGGCGGTGGGATTACCTCTGTGGACCGTGTCGATTCCGAACCCCTGCAGCAATCAACAATATGAGATGGCCATGGGAACGGCGATACAAAGAGCGCTCGCTGCTGGCGTGAGCGTGATGGCATTCGGCGACCTATTCCTGGAGGATGTACGCCGGTATCGAGAATCGCAACTCGCGGGAACCGGTTTAGCGCCACTCTTTCCGATCTGGGGCTTGTCTACGAGGCGTCTTGCGCGCGAGATGATCTCGGCGGGTCTCCGTGCACGTCTCACCTGCGTGGATCCGAAACAGATTCACACGTCTTTTGTGGGACGCGAGTTCGATGACGCGTTGCTGGCGGATCTTCCTGCGACTGCTGACCCTTGCGGAGAACGTGGAGAGTTTCACACCTTCGCCTATGCCGGCCCTATGTTCCACCATCCCGTGCCGATACAAACCGGTGAAATCGTGACACGTGACGGCTTTGTCTTTGCGGACCTTCGTTGAGCCATCATTTTCAGCCCGCCGATGACCGACCAGCCGGAATAATTATTGCCCCATGATATCCAATCGTTACAGCCAGTTCCGGTCTCACGCGCGTTGACTCTTTCCTCCGAGCCCTGTAGAGTGAGCTAGGACGTATTGAGCCACGCCGACTGTCCTATCTCTCGCACAGCACTCCCTCCCACATTCCCGTGCGTCTGATTCTCCGGTCTCCGCCGCTTCTACGCCAGAGTATCTATTGGTTGCCGCGCTAGGCGAGGTAGGTCGAGGCTCAGGTTAAACGCCTTGGCTTACTCCCTACAGTGTACTATTTCAGCTCTTGCTGGGTTGTCATCAAACAATCGTGTACGAAAGGGGTGCCACATGAATCAGGAACAATTCAAAGTGTTTTGGATCCAACTCAAGGCCCCACTTAAAGCGAAGTGGGAGAAGATCACGGATACGGATCTTCTGGAGATCGAGGGAAACCTGGCTACGTTCACCGCTGTGCTGGCGAAGCGGTATGGTGCAACCCAGAACGGCGAGGTCAACACCTGGGCCAATCGACGCTATTCCCATTGGTCAGGAAACTATACGAGTGCATATGCCGATCCGGCGAAGGTAGCTTGACCGATCGCGCAGGGAGAGGGTGCCGATATGCGGCTCGTCGTGAAGATCACGGCATTGAGAAACTTGACGAGGGAGAAGAAAGGATCATTTCATGAAAAAGATTGTGATCAATAAGAGCTATGACAAGTTTTCGGTGAGTCACCAGGCCTTTCTACGATTGCGTGAGCTGGGCCAGCCGGACGCGCTCAAGGAAGAGGATCCCGGAGCCTACTGGCCCGAGGCGGCGACGCCGAGAGAACCGAGCCTCAATCAGTGCGGGAGACTGATCCCGCGCGATGACCTGAAGTTGGTCCAAGTCGTGGAGGAACTCGGTGTGGCTGCGAATGGCCATGGCGCAGAGTTGCGGGTGGTCGAGATCCCGGACGGTGTTCAGTGGGAAATTACCGCCGAGGGTGGGATAGAGCACGTCTGCGAAGTCCACTTGACCTGGGCGTAGGGGCTTGATGTCGAGCGCCGCCTGCGGCGCGCTCGACATCCGTGAAGCCTATCTCGTGGGAGAGCGGAGCTGATAGCGAATGGCGTTAGCACTGACAAAGATAATCCCGCACTTGTTCTAACCCGCATTACTCGGGAAGGCTTCTACTGAAACTGTCTGTCTGTGCGTGTCCGTACGCAGACAGGCCGATCAGCTGCTCTTGCGCGTGAAGCGCAGGAGTGATTCAGTGTGTCTGATCGTTGAATGCGAGATACGAGATACGCTTTACGAGGAAAGCGCTTTTATGGCGTTTTCGCGACGAACCTTCACGAATAGTGTGGGTTAGGTCTTCTCAAGAAGGTGTCCCTGAGTCATGTCCTGTGACCGATCCAGGAACGACTTGGCGCGCTGAAACGCGTTGGTTCTCGCATCCCATTCCGTCTTGTAGCCTCTCGACGAATCCTGGCCTTGTAGGCCGCCGTCAAGATGGCTGAACCCTGGAATCGAAAATTTGCATAACCATTTACCATTCTTGATCTGGCTGGTGACCAAGATAACTTTCTGGCCTTTGGAGTAGCAGGTTTCTGTCATGGTTGTCTCCCATTCGAGCAAGGTGCTGAAAAAGTTCTCCAGTGGTGTGTGAAGGTTAAGGCTGAGATGAAGAAACCCAGGCCTTCGCTCAACCGTAACCTCAACCTGCCTCTCCGGCTAGTCCAGCTTGACGAAGCGTTCCGGCGCGAGCACGCTGTGCAACGATTGTGTAACAGCGCGGCGATAGGGTGCCTTTTGTCGCAGCATGATGACAAGGTCCTCATCATCGATCAAAATAGATAAGTCGCTCTCGGTCACGAGCTGTCTATCCGGCGCCCCGATATTCATGCGATATTGCGTTTTCCCGTCAGGATTCCGGTTTGGTCCGCTGACGATCTCGGTGAGCCCATCGATGAATCCAACATGTCCTTCATGCCGGTGTTTGACCTTCGTGCCATCAGGAATACGGACCCAGGCTGTATCTGTTCGTGTATGCGCAGGCTTCACGGGTTTCGTGGTCATGGTCTCTCCCTGTACTCTGTTATGAAGTGAAGAGTCACTCCGGTTTTTCATTGCCTACTCCGCCGTTGCGGAGATGTCGAGGCGCCGTTCTCTTTAGAGTAACCTCGAAATCGATCACGAAATGAGTCGGTATGTCGTTGACGGAGGAACAGCGTAGCCTACCTCTAGGAGTGATCCAGTGGGGGCATCGTCAGCACGGAACGAGACGCGATAAATAGGATCGCACCCTTAACCCAAGCGTACCTAAACACCATACCATATACACCTCTATTATAGCGAATGGAGCGGTGGATACACCCATCAGTCAGATCCTCACCCGCTGAGGAAAGGAGCACCAATAGCGTATCTGGTTTCTTTGGTTCATTTGGTTTGGCTGAACAACACAAACCAAATAGACCAGAGAGTAGACAAACCATCTTCGCTCTTGCGCTCACCGACGTTTGTATTTTCTCCTCCGTGGCTCGCGGGCAGCGATTGTCCTGGCTCACAAGATACACTTCAGGAACAACGCACACCGATCCTCTAAAAAGCGGGGTGCTTTCCCAGGGGGAAAGGGGTATTCTTCGGCCAACGCTCACCCAGGCTTCCTAAACCAGAATGAGTCTCAATGCACAAAGGTCAACTCAAGCAACTTGAAGCCGAATTTTGGAATGTCGCCAACAATCAGGCGAAAAAGGCTTTGCCTGACCAATGGTGCCCCGTTGAAGGCTGTGAAGTGAACGGTTCTCGGATGAAGACGGAAATTTCAAAGAGCAAACACTCACCTCTTATCTCGATCATCCTCTGTACGTACAATCGCGCGCACCTTGTGACCCGCGCCATTGCGTCGGTGCTGACACAGTCCTACCGCAAGTGGGAGCTCATCATTATTGATGACGGTAGCGAGGACAATACCGGGCAGGTCGTGATGCCGGTTGTGAAATCCGACCCGCGTATCACGTATGTCTACCATACGAATAAAGGTCTTGCACGATCGCGCAATATTGGCATCGCACTCGCCTCAGGGGAGTACGCGACTTTTTTAGACTCAGATGATGAGTATGGAGAACATCATCTGTCGGTCCGAATCCGAGCGATGGAGAAAAAGCCTTCGCCGGCGTTGATCTACGGAGGGATTGAGTATGTTGGCCCTGTTGAAAGGCAGTATGCCCCCGATGCACAGCGCCCTGGTCGGAAGATCCACCTGAGCAAATGCTATGCAAGCGGGACCTTCTTTGCCAGAACGTCTGTGTTCAGGAAATTGAACGGGTTCCACAATCTCCCCTTTGCGGAGGATTTTGACTTCATTCGGCGAGCGCGCAAGAAGGGGCTGAAGATCGCGAAAGTGAAAGAGCAAACATACCGATACCGTGTCGATGAGGATAACCGGCTGTGCGATTTGTATGAACGGGGGGGTGAAAGAGCGATTTTTGAGTTTCGCGGGCACCGAGGAAGATAAGGCGATGAGCTTTTCGGCGGCTCATAATCTGTCGGTCTAGCGTAATCTAGTTTTTGATGGTTGCAATAAGGATCTGGGTGGGAAACGGAAACCAAATAGCCCTTCCGAGCTCACCGAGTTCTTCCCTTACAGAGTAGTCTGATTGATCCTCGAGTGCGCGCATCGAAGCGATCCACTATTCACTCTATATTGATCCCTCCAAACTCGCTCGTTATCTCAGCGGGGACGTGGTCTGATGGATCTTCCACTGCGCGCGTACAACGAGGGCCTTCTGAGGCCGCGCGTTGCGCGAGCACAGAAGATCATCAGCCTCCATCCCCTCCTCCTATTGCTGAATCGCGGAGAGCAACCATTTCCCATTCTGGTATCGCATGAATGTCCACACTTCGCTGGACTCGGTCGGCGTCTCTTCGCTGCCCTCGACGAGATAGCCTGGTTCTCCTCGCCGCTTGGTTGAGGATACGGTGTAGTCACGGGCATTCCAGCGAAGCCCAATCGTCGCATAGTGCGTTGTGTCTTCGATCCATGTTTCCCGGACATCTGCCTGTATGAGCACCACGTCCTCAACATGATTTGCGGTGTCGAGACTGGTCTGTTCGGCCAAGGCGGTGCTGAAATACGACAGCATTTCCGGCGTGACGAATCGCCGTAATCCAGCCAGGTCTTGGCTGCTCCAGGCCGTTTGAATATCGGTCAGCAGTTGTTGAAAGGCCGCCTTGTCAGCGGAGGTGACTTCGCTGACTACCGCCGTGGTCTGGAGGGTCGTGACGGAAGGTTCTTTTAACAGACTGCCGCTGACTGCGCTGCTCCGCGTGATTCCGGAAAAGTCAGGAACGGGTCGCCGCACTTTCAGGAAATAATAGAACGCGCCGGCTCCCAAGAGCATGAGAAGGAGGAGTATTCCGGTGGAGTTGAAAGCCCCGGCGGTCGTGCCGGTCTCGCCGACCTGCTCCCCGGCATCGGTGGTACTCGCGATGCTGTCTGTTGCCCCGAACAGCATATGGCCGATCCATGATCCGGCGATACCGGCGGCGAGACCAGCCATCAGAGGATTACGCTGCATAAACGAGGGCTGCCTGGTAGGCATCGGCTGGGCTGTTGGAGCCGTGCTGCCGGTCGCTGATGGTGGTGCGGACGCGGACGGCCTTGGTGTAGTCGACTGTTCAATCGGCTTCGCGCCGTTCTGGTCGTAGGTGCGTGATCCACGGCTGCCTATGCTCCCTGAGGGACTGCTGCTCCTTGAACCGCTGGAATATCCGCCACCATATCCCCCTCCGCCTCTCGCCCTCGCAAAGGATAGGGTCGGGAGCCCGATCAGGGAAATCACAATAATTGCGGCAATGAGTTTTGTTGTGTTCAAGATAAGGGTCCTTTCTATCGGTGTCGCAGGTCTATCAACCGCACGCGCCATCCTAGCAGAAATAGTCCCATGAAAACCTATTATTCGAAAACCTTCAGGGAGTGTGTTGTGCTGTGGATACGTTGGCCGATCGAGGCGGCGAGTTAGAGGAGGGGCCAAGGTGGCCCGTCACCGCGCGCATCAAGCGACCGTTATCTTTTCTGAAAAGATTCTTCAAGCGAACGAGGCTCTTCTTAGGTCGCGCGTTCCGGGGGCACAGGGCCAATGTGGGTGTACTTCCTCTTCCCCATCCTTTTTTGCCGAATGGGATGATATGATGGAGGCTGTTCCGCAGAACGAATGTCTTACCCATACTTTTACAAGGAGTCCATGGTCATGAATCTGGCGCGTAACATCATCGGAATCTCGTTGGGGGTTCTGCTGTTATCGGGTATCGGCTTTGCGGCAGACCCGGCTGAGGTGGAAAAGTTCGTGAAGGCCCGCGTTGATATCGGTGAGATGATGACGAACTATTTTCAGGGTGGAGGAATGTTTAAAGATGGGCAGCGGCCATCTGCTGAGCAGATGAAGGAGATGGGCGCGGACATCCATACGAAACTCGGCAAGCTGTTGGAAAAGTATGATCTGACGGTCGAGGAGTATCGAAAGCGCAGCCCGGAGGTCTTCGCCGATGAGGCCGCGGTGAAGGGTTACCTCAACGAGCATCCAGACATGAAGGCACGATACGAGGCTCTCCCACTGGATCGGATGGGACGCAGTGGCAGCACCGGGCGAGGGTATTAGTTCCAATCGCTTCTTAGGGAGTGGCCAGGCGATCCTTCACTGCGCGTATCGAGCGACCGTCATCCAATGATCTTTCCAAGCTCGCTCGTTTTTCTCTTCGCAGGGTAGCCTGGTTGATCCTTGAGTGCGTGCAGCTTTCTCACCCGCCCGCCCACTGGCACCCCGAGACGTGCCATTAGTCAGGGCGAGCACATTTGTATCGTGCGCGTTCCGCGAGCAGGAGGACGGCCAGGCTGCCTATCCCACCGTTCATTGACTCTCTTTCATCCTCTCCATATAATGCCGCTCGATTGTAGATTTTTACTGCCTTTCCAAACAGTTATGACTTCTTTCTCCAAGGCATCAGTGGCGGAAAAATGGGAGAAGGTTCGTGTGGAACTTTCCCATGCCTTTTCAACCACATCCGGGGCCGAGGTGTTTACGACCGAAGACCTCGCGCTGCTTGAACGGGTGGCCGATGCGGTGGTGAAGCGAGGCATGGCTGCTCCTGCAACGGTATTTCTTGAATCTCTCGGCCCCATGAATTTTCTCGGTAGTCAGGCGCTCTACTTCCTGACCCCCATCGTTGAATGGGCTTTTCAAGCGAAGGAAGTCGAGCAAGTGGCCCGGTTGCTTGAACGGCGGGAGACGATCTCCCGCCTTATCGCGATTATTGAAACAAAGTCCGCCCCCCAAGCTCCTCCCCAGGCTCCTCAAGGAGCCTCCGCTCAATGAGTGTGCCGAGTCCAGTACCTATCAAGCCGGTGATCACCCATCCCCTCAACGTTATTGTGGCCACTGACTGTGGTAGTACCACGACCAAAGCCATTCTGATCGAGAAAGTCGGCGGTGAGTACCGGCAAACCTATCGCGGCGAAGCACCGACAACGGTGGAAGCGCCGTTCGAAGACGTGACACGCGGGGTGTTAAATGCAATTGCGGAAATTGAAGAACTCTCCGGACGGAAAATCCTCGACGGCGACAAGATCATTACGCCCTGTCGCGATGCGAAGACCGGCGTGGATATCTATATCTCGACCAGCAGCGCAGGCGGTGGGCTGCAAATGATGGTGACTGGGGTTGTGCAAAACATGACGGGTGAAAGCGCGCAACGTTGTGCGCTGGGGGCGGGCGCGATTGTTATCGATGTGTTGGCGTCGAACGATGGCCGGTTGCCGCATGAAAAGATCGAGCGCATTCGTACGATGCGGCCGGATATGATTCTGATGTCCGGTGGGACGGACGGTGGGGCGGTGACCCATGTGGTCGAGATGGCGGAGTACATTTCTGCGGCGGAGCCGCGCCCCCGTTTCGGGGCGACGTACAAACTCCCGCTGATCTACGCGGGCAACAAAGACGCGCAGCCGCAAGTGAAGAAGATTCTTGGCGAGAAGGCTGCGCTGGTGCTGACCGATAACATTCGTCCAGTGTTGGAGCGCGAGAACCTCGCGCCGGCGCGAAACAAGATTCACGACCTGTTTCTCGAACATGTCATGCAGCAAGCGCCGGGCTACAAGAAACTGATCGAGATGGCTGGTGCGCCGATCATGCCGACGCCGGCAGCAGTCGGCGTTATCATGGAAACGATTGCCAAGCGGGAGCATTTGAATTTGATTGGGGTGGATATCGGTGGCGCAACGACAGACGTGTTCTCGGTCTTCGATGGACTCTTCAATCGGACCGTCAGCGCGAACCTCGGGATGTCGTATAGCATTTCCAACGTGCTGGCGGAAGCAGGGCTCGCCAACATCATGCGCTGGGTGCCGTTTACAATCGACGAACAGACGCTCCGCAACCGGATCAAGAACAAGATGGTCCGGCCGACGACAATTCCGCAGACACTGGACGAGCTGCAGATCGAGCATGCGATTGCCCGCGAGGCGCTTCGGCTCGCCTTGATCCATCATAAGTCTCTTGCGACGGCCCTCAAGGGGATACAACAAGAACGTACGATCTCGGATGTGTTCGAACAGCAGCAGTCCGGCAAGACGTTGATCGACATGCTGAAACTGGATTTGATTGTCGGGAGCGGCGGGATTCTGTCCCATGCGCCACGCCGCGTGCAATCGATGCTGATGATGGTGGATGCCTATGAACCGCTCGGAGTGACGAGGCTCTCGGTAGACAGCATCTTCATGATGCCGCATCTCGGCGTGCTCTCGACGATCAATGAGAAGGCGGCGACCGATGTCTTCGTCCGCGATTGCATGGTCTACCTGGGGACTTGTGTCGCGCCGATCGGTCAGGGGAAGGACGGGGACCGGTGCGCGGACTATGTCATCACTTTTCCGGACGGGCGAGTGGACAAGGGGCAACTATTGTTCGGCGACTTGCGGCTGGTTCCCCTGGCCGGCGATCAGAAGGCCTCGATCACGATCCAGCCGGTGAAACAGGTGAACCTCGGGGCAGGAGCGGGAGTGTCGGTCACACGAGAGGTGCAAGGCGGTGTGGTGGGACTCTTGCTCGATGGGCGTGGGCGTCCGTTGCAGTTGCCGACCGACCACAATGCCAGAGTTGTAGCGCTGACAAAATGGTATCAGGCGGTGAATCTTTACCCAGTGCTGAGTGCTCAGAAGTGAGTGCTGAGGTAAGCCTCCAAGTCTTTTTCTGCTCTCAGGTCTCAGCACGGTTGTTAACATGGCCCATTCCTATACCCCAGGCTTGACCGTTACCGAGCACACAACGGTCCGTCGTCGACGGATGTTGTCGCTGCCTGGCGGCGTACTGGTCGCAACCGGGCAGATCGTGCGCGCGAATCAGGCTGTGGCTCGTGCGGAATTGCCTGGAAAGGTCTATCCCCTGAATCTCGCTAATCAGTTGGGCGTGGCGCCGGATGAGATCCACGAGTATTTGGTTAAGAAGGCCGGCGATCCAGTGCGGAAGGACGAAACCCTGGCCGAAAACAAACCGCTCATCAAGTGGCTGAAGACGGAAGTCCTTTCGCCTGTTACCGGCGTCGTGGAGTCTGTGTCTACGGTTACAGGGCAAGTGCTGTTGCGGGAGCCGCCGCGTGTGCTGGAGTTGCTGGGCTATGTGGATGGCCGCATCGTCGAGGTGATTCCGCAACAGGGCGTCGTGGTTGAAACGGATTGTAGTCTGGTGCAGGGCATCTTCGGCATCGGCGGTGAAACGAGGGGCGAGATCGTGATTGCGGTAACGTCGCCGGACGAAGCGCTCACGCCACGTCACCTCACCGTGGATATGAAAGGCAAGGTCGTCGTGGGCGGCTCCGTCGTCTCTTCAGACGCGCTGGTTCGCGCGAAAGAGGTGGGGGTTGCGGGTTTGGTGATCGGCGGCATCCATGATAAGGATTTGCGCGCACTGTTGGGCTACGACCTTGGGGTGGCCATCACGGGCACGGAGCAGGTCGGCTTTACCATGATTCTCACCGAAGGGTTCGGTTCCATTCCCATGGCCGGCAAAACATTCGCGCTTCTCTCCGCCCATGCAGGACAACCGGCTTCTATTTCAGGCGCTACGCAAATTCGTGCCGGCGTTATTCGTCCGGAGATCATCATTCCCAAACAGGCAGATGCAGCGGGCGCTCAGGTAGCGGCCACCGTGCCGCAGCGGGAAGGGATCAGGATCGGCGATCAGGTTCGAATCATTCGAGATCCATTGTTTGGAAAGATCGGCGAAGTCGCGAGTCTGCCGTCCGACCTCCAGAAGATTCCGACTGAAAGCGAAGTGCGGGTGATGGAAGTCCGCTTTGCTGATGGCAGCAAGGCCGTTATTCCGCGGACGAATATTGAATTGATTGAAGGCTCGTGAGCGTGAAACGTGAAAGGTTAGACGTGAAACGTGACAGCGCTGGATTAGTATGCGTAGGCATGCTGCTGCTAGCCGCTACTCTGTGTCTATCTTTTTCGCCAGCCTTTGCCCAAACAACGCTCGCGCCACCTCAAGGCCTTCGTGTGTTCGACACCCCGAGCGACGGGGGCGGCAGCCTGACCGTGCTGTGGTCGCCTGCTTCCTACGATAGTGCTGCAGCCAAGTATCAGGTCTTACTCAGCGAGGGAACGACGGTGCCGGATCTGGCTGCGATGAAAATCGTGGCGGAGTTCCCCGCAAACCAGCGCTATGTCCGTGAATCTAAGTGGCCCTGGTGGACGAGGCCGACGACTGGAGAACAGCACCAGTTCACGTTGAGGAATGGGAAGGGGGTCGAGCTCAAAAACGGGAATGCCTACAGTATTACCGTGGCCGCCGTGCTGAACGACGATCGTGTCATCGCCACACCGGTTCAGGCCACGCCGCAACCGAACTGGCTGAACTGGAATCAGATGAATAATCTGATACTGGCGCTCCTGTTCGGCGGCATCGTGTTCTACGCTATCGGTACGGCCCGAAAGCGGGAGATCTTCCTCCGGCGCATTCCGGGCCTTGATGCCGTGGATGAAGCCATCGGCCGCGCGACGGAGTTAGGCAAGCCGATCCTGTACATGACCGGCGCCCATGACATGAGTGATCCCTCGACCATTGCTGCGGCGGTCATTCTCGGGCGTGTGGCCAAACGCGCGGCGGCCTATGAGACTGATTTGCTCGTGCCTCACCGCGAGCCGATTACCATGGCCGTCTGCCAGGAAATTACGAAACAGGCCTATCTGGAGGCCGGCAAGCCCGATCTCTATAAAGATGATTCGAATTTCTTCATTACGTCAGATCAGTTCAGCTATACCGCGGCGGTGGACGGCATCATGCTGCGCAAAAAACCAGCCGCGAATTTCTTTATGGGGCATTACTTTGCCGAGGCGTTGCTGTTGACGGAAACGGGTGCGAGCACAGGTGCGATCCAAATCGCCGGGACAGACGCCGATCACCAGCTGCCGTTCTTCGTCACGACCTGCGACTACACCTTGATCGGGGAGGAGCTCTACGCTGCCAGTGCCTATCTCTCCAGAGAACCGGTTCAGGTCGGCACGCTGCGCGGACAAGACATCGGCAAGGCGCTCATCCTCGGCGTCCTCGGCATTGGAACCATACTGGCCACTCTCGGGGCCCTGCTCGACATGCAGTGGCCACAGTTATTTCTGGATTTCTTCAAGGACGTGAAATGATCTTTCTCCGCCGGCAGGTTCCGCTCCTGATCACGCTCATTACCGGCATCGTGTTCGCGGCGCAATACTACGTGCCGCACCCGGCTTCGGAGCAGATGCTGACCTCCGTCACCAAGTGGCTCCAGATCATCGGCGGATTTGCGCTGGTGTTGGGTGTCAGCAGCCTATTCCACGTCCATGCTGTCAAGATCCGGCGTAAAGAAGCGGGATGGGGCTATAGTTTCGTCCTCTATGTCGGCATGCTGGGCACCATTGCGGTCGGCCTGTGGTCGAACGGCAAGGAAGCCGTCGACGGAACCATGACGGCCTTCGGGTGGATCTATAACTTCATGATGGTCCCGCTGCAGGGGACGATGTTCGCCATCCTCGCATTCTTTATCGCCTCGGCCGCATACAGGTCGTTCCGCGCGCGAAGCCGCGAGGCAGCGGTGCTCCTCATTGCGGCGGTGATCGTCATGATGGGACGCGTCCCGCTCGGAGAATATCTGATCCCGATCAGCGGCGACCTGTCTCAGTGGATCTTGAACGTGCTGAATGCGTCGGTGCGGCGAGCGATCCTGATTGGCGTGAGTCTCGGCACCGTCGCCCTCTCCATCAAGATCATCTTCGGCATGGAACGGTCGTATCTGGGAGGCGGAAAGGAATGACGTTATACGTTCAACGTTATTCGTTAAACGAAAAAGAAAGTCGATTAACGGTTAACGATTCACGAATAACGGTCTCACGATGAGTATCACTGAGCGCATGCTCAAGATCGACCGGCGGATCATCTTCCTGGTGATCGGTCTCTGCACGCTCTTGCCGCTGCTCTATCCGGTCGGATTGCCGATCAAGATTTCTCCGGAGGTGCGTGGGGTGTATGACCATATCGAGTCGCTCCCTGAGGGATCTGTGTTTCTGCTTTCGCTGGACTTCGATCCGGCATCCAAACCCGAGCTGCACCCCCAATCGATTTCATTGTTGCGTCATGCCTTCAGAAAGAACCTCCGTGTGATCGCGATGACACTCTGGGTCTCCGGCACCGGTATGGCCGACCAGGTCGTCACGCAGGTAGCTCGCGAGATGGGTAAGGAAAGCGGGAAGGATTATGTGTTCCTCGGGTGGAGCCCAGGAGGGACCGCCGTCATCATCAACATGGGGCAGGACCTCTATGGCGCATTCCCAGCCGACTACAATGGCAAACCGACGAAGGGCTTACCAGTCCTGCACGGCATCGCGAACCTGCGCGATGTGAACTATGCCGTCAGCCTGGGCTCCGGCAATCCGGGCGTGGAAGCCTGGTACGTTTTTGGTAAGGACAAATACAAGTTCGAACTCGGCGGCGGCTGCACGGGCGTCATGGCGCCGGGGCTCTATCCGTTGTTGCGGAGCGGGCAGATCAACGGCCTGATCGGCGGCCTGCGGGGCGCAGCGGAATATGAAATCCTTATCGACCAGAAGGGCAAGGCCGTCGCCGGCATGGATGCGCAGTCGGCCACCCATCTCGCCATCATTATGCTGGTCATTATGTGTAATCTGTTCTATTTCTCATCGCGCAACAGAGCCCGACAGCAGGGCCAGGCAGGGGCATAACGAACGATGTCGATTGAATTGATCATCGGGGCGTGGGTGGCGACAGGGTTGACCCTCTTTATCTTCACGTTCCTGTACAAGGACAATCCGTTGTTCAAGCTGGCGGAGAATCTCTACGTCGGCGTGTCGGTCGGCTATACCATCATCAAAACCTACGACACGGTGGTCGTGCAGCTCATCTGGAAGCCGATCGTCGAGAACGGGGATTGGGCGCTGTTGATTCCGGTCGCTATCGGGACGCTCATGCTCACGCGCTATGTCCCGAAAGCCGCCTGGATTTCTCGGTACGCGTTCGCCTTCATTGTGGGGGTGGGATCGGGACTGGCCATTCCACGAACGATCTCCTCCTTTATCTTGAAACAGATCGAGGACACGGTTCGCCCTCTTATGACGTTGGTACCTGGGGAAGGAGTCACCTTTACCTGGAACCTCTTGAATCCCGCCAGCAGCGTGAACACTATCATCATCTTGCTCGGTGTCAGCTCGGTATTGTTCTACTTCTTTTTCTCCGTCGAGCATACTGGGCCAGGCAAGGTCGTGGCCCGCACGGGCATCATGTTCCTGATGATCGCCTTCGGCGCGGCCTTCGGCTATACCGTCATGGCCCGCATGTCGCTCTTGATCGGGCGATTGACCGACCTCATCGAGTTCACCGATTCCTCCTATGGCCGCCCGAGCCTCTGGCTCCTGGGTTTGACCATCCTCACATTGGTGGTCCTGAGTCGCCGGTCCCGTAGCAAGCAACCCAAAGAAGAGTAGCAGGATGCTGAAAAAGTCCGCCAGCATCGTTCTCGCATCGTTCAGACCCTCAACGTACCCAGAGGGTACGCCTCGGCCCTTCACTCGCTGCGGCCTTGCTGAACGGCCTTTTTGAGCATCCTGCAGGAACGTTCCCCAAATGCACCAGCTCAGCCGTTGCAGCTTCGGCAAATGCTTCGTTACAATGGGCGCTCCAATAAGGAGTCCATGACCGCTACAACCACGAAAGATCCAAGACAGTATCCCACTCTTCGCAATCTGCAATTCTCGCCGATCAAAGAGGGTGAGGAGCAGTACATGGTCTTGTGGGACCCTACGGGACTGAGTAAGGAAAAGCTCGTTCTGCCACTCAATTATTTTTTCATCATTCAGCATTTCGACGGCGAGCACTCGCTGGCGGAAATCGGAGCGCTCTATCTCAAACGATTCGGCGAATTTCTCGTTCCCAGCAAAATTGAGCAGCTGGTGTCCGATCTGAATGAGAAACTGTTTTTGGAAGGTCAAGGTGCTGAGGACGCACGCAGGCTGGCACGGGAGGCCTATCGGCAGAGCCCGCTGCGTCGCGCATCATTTGCCGGGCGGGGTTACGAAGCAGACGGAACGAAACTGAAAAAACAGATCGATGGATTCTTTACGTCCCAAGAAGGACCGGACTTCAAACCGTCAGAGCATGCGGGGAAAAAGATCAGAGGCCTCGTCGCACCGACCTACGACCTGAAACAAGCAGGGCCGATCTATGCCTGGGCCTACAAAGAGCTGCAAGATGCGGAGCAGCCGGATCTGTTCGTCATCATCGGCACAGCCTCTGCCGGATTGGACCACGTATTTGCCGTGACGGATAAGGATTTCGAGACGCCTCTCGGGGTTGTGTCCGCCGACCAACCGATCCTGAGACAGCTCAAGGCCAAGCTCCCGACCTTCTTTGAAGACGATCTCGCCCATCAAGCGGAGCAGGCCGTGGAGTTTCAGCTTCCGTTTCTTCAGGACATCGTGGGGAGCAAGAAGCCCTTCACCATTGTGCCGATCTTGAGCGCGTTCTCCGCGTCGAGCCTGGGGGATCCGACCGTTCGCGAATCGGTCGACCAGTTCTTGACGGGGCTTCTAGAGGTCCTTACGCAATCTGGCAGGGCCTACTGCGTGATCGCGGCAGGAGAGCTGGCTCATTTGGGTATGCGCTACGGAGACAAGGCGCCTCCGACGGATTTCTCCTTTCATCGCTGCATGCAGCGCGACCTGGAGATGTTAAAGCCGGTGGAGGAGCGACAGCCGGAAGAGTTTGCCAACTACATCAGAAAAGAACAGGACCAGCGCCGGATCTCCGGCTTCTCTCCCATCTATTCCTTGCTGCGGTTGATCGAAGCGGAGAGTGGGCAGGTGTTGCGCTATGATCGCGGGATCACGGATCAGTATAATTCGACGGTCACCTATGCATCGATGGCCTTCTTCTAGGCATGACGGTGAAAACGACCGCCGGCGTCGTGCTCACATCGCTCAGACCCTCGACGTACCCAAAAAGTACGCCTCGGCCCTTCGCTCGCTGCGGCCTAGCCGGACAGTCGTTTTGACCGTCCTGCCGGGAGGCTGCTGAAACAGACTCCCAGCTGCGTTCTCACCTCGAACAGGTCCTCAACGTACCCGAGAGGGTACGCCTGCGGCCTGTTCCTTGGCTGCGGCCTTGCTGGATAGTCTGTTTGAGCAGCCTGCATGAAATACCAAGCGCAAGAGAGACTGTTAACAAGTACTTGTCTTACGAAGACAATTGCGCTCTCTAATAGCTGGCGTCAAGGAACTGAAGAGGCTGGGTCATATACTTGGTAGATAGGCCGTGCAGAACCTCATAGGCGCATAGAATAATGTGCAAAGCAGATTGCGTTCAGAAATATAAAGAGTACAAGGAGAGGCATCAGGGGATTCCTCGGAAAGATGACTTTTACAGGTTTGCCAAGATTTCTGAAAGGGAGTTGGTGAAATTGTACGGCAGAGATGCCTATACCAAGTTACAACGCGAATGCGGTGACGAAGCCAATAAATTGAATCTGGAAAGAATCCCGAAAGAAACAATAATGAGGCAGTATGGCGACTTGGCATTGACCTTGAAAGAATTGCCCAACTCGTCAGACTGGAGTCATCACCTGTTGAGACCTTCTATTTCCGGTTTGGGGAAAGATCCCCACTTCATTAAATGGTCTGAGTTTCCATCGAAATTTCAGGAATGGGTCAAAGAAGAAAATATCACTGGCTATGACAAAGTATTAGGTTATATCAACGAATCGGCTGTTGGGTTGAAGACGAAGACTGAAAGGAAGGATGCCGAGTTTGAGAGAGTTTTGCGGGATATCCGATTGTGGTCTCCAGGGCGGAGAAGAAATAGCGAAGGGGAATATAAGATAGAGCTAAGGGCGCATTTGAAGTCTCTCGGATATCGGGTGGATGAAGAGTTCGGGGAGAGTAACGTTGATTTGCTCGTGAATGGGAAACGCTCGATAGAAACGAAAAAGGATCCGCAATTGAGTGAATATGACCGACTGTTTGGCCAACTTGCTAGGCATCTTCAACATCAACGGAATGTGATCGCCCTCATATTTGATGCTCCAAGCGAGGACAAATTTTGCAATTTTGTCTCGTTGGTCGACAAATATCTCAACAAGGAAGAAAGCTTCGTAGTGGTTATCAAGAAGTAGACTCGCTATCGTTCACTCACTTCTGTACATAATACAGCATTGATTTCATTGCGGGAGGTGGCTATGTCCGTGCGATTAAACATCACGATGGACGACCATTTGTATGCGAGGCTTAAGAAAGAGGTTTCTCCAAAAAAACTCAGCGCTTTTATCGCGCGAGCAGTTCGGCACAAGCTCCATCCCGATGCCAAGGCGCTGAACGCTGCCTACCAAGCCGCCAGCAAGGAGCGATGGAGAGCGGGCGTGGTTGAGGACTGGAAATATATTGATTGAGGCGCTCAGTCAGGATGAGCTGACGGCGGTCGAGGAAGCAGTCCGCATTACTCTTGGTCTGTGGCCATAACGTGGGTTTTTCGGTCTCGTGCCATACGCTATCAGCTCTTCACTCTTTGATAGTCAACTTCATCGTAATCGGCTTCAGCGGATTGTCGTAGTCGCCGCGGGCGACGGCGACGATCTTGTCTGCCACCTCCATGCCCCGAAAGACCTCGCCGAAGACGGTGTAAGTTCGGTCCAGCCCGCTGTTATCCGCGACGCAGATGCAGATATAGAACTGCGAGCCGTTGTAGTTGAAGTCCTGCGTGCCCTCTTGAGCCACATCTTGGCCATCGAGACGGCCTTGCGGCACGTTGTCGAGAGCTATAGTCATCAACCATCCGTGCATTTCTGATGATCTAGAGTTTTCCCATTTACGTCGCTTACAATGCAGTACGATGACGAGGGAAGCATGAAGATCCGGACTATACGCGGACCAATCGTGTTGGCCATCGTATTGGTGGGATGTATCCCCCTGTTGATCGGTCTGGTCTTGGCCTATGTGTCAGGGATGCGTTCTCTTCGAGATGTCATTGGCGGAACCTTCCAAACCGTTGCTATTCAATCTGCCGAGCGGGTGACGACGTTAGTGCAAAACAAAATGAGGTGCAAAGGGTGCGCTTGCTTGGCTCGGCTCCACTGCGTGTCCGTCAGCCGGTCGAGGTCGCCAACCAATCCTATCCGATGAATCGCGACAAAGTGCAGGTTCTGATCAATGAAAGAATGCAGATCTGGGAGAAAGGCCTGGAGAGTGCCACACGTCTCTTGCTCAGCAGGCAGCAATATAGGCCACACTGGGATGGCTGATGAACGAGCGGAGGAGCGCGGGGCGGCGCGCCATCTCGGCGCGTTGCGCCATAATGCGGTCGGCCAGACGTTCGCCCTTCTGCCGCGGCCGGCGGGCGTGGCCCGTGCGTTTCGCATGGCTCCAGGCCAACTCATCGGGGTTGAGATCCGGGGCGTAGCCGGGCAGGTCATGCACGGTCAGCGTGCCGTCGAGCTCCGCCACGTCGTGTTAGACCGCGCGCGCCTTGTGGGCCGGCAATCCGTCCAGCATCAGATGCAGGGGCTTGCGGCGTCCGCGCAGCATCCGGCGCAGCAGCGCCACGAACAGCGGGCCGGTCAAGGCCCCTGCATAGGTGGCGAACCAGAAGGCGCCTTGGGCACTGACGGCCGACGCGGCGCTGATGTGCTGGTGCTGGTCGGGAACCGACACGACTGGCGTCTGTCCCTTGGCTCCCCACGTCATGCCGTGCACCGCATCGGCGCGAAAGCCCGATTTGTCCCAGAAATAGATCTCGCCCTTGTCCCGCTTGGCGGTGCGTGCGATCGCGGGGTAGGTCTCCCACTGGTAGGCGCGCTACAGGGGTTTCTGCGGGATCAAACCTTGTCGAGCCAACAGCGCGCCGATCGAGGCCAGGCTCACGCGCACACCGAATCGCTGGCTGACCAATTCTCGCACGCTGTGCCGCGTCCACACCCCGAAATCGAATCCGTACTGCCGGGGGGTCTTGCCGTTGATCCAGCGAAACACCTGCCGCTCTTGCGCGGCCTTGAGCCAGCCATAGATCTTCCATCGGTGAAAGCCGTAGCGGGCGATCATCTTGCTCGGGCGTTCGCCCTCACGCACGCGCTCGACCGCCATCGTGCGAATGGTCTCCAGTGTCGCGTGATCCAGTGTCCGCCCGTCTCGCGTCATAGCGGAACGGATCATCGCACAATCATCACGTGTTATCGTTATCGAAGTGTACAGACCCCCGCTTGCGTCACACTAGCAGGATGTGGAAGGTGGACCGTTCGTTGACAGGAGAAGAGTGGTCTGGTACTGGCATGTCCATGTGGGTTACACGGGTTGATTGGTTGAGGAGCATCGTGCTCTGGATGGGCGTTCTTGTGTTGAGTGGTCTCCCTCATATGTCGGCGTTCGCGATCGATGTGCACCCCACCGCGGAGCAGATTCAGATCGCACTCGATCAGGGAGAAAGGGCGGCGAAGAGGCAGAGCCCTCCGGATACGTTTTATGTTCGATTCGGCGCAACCGATGAGCTCCATTCCAACGGATTTTTGATCACGAAGCTCGGTGGATTGTCGGTCATGGCTACGCATATGGCTCTGCGGGGGTTGCAGCCGAGCGAGACCGATGTGACGCAAGTGCTGGATAGCCAGACCATGCTGGTCAGCACCATCATCTTTGGGAATGTTCCCAACTTTGCGAGGGACAGTTATGTGGTATTCGATCAAGGAGGGAAAACTATCAAGCCCGTGACCGTCCGCTTCGATGCGGTCGCCAATCGCAGTGCTGCCTGGCCGGAGAGCCCGAGATTTAAAGCGAAAGTCGTTGCGTCGTTCAATTATGCCGACTTCGACCCGAATGCCAAAACAACCATCACGGTTTTTCCGGCAAACGGGGGAGAGTCGAGTTTCAGTATAGATTTTTCCGAGATCCATTAACGGGATGCTGAAAGGGTCCGCCTGTCTGTCTTGTTCATTTGGTCTGTTGGGTCTATCTGGTTTTTGGTTGAACGAAACTAAAAGGGTGTTGACAAAGTACGTGAACACTCCGGAACCATGAGGGTCTGGCCGGACAGAGACTCTTTCACCATCCTTCGCAGGCTGTTCAGAAAAGCCGTCCAGCAAGGCCGCAGCAAGCGAAGAGGCAAAATCGTACTGAGTGCCGTTCGTTGAGCTTCTGTGCGCCGCGAGAACGCTGCTGGCGGACTTTGTCAACAGCCTGCTAACCAGATAAACGAGATAGACGAGACAAACCAGATAGACCGGATCAACCAGATGAACCAGAGTGACGTGGAAATCATCGCGATCGGTACTGAGCTGTTGATCGGGGGCCGATCCGATTCCAATTCCCTTTTCCTCTCCGACGAACTCGGCCGGCTCGGGATTGCAGTTCGATTCAAATCGATTGTCGGCGATGAACGGCAGGATATCGTCACGGCTATTCACACAGCTGTAAAGCGATCTCACGTGATCGTCATGACCGGCGGACTCGGCCCCACCATGGACGATTGCACGAGAGAGGCGGTGGCCCGCGCGACCGGACACCGGCTCGGTCGTCGCAAGGAGGCGTTGGAGGGTATGACGGCGCGACTCGCTCAATGGGGCCGCACACCAAACACCGCGCAGTTGCGCCAGGCTCTGATTCCATCCGGCGCCACCGTGCTGAAGAATCCGGTCGGCTCTGCACCGGGGTTTTGTCTGACATGGAAGAAGGCGATGATTATCTCCTTGCCCGGCGTGCCGCGGGAAATGGAAGAGATGATGCGGCAGGAAGTAATGCCATTGCTGCGTGCAGCATGCGAATCGTCAGGCCGGCCCCAACGAGCGCCGATCGTTCGTCAGATATTTCATACGTTCGGCCTAGCGGAGGCGGATGTCGATACCAAATTAAAAGGACTCATTCCAAACGGAGCGCCGGTCGACCTGGGGCTACTCGCATCGCCCATGGGTGTGCTGGTCTCGCTGACGACGAAGGGGAACCAATCTGCCCCGGAGAAGAATCGTGATCTGCTGCAGAAGCTGGCGAACGATGTTCGGTCACGACTCAGCGACTGGCTCTTTGCCGAAGGGCGAGACACGATGGAAGAAGTCGTAGGGCGGGAACTCGCCAGACAGGGGCTCATGCTGGCGGTTGCGGAATCATGCACCGGTGGATTGATCGGCCATCGGCTTACACAGGTGGCTGGCTCATCAGCTTATGTGGATCGTGGCGCTGTGTGCTATAGCAATCGAGCGAAGACGGAGATGCTGGGTGTGCCGGCGGAACTCATTGCCCGAAGGGGCGCGGTGAGTAAGGAGGTTGCAGCGGCGATGGCCTGCGGCATTCGTGAGCGCGCCAACGTATCGGTGGGACTCAGCGTCACCGGCATTGCCGGGCCAGGCGGAGGGACCGAGACCAAGCCGGTTGGGCTGGTCTATGTTGGGTTGGATGATGGAACCGGCCGGCCGATCGCACGGGAATTCCGGTTTCACGGCGACCGGAATGTCATCAAACAACGGTCGTCACAAGCCGCATTGGATCTCCTTCGCCGCTGGTTGCTCGATAAGCCGCATTTTCATGAACACTTCTGCTGCAATCGCCGATCCGCTGCTACGACGAGCCTTGCGGCGGCGCTCGGACCCTCAACGTACTGCACGAGTACGGCTCAGGTCCTCCAGGCTCCACGCGCCGGTCTCGCGACGCGGCTCAGCGATTTCGCGACGAACCGTCATGAATAAGGCGGGCTTGAAGTGATCCGGGCGTTTCTTGCCGTCGAACTGTCGCAAGGGCTTCGACCGAGCTTGCTGTCCAACAGGAGTTGAAGCAGAGAATTGAGCCGGAGATGAAACGAGATACCCGCATCTCCTGGGTGCAGCCGGACAAGATGCATCTCACAATCAAGTTCCTCGGCGACATGGACGAACAGGTCATCGATCCCTTGCTAGGTGCGGTTGAACAGGCGATCGGAAATCAGCCATCTGTGAACGTGCCGCTTGAACGACTCGGTGCCTTCCCCCGTCCACACAGTCCGCGCGTGCTGTGGGCCGGGCCGTCGGAGAATTGGGAGCGGGGAACAGAAGCGAAGCGAGTTGCAGAGATCCATGGCGCGATCGAACAGGCTTGTGAAGACTTAGGCTTTCTTCGTGAGACAAAACCGTTCAGCCCGCATCTGACCTTGGCGCGAATTAAGGCGGGAGAACGTCATGTTGGAGTCGCATTGGCAAAGAGCGGAGTGTTTGACCGTCCGATTGCACTGGGCATATTAGCGGTGGAGTCGGTTGTATTGATGAAGAGTGAATTGAAGCCGACCGGTTCGGTCTATACGAAGCTGTGGGAGGTGCGAACGAGGGCAGACTAGATGGTCTCCTGTGCTCGTGCAACGCGCGGTCTCCGAAGACCCTCGTTGGACACGCGCAGTGGGAGACCATCTAGCCCGCCCTCAAGGTAGAAGAAGGAGAGCGGTGCGTCGCTCGATGCGAGCAGTAAAGGGCAGCCTTGGCCGCTCCTCTAACAGGCTGCTGAAAAAGTCCGCCAGCGATATTGGAAGGTTAAGTCTCAGGTTGAGGCTAAGACCATACACTATCGACTTTGCTCAACCTTAACCTTGACCTCAGCCTGTCTCGTCTCGCTACGGCCTTGTCGGCCTAAACCGTTCCCGGCTCGATCGCGCCGCGCTTTACGTCGCGCAGCAGTCGTTCGACGATGAGCCGCATGAAGAAGAAGCCCAGCTTCGGGTTCTGGTAGTACAGGCGGTAGATCTGCTCGTCGGTCATTTGGTACAGCTCGCAGTCGGTGTCGCACACCACCGTCAGCGTGCGCACCTTCTCGGGCGAGAACAGGCCGATCTCGCCGACCAGTTCGCCCGGGCCGATGAAGTGGTCGATGCCCTGTAACTTCAGCTTCCCGCTGGCCACGTACACGATCTCGTCGGCCACGTCGCCTTTGCGGAACAGCACCTCACCGGCCTTGTGTTTGCGCAGGTGCATATGCGGCAGGAGCCATTCGGACACCGGCGACTCCACGGTGGCCTGCTCGATCTGCTTGGTCAATCTGAGGATTTCTACCAGCCGCTTGGCATTTATCGGCAATAAGATCGAGTTCAGAATGAATTCCGGCAACATGATCAACTCTGTGATATCGAAGTGTGTGTGCAGCACACTAAAGATCAGGAAGAGGATGCTACTGGCCAGTGCCAGTAGCCGCAGAGGGACCATGGCTTTCATGTAGTGACTGGCGAGATAGAAAACTCCACCCAGCATGCCGATGGCGGTGGTGATGTCGAAATGCATGGATTCTGGTTCCTGCTGATAATGTGTTGCGAGAGTGATCTATGCGGCAACCCCTGCCTCAAAGCCACGGACGAGCCCGTCATGGGCCGCGTGACTGAGGGCCTCGATGGTGTAACATTTCTTGTGCCGACCCGGGCGAACCACTGGAATGCGATGCCGCCTCCGGCTGCGTTCTGACGGCCGCTTTTTTAGGATGTCGTGCGCCTCAATCAGCAGGTGCAACTCGGTGTTGAGTTGAGTAAACATGCAGAGGCTAGATCGTGAGCGTGTGGTCCTCCTCAAGGACAGTTAAACCGGGGATAGATAACTCACGAAGTTCACGCAGAATCTGATCTTTGTATGCCGGTTTCAGATGGTAGGCATACACCGATATATCGTCTCGATCGAGTTTTCTGAATTCCTGTGCGAACAAAGCCGGTGTGAGATGTTTACTCATGCGGGCGAGTTCCATCATAGAGTTTGGATAGGAACATTCGATAAAGGCGGTTTTGAGGTGAGGGATGTGTTTCGCTTCGTGCCACAGTTCATCAGTGGAATATGTGTCTCCGCTATAGACAAATGCAGAGGAACGATCTTGCACTATAAATCCTGTCGTTGGAACGGTGTGATTCACAAGGATAGGCGTGATGTCGACTCCTGAGAACGAATACATATTTCCAGGCTTCAGATATGACGAAGTAAACGCGGGACGTTCCGGCGTAGGGATGCTGAAAAAATCGGGATACACATCCGTATTGAAGATGTGACGTCGCAGTCCGTGAAGCACTTCAGGGAGACCCGCCACAACGATCGGGGCGCTCATCTGCTCGCTCAGATTGTCGGCTAGCATGGGCAACCCCTTAATATGATCGAAATGAAGATGTGAAAGAATAATGTGACGGATCTGCGCCTGCTCGCTCAATGAGAGCTTGCTTGCCACAGTCCCGGCGTCAAGAAGAAGAGTCTCGTTCAGTAAGAAACTACAGGTATTGCAGGTATGAGGCCCGGTGGCCTGTTGCAGAAGGGCATCAGAGCCATGACACCCGAGAATTCTAATATCCACGCTGTAGACTCCGCCTGGCTGTCTTGTTCATTTGGTTTGTTTGGTCTATCCGGTTTGTCTGGTTTATTTGGTTGAACTAGACTAATCAGATGAACAAGACACACCAAATCAACGAGATGAACCAGATCCATTCGTCTCGCGTGCCGCAATAGTTTGTCCGCAACTCCTCTCTGCAATGGCGTGTGCTTCAATGGCGATGGGTTCTAATTTACTGGGGCGCGTGATCGGAGTGAATAGACTCAAACGAGGGGGGTGCCTATTTGAGGGGATAGTCCAGAAGGAGATGGAAGAGTACATTATATACAGAAAAGATGTTTGCGCATCGGATTATCCTCATCGTGAGGGATGATCTAATTTCTGGGGGTTGCAGCCAACCACGAACGAGTCCTATGTGGGTCACTCAGGACCGGCAAAACTAACAGGCTGCACTCGATAACGTGGAGCAATTATTTCACAGATGATACTGCGAGGGCGAGCATGTCAATGGGGAAAATATTCATTATTGAGGACGAAGAGCATGTCAGAAAAACTGTCGGCCTCGCGCTGAAACAAGGTGGCTACGAAGTTCTTGAAGCAGCTGACGGTGATGAAGCAATTGCCGCGATCCAATCCTGTCCCACTGGTTTCTCAGTCCATGCAATCATCTGCGACATTGGTTTGCCAAAGGTGAACGGACATGACCTTATCGCATTTATCCGGGCGAAGCTTCCGTCTGTGCCCGTCATCGTGCTGACCGGATATCCCGATGTCCAGTCAGCTGCTTCTCTGTTCAAGCAAGGTGTGGTGGACTATCTCATCAAGCCGGCCCAGGCAGAAACACTGTTGGATGCTGTCAGGCGGGCTATCGGAGAACAGGCGGTATTTGAGTAGGACTCCATCACCTAGCAGGTTCCTCAAAAAGGCCGTCCGCTTCGTGTGTGGTCTGTCTGGTTTATCTGGATTGGTCTGTGTATCTGGTTGATTTGGTTGATTTGGTTCATCTGGGTACGTTCGTTCAACCCAATAACCAGACAGACCGAATAGACCAAATGAACAAGACAGGGGCCGGCGGGCTCGCCCACTCGGACCCTCACCGTACTGCACGAGTACGCCTCGGTCCTCACGGCTCCGCGCGCCGGTCTCGCGACGCGAGCTCAGCGATTTCGCGACGAACTGTCATGAATAATGCGGGCTAGGGGCGAGGCGACTCTCCTGGCTTTAGAGGGAGTCGGATGTGTATCTTCGTTCCAGTTCCAAGTTCACTTTCAACCCAGATCGTTCCTCCATGAGCATCGACCACGTCCTTCACGATTTTCGTGCCGAGTCCTGTTCCGCCTGGCTTGGTGCTAATGGCGTGTTTGGTGAAGAGCCGATCTCTCACGTCCGGCGGCATCCCGCCACCCGTATCGATGACCGAAACCACGATCGCTCCTTCAGACGTCGGGGGTTGTCCGCACACGGTCACGGAGCCGCCTGCGGGCACTTCAGGGATCGCGTTGTTGAGCAAATTAAAGAAGGCAGTATAGAGGCGTCGCTGGTCTGCCACGATCAACGGGAGTAACTCCAAGTTCTCGGTGAGCAGTCGGACATGTTTTTCCTGGGCAAGAATCCCCAGAGAGCGAAACACGTTGCTGACGATGCCGGCCATTTCGCATGGGGAAAAATCAAGCGGGGTGCTGGCTTCTTTGACCGCATCCGCGATTTCCGCGACGCGATCGTGAATCCGGTGCGCGTCGTCCTTCAGCATCGCAATCACTTCATCGCAGAGTTCGCGACTCGCCTTCGCCCGTTTGATCTCACTATCGGGTATATAATTCTGCAGCTCGTTGATTTCGGCCTGTAAAATTCCTGTGCCACAGACGATCGGCATGAGGAGATTTTTGATGTCGTGGGCGATGTCCCCCATCAACTGCGCCACCTCAGCAAGCTTGGCGGCTTCCACCAAGCGTGTATGTTCAATTGCTGCAGCGGCGAGTGCAGAGATAATGGTGAGAATGGCTAGATCGTCTGGACCGAGGACTCCCTCCCCGCGCTTATTCATGACCTGTATGACGCCGATGGGGTCACCCTGCCAACGTTTAAGGGGGATCGTGATCATGTCATGGGTCACGGCGCCGGTCGCTTCATCGACTTTCTTAAAATGACGGACATCGGTCTGTGCGTCAGGGACGATTTCAGGCACTCCCGTCCTATAGACCGTTCCGGCGATGCCCTCATACCAGGGCACTTCTGTGCCCGGTGGCACGGGTTTTTGACCGATGGAGTGATAAAAGACGAGGGTGCGCTTGTCAGTGTCGGCCAGCAGCACGGAACCATTTTCCGCATTCACGACATCCAGTGCGATGTGAAGTGCCTGTTCCAGCAGGTCTTGGAGCTTGATCTCTTGAGAAAAGACCTCCGACATTCGCTGAGCAGCCACAAGCTCCAATTCTCGTCTGGCAAGAAGCCGGGTTAGCGCTTCATGCGATTCGGGTTGTGGCAATTGATGGGATGCGGTGTCGGAGAGTCGTGGAGTCGTCATGTCGGGCCTCTTTGTAGCGTTCGAACGTGGTTCGACTGTTGTGACACGGTCAACGGATCATGCAGGGCTGTGTGTTTGCGTCGTGTGATTCCTCAGGCGCGCGACAGGCGCGCCACAGAGTTCGAAGTTCCGAAAACCTCGAACTTCAGACCTCGAACCATCCCGCTTTTCTTACTCGCTCTAACTCAGAACTTCTTTGCCCATCTCGCCAGTCTCGCCCGGCTATCCACCGTGCCCAATAGTTTGTTTCGCAGCCTGATAGACGTACGGCATGTGTTGCCCAAGCTGATCATTCTGTCTTACTCCGTATTCGATGGATGGCCTACGCCGTGTCCCAGTCCGGATGCGCTTGCCGCGCGCAGACGTCGCAGATCGTATGTGAAAAGTGAGCAGCAGAGTGTTGTTCGACATAGTGCTCCACCTCATGCCACGACCCGGTAGGGTCACGAATCCGTTTGCAGGTAGCGCAGATAGGTAACAGCCCCCGAAACGCGGATGTTTCGTTCGCCATCTGTTTGCGCTCGACGAATTGGCCGACTTTGATCCCGATATCGGCGAACATGTGGAGTAGGCTGGTATCGGGTGGCCGGACTTCAGAGGCGAAGAATTCAATGACGCCCAGGAATCCCTGCGATCCTTTGATGGGAAATCCAAACGCGGCATGTAGGTCCGCTTCCCGGGCGAATTCGAGGCGCGGGAAATTCCCGTCCTTGACGACATTCGTAATCCAACTGGGTTCGCCGCTGGCGAAGACTCGTCCAGGCAATCCTACGCCGGACGAAAAAGTCGTGAGCAGACTTTGCAGGAGAAACCGATCGAGGCCTTGCCGCGTTGACTTTTCCCAGACGGCGGCACAACCCAACGTCTGGGTGCGTTGATCCAAGAGCCATATGAGTCCCACTTCCCAATCCGTTAATTTGCCGACCGCTTGAAGAATACGATCGCCGGCCTGTTCAAACGTCTCCGCCTCCATCAGCACCTGACTGATAGCCAGCTGGACAGACTGTCTGGCTTCCAAGCGCTTTCGGCTTGTCAGGTCGCGAAGAAACGCGCTGAAGAAACGAGTGCTCTTGGTCTGCCATGTAGCGAGGGAAAGCTCGATCGGAAACTCGGTGTTGTCTTTGCGAAGTCCAGTCAACTCGGTTGGGCGACCGATCATGCGAGTTTCACCGGTCTCACACACCCGCCGTAAGCCTTGGACGTGTGACTCTTGATAGCGCTTCGGCATGATGACGGTGAGAGGTTGACCCAGTGCTTCTTCCTCCGAGTATCCGAACATGGTGACCGCACTGGAGTTCCAGGACACGATGTTCCCTTGGTCGTTTGCGACGATAAGCGCGTCCGGAGTCGACAGGACGACCGACGTGAGCTTTGCTTCGAGATCCACCAGGCAATCCTGCGTATGGATGTACTTGGTCTGCTGCTGTGCGATCCACGCGCATACACTTCCAAATAACACGAGAAGGAGCAAGCTTGAGGCATGATTAATCGTGCCGATCAGGAGATCCGCGGTCTCAACGTTGTCCGATGCGGTCGGCTGGAACCATTGCTCCAGGACCGAAAGAAGGAACGCGAGACCCGTCGTAAGGAACACTGCGCGTCTCCCACCCCACCAGAGGGCCGTGAGAATTGCGACGGGAAAGAGAAACACACCCACACGGAGTGTTGGCGTGAGAACGATATCGAGTGTGGCAATGCCCGCAAGCAACGCGACGGTTAGTAAGCTGTACGGCAACCGCTGCGGATTCTCGGGCGGGCTGAACCGGGAGGCTCTGAGCCGCGATTGCTCCATGCTCATCGACATCAATCGTGTGGCAAACCGGTTTATCTGGTCTGTCTGGTCTGTCTCGTTTATTTGGTTTGTTTGGTTTCTCTGGGTCAAGCAGCGGAACAAACCAGATAGACCAGATGAACCAGGCAAACCAAATGAACAAGACAGACCCTATGGCGCTATCTGACCACGGCGATTATCTCCCATCAGGATCACCAAGTAATCCCCCCAACTAGGTACTCCCCTCATCTGAGGGGATAGGCATTGATCTCAATTCCGTATACCTGATACCCTGCCCTGCGCAGAGGGCGTGGGGGACAATGACCTAATCTGGAAAAGGAGGATAGACGTTATGAGCAAAGGGAGAGTGCTGGTCGTGGATGATGAGGCGGACGTGAGAAAATCTGTGCGGCTCATTTTATCGAAGGCAGGGTACGACGTGGACGAAGCCGAAGATCCAGAAGCGGGAGTCGCCCAAGTAAAATCAGGAGCGAATAAGCTGCCGTTGAACGCGATTATCACAGATCTCAACATGCCGAAGATTAACGAGATCATCGTGGTGCCTTATTTACGCTCCCAGTTCCCGTCCTGTCCTGTCATTGTGCTAAGCGGATCAAAAATGATGGAGCGATCCGCCAAGTTGTTCAAGGACGCCGGCGTGGAATTCCTCGCGAAACCGATTAATCAAGAGCAGTTATTGGACGCCCTGAACAAGGCCGTCAACAAGGGCTGATTGAAAGACAAAGTCCCGACATGACATGCATGGTCATGATAGAGAGGTTGATGAAGGCTCTGAAGTGATTTAGGCTCAGAGGGGTATCCACTTCACTTCAGTACCCCCTACGCGTTGAAGTATTGCGGCTGGATGACCAGCTTCGAGAAGGGCGGGGGGAAAGGATGCTTGTTGCTGCGAGCCGATAGAACAACCTGCCACGATAGTGGAAAGTTCGACGGTTGAACCGAAATGTGAATTCGTCAAGAAGGATTGACGGTATGAGTAAAGGGAGAGTGCTTGTCGTGGATGACGAGGCGGAAGTGAGAAAATCCGTGCGTCTCATCTTATCAAAGGCGGGGTACGAAGTGATCGAAGCCGAGGATGGGGAAGCCGGGGTCAAGGCAGTGAAGTCTGGCGATAACCCAATCGCGGTAGACGCGATTATTTGTGACCTCGATATGCCGAAGATGAGTGGGATAGAGGCGATCCCCAATTTTCTTTTTCAGTTTCCGTCGTGTCCCGTCATTATTTTGAGCGGATCAGGAAAGCTGGAGAGTGCCACCAGACTGTTTAAGCCAGGCGTCCTGTTTAAGCAAGGCGTCGTAGAATTCCTCGCGAAACCGATTAATCAAGAGCAGTTATTGGGTGCCGTGAACAAGGCCGTCAACAAGGGCTGACGAGAGACAACATTAAGGCTGAGGCGGTCTGAAGGTCGAAGACTCAAGGCTGAAGTGTTCGGATCTTCGAATCCCGCCAGCCTTCGGCCCGCGCCTGTCTCGACTATGGTTCACACGTATTAAGTATGCGCGGTCCCGGGGTCGAGGGGAAACCGGAGATGGAACGTCGTCCCCACACCAGGCTCGCTTTCCACCCAGATCTTCCCTTTGTGCGCATCCACCACGTCCTTCACGATTTTTGTTCCCAGCCCGGTGCCGCCCTTCTTGGTGCTGATCGCCTTGGCTGAGAAGAGGCGGTCTCGAATTTCGGGAGGCATCCCCCGCCCTGTGTCTGCTACAGCAAGCGCAATACCCCCTGTGTCCTGATCGAAGTGCCCCCGCACCGTGATCGAACCTCCTGGCGGTGTTTCTGGAATGGCGTTATTGATGAGATTATAAAACGCGTTGTAGAGTCTCCGCTCGTCGGCATGGAATTCCGGCAGTGATTCAAGGCCATCGGTTCTTAAGGTAATTTGCTTGTCCCGCGCGAGTACCTGAAGCGTGTGAAACACTTCGAGGACGACCGGCCCGACCGAGCAGAGCGCGAAGTTGGGAGGCGCACTTAACCCTTTGACGCAGTCGGCCATGTCTTTGACGCGATCATGCAGCCGCCGGATGCCGTTCTGCGCCAGCTCGCCGGCTTCATCGCAGATCTCCTTGCTCGCTTTTTTCTCGCTCAACTCAGCCGTGCTCATCCCCCCGAACAGCTCGTTGATCTCTGCTCTCAGTAACTCCACCCCGGTGTAGACAGGAGTGAGGAGATTTTTCATGTCATGACCGATGTCGCCAAGCAGCGTCACCACTTCGGCTTTCTTGGCGTCCTCGAATTGCGTGGCCTGCTGAATCGCCAGCGCAGCGAATGCGGAAATGATCGTGAGGAGTCCCAGGTCGTGGTTCGTGAACGGCCCCTCCCGTTTGTTCAGCACATCTAATACCCCGATCGGTTCTCCTCTCCATCGGCGAAGGGGAACGACGATCATGTCGTGGGTGACAAAGCCTGTCGTCTGATCGATAGAGTGAAGATGGGTCGCATCCTGGTTGACTTGGTTCGTAATCCGGGCCTCTCCGGATTGGAAGACGGAGCCGGAAATACCCTTATCCCAGGGAATGGCCGTCCCGAGAGGAACTGGCTTGGGCCCGATCGAATACTGAAAGATCAGTTCCTCTTTCTCCGGGTCTGCGAGCAGAATCGACCCTGCTTCGGCGCCCACCTCTTCTAGCGCAATGCGGAGGGTCGTTTCGACGAGCTCGTCCAGATCGATCGACTGAAACAGGGCCTGGCTGATCCGTTCGACCGCCTCCAGCTGCGTCTTGTAGTGGAGAAGTTCTAAAGCATCAGCCTGGCTCAATCGCGTGAAATCAGCGCCTGGCTGGTCCTGCATATTAGGGGAGGGTGGCTGCGTCATCACCGAGGTCCTTGTGGGAGAAGGCTGAAGAGCGAGGATCTGACTGTTCTCATCCGAGCCTCAGCCTTAGCCTCGACCTCAGCCTGCTTGGGCTACCTATAGCGGCTTTGTCGGGCAATGCGGTATCCCCTCATTCGAGGGGGCTTCGTCTGTGGGGATGGTTCCAGCCCTATGAAATGATAAAAGGAGCTGCGCACGGGTAAGAAAGGGCCGAGGACCGAGTTGTTAAGAACAGGCTGTCAAAACCGGCGTTCGTAATCCTGATGTCCGCCGATCCAGAACCATGTCACAGTATCACTGTCAAGGATGCCAAGTGCACGATAGCCCAGCGTTACTCGAACAGACCATATCTGTTCTTCTTGATTCACACACTTGAAGTGTAACGAGGGATGAAATGGAGTCTCACGCCAGTGGAGAAATTGTTTACGAGCTGCCTTCTTGACCGATTCGGGAAGAAGAACGTATGTATCCCAGAAACTGGGAAGGGTGCGGGATTTCACAGCTTGTCGAAGTCAAATTCGGAGGATTTCCCCGACACGATGTCTTGGCGTGCTGTCTCCGCAGCAGTTTTTAGTTTGCCGGGTCGTGCAAAGAGCTCATCCCACTTAGCATCATCTTGGGTTTCAAGTGCAAGACGGCGAAGCTCCTCGACCAGATGTTCTTGATCCGGTTCGGGCAGCGTCTCAAGCAGCTTAATCGCTGTTTCGATGGCCTTTGTCATCGGGAGCGTCCTTCTACAATAGCCTCTTCGAGCACTTTCGTCATGCAAGTGGCTCCGCTATCATTACCCTACACTGGCAGCCTGCCGAAGATCAATGATTCTCTCTTATGCATCTGGACCGGGGCTTTTACAGCTCGGTTATTCTGTAACCCGCCAAACCGGCAGCCGTCTTTGCCTCACAACGTGCGAGTACGGCGAACATCATCTCACGATTCCTCTTCCTTCTCCGCTTCATATTGGTACGCTGTCGGCAATTCTCTACGACGTAGAGCCTGTTGCACAAACCCATTGACACCTAGGTTATTATATGTATACTGTCTTCCCTCGTCATGACCGAAGGGAGGGCGCGATGGGCTATCAACTTTCTGCCGTGTGATCGTGATCAACTGTTTCTGATGCCGCCGGCGTTGCAGGACTGGCTGCCGGAGGGCGATCTGGCCTGGTTCATCCTGGATGCGGTGGCCCAGATGGATCTGACGAAGATCGAGCGGGCGTACCGAGCCGATGGCTGGGGCCAAGCAGCCTACGAGCCAGCCATGATGGTGGCGCTGCTGCTGTATGCGTACTGCCTGGGCGAGCGCTCCGAGTCGCCGGATCGAACGGCGGTGCGAGCGGGATGTGGCCTTTCGGGTGCTCGCGGCCAATCAGCGGCCCGATCACACGACGATCGTCCGATTCCGGCAGACCCATGAGGCCGCGTTGGCCACGCTGTTCACGCAGGTGCTGACGCTGTGTGCGGCGGCGGGGTTGGTGAAGGTCGGGGTGGTGGCCCTGGATGGCACGAAGATCAAGGCCGACGCGGCGCTGGCGGCCAATCGGACCGCCGAGACGATTGAGGCGGAGGTGACGCGGATGCTGGCCGAGGCCCAGGCGACCGATGCCGCCGAGGATCGGCTGTTCGGGCCGGAGCAGCGGGGCGACGAACTGCCGGAGGCGTTGCGGGACCGGACCAGCCGGCTGGCGCGGTTGCAGGCCTGCCAGGAACGGCTTGACGCAGGAGGCGGCCGAGGCGACGGCGCAGCAGCAGGCCAAGATCGAGGCCCGGCAGGCCGAGGAAGCGGCCACCGGGCAGAAGAAGCGGGGACGCAAGCCGAAGGCGGCCGAGGCGGCAGCGGATGCCACGGCCAAGGCGAACGTCACAGACCCGGAGAGTCGCATCATGAAGACACAGGCCGGGTACGTCCAAGGCTACAACGCCCAAGCGGTCGTGACGGAGGCCCAGATCATCGTCGCGGCCGCGGTCACGCAGGAGGCGAACGATGTCCAGCAACTGCATCCGATGCTGACCCAGGCGCAGGAGAATCTGCAGGCCATCAAGCACCCGCAGGCCATCAGGACCGCCCTGGCCGATGCCGGCTATTGCAGCGAGGCCAACCTGACGGAGGCCGATCCGGCTGGGCCCGCCCTGCTGATCGCCACGAACAAGGACTGGAAACAGCGCCAGGCGCTGCGGGAGCAGCCACCGCCACGCGGCCGCTGTCCGAAGGGGCTGACGGCCCGCGACCGCATGGAGCGCACGCTGCTGACGAAGCGCGGACGCCCTCTGTACAAGTAGCGCGGCCAGACGGTCGAGCCGGTGTTCGGACAGATCAAGAGCACCCGTGGCTGTGACCGGTTTATGCGACGAGGGAAGGCGGCCTGTGACAGCGAGTGGAAGGTGCTCTGCGCCACGCACAATCTGTTGAAGCTCTGGCGAAGCGGGAAAGCGGCCTGGGCTCGGCCAGCGCAGGGGCAGCGGACAGCGGCGGCTGAGCTGGGGAAGCGGAAAGAAGACAAGGGGATGACCCTCTCGAAGGCCACGCTCCCTCGCGGGCTCGGCAGCGAGAAGGCCCAGATGGGAGCACATTAACTCAATTTCTGGTGACCAGAGGGCTCAATCATGGGTTTGAGCAACAGGCTAGCACGCATTTCAAAGTTACCCGAACACAGCTGCTCAAAAACCTATTTGGCTAACGGCGCCCGTCCCGCCTCCCCAGGCAACCTATCCCCTCATTCGTGGGGGACTCATTTGTGGGGATCGTCGAAGAAGAGCAAAGGGCATATAGAGAAACCGCAAGAAACAGAATGGCTTTGCGGAGAACGATTTTTTACGTGGAGGTTGTATATGAAGTATTTACGGTGGGTTGGAGTTGTGTCGAGTCTGGTGATCGGAGGATTGATCGTGGCGCCGGTGCAGTCGGAAGCCAGCGGCACGAGCATCCAGATCCAGAGTGGGCCTAATAGCGTTGGTGGAGCTGCGGTGGTGTACAACACGCTTGAAACTATTCCGATTACAGCAAGTTCCGCCCCTCCACGACCTATACACGCTGCTTCGCTCTCGGGCTTGGGATCAAGGCCGGGGTGACTGTTGCGAACGTTTCGGGGACGACCGCCAAACTCTTGATCGGAGACACCACTGGGGCTGGGAGTAAGCTGGATGTAATAACGTTAAGCGGGGTGAAGTTTACAGCTCCTAACAGGACGGTGAAAGTGATCTTTACGCACAAGTTGGATGACGCCCCGAATTCAGGGGGGGGGAGCTTTTCCTATGGCGCGCGGATCGGCGGTTTTTTCCAGGCGGGGACCGTACCAGTTTTAACAACTACGTGAAACTGTCTGGATCTGGCGGCTTCTTCTCAATTCCCACGTTGAGCTATACGGTTGGCGGCGCGGCGTCCGCATCGAACCCCTTCAGTCTCCAGAATACGACGCCTTATCCATCGGGAACCTGCTCGGTACCCTGCACCCCCACCATCACGCAAACGATGACCTTCGTCCTGATTGGTGCGGACTCCTTGAACTTGACTAACAGCGTCGATGGAGGCGGATCGGACTGTATTCAAGAGCAAGGGTCTCCGGCCGCCAACGCTGCCCGCCCCTGTCACAGCGGGCAAAATAGTCTCGCTAACAAAATCACTGGCTTTTTAACCGAGGCAGCTCAGGGCGATACCGTGGCTTTTTCGCTTCTTACTGGGGCGGCGCCAATTAATGAGTCATGTACAGAGGGGTGTACACAAGACCCGGACACCGTCAACCCTGGTACGCTCACGATTAACAAGCATATCAATAATTGCCCATATTATGATGGTTGCTCGTCGTCGGAAATCTTTTCGTTCCTTATCACTGGGGGCACCTTCATGGTAGTCGACGTCACCACCAATACTAATTCTAACCAAGAGTGGGTCAACCTCGGTGGATCTGTCCCCAGGGACTTACTTCGTACAGGAGATTGCGAAGCCGTTCTGGACTCTAACAGATGCTAGTAGCTGCGCGCCCGGGGGTTCTGGTGTCGCTATCGAATCGGGTGGCACAGGCACGTGTTTATTCAAGAACAATTTGCCTCCCCCAGTAATCAATTGAAGACGTTTCCCTTGTGAGACCTGCGGGAGCACGCATCACACCATGACCCTTCGTGTTCGAGCGAAGGGTCTTGGTTCGACCTTCACAAAATCTGAGACCCCCACAGAGGGGAGCAGCGGGTGCTGCTCCCCTCTGTCACCAACGAGAGGTAGATATGGATGAGAGCACCACGCGGTCGCGCCATCCTGATTCCATGAGGCAGGCCTTCCTGTGGGCGCTCCTCCCGACGCTCGTCCTGTTCCTGATTGCGCCGTCTGTCGGGGACGCGCAGGTGACGGGTGACGACGTCCATCACTTCGACGACCGGCGCAGGCGATCTCGGCACCACCGTCACGCATACGGGGAATCTCTACGACATCACGGGAGGGACCAGACCGGGAATGGCCCCAACCTCTTTCACAGCTTCGGAGATTTCAGTGTCGGGTGCAGGGGATATCGCCAACTTCCTCAACAACACCGGACTTACCAACCTCCAATATCCTTGGTCGCGTCACAGGCGGAAACATCTCAAACATCGATGGCACCATTCAAACCACCGGCTTCGGCAATGCGAATTTGTTTCTGGTGAATCCGTCCGGCATCGTCTTTGGGCCCACACGGCTCGTGTGAATGTGGGCGGGTCGGTCAGCTTTACCACCGCACAGTACCTGCGCTTGTTCGACGGGGTCAACAGCGCGAATTTCTATGCCAATCCCGCCAACGACGGCCTGGCGAATAGTGTCCTTGCCGTGGCGCCTGTGGTCGACTTTGGATTTCTGTCGCCGGCCGCCTATGGGTTTTTGACCGCGCCAGATCCGAGCTGCCACGATCACGGTCCAGGGCAGCGCGCTGTCCGTGCCTTCCGGGCCAATCGATCTCGCTGGTGGGCGGGAACAGTCGTCATTCAAGGCGCACACACTTCCAGATGGAACGGTCCAAGCCGGCACACCTGTCGGCGCCGAACGGCACGATTCAATCTCGCGAGCGCCGCCTCGCCCGGCGAGTTCGATGTGCCGACGCTCCAGCCGCTTCCGAACGTGGACGGAGCGCTCGTTTACCTCGTTTGGGTCGGTCTCCCTGGCGCCGGGCTCGAGCATCGACGTCAGCGGCCGAGCACGGTGTTTATCAAAGGCGGGCAGCTCGTGCTCTCGGTGAACGATGCGACGCTCAGCACTTCTGAGAGCCCCGCTCCGACAGATACGATCTCGCTCAGCCCAGGTAGTTCCATCGTGGACGTCGAATTCGGGAACAGACCGGGCGCCGATGTGCAGCTCATCGCGTCGAGATCGTCCAGATGGACTGGCGCGCATACATTCAACGGTCAACAGTTGGGATCAGGAAGAGGGGGAGATGTGCAACTTACCGCTGACACCCTGACGATGGAGAATGCTCATCGATTGTGACGGCAACTGTTGATGGGGATGGCGTTGGAGGGGATGTGGTCCTGAACGTGGGGACGGTAAGCCTCATAGGTGGTGCCTCAATCCAGAGCCAAACTCAGGAACTTCACCCCTGGGTTAGGTCAGGGCGGGAATGTGACCATCCAAGGGCTGCAGGGGGCGGACAGCGCGGCAGAGTCGGTTACCCTCTCCGGTGGCAGTAGCCTGTTGAGTGCAAACGTTTGGAAGCGGTGATGGGGGACGAGTGGCCATCACGTCCAAGTCTTTGACGATGGATGGGGCTGGCACCACCATCAACTGCGTCAACGCTGGATGTGGGCCGTGGAGGAGACATCGTGGTGAGTGTCCAGCAGGCCAGTCTCTCAGGCGGGGCGACCATCACAACTCAGACCGTCAGCGGCGATCCCAATGCTCAGCGGGCGCCACGGTCACGGTGCAAGGACTGCAGGGAGCTGGAAGCATGGCGGATTCTGTCGTCCTTTCAGGATCTGGGTACCGGCATCATCTCCGATAGCTCGCGGCACGGCTCGTGCCTGGCGACGTTGCGGTGCATGCCAAGACGGTCAGCCTGACGGATGGGGCCGTGATCCAAGCCGGTACTTCGACAGACACAGGGACGGGAGGGAATGTGACCATCGAGGCCGACTCGGTCGATATCTCCGGCGGGAGCCGCATCTCGAGCCAGGCGTGCAGTGCAGATGCCGGCCAGGTGACCATCACGGCGAATGACGTTTACCCTGGACAATGGTTCGATCGAGACGCAATACCTCAGCAGTGAGGCCGAGGGGGGGACGTGGTGCTGAACGCGGGGACGCGTGAGCCTTTCGAACGGGGCCAAGATTAACAGCAGCACCTCAGAGACGGGCCGGGCCGGCGACATTACGATGAATGTCGGCACACTCACCCTGACCAACGGCAGCAGATCAGCAGTGCCAGTACCGGGACGGAGCCGTCACCAATCCTGATGATGGCACGACCGAACGCCGGGCACGGCAGGGAATGTCACCATCACGGCCACGGGCAGCTTCACAAGCGACGCGAGCACCATCGCCACCTCGGCGGAGGCGAACCATGGCGGAGATATCTCCGATCAATGCTCAGAGCGTGGAGCTTTCCAATGGCACCTTGATTACGGCGAACAGCAATGCCCCGCTTGAGGTGACCAAGCTCGTACTGATCAGGATGGCCTGCTGGTCGCAGCAGGTGGTGGGGGATGGCAATGCCGGCAACATCACGATTCACAGCGGCTCGACCTGTCGTCATGAAAACAGCTCGATGACGACGGAAGCAACCCAGGCCAGCGGCGGTCAGATCGAGATCACCGCGCCGGAGATGGTCCAGCTGATCAACAGCAAAATCAGCACGTCCGTGGCGGGAGTTTGCAAGGGACACTGCCGGCGGCAATATCACGATCGACCCGCAGTTCGTGGTTCTGCAGAACAGTCAGATTATTGCCCAGGCCTTTGCCGGAGCGGGTGGGGCTATCAATATCATCGCAAATGTGTTTCATCGCGGACCCGACAGCCTCGTCGACGCATCGTCCCAACGCGGCATCAGCGGAACCGTCAATATCCAGTCGCCGCTGCAGAATGTCGGTGGAGAGCTGACGGCTTTGTCCCAGGAATTCTCCAGCGCGGCCGCTCTGCTTGCCCAACAGTGCGCGGCGCGGGCCGCGGACGGCAAGTTCAGCACCTTTGTGGTCGCCGCCCGTGAAGGATTGCCGGCGGAGCCTGGTGGATTCTTAGCCAGTCCATCGTTGACGTCCGAGTTGCTTGGATCACGCCTCTCGGGACGGAACCCGCAGACTCAGCTCTCAGCTGTCACGGGCCTGTTCCCGAAGTACGATGCCAGGCCCATCCAACTGGCGAAGTTTGGGGATGCATGTCACCGGTGACCGGCTCGGTCTGTCTGGTCTATCTGGTTAGTCTAGTTGCAATCAGACTAACCAGACAGACCGAACAGACCAAATGAACTAGACAGACGGCAGACTTCAAACCCTGCTACCGGTCACTGGCACAGAACATCGAGGTGACCTTTGGGACTCTCGATGAGCCTATCGCGCGGGACTGGTTGCCGCAACATTGGTCCTGTTGGTCCGTCTGGATCGTGCCTGACGTAGTGTCGGCACAGATTGTCCCTCTCCTCCTCCTCCTCCGATCATGCCTCTTCCCACTCCGCTGCCCAAGGAACTCCCGAAGCCCGAGCCGCCCCTGCCCAGTATCCTGCCCCCCGCTCCTGTTCCGGAACGGCGCGGGCCCATTTCCACGGTGAAAGTCTACGTCCGGGAGATCCGGGTCCTGGGGAGCACGGTCTTCACGCCGCAAGAGTTGGCTCAGGTCACTGATCCCTACCGGAATCGAGAGATCACGTCGGAAGACATCGAATCGCTGCGCGTGGCCATTGACGTTGCTGTACGTGAAACGTGGCTACAGCACGTCCGGCACCCTGGTGCCGGATCAAGCGATCGTGGACGGACTGCTCACGCTTCAGGTCATTGAAGGGACATTGAGCCGGATTAACGTGGAGGGCAATTATTGGTTTTGGTCCAGCTATTTCACCAGCCGGCTCCAGCGTGACGCCGGTCCACCGGTCAACGTGAATGCGCTTCAGCAGCGGTTGCAGCTTTTTCAAACCGACCCGCGCATCGAGCGGATCAACGCAGAATTGCGACCAGGCGAGACCCGCGGGGAAAGTGTGTTGAACGTCCGGGTGGCTGAGCGCCGGCCGATCAAGGCCTGGGCTTGAATACAACAACTTCTCGGCGCCGGGGGTTGGTTCCAACCGGGTGTTGGGGACCATCGTGGATGAAAATCTGTTGGGGTTCGGGGACAGGGTCAGCGTCCAGTACGGTCAATCGTTTGGCACCGATAGTAATGCGCATGGCAGCGGGATCAATCCGAACTTGAACGTGAACTATGTCATCCCCTTCACCCCCTACGACACGACCTTCGCCGTGGACTACCGGCGGACCGATTTCACGGTCATTGACAGCAATGTCAAGGCGCTGGACATCGAAGGCAAGTTCGAATCGATCGGGCTTACCTTCCGGCAGCCTGTCTTCCGCACGCTGTCTCAGGAATTCGCCTTGTCGTTGAGCGGCCAGTCGGAATCGTTCAGGACGTCTCTACTTGGAAACCCGTTTGAATTCCAGAGTGGATCCACCAACGGACTGTCCCAGGTGTCGGCGCTGCGCTTCGCGCAGGAGTACGTGCATCGCACGCAGGATCAGGTTATCTCGGCTCTGTCCCGGATGAGCTTCGGTCTCCCCGTACTGGGGGCGACTGTCAACAGCGGGCCCGACCAGGCCACCGGAGAATTTTTTTCCTGGTTGGGCCAGACGCAATTGGTCAGGCGGTTGAACCCCACGCGCGTCACATTGCTGGCGCGAGCCGATCTGCAGCTGTCGAACAAGCACCTCTTCCTTATGGAGCAGATGGCGGTCGGCGGGCGCTACAGCGTGAGAGGCTATCGGGAGTTCACGCAGCTGGGGGACAATGCCTTTCTGGGATCCCTCGAGACTCGTATTCCAGTGTACACATCGGCGATCGGGGAAGAACTTGTGTATCTGGTGCCATTTTTCGATTACGGCCGGGCTTGGAACAGCAATACTGTCGTCAACCCTTCTCCGGAGTGGTTGGCGAGTGTGGGAGTTGGAACGATCTGGAATTTCTGGCGGGGGAGCCGATTTGAGGTGTACTGGGGGCAGCGTCTGAATCACGTGGATAATCCCCACACCAACCTGCAGGATTATGGCGTGCATCTGCAGTTGGTGGTCCAGGCGTTTTAGCAGGATGCTGAAAAAGCCCGCCAGCGGCGTTCTCGCATCGTTCAGACCCTCAACGTACCCCAGAGGGTACGCCTGCGGGTCTTCACTCGCTGCGGCCTTGCTGAACGGCCTTTTTGAGCATCCTGCGGACGCAGGTTGGCAGAGCGGGACGAGCGAGACTGGCGCGACAGGCGCGGTCCGAAGGCTGAAGTCCGAAGGTCGGGGTTCGAAGTTCCGAACACTTCAGCCTTCAGACTGCCTCACCCGTCCCGCTTTTCTCGCTAGTCTCGCGCGAATAAGGAGAACCGTCATGACACGCACTATTCTCGTGAGTCTTTCCCTGTGTCTCTCGGTGGGAATTGGTGCTGATATCCATGCGCAGGAAGCGCCTCCGGTCGATCAGCTGATGCAGGACGGTAGCCAGGCGTATCAGCATGGCGATTTCGAGCGAGCAGTCGAGCGCTGGACAGAAGCGGCGGCGGCATACGAGCGGTCCGCCGCGCGCCCGGAGCAGATCGACGCGTTGATTCGTCTGTCCGAGGCCTATCAGTCGCTTGGCCGTTATCGGACGGCGGCGATTCGGCTTGATCAAGCCAAGGCCCTCGTAGCGGACCGTGACGATTCTCTCCTGTCGATACGGATTCTTTGGAGGTCGGGCAGCCTGTATCAGGCTGCCGGGCAGTATGCGGAGGCTGAGCGGTCGCTACAAGAATCCCTCCGGCGGGCCAAGACGCTTCCCCAGGCTGCGTTGACTGCCGCCATCTTGAACGATCTGGGGAATCTGGCCGCTTCACAGGGAAAGTTTGCCGACGCGCTGGCCGCCTACACCGAAAGTTTCCAAACGGCTCAAGCGGTTCCGGTGAAGCTTCTGGCGGCCACGAGCCAGGTCAACGCCGCCCGCGTGTCGTTGCCCTTGAAGCAGTATCGTGAAAGCAAGACGCGGCTCGACCAGGCCGCCGACATCTTACGCGGACTTGACCCCTCGCACGAACAGATCAGCGCGTTCATTACGGTTGGGCTGACGTATGCCAAGCTGCGCGCCTTCCTCGTTGAACTGAACACAGACCTCACGCTCGCGGCGTTTCAGGCGCTTCATGATGCGGCTAAAGCTGCTGATCAACTTGGCGACCGTCGGGCCTCCTCCTTCGCGTGGGGGTACCTGGGGAAGCTCTATGAGGATGAGCGTCGGTATGCGGAAGCGCTTGATGTGACGCAACAGGCGATTCTGATGGGCCAGCAAGCGGCGGCGCCCGAAGCGCTCTACCGGTGGCACTGGCAGGCTGGACGACTCTTGAAAGGCCTCGGACGGCCTAAAGAGGCGATCGACGCGTATCGGCAGGCGATCGTTGCGGTCCAGTCCATCCGTCCGGAAGTCTCCGCCGCTGTCGCTGAAGACCAGCCGGACGCCTCTTTTCGTGAGACGGTTGGAGCCGTGTACTTTGAGCTGGCCGATCTTCTGCTTCGGGGTTCTGAACGGGATGCCGACCCACAGCATCGCGAGGCCGTATTACGCGAAGCCCGCGACACGGTTGAACTGTTCAAAGTGGCGGAGCTGCAAGACTACTTTCAGGATGATTGCGTACAAGCCGCGCGGTCCCACGCCACGGGTCTGGAGCAGGTGTCAAAGACCGCGGCCGTGATTTATCCCATCATGCTGCAGGACCGTTTGGAAATCCTGGTGAGTCTGCCTTCGGGCATGGTGAGAAAGACCGTTCCAGTCGGTGCTGAGGCCTTGACGGAGGAAATCCGTGCATTTCGAAACTTCCTGGAGAAACGCAGTACCCGGGAATATCTTTCCCATGCCAAGAAGTTGTACGGGTGGCTGATCCAGCCGATTGAGCCGCTGTGGGCAGATGCCGGGATCGACACCCTGGTCATTGTGCCTGACGGTGCGCTTCGGACGATCCCATTGGCCGCGCTGCATGACGGCACGCAATTTCTCATCAAGAAATATGCTGTGGCGACGACCCCCGGCGTCACGCTCACGGATCCTCGGCCGCTGGATCGCAAAAGTATCAAACTTCTCTCCGTGGGCATCACCGAGGCCGTGCAGGATTTTCCGGCGCTGCCCCATGTCTCGCGCGAGCTGGAGACCATCCATGGACTGTATGGCGGTACCAGCCTTCTGAACAAACAATTTATGATGTCTCGGGTGGAGGAAGAACTGAAAGCGCATCCCTACTCGGTCATGCATATCGCGTCTCATGGGCAATTCCAGAGCGACAGCAACGAGACGTTTTTGCTTGCCTATGATGGGAAAATGACGATGGACCGGCTGGAAGAGTACGTGGGCATGCTTCGTTTTCGAGAAGAACCCTTGGCCCTGATCACCCTGAGTGCCTGCGAGACCGCTGCGGGGGACGACCGGGCCGCGCTCGGTTTGGCCGGTGTGGCGATCAAGGCAGGGGCACGGAGCGCGTTGGCTTCGCTGTGGTTCCTTGATGACCAGGCTTCTTCCCAGCTGGTCACCGAGTTTTATCAACAACTGCATGACGATTCCGTGGCTTCCACGGCGATGGCTCTCCAGCGCGCACAAATCAAATTTCTCGAACATCCTGAGTACAATCATCCCGCCTACTGGGCGGCATTCTTGTTGCTCAATAATTGGCTTTAGTCTACCCTTTCGCCGTGAGCACTCTTCTAAAGGTGGGCCAATCGCTTGTTCGCCGTGAGCATCCTTGCGGGAATATTGGGTGCACTCTCCATCCTCGGCATCCGGAGCACCTCGATCCTTGAGCCCCTTGAATTAACAGTCTATGACTGGCTGATCCAATCCCGTCGGGGGGCGGAGGGGGCTGATCCCCGCATTGTTCTGATCACGGTCACCGAGCAGGATATTTTACGTCAAGGACGGTGGCCGATAACCGATGCGATCCTGGCTGAGGCGTTGAAGCGGCTCGTGCAATTCCAGCCCCGTGCGATCGGGCTTGATATCTATCGTGATATTCCTGTCGATCCCGGTCACACAGACCTGAACAGGGTCTTCGTCGAACATCCCCAGATCATTACCGTGACTAAGCTCGGTGGTGGCACGGTGGCCAGTATCCCTCCGCCTCCGGTGCTGGCCGGGACCGAGCAAGTTGCGTTCAATGATATCCTCATCGATTCCGACGGAATTGTTCGTCGTGGCTTACTCTTTCAGGAGGTTGGAGACCAAACAGCGTATGGCTTCGCGCTTCGACTGGCGTTACTGTTTCTTGCTGAGGAGGGGATTGGCCCGCAGCCAAGTCCGGATGATCCTGAGCAGCTTCGCCTGGGACCCACCACCCTCCGGCGGTTTGGGCCCTATGACGGTGGATATGTCGGCGCTGACGCCGGTGGGTATCAAATATTAGTGGATTTTCACCGTGGGCACAGCCAGCCACGCTCATTCTCATTGACCGCCCTGCTCACTGGTCAGGTCGATGCGGACGCGATTAGGAACAAGATTGTCCTTTTTGGTGTCACGGCCGAGAGTGTTCCCGATCTGTTCCATACACCGTTCAGTTCCGGGAATGACACCGGCCGTATGATTCCCGGGGTCGCGGTCCATGCCCATATCATCAGTCAGTTACTCGGGGCTGGGTTAGAAGGGCGTCGCCCGATTGACACGCCCAGTGAATCACAGGAGTGGCTGTGGACTATCCTGTGGGGTGTGTTAGGCGCCGGCCTTGGTGCGTGGACGCGTTCTCCCTGGCGGCTTGCGCTGGGTTCGGCGGGCGGGCTGTTCGTCCTTGGCATCATGGTGGTTGTTGCGTTTGATCAGGGATGGTGGATCCCGCTCGTGCCACCGTCCCTGGCTTGGGTTCTCTCTGGGTCCGTCGTCACGATTTGGGTGTTGAGCCGGGAGCGGAAGGAGCGCGCCCTTCTGATGCACCTGTTTTCCAAGCACGTTTCCGGGGAAGTGGCTGAAGCAGTCTGGCGACAGCGCGAGCAGTTTCTGCAAAATGGGCGCCCTCGATCCCAACAATTAGTTGCGACTGTCTTTTTCTCCGACTTTAAGGGTTATACGGCCGCTTCAGAAAAAATGACTCCGGAGGCTCTGATGGACTGGGTCAATGCGTATCTGGATGTCATGGCGGGGCTGGTGATCAAACATGGAGGTGTCATTGATGATTACGCAGGGGATGCGATCAAAGCAAACTTTGGTGTGCCACTCCCACGGAACTCAGAGGAGGAGATCGCCCAGGATGCGGTGAATGCCGTGACTTGTGCTCTAGCCATGGAAGGGCAGATGCATCGGCTCAACTTCCGACATGAGCGAGAGGGTCTCGCGACGGTCGGGATGCGGATTGGAATTCACACTGGACAGGTTGTTGCCGGGAGTGTCGGCACTTCGGATCGACTCAAATATACGACGGTCGGTGATGCGGTGAATACGGCGGCGAGATTAGAAAGCTTGGATCGAGATATCGTTCAGGAGACGCCGGGTCGGCGATTATGCCGGATCTTGATCGACGAGAGCACGAAGCGCTATCTTGGGGATCGCTTCGTGCTCGATCGGATCGGAGAGGTCAGCGTCAAAGGCAAAGAACAAACTCTTATGGTTTACAGGGTCATTAGTCACGCAGGGGAGGGAACAGTAATCCCACCAACTCCTGTGCGATGATTGCCTTTTCCGGTCCTCACCCGGCCTTTCCATCCTGAATAGTGAGGTCAAAGTTTCCGACCTCGGGTAAGTCGACCTGATCCAACAATTCGACCCGCTGCTTTCGTAAAGCCATATCGGTCGGCGCCGATTCGATCAGCTCCGAAATGACCATCACGGCGTCATACCATAGCCCATCTGCCGCAAATCGATAAAAGGCATCGGTCGTGGGAGCCGCTGCAGGACTGCAGATTCATGCCGGCGCGTTCGACTCGCTCGATGGCGCCCATCGCGATGACATCTTTGGATCGACGCTTAGGGTCGAGGACGAGAGCGATGGACCAGTTGTAGCGCTCACCAGGAATCAGTTTTACCCCATAGTCTGAGAGGCGCACCCGCTGTATTCCGGCCTTCAATGGTACCGGCAAGGGCTTTTCCAGTAGGGGGGTATCGCCTTTCTCAAGTGTCAGGGTCAATTCTACGGGGTTGGTCACTACGTCGGAGGCAAACCAATAGAGATCCGGCTGTTCACGTACGGTTAAGCCTGTATGACCTGGTGCAAGCACGGACAGAATCGGGACAGATTTGTTTGTCCCTCGAGTCCCTCCTCCCACCCGCCGCCCGGCTGAAGGGGCGCCGAGACCGCGAGGTGGCTGATAGAGGAGAGTTTTCGTAACCTGTCCGGCCTGTGCATTTTGCCCTTTGACCTCCTTCGCAAGCGATGAGGGCGGGGTTGGATTTTCCTCTGCGGTCACCACAAGCGGCAGGGCGATGAGAAACCCGATTAGTGAAACCCCATCTCGCTAGTGTTGTTCGTTTCATAGAGGCACCTCCTATTTTCCGATACCGTTGCTATCCAGAATAACGCATTGAATAGACCTGACAGGATCGATAATAAGATGATCGAAAGCCCAGTGATGGTGACACGATAATATCATGTATTGCCTATCGGTCGTATGACGAATCCGGCGCATGGCAATATTAGCAGGATACTAAAAAAGTCGCTCGTCTCACCCGGCCGTCCCCGGCGCGCAGAGACGCGCCTTTTCCCATGCAGCCTTCTCGCTTTGGACCCGGGAACCGTGAAACCGACTGATATGCGACCGTAGTGACCAATCTCAGTGTGCGATGTGCGGCACTTGGTGTTGGACTTCTATCGTTCCAGAAAGGATGCCCGGGACGTCACCTTGAGGTGTCGGGAAAATCATGCGAGCCAAGAGGCCTGTTCGGGTAGTGGTCTGGGTTTTGTGCATGATCCGTTTGAGATGCTCTTTGACGGTGTATTCACTCAGGTGGATCCGGTTCGCAATTTCTTTATTGGTAAATCCGAGCATGAGATAAATGATGACCATTTGCTCTCGTTCGGTCAGGTGGTAGCGTTGCTGGATATTGGCGTCCGGGTATTTGAGCGTTTGCTGATCCAGCTGTTCCATGATGACGAGGAATCTGCTGTTCTGCGCGAGAGGTTCATCGGGAATACAGAACCCGCGAAGGAGGAACCGCTGATCGTTGGCAAAACAGAGCCGTTCCACTTGGATGGACTCGCAATCCTTGGGATGCCCGCAGTGTAGTCAAACGACCGATGAGGTCGCGGACTACGGTATGGATCTGTTCGGGAATGAGACAGGTGCCGTTTTCTCTGGTCGATAGGGGTTGCAGTTGCTTGATAAATGCCTGGGCTTCGGTGTTCATGAACAACCGCTGCCCTATGCTAGTGAAGAAAATGACGCCGGTAGCGCCTTGTTGTTGCAGTCTCTTTGACTGCGTGTGCCCATTGAGTGGCTTGGCTGGGTTTTCTGCCGTGATGATCGACATGTACCCCCCAATCTCTTGTACTAGGAGCCTGTCCGACATTGACCGTTCGACTGCGGCGAACGATCTACGACCATCTGCGTCGTTCTCGGCCAGAAAAAATCTTCAACGTATGTATTCTAGAGAATACGCCTCCGGTTTTTCTAGGCCTGCGGCCTCGCATCTGGCCGCACCTCCTTCACCTCGTCACGAAGGCAATGTCGGACGAGCTCCTGAGTGCAACTGCACTAAGTTATTATATTGAGGATTAATCGCACAGATCGGCTTCCCCTGTCAAGATTTGCCCTACAATACCTGCAAGGTCTGTCTTACAATATTCATAGATCGAGGCAAGATTTTTAGATCAAAGCAAGAACTAGGCCAAGCGTTGTTGTGCTGATGAGGGATGGCCGAAAAATTTAAAACGATAGGACGAATTGGAATTGGAGCGGTGATTGGCATGTGCACATCATAACTCTTTGCATAGGGGGTGGTCCAATAGGGCACCAGTCTGTATCTATAAGGATTCTGACTGAATCTGATTTGATTCTCTTTCGCCGAATACCCCCTAGCCTGCTGCGGGGAGCTTCATTCAATGGTGCAACGGATCAATCGTCAATTGCCTTGCGAGATCCGTTTCATGCACACGGTTTTGAGAACGAGCGAACTCTGTGACGGGACTTGGCTTACAGCTGCGGGGGCTGTTCGCGCATGGTGTGGCAGAAGACCTCGGTCAGTGCGGGATCGAAGGCGGTGCCGGCTTGCTGCTCGATCTGTTGCAGGGCTTCGTTGAAGGAGAGAGACGATCGTTCTGGCTTTTCGGCGGTCAGGTCGTCAAACACTTGGGCGATGCCGACAATGCGGGCGAGCAAGGATGTGCTGTCTCCTTGTAAGCCAAACGGGTAGCCCGTTCCGTCCCATCGCTCGTGATGGAGGGCGATAATCTGCACGACTTCGGCTGATAATCCCATCGCTCGGCCCATTCTCGCACCCAGGTCGGGGCAATGGGTCTGCGGGTTGGATTCCATGTTCAGCACATGACTGTCCGGGACGGTGATTAAATCGAGATCGTGTACGAGTGCGCCGAGTGCAAGCGACCGCTGATCGGCGATGGAAAGGCTGAGTCGATTGGCAACAAGCGTTGCATAAAAACTCACGCGGCTTCCGTGATTCAGCAGGTGGCGATCCTTAGTTTCTAAGAGGTCGGAGATCAGGGGAACCAAGGGCGACATCTGATCGTTATTCGATGCGGAGAGCGATCCCGTGCCGTTTATGGCGATATAGGCGTTGATGAGGGCCTTCCAAGAGTTGGTACAAGCCGGCTCTGGGTCCCAGAGTATCGTCGAGTTGGTGAGAAGTGGACGTAGTTGATCGAGCCGCAGCTTCTTCTGAGCGGTCTGCAAGGAAATGGCCAGCAATTCTGAGGCATTGAACGGTTTCAGGAGGAAACCTGCCGCGCCGTGGCGGATGCAATCCATCGCCGATTGAAGACTCCCGTAGGCTGTGACCATGATGACTTCAGTCTCGGCATGTGCGTGCTTGATGTCTTTTAAGAGGTCCGATCCGGAACGATCCGGCAATTTTAAATCTAACGTAACGAGATCGACGCCGTGGTTGTCGAGGATAGCCAGGGCTGTGCCTGCATTTTCCGCAGTGAAAATATGGAAGTCCTGCCTGAGGATCTGTGTGAGGGCCGCGCGAGGGGCAGCCTCATCGTCGACAATGAGGACTGTTGGTTTGTGATTGGTAGGAGTCACTAACGAGGAGAGCATTCGTCAAGTTGTAGGCTTTGATCGTTAAATCGTCAAGGAATTCGAGAATGTGTGCAGGATTCGGCTCGTGAGGTTTGTCCGGTAGGCGTTGCATAAGCCCCTGTCTCGAACTCTGGTAGGTGGAGGTCCGCATTCCTGTGCGAGATTCATCACTGACTTGGTTTGGAGTGGAGAAGATAGTCGCGCAGGCAATTTCGCCGCTCATCTCATTTCACAGCCGGAGAGCTTTGATGAAGAAAGCCATGATGATTACAATATTAGGAGTGGCATTGATCGGAATGTCATCCTTCGTGCAGGCCGGGGAGATCAAGGTCCAGGCTGAAGCGGCCGAGGAAGAGGCCAAGGGGGAAGTGAAGGCGAAGGTCGAAGAGGTCAAGGGCAAACTCAAGGGTGGCTATGAGCATGCGAAGGAAAACGTAAAGGAAATGAAAGCGAAAACGGAGGCGTACCCGATCACGGTATTCTGTGATGGCCTTGAGGTATGAGCACCAGGAACAGCGCCGGTCGGTGGCTCGGTAATCACGCAGAGATATCTGAGCAGTATATCCTCTTGACGACTGGTCATTCTTTTTATACAGTGAAAGTATGAAACACAGCGTGTTAGCCTCAGTTCTCTTGATTGCCCTCGCGTTGATTCCTTTTGAGAGTCGCGCATCCGAGCCGTTCGACCCCGAGGAGCCCTTCAATCAGGCCATCACCAAGAATCTGTTGCGGTCATTCCTGAACCAGGCCTTGGATGTCTTGGATGATCACCTGGAAATAATAGGTTCGCTGAATCCAGATGAAAAACAAGGAGATCGACAAAAACACTTGAAATTTCGCTTCTATCCGGAAGGCAAGTCAAAATCCAACAAATCCGTGACGGCTGAAGGTTGGATCGACCAAGCCCCTCATTCAAGCCAACAAGATTTTCATTTCCGTTTCTCCATACCAAAGCCCACTCCGCATCAGGTCCCCTCTGAGTCCGTGCGCGTCCTCTAGCGTGTGTTCAACCTCCCTTGACGTGTGACCTTGAGATGACCCTCTTCACAATATCCCGCTAGGTTTCTTCTACTCGACTGGGTATAATCCACCGTCCTTCCTATTTACCCCAGGAGTACCCATGGCTGAAAAAGACGACAAGAAACGTGCACTGGATCTGGCCCTGTCCCAAATTGAGAAGCAATATGGGAAGGGTGCCATCATGAAGCTGGGGGGGGCCGATCCCTTGGTGGATATACCGGCGATTTCGACCGGATCCCTTGGGCTCGATATTGCCCTTGGCGTCGGTGGGCTTCCCCGTGGCCGGGTGATTGAGATCTTTGGTCCTGAATCATCGGGCAAGACGACGTTGACTCTGCATGCGATTGCGGAAGCACAGAAGGCCGGTGGCACTGCTGCCTTTATCGATGCAGAACATGCGCTGGATTTGACCTATGCCAAGAAGCTGGGTGTGCAGGTGGATGATCTGTTGGTGTCGCAGCCCGATACCGGTGAACAGGCGCTGGAAATTGCCGAGACGCTTGTCAGGAGCGGGGCGATCGATGTCATCGTGGTGGACTCTGTTGCAGCGCTCGTGCCGAGAGCCGAAATCGAAGGCGAAATGGGGGATGCGCATATGGGGCTGCAAGCAAGGCTCATGTCGCAGGCCCTTCGCAAATTGACGGCGGCCATTTCTAAGTCGCAGACGACCCTCATTTTCATTAACCAGATTAGGATGAAGATCGGCGTGATGTTCGGCAACCCAGAGACGACGACCGGCGGCAACGCACTCAAGTTCTATTCGTCTGTGCGGCTGGATATCCGGCGCATTGAGTCGATCAAGGAAGGGCAGGAGGTGACCGGCAGCCGCGTGCGTGTGAAGGTGGTGAAAAACAAAATGGCGCCTCCGTTCAAGCAGGCGGAGTTCGACATCATGTTTGCGCAGGGCATCTCAAAAACCGGCGAGTTGGTCGATCTAGGGGTCGAGAAGAAGGTAGTGGAGAAGTCCGGGGCTTGGTATTCCTATCAGGGTGAGCGGCTCGGGCAGGGGCGTGACGCGGTGCGAGACTTTCTTTTGAATAATCAGACGTTGGCACGTGAGATTGAAGGGAAGCTGCGTGACTTGGCCGGTCTGCCAGGCCGTACGACTGAGAAGCCATCTGCCGTGCCGGTGAAAGACGAAAAAAAAACCGAAGAGAAACGTGAGGAGCGGCGACCGCACAAGGTCGGGGTTTAACAGGCTGAGAAGAGGCTGGTGAGCAGGCGAGTCACAAACAAGGCGGCACCGTCTTCCGATCAGTGGCTGCAACTTGCGGTGCGCGCACTGGCCCGTTGTGATCGTACGACGGCGCAGATCGAACGATTGCTTGGAGCGAAGGGGGCCACTCCCTCGCAGACACGAGCCACGGTTCGACGGCTCACATCGTTGCGATACCTCGACGATGTCGTGTTTGCTGCGCGTTGGGCCGATCGGCGACTCGCACGCATGCCGATGGGGCGTATGCGCCTGCAAGATGAGCTGCTCGCCACTGGTTGTCCTGAACACATTGTGCAGGCAACGTTGCGGACCACCTACCGTAAGGTGAGTGAACGGGACCTGGCCATGCAAGTGGTGACGATGGCCGGCCGAGCCACCTCGGCAAAGACGCCTGGTCGAGTTGCAAGACTCTTGAGCCAACGAGGGTTTGACGAAGATACGATTGAGACCGTGATAGGCCCGCTGATGCGGGAGGGGAGTAAAGACGTTACATAGTATGAAGAACAGCACTCAAGAATTGCGGCAAGCCTTTATTCGATATTTCGAACAGCATGGGCACCAGGCCGTGCCGAGTTCCGCCTTGATTCCTCAAGCCGACCCCACCTTACTCTTCACCAATGCCGGGATGAACCAATTTAAACGGGTATTCCTCGGCGAAGACACACGTGCCTATAAGCGAGCGGTCACTGTGCAAAAGTGTCTCCGTGCAGGGGGCAAGCACAATGATCTGGAGAATGTCGGCTATACCAGACGCCACCATACGTTCTTTGAAATGTTGGGGAACTTTTCCTTCGGCGACTATTTTAAGGAAGACGCCATCCAGTTCGGCTGGGAGTTTTTGACTCAGACGGTCGGCTTGGCGAAGGATCGGATATGGGTGACGATCTTCCGCGACGACGACGAAGCGGACCAGCTGTGGAAAAAGGTGGGGGTTCCGGACTCACGGATCATGCGGTGCGCAGAGAAGGATAATTTTTGGCAGATGGGGGATACCGGACCTTGTGGGCCCTGTTCGGAACTTCATTTCGACCAAGGACCGTCGGTATCAGGCGACGATCGGCCCAACGGCGAGGGCGATCGTGTCATCGAGATCTGGAATCTCGTCTTTATGCAGTTCAATCGGGATGCCGGAGGGACGTTGCATCCCTTACCCAAGCCCAGTATCGATACGGGCATGGGATTGGAACGGCTGGCGGCAGTGGCGCAAGGAGTCTACAGCAACTATGACAGCGATGTGTTCACGCCATTGCTCAGTGCTGTGGCCGCCAGGGCCGGAGTTCGGTATGGGGAGCAAAACACGACTGATCGGTCGATGTGTGTGGTGGCGGACCATCTTCGTGCGATCACGTTCTTGATGGCGGATGGCGTATTGCCGTCGAACGAGGGGCGCGGCTATGTGCTGCGCCGGATTCTGCGGCGGGCCGCGCGCCATGGACGGCTGCTGGGCATCGTCGAGCCCTTCCTCTATGAATTGACAGGGGCGGTCGTGAGCCAGATGGCCGGGGTCTATTCAGAAGTTCGAGGCGCAGCCGCGACGATTGCCGAGGCGACGAGAGGCGAAGAGGAACGGTTTATCGCCACGCTCGATCAAGGCTTGCCGATTCTGAATGAGATGATTGCAAAAGCGCGTTCGGCTGGGAGCAAGGTCCTGACGGGTCTCGGATGTGTTCAAGCTTTACGACACCTATGGGTTCCCGATTGACCTGATGGGAGAGGCTTGTCGCGAGCAGGGGATGACGCTCGATGAGGCAGGGTTCGATCAGGCCATTGAAGAACAGAGGAATCGTGCGCGCAAAGTCGGCGGGTTCGAACAGGAAACAGCCCGACCTGCGGTTGCGGAACTGGCCGGGCTGGTCGGGGCAACGAAGTTTATCGGCTACGATCGCCTGGAGAGCGAGAGTCTCGTGCAGGCGATTTTGAAAGGCGACCGATTGGTCAAAGAAGCGGCGGAAGGCGATGAGGTTGAATTGGTCCTAGATGTGACGCCTTTCTATGCGGAAGGCGGTGGACAGGTCGGCGACCAGGGCGTTCTGACGGGCCTTGATGGACAGGTGGAGATCAAGGAAACTACGAGGCCGGCCCAGACCATGATTCTGCACAAGGGTACCGTGACGAAAGGGCGAATTCGTGAGGGCGAGCAAATGCGTATGACCGTCAATGCGACGATGCGGCAAGATGCTCAACGAAACCACACCGCCACCCACTTGCTCCATGCCGCGTTGCGCGACATGCTGGGTCCTCACGTGAAACAGTACGGGTCGCTCGTCGGGCCGAATCGCCTACGATTCGACTTTGCCCATTTCAGGCCACTGTCCTCCCGCGATGTGGATGAGATTGAAACGGTCGTGAACAACGAGGTGCGGAAGAATGAGCGAGTCGCCACCGAGGTCATGAGCATTCAGGATGCGGTAGCCAAGGGCGCGCTGGCCTTCTTTGGGGATAAGTATGGCGAGCAAGTGAGGGTGGTCACGGTCGAATCTTTCAGCAAAGAGCTTTGCGGCGGCACGCATTGTCGGCAGACGGGGGATATCGGTCTGTTCAGGATTGAGTCCGAAACCGGCGTCGCGGCTGGTGTGCGCCGTATCGAGGCTCAGACTGGTAGCGTGGCGCTCATGCACATAAAAAAAATAGAAACGGACATTCGAGAACTCTCAGACTTGCTCAAGGTCGGCCAGTCCGAGTTGGTCGCCAAAACACGCAAAGTTATGACGCAGTTGAAAGACAAGGAACGCGAGTTGGAAGAGCTGAAATTGAAAATGGCCGGCGGCTCAGCCGTCGAAGCTCAGCGAAAACGATCGCCGGCATCCAGGTGCATGTGCAGCGAACCGATGGACTGGATGTCAACGGCATGCGGGCGCTGGCCGATCAGTTGCGGGACAAGTTGAAAAGCGGTGTTGTGGCCCTTGGCGCTGCCAACGATGGCAAGGTCTCGTTGCTGGTCGTCGTCACGAAGGATCTGATTGCCCGGCTGAAAGCGGGCGATCTCATCAAGGAGATGGCGGCGGAGGTCGGTGGGACCGGCGGCGGGTAGGCCCGAAATGGCGCAGGCCGGAGGGAAGGATCCGGCCAAGTTGGATGTGGCGTTGGAAAAGGTCTTTGGGCTGGTCGAGCGCATGTTGCAGCGGTACACTAATGGAGGGTAAGCGAATTCTCGCGCTCGATTACGGGACTAAGCGGATCGGGGTAGCTCTGAGCGATGAATTGGGTTGGACTGCTCAACCGCTTGAGACGCTCAATCGGCGTACGTTGGATCGGGACATTGCCCATATCGCGTCTCTCGTCGGGACACATGAGGTGGGGCAAGTCCTGTTGGGTTTTCCCCTTCAGTTGGATGGGCGCGAGGGGCCCGCGATTCAGGCGATGCGTGAGTTCCAGGCTCGATTGGAAGAGGGCGTACCCGTTCCCGTTATTCTGTGGGATGAACGGTTGACGACGAAGGCGGCGGAAGACCTCTTGATTGCGGCCGATGTCAGCCGGAAAAAGCGGAAGGGTGTGGTAGATCGCATCGCCGCTTCAATATTGCTTCAGAGTTATCTTGCGAGCCTTGAACCGGCGCCGAAGCGAGAGCGGGAATCATGGGCGGATGAGTATGGGGACGGAGAGACGGTAGAGCCACCTCATGAGCCTACGGATCATTCTCGGATGTCTGCTGGTCGCAATGGTCGCACTTGGCGTCGTGGCCTATCAGACGATACGCTGGGCTGAAGGTCCGGTTATTCCCACGGAAGAGCACCCTCCCTCGAAAGTTGTCGACATCCCTGATGGGTCGACGTTTCAATATGTCGCGACGCTGCTTGAGCGAGAAGGATTGATCAAGAGCCGTTTTTTCTTTGTCCTTTTTGGAAAATCCCAATCTGCCGACCGGAAAGTTCATGCAGGCGAGTATGAGCTGAATCCCGGCATGACTCCGGCGGAGATTCTCGCGATGCTGCTCAACGGCCAGGTGGTGCTTCATTCGCTGACGATTCCCGAAGGGCTCACCATCGTCCAAATTGCTGAGTTAGCCTCTCAAGATGGTCTCACGGATCGCGCGGAGTTTCTCCGGCTCGCAAAAGATCGGGCATTCGTTGAGTCGCTTGGGATCAAGGCGGAGACGCTGGAAGGGTATCTCTATCCCAATACGTATAAGTTTCCTCGTGCGGTCAAGGCGCGAGAGGTGTTGGTGACCATGGTCGAGCAGCTGCGGCAGGTGCTCGGACCGGATCTTCTCGCCCGGATGCAGGAAATCAAGATGACCTTGCACGAAGTGCTGACCCTTGCCTCTGTGATCGAAAAGGAGACTGGGTCCGGCGGCGAGCGGTCTGAGATTTCCGCGGTGTTTCACAACAGGCTCAAGAAGCACATTCCGTTACAGAGCGATCCAACCGTCATTTATGGCTTGCCGGCATTTGACGGAAATTTGCGCAAGAAAGACCTGTCGAGTCCCAGTCCCTACAATACGTATCGGGTGCAAGGGTTGCCACCTGGACCGATTGCCAACCCGGGCTTTCAGGCGATTCGCGCGACACTCTACCCCTCCAACTCAAGCTATCTGTATTTTGTCTCGCGGAACGACGGAACGCACCAGTTCTCTGCGACGCTGATCGAACACAACAGGGCAGTGGAGAAATATCAGAAGCGGCCCGTTCGTCGCGGGCCTCACTCCCAGACGTCAATCGTTCCCAGAGAGGGGGCTTTTGTCCACAAAGAAGGAGTGTCGTGAGTGATCAGGACGCTGAAAAGTCCGCCAGCAGGGGAGGGAGCGACCAGGTGCCCTTCTTGCTCGCAGAACGCGCACGATGAAACTGTGCTCGTTCGATGCGCGCAGTAAAGGGCAGCCTCGGCCACTCCCCTAAAGAGAGGTAGAGAGAATTTGGAAGGCCGCACTCAACGCGCGCAGTGGGGGACTCATCCAGGCCATCCCAGGGCAAAGTCAATGAGCAAGCTTGGAAGAACTATTTGAGTTGCTCGGGGCGGCCTTGCTTGGGGAAAGGCGCGTCACTGGGCGAAGAGGCTGTCTTGGCAGACTCCGGGCGGGCGGGTGAAGTAGCCGCCAGGGTTGGGCGGGTGAGAACTATAGTGTGCTCTCCTGTTGTTCTTGATGTGCGGGCCATTGAATTTTCACCGTGCCACAATAGTTTTTCAGGAGCCTGTTATGTCTGAATGGAATTTGCCGGAACTTATAGACCACACGGTGCTTCGGTCTGACGCGACAAAGATGGATGTACTGCGACTGTGCCAGGAAGCGATGGAGTTCCGATTCACCGTGATTTTCGTCCCGCCTTGCTACGTGGACGAAGCGGTGGCCGCTGTCGCAGGCACGGCGATTCGGGTCGGCATTCCAATCGGGTTTCCCCTTGGCGGTCACACGACGAAGACTAAAGTCGCCGAAGCCGTCGAAGCGGTTGCGCGAGGCGCGCGAGTACTGGATATGGTCATGAATGTGAGCCGGCTGAAGTCGGGAGATCATGAGTATGTGCGAAAGGACATTGCCGAAGTGGTGAAGGCGACACCGGGCGTCGAGCACAAAGTTATACTCGAAACCTGTTATCTGACCGATCAAGAGAAGCGTACGGCCTGTCAGTTGGTTGTGGAAGCTGGAGCCGACTACGTGAAGACATCGACTGGTTTCGGTGCTGCCGGTGCGACGGTTGAAGATGTGAGTCTGATGAAAGAGGCTGTGGCGGGCCGCGCCAAGGTGAAGGCCTCCGGAGGAATTAGAGATTGGAAGACCGCGCTGGCTATGCTGGAGGCCGGCGCTGATCGGATCGGCACCAGCGCAAGTCTTGCGATCATGGCCGAGTGGCAACGGCAACGACCATTCTGCCTCATAGCCCGATAGTCCGTAACGCTTCTGCTGGAAGCGTCGAGGTGATCTGCGAATGTTCACTGTCGAATCTTCAATCTTGAGTGCCCGGCCGTCACTCGTCACGCTTTTCTCGCACCGTCAGTCGCGCCGTCCGTCACTCGCTTTCATCATTCACATTCCCAATTCCGCTTCACGAGGAACTATCCGATGCGTCTCGCTTCTGCTATAGTGCGCCCATGATTACTCGTGTGATTGTGCTGGTAATCGATGGACTCGGCGTCGGGGCTATGCCCGATGCGCCGGAATATGGCGATGCCGGCGCCAATACTTTGTCCCATCTGGCCGATGCCGTTGGGGGACTCACCCTTCCCACGCTGGAAGCGCTCGGGCTTGGCCACATCACGGAGATCAAAGGTGTGCGGACGATGGGGGAGCCGGAAGGGTGTTTCGGTCGTCTTGGGTTTCTCTCGAAGGCGGTGGATTCCATAGCCGGCTATTGGGAAATGGCCGGCCATCTGACGGGCATTGCCGGGCCGCTGTATTCCAACGGGTTTCCTTCTGATATGGTTGCGGTCCTCGAACAGGCATTTGGGTGTAAGATCGTCGGCAATTGCCGGTCGTCCGGCGCGGCTATACTGCGCGAGTGTGAGTCAGAGCATCTGTCGTCCGGCGCGCTGATCGTTTGGACGGACGGACGACGAACCTGCCATGTCGCGATGCACGAGCGCGCGATGCGCCGGGACGAGTTTTTTCAGCGCAGCCGAGATGCAAGAAAATTACTCAAGGACCCTTGGGGAATTGTCCGTGTGTCAGCCCATCCTCTCTTGGGTGAGGCCGGTGCGGTACAGTTCAGCCCACAACCTCGCGAGTTCGTGCTTGAACCTCCCGGACCGACCATGTTCGATGTGCTCAATCGTGCGAGCCAGATCCTGATCGGGGTCGGGAAAGTCGGAGATCTTTTCAGCAGTCGCGGGCTCACTCGTTCCGTTCCCGTCGGGCACTGGACAACGTTAGTTACTGAGGTCACGGGGATGTTGAAAAAGGTTCCCCGCGGATTGATTGTTGCCGGGCTCAATGTCCTGGAATCGGATGCGGCACAGTCGGCTACGGCCCTCCATGATTTCGATCGACGACTTCCCGGGTTGTTGGAACAGCTTCGCCCAGGCGACCTGCTCGTCCTAACGGCCGATCATGGACGGGATCTCACGAAGGCGGATCAGGTCCCGACACGGGAATACGTTCCCCTCTTGGCCACTGGGCCGAAGTTGGCACATGGGGTTCATCTCGGCATCAGAGCGTCTGCTGCTGATCTGGGACATACTATTGTGGAAGCTCTACAAGGGGGTCAACTGCCGGTGGGTGAAAGTTTTCTCGACGCGCTCCGCGCAGGGTAGTGTGTAGGACGTTAGAGGCGAAGGGAACACGCGGGTCATCGGGATGTCCTACGAACGCAAACTCAAGGAACTGCATCTAGAATTACCTTCTCCACCGCAACCGCTGGCGACCTATGTTCCGGCGGTCCGGGCTGGAGATCTCTTATTTTTGTCCGGCGTCCTTCCCATGCGAGATGGACAGTTAGCATTCTCCGGTAAGCTTGGACGCGATCTGACGGTCGAGCAAGGAATGGAGGCGGCCAGGCTCGCTCTCCTGAATGTATTGACGATTGCCAAGCAGGAGCTCGGGACGTTGGACCGAATTACGCGCGTCGTCAAGGTAGTCGGGCATGTGGCGTCGGCGGAGGGTTTTGTGCAGCAGCCCCAAGTCCTCAACGGGGCCTCGGACCTCTTGGTTGAGATCTTTGGAGAAGCTGGTCGTCATGCACGTGTGGCTGTGGGGGCTGCTGAGTTGCCTCGCGGGGCCCCCGTCGAAATTGAAGTGATTCTCTCCGTCTCATGATCGGTCTCAAGAACCGTAAAAGCTAAGACGTGAAAGGTGAAACGTGGGGAGGCAGGGTGCTCTTGTTCCGAAACCTTTCCCCTTTTACATTTCACGTCTCACGGCTTTCCTGACGGCCTTTTTGAGCATCCTGCCTGGCGTTTCCCCGTTGCCCCAAGCGTGCGCGCCAATGCCGTTCTGGCCTGCCCCATCGTTTTCCACACTCCGCAACCAGATCCGAACGCTGATCTGGCACGGGCTCGCTAGATTGACTCTCGAAAAAATCGCTTGCTATAGTTCGGTCGGTCTTTTGTTTTTTACAGAGTATCCAAGTTGTATCTTTTTTGCTTCCGGCGCGTGAAGCTCTCATGCCACGCGTAGGGATTTCGCAGAGTGTTCTTCCTTGACAGGGATCTGCTCATGAATGCATTCGTAACCGGGCTGAGTACGATGATCTTGTGGGCCAGCCTAACTGTTGCCGTGTTTGCGGCCGCTCCTTCCGCACTCGAGCTGCACCCGTCAACGGCGGTCCCAGGCGCTACGGTATCGATCGGTGGGAAGGGGTTCGGCGCATTTCGATCCGTGCACGTCAATCGCGTGACTGTCAGTGGGGTCCCTGCATTGATTCAGCGATGGGAGTCCGACCTGATCGAGGTGAAGGTTCCCTTCCAGGCTCAATCTGGTCCCGTTGAGATCATAGCCGGAAAGAAGAAGATGACTGCCGGGAAATTAATAATAATGCAGCCGACGATTACTGCTGTGACGCCGGAAGAGATCGAACCAGGCCATACCGTGCAGATTACCGGCGCGCACTTCGGCACCACGGCAGGTCCGCGTGATCCTAACACCATGTTCGGGGTTAACGATGTGATGATTGGGAGCGTGGTGGTCAGACCGCGCCGATGGAAAGACGACATCATCGAAGTCGAGGTTCCCACGAATGCTGCGTCGGGCGATGTAGTGGTTCGATTGGCTTCGTCCGATCCCTTGCCGGACGGGTCTTGTTGTGTGCCGGTCCAGTATACAGTGAGCAATGCCGTTCCACTGAAACTGACTCCGAATATTCGCGTCGATCCCGTGAGTGGGCCGGTCGGAACAAAGGTCGTCTTTTTCGGCCAAGATTTTGGCGCAGCGAAGGCAGTTGGTGACAAGGTGACGTTTGGTGGGCACCTTGCCACCATCGCCCAGTGGTCCGACAGCGCCATCGTCGTGCATCTCCCGATGGATGCGGAGACTGGCCCCATCGTTCTGACCATGCAGGGGCGTGACCGCACGGTCGGGACCTTCACGGTTCATGTGCCAAAAGCGATCGCCTTGACGCCTCAGGCTGCTCCAATCGGTACGTTGCTCAGAATCAGCGGGGAACATTTCGGATTCTATTCGGAAAGTGGAGCGACACCGTACGCCTTTACCGATTTCAATACAGGAGAGAATCGAGTCGATATTGGAGGGGTCCGCGCCATCATCTATCGCTGGCAAGACGATCGCATTGATGTGTGGGTGCCCTTCAGTGCGAAGAGCGGGCCGGTCGTGGTATATCGAGGCGCAACGAAGCCCAATCCCGACGGTTCTTGCTGTGCAATGAAGGAGACTCTACAGACTGAGGCCGGGGTCTTTACGTTGGTGACGCCGAAGATCGACTCCTATAGCCCGCAATCGGGCGGACTTGATGAGCTGATCACCATCAAAGGGGTGGGGTTCGGCTCTTTCTTGAAGACAGCTGAGCATGCCTACCTGGGCCTCAATCAGGGTGCCTATAAGCGACGAGAGGATATCGAGTTGGGCGAAAACGTTTCGCGCACGGAAGTGCTGTTCAGCAACGTCGCGGCGCAGGTGATGTCCTGGACGGATACCGAGATCGTCGTTCGCGTGCCTCACCGTCACCTGTACGGTCTGGGCAAGCGCAATGAGTTCTTCAATGAACTGGCCACTGGCCTGCTGGTCGTGCGGCGCGGCTCCTGGGACATGCTACCTGACGGATCTTGCTGTACTCCGAAAAAGTGGCTGACATTGGAAGCGGGCACCTTCACCATTGAGGCCAAGGGCATGCCGGATCCTGGCTACTTCAATAACAATCGCCCAGACGCCGACACCAACCAGTGAGATACGGATCGCCCCGATCACGATGGCGGTTTTCTCTGCCCCGCACCGGATGTCTCGCGCTCGTGGTGCTGGCGACGCTGTTCGGCGTGTGTCCCTCGTGGACTGCCGATTCTCCTCTGACGATCACCCCTCAAGTGAGCCATACCGAATCTATCTTGACGGGGCTCTATTTTCATACGCCTCAGTTAGGTTGGGCAGTCGGGTCTCGCGGCACCATTCTGAAAACGGTCGATGGGGGAAAGAAGTGGAAGAAGGTCACCAGCGGCACCACGGTGAGCCTTTCGGCCGTCTACTTTCTCGATGAGGAGCAGGGCTGGGTCGTCGGGGCCAATGGAACGATTCGCCGGAGCCAGGACGGGGGAAATACCTGGCAGCAGCAACTCGTCGATACACAAGTACCGTTTTATGGGCTCTCGTTTATGTCGCCCAGCGAAGGGTGGGTGGTCGGTGGCAACGGAACCATTCTTCATACGAAGGATGGCGGGACCCATTGGGTCGATCAAGCGAGCAAGACGAGCGCGGCCCTTTATGGCATACAATTTGTCACCGCGCGTCACGGAACGGTCGTCGGGGCGGTGGGGACCGTGTTGATGACGGACGATGGCGGGATCACCTGGATCCCGCAAGAGACGCAGGGAGCTGCCACACTGTTCGATGTGTATTTCACGGATATATCGACCGGGTGGGCCGTTGGGAACGCCGGAGCGATCTTTCACACGACCGATGGTGGCCATCAATGGATCGATCGCACGTTGCCCTGCATCCGCACCTGTACAAAGCTGACCGACCTTTTGCGGGTCCGCTTTACCGACCCTCAGATCGGATGGATTGTGGGAGAACGGGGCATGGTCTATCGGACCACCGATGGTGGTTTTACCTGGACAGAACAGGGTGCGATTGCGAAAGTCTCGCTGTTCGGCCTGTCGTTTCCCGATGGGACACAGGGCTGGGCCAGCGGAGAAAACGGCACGATCGTTCATTTGACCATTGGCCGTTGATGCGGCGAATTCGCAGCGGCTCGCAGCGATGTCAGTCCCATCCTATCTCATCGAGTCGTGATTGGAGAATGCTAAGTGCTGCGATCGCAGCGGTTTCAGCACGCAAGATTCGTGGTCCGAGGGTGAGCGAGATGAAGTTTTGCTCTTGTGCAAAGCGTTGCTCATCCGTCGCCCATCCCCCTTCCGGCCCCACTAACAAGACAATCGGATGCTGAGAGTCCATGCGGTAATGGGACGGTAGCGAGCGAAGGGCCGCTGGAACGTTCCACGAGTATGCTTTTCAGAGGTGCTGCGGCAAATTGTCGGCAGATTTCTGCGAGGCCTACGGGGTCTGCGATGGTAGGAATGGTCCACCGTTCCGACTGTTGTGCCGCGTCCCGCGCAATGCGCTCCCATCTGGACCGTTGATGTTCCAGGCGTTCCGGGTTGGGCTTGATGACGCTGTGTGTGCTGTGAATGGGCACAATGGCAGCGACTCCGAGTTCTGTGGCCTTCTGAATGACCCAGTCCATTTTGTCGCCTTTGATCAGCGCCTGTCCGAGCACGATCGGTGAAGTCTTGCGTGCCGGCTCGGTCTGTCGGTCGATGATGCGGATGTCGATGGCCTGTGAGGTCACCTGGGTCACTTCCACGCGATAGCGGGTTCCGCATCCATCGTTCAGGGCGAGGGAGTCTCCTGGGTGTAAACGGAGGCTATGGCGAAGATGATGGAGGAGGTCGCCGGTGATGCGGATCGTAGGGGGAGTGATGGCGCCAGGGTCGACAAAGAACGTGGGCATAATGCGGGTGTCTGGACGTTGACCCTCGGCGCTATTCGAAGAAGGTCTTCATTTTGTCGAAGAAGCCGTCGCTGTCCTCTTCCATCGACATGCCGCTCTCTTTGGCAAATTCTTTGAGTAACTCTTTCTGTCGAGGGGTCAATTTGGTGGGAATCTGAATCTTGACGACAAATAATTGGTCGCCTGGACTGTGGCTTTTGAGGCTGGGAATACCCAGGCCTTTGATGCGCAGGGTCTTGTCCTGCTGCGTGCCGGCAGGAATCTTAATGACCGTCGTGCCTTTCAGCGTAGGGACCTCAATCTTTCCTCCAAGTACGGCTGTGACAAACTGAATTGGAACATCACAGACGATATCCAGCCCTTGGCGCTGGAAGACCGGGTGCGGCTTGACGGTAATCGCCACATAGAGATCGCCGGGCGGGCCTCCATTGACTCCATGCTCCCCTTCGTTCGAGAGACGTAGGCGCATGCCTGACTCAATGCCGGCTGGGATGTGCACGGCGATGGTCCGCTCTCGATAGGTGCGTTGACGACCTTGGCAGGCGGGACAGGGTTCTGTGACGATTCGTCCCGCCCCTTCGCATTGGCCGCAGGGACGGGTGATGCTGAAGAATCCTTGCTGGAACCGCATCTGTCCGGCCCCTTTGCAACTGGGACAGGTCTTGACCGATGATGCGTTCTTGGCGCCGCTCCCTTTGCAGTCATTGCACATTTCCCATCGCGGGATTTTGAGTTTGGCATCTTTCCCGTAGACGGCTTCCTCGAAGGTCAGTTCCAGATTGTATTGAAGATCGTTGCCGCGTTCTGTACGACTGCCGCCGCCTCGCTGTCCACCGAAGAAATCCTCGAAGATGTCGTTGAAGGCCTCGCCGAAGCCGCTTCCACCGAATCCGAAGCCGTCTGGACCGCCCCCCTGCTGAGTCCCGGCGTGGCCGAACATGTCATAGCGCTTGCGTTTTTCCTGATCGCTCAGCGTCTCGTAGGCTTCATTGACTTCTTTGAACCTCTCTTCTGATGCTTTTTTCTGAGCCTCTCCCGTCTGCAGATCGGGATGGTGCTGGCGGGCCATCTTCCGATAGGCCTTCTTGAGCTCGTCGTCGGATGCGGTTCGTTCGACGCCTAAGGTTTCGTAATAGTCGCGTTTGGACACGGACGCCGTCTCTCGGGGTGAACGTGCAGCAAGACCGAGCCCCCTCTTTCGCGAAGCTCGGTCTCACTGACGGTATTCTAACTTACTTCTTGTCTTTGTCTACTTCTTCGAATTCTGCATCGACGACCTTTTCATCCGTCTTGGTCTCGCCGGTTCCGGCTCCGTTTCCGCCTGTTGCATCGGTGCCGCTGCCGGCTGCAGTCGATGCCGACGCCTTCTTATACATTTCCTCAGCCAACTTGTGGGACGCAGTTGTCAATGTTTGGGTGGCTGACTCGATTGCCGCGGGGTCTGTTCCCTCCATCGCTTTCTTCAGTGCCGCCACCGCTTCCTCGATCTTGGTCTTGTCTTCGGCGGCGATTTTGTCGCCGTGCTCGCTCAGGTTCTTTTCCGTCTGGTAGATCAGAGTATCGGCCTGGTTTTTGGCTTCGGCGGTCCTCCGACGCTTCTTATCCTCGTCGGTATGGGCCTGTGCATCCTTCACGAGCTTTTCGACTTCTTCCTTACTCAAACCGCTGGACGCCGTGATCTTGATCGACTGTTCTTTTTGTGTCGCCAGGTCTTTGGCCGAGACATGGACGATGCCGTTGGCATCGATGTCGAACGTCACTTCGACTTGCGGCATCCCACGGGGCGCGGGAGGAATCCCGACTAAGTCGAACTGGCCGAGGAGCTTGTTGTCGTTGGCCATCTCGCGTTCGCCTTGGAAAACTCGAATGGTCACTGCCGTTTGATTGTCGGCAGCCGTCGAGAAGACCTGGCTCTTTTTCGTCGGGACAGTCGTGTTCCGCTCGATCAACTTCGTAAAAACACCGCCGAGGGTTTCGATGCCCAGCGAGAGTGGCGTGACGTCAAGGAGCAGTACGTCCTTCACTTCGCCCTTGAGCACACCGCCTTGAATGGCGGCGCCGATCGCAACCACTTCGTCCGGATTCACGCCCCGGTGCGGTTCTTTTCCGAAGAACTCTTTGACGGCCTGAATGACTTTCGGCATGCGGGTCATGCCGCCGACGAGGACGACTTCCTTGATGTCGCCCGCTGAGACGCCGGCGTCGGCGAGCGCCTTCTTGCAGGGCTCGATCGATCGTTTAATCAGGTCGTCGACCAACTGTTCAAGTTTCGCGCGGGTGAGTTTCATGACCAAGTGTTTCGGTCCGTTGGCGTCTGCGGTGACGAAGGGCAGATTGATCTCGGTTTCCTGTGACGAAGAGAGTTCGATCTTGGCGCGTTCCGCCGCCTCTTTCAGGCGTTGGAGAGCCATTCGATCTTTCCGAAGATCGATGCCTTGATCCTTCTTGAACTCATCGACCAACCAGTCCATGACGCGCTGGTCGAAGTCGTCGCCGCCGAGATAGGTATCGCCGTTGGTCGACTTGACCTCGAAGACGCCGTCGCCGATTTCGAGGATGGAGACGTCGAATGTTCCGCCACCCAGGTCATAAACGACGATCCGTTCGTCTTTCTTCTTGTCCAGACCGTAGGCGAGGGATGCGGCGGTGGGCTCGTTGATAATCCGGAGGACGTTCAAGCCTGCGATCTGGCCTGCATCCTTGGTCGCTTGGCGCTGGCTGTCGTCGAAGTAAGCCGGGACGGTGATGACCGCTTCAGTGACTTTTTCGCCGAGATAGTCCTCTGCCGTTTGCCGCATCTTTTGCAGAATCATGGCGGAGATTTCCGGTGGGCTGTAGCGCTTGTCGCGTAATTCGACGTGCGCATCACCGTTGTCCCCCTCGGAGACCTTATAGGGTAGCCGCTTGGCGGCGTCGGTCACTTGTTGGCTGCGGAACTTGCGGCCCATGAGGCGCTTCACGGAAAAAATCGTATTCTCAGGATTTGTAATCGCCTGGCGCTTCGCAATCTGTCCGACGAGGCGCTCGCCCTTCTCTGTGATGGCGACGACGGACGGTGTCGTACGGGCCCCTTCTGCGTTGGCGATCACAATCGGTTCGCCGCCGCTCATAATGGAAACGCAGGAGTTCGTGGTTCCAAGGTCGATGCCAATCACTTTGCCCATGTGCCTACTCCTTCCTCGCTAGATCTGTCTTTGATGTTGCTACGACGAACTGATGGTGTTGTCTGTTCCTGGCGCGCCGTCGGCTTGCCCGGCCGATACGCTCACCATGGCCGCCCGTAAGATACGGTCGTGCAGGAGATATCCTCGCTGAAACTCGTCGACCACATGCTGCTTCGGTACCGTCTCAGACGAGACGGAGGTGACGGCTTGATGTGTGGCAGGATCGAACGGCCGGCCGACCGTCTCAACAGGTACGACATGAAATCTCGTCAAGGCTCCCGTCAACTGCTTGAGGGTGAGATCCACGCCCTGGATGAGGATGTCGCTGCCCCCTCCCTCTCGTGAGGACTTGATGGCCCGTTCGAGATTGTCGACGACCGGCAACAGTTCCTTGAGCAATTGCTCATTGCCGAATCGGATCTGATCGCGCTGATCCCGCTGAGCCAAGCGTTTGTAGTTATCAAACTCGGCGGCAAGCCGTAGATACTTGTCGTTGAGTTCCGTGAATTTATCGGTCTTTTCCGTGAGAGCCAACTGAAGCTCGGTGACTAGGCCAGTGCCCTCCGTGGCAGAGCCATCGCCGGACGATGGAGTATCCAAGCTTTCGATTATATTCGTGTTCTGGTGTTCCTCGGCCATGAAAAACTCCTTTGTCCGTCTGAAGATAGCCATAGGGCTCATAAAGTCAACCGGGCCAGAAAAATTAATTACTTGTGGAGGGAATGGCAGTCGTTAGGCCTGCATGGTGGGAGGGAGACTACCCTGGGTTCGTCGGTAGAGAAGTTCAAGACCTTCTAAGGTCAGGAACGGTTCAATTTTTTGAATGGAAGTGGTTTCGGCTGCCAGGATGGAACTGAGTCCTCCAGTACCGATGACGTAAGCTGAGCGTCCAAGTTCCTGCTCCATTCGACGGACGACGGTATCGACCAGTCCTGCATATCCGAATAACAGGCCGGATTGAATGCTGCTGGCCGTGTCGGCGCCGATCACGGTTTTGGGACGGATCAATTCCACTTTGGCCAGTTTGGCGGCTCGTGCAAACAGGGCTTCTGCCGAGATTCCGAGGCCGGGGGCGATAACGCCTCCGAGGTAGTGACCCGCGGCCGTGATGGCGCAAAATGTTGTGGCGGTGCCGAAGTCGACGACGATGAGATCGCGGCGATATTTTTGATATGCGGCTGCGGCATTCACCAGCCGGTCGCTGCCGATTTCTTTTGGGTTGGCATAACGGAGTGTGAGCCCTGTGTCCGTATCCGAGGTGACGACCAGGGGCTGCTGGTGAAAGTATTGTTCGATCATGTCCCCGACAGTTTCGGTCAGTGCAGGCACGACGCTGGAGATGATGGCGCCGGAGAGACGTGGAGAGGGAATTCCTGCTGCCGCGAGAAGATTGGCAAAGAGGATGCCGTATTCGTCCGAGGTTTTTTTCACGTCCGTGGCCAATCGCCAATGGGCCGCCAAGGTGCGGTCGTCATAGACGCCCCAGACAATGTTGGTGTTGCCGATATCAACGACAAGGAGCATGGGACCTATTGTACGTTTCGGCTGGGTGATTTGGCTAGCTTTTCACATGGATGATGTCGGCCACGCGTAAGTGAACGACCTCCGGTGTTCCTGCACCAGGGTGAAATACCTGTGGCCGCACACGCAAGGATCCATCCTGGCCGATTCCCTCTGCAAGCCCCACGACCATATCTCCATTGGCCAACGTCGCTCGTACCGTGATACCGATGGTCGAGCATCGTTGGCAATAGGCCAACGCGATCCGATTCGTTCCGTAAACGGCCAATTCATCGAGGCACTGTTCGAGTTCGAGGAGCAACTGTGCGATCAGTCTATTGCGATCGACCACGATCTTCCGTCCCTGCCAGATCGACGTAGCTGAGTCGCGCAAATCAACAGGCCAGTCATCCTGGTCACCGTTGACGTTGATCCCGATTCCGATGATCTGGAAAGGGTCAGATCGTGCTCCTGTACCGCTTTCACAGAGGATTCCGCCCACTTTTCGTTCCGAGATCAGGAGGTCGTTGGGCCACTTCACAGAGACGTGGACGGACGAGACCTGTTCGATCGCTTCGGCTGCGGCCAGCGCAGAGATCAGCGGCAGCCAGGAGAGCCATTCCGTGAGTCGTTCCGGCGGGCGTGCTGTTCGAAGAATGATGGAACAGTAGAGATTGGCACCGGGTGGAGAAAACCAGGTTCTGGAGAGACGCCCACGTCCAGCGGTTTGGCTATCGGCGATGACGACCGTGCCATGCTCCACTTCTGCCTGTGCAAGTTGAGCGGCCTCTCGGTTGGTTGAGGGGAGACAGTCGAACAGTTCGATGCGGCGGCCCAACCACGTGGTTGCGAGGGTGCTGTAGATCGTGTCTCTGGTGAGTGGTGGCGAGGGTTGCACGAATTACCTAGCAGGACGCTGAAAAAGTCCTCCAGCGTCGTTCTCGCATCGTTCAGATCCTCCACGTACCCGAGAGGGTACGCGTCGGCCCTTCACTCGCTGCGGCCTTGCTGGACGAACTTTTTGAGCTTCCTGCGAGAATAAGGTGTTGTTGTCGTACATGTGTAGAACCGCAACATTCATGCAGACCTCATTTTCGTTATTTGCCAGGCTGACACCGTCGGCGGCGTGGCTCGAGTACCAGACTGAGTGTCGCGGCGGGAGCTGAATGGGTAAGGGCTCCGATAGAGATGCGGTTTGGGCCGGCTTCCGCCATCGCTCGTATGTTCTTCAACGTGATTCCTCCGGACACTTCAACCACTGCTTGTCCTTTGATCAACCGGATGGCTTGACGGACAGTCTCCGGGTTCATGTTATCCAGCAGAATGATGTCGGCTCGCCCTGCGACGGCCTGCCTAACCTCCGACAAGGATTCCACTTCCACGATCATGCTCATGCCGCGAGGGGCGTTGGTTTTCGCTTTGCGGCAGGCAGTTCTGATGGGCATTGCCGTGTGGTTGAGGAGGGCTAGATGATTATCTTTGATGAGGACCCCGTCGCTCAGTGACCGGCGGTGATTTGTGCCCCCACCGAGGAGAACTGCCCATTTCTGAAGCGCCCGTAAGCCCGGGATCGTCTTTCTCGTATCCAGGATGGTCACAGGGTATCCGCGAACTGCGTCGCAGAACCGTCGCGTCAAGGTGGCGACACCGGAGAGGTGTTGGAGGAAATTCAAGGCGACTCGTTCGGCCTTCAGGATTGATCGCCCATCGCCTTCGATGTGGAGGAGACAATCTCCCGCCTGTGCGTGGTCCCCATCCTGGCGATGGATGGATAAGACGAGGGATGCATCCACGGTCAGAAAGGTTTGCACGGCTGCAGCTAGACCGGCGACGACCAACGATTGTTGGGCGACGATGCGTGCAAGCGCTGGTGCCGGAGAGGGAAAGAGCGCAACTGTCGTGATGTCGCCGAGAGGAAGATCTTCCTGGAATGCCAGCCGAACAGCGCGCCGTATGTCGGCAATCGGAGGTCTGACCATCGCTTATGTTCCCAGCATGGTGCGCAACTGTTGCTCACTGCTGGCGAGCATAACTTGATCCTTGCGCAGGCTTATCAGGCGATTATGGTGATCGGTAATGACCTCAGGCGGGGCTTTGGCGGTAAATTCCTGATTGCGGAGTTTTCCCTCCAACCGCTCGATCTCCTTGGTCTGTTGGGACTGCTCCTTGATGATTCTATCCAGCGCTTTGTTGAGATCAACGTCGCCCGCTATTGTCATGCCGACGGATAAGCCCTCCGTCACCAATCGGAGGAGGTTGCTGGTTGGCCACTTCGTCGTGGGGGCCAGATCGGCAGTGCCGCGACCGAGATGAGCGAGATAGTTTCGGAGTTGGTCCAGGTGGTCCTGTCGCTGAGGCTCGTCGTGCGCGAGGTAGAACGTGATCTTCTGCCCCGGCGGATAGTTCAAGAGCAGGCGGGATGCGCGTACTAAGCTGATGGTCTGCTCGAGCAGCGTAAACCGTTCCTCCATCTCTGGTGCGGTCCAGGTAGAGTCAGCAGTCGGATAGTTCTGAACCACGATGCTCTCGCCCTGGTGGGGGAGCGTTTGCCAGATTTCCTCTGTAAGGAACGGCATGAACGGATGCAGGAGACGCATCGTGGTCTCTAGCGTTTCAACAAGGGTCTGTCTGGTTCCCGGCGCGTCCGGACTGGCTGAGTGTTGGAGTGTAGGCTTGATCAATTCGAGGTACCAGTCACAGTACTCGTGCCAGATGAATCGGTACAGCGCATTCGCCGCATGATCGAACCGATAGGCCTCTAACTCGGACGTGACTAATTGGATGGTTTGATTCAGGCGACTCAAAATCCAGCGGTCGGGGAATGTGCGTTCGGCCGGCGCGACGGCCGTTCGTGGTCCATCGAGATTTATCAGGCTAAACCGAGCCGCGTTCCAGATCTTGTTTGCGAAATTGCGGTAGCCTTCGATCCGTTCTTCCGCGAGTTTGATGTCGCGCCCAGGTGAGGACATCGACGCGAGTGTGAACCGCAGCGCGTCGGTGCCGAACTGCTCCATCACATGGAGTGGATCGATGACATTGCCTTTCGACTTGCTCATTTTCTGCCCTTCGGCATCCCGCACGAGGGCATGGATGTATACGTCTCGGAAGGGAACATCGCCCATGAATTTCAGGCCCATCATGATCATTCTGGCCACCCAAAAAAAGAGAATGTCGAGGCCGGTCACTAGGCTTGAGGTTGGGTAGTAGGTCTTGAGCTCGGGAGTCTGTTCAGGCCATCCCAGTGTGGAGAAAGGCCAGAGGGCGGAAGAAAACCAGGTATCCAGGACATCTGGCTCTTGAATGAACTGTTGGCCTCCGCATCCAGGGCAGATTGACGGCGCAGTCTTTCCGACAATAGGAGTCGCCCCTTGGAGGATCGTCAGTCGCGGGGATAGCGTGGCTGAGGCCGTCGCTGCGGCTCCCTCAACGATCAACTCTTTGTTGCATTGGCGGCAATACCAGGCAGGAATCTGATGTCCCCACCAGATTTGGCGTGAGATACACCAGTCTTTGATATCCCTCATCCACCCCAGATAATTATTCGTCCATCCTTCTGGAAAGATCCGGATACGTCCGTCTTCAACGGCCTGGATCGCAGGCCCGGCCAGTGGCTTGATCTTCACGAACCACTGAGGAGACAAATAAGGCTCGACCACGGTTTTGCAGCGATAGCATTTTCCGATGGCCATTTTATGGTCATCGACTCTCGTGAGGAGCGCGCGATCTTTCAGGAGCTGCTCGATTTTGGGTCGTGCCTTGATGGCGGGGAGGGCTGCAACTGCCTCAATGACGGCTTGATCGACATCGGCAATTTTGAGGCCTTGCGGATCGAGCAAGGCCTGATGGTCAAAGATGGGAAGCCGCGGCAATCTATGGCGTTCGCCTGCTTCAAAGTCGTTGAAGTCGTGCGCCGGCGTGATCTTGACGGCACCTGTCCCGAACTCTCGGTCGACGAGAATGGCATCGCCTACGATCGGAATCATGCGGTGTGTGAGAGGAAGACGGACTCGTTGTCCGATTAATCGATTGTAGCGGGGATCTTCCGGGTGGACTGCCACCGCTGTGTCGCCGAACATGGTTTCCGGTCTCGTCGTCGCGACGGTCAGACGAATTGTTGGATCCTTCTCGAGCGGGTATTCGATTGAGTACAGTTTCCCTTTCACGTCTTCGTGCTCGACTTCGATGTCCGACAGTGCGGTCAGGCAGCGGGGGCACCAATTGATCAGCCGCTCCCCTCGATAAATCAGCCTGTCTTCATAGAGACGTACGAAGACTTCTAGGACGGCTTTTGACAACCCTTCGTCCATCGTAAAGCGAAGGCGATCCCAGTCGCAGGACTCGCCAAGCCGTTTTTGTTGACGGATAATGGTATCCCCGGAGGCAGCCTTCCATTGCCAGACGCGTTGGATGAAGCGTTCCCGTCCCAGGGATTCCCGAGATGCGCCTTCGGTCAAGAGCTGCTTTTCCACAACGTTTTGTGTGGCAATCCCGGCATGATCGGTGCCAGGAAGCCAGAGCACATTGCGGCCTTGCATGCGCCGCCAGCGGATCAAAATGTCTTGTATCGAATGATTCAGCGCGTGGCCGACATGGAGTGAGCCTGTGACATTCGGTGGAGGAATGACGATGCAGTAGGGTTGGCCTGGATGGGAAGGCGAAGCGTGGAAATAGCCTTGCTGGTTCCAGACCTGAGACCATCGTGCTTCGACCGCCTTGGGATCGTAGGTTTTATCGAGCTGGGGTGCGTTCATTCAGTTATGGTGTCCTAGCAGGTTACGGGAAAACTATGTTGAACAATAGCCGCGCGAGACGGGCGGGACTGGCGAGATAGCCGGGACGTGGATATGGCGGATATCCGCCTTGTCTCGCTCATCCCGCCCATCTCGCCTACCGCGCGTTTGGGACGCAGGCGGATTTTTTCAGCATCCTGCGTGAAGCGCGGCGCATCTTAGCATGCGGGTGGTGGCCTCTCAAGGCGAGGTGGAGCACACAGATAGCTTGAGGGGTGTAGAGCCGTGTGTTATACAGATTGGCACAAGGCGAGTGGTTCGTTTTGCTTCCACTTTTTACAATCTGGAGAAACTATGGCCACAGGGCGTGAAAAAGACCGTAAGACGAGAAAGAAGCATCGGAAGAATGTCGCACGGGTGAAGGCACTGGTGACGACAGCGAGACGGAGCAAGGGTAAGAAGAGTAAGAAGGGGTAAGTCGGAACGGAGGAGAGAGTCCTACGCGGCTTGGGTGAGGCGTGTGATCTCTGCTTTGATCTGCTCTTCGGCTAGATTTGGCACGAGACGCAGGACAGCCTGTTCGACCTGCTCGCGGGCTGTCACCCGGACGAGTGCTTCGGCCATTCCAGCTGTCTGCTTAGCGGCAGCCTGCTGAATCTCTTCCTTGACGAGTCCCTCAAGCGAGCCGAGTTGTTCTCGAACCATATCGGATAGTGAAGTGCGAACGGCATTGATTTCTTCGCGGACGCATTGATCGATGCGCTCTTTGATCAATGGGCTTGCGGTATCGACCACGCTCTGTCGAATGATGGGTTCGAGGATGGACATCTCCCGTGAAAAAACCTTTGGGAGTGCCGTCATGAGTAACGGTTCAAGTACCTGAGTCAGCCGTTCTTCCGAGAGGGACGCACCCGTCTGTTTGCGCACCTCTGTTTCCACGGCTTTAGCCACGAGCGTTGTCAGGTCTTTTCCCACCATCTGGGGGAGCAAGTCGGCAATCTTTTTTTCCGTCCGTTCAGACATGGAGTGAAGGAGTTGACCGAAGAGGCCCATCATCGCTGCTTCCGGTTCAGCTGTCGATGTCTGCGCTTTTTGGGTGGCAGTCACGGGGGGGGCTTTGGGTTGAGGGTGAGGAGCGATTGCCTGTTCCTCTTCTTGCTCGGTCGGATTGTCATCGTTCAGGCCATCATCATCTGAATCCGTCGCACTTGAGACCGGAGGCCAGGAGCGAGATTTCTTCTTTGCTCCGTTCGCCCTGGATGTCTGCTGTCTTTCCAAATCCTTGATCACCTCGATGAGGTCTTCCGACTGAAACGGTTTGTTGAGAAAAGCCTTCACCCCCAGCGAACGCAAGTGGGTTTCATCCACACGATCCGAAGAGCTGGTCAGGGAGACAATATAGGTTTCTGCCAGGTTGTCCAGCTTGTAGACTTCTTTACAGAATCCCGAAAAGGTCATGTTCTCCAAGTGGTAATCTGCGATGATGAGATTTGGGCTCGTTTGACGTGCGGCTTGCAACGCGGCAGGGCCATCCTGGAATCCCTGCACCTCGCACCCTTCTTGCCTTGAAATATGCTCGACCAGCCGGCGGACGGCGGGACTACTGTCGACGACGAAGATGGTTGATGCCACCTCACCCTCCCATGGTATTGAATGATATCGAAGCTAGCAGTGAGGGTATTCTTTGTCAAGAAATCGCATGAAATCGCATGATTAGGTGCGTGCTTTGACTTCGGATTTTTGAACTGACTACAATTCAATCCCAAGGGGATTTGTACGGCCGATGAAGACCCCAATCCACGTTATCTTTTTCGACGCAGCTGAAACGTTGTTTCATATTCATGGTTCGGTGGCGGACATCTACCTCACACATGCGGTTCAGCATGGGTTTCGGCAGACTCCCGATTCGCGGGCATCGATTGCACAAGCCTTTCGGCGTGCTTTTCGCGACGCAGCGCCGCCGGTCTTTGCCGCAACGGATCCTATCGAGTTAAAACAATGTGAACGGCTTTGGTGGTTCGACATTGTCCATAATGTGTTTTATCGCGTTGGGATGTTCGAGCGGTTCGATGAATTCTTCGAGCAGGTCTTTCAGGTGTTTGAAGATCCTCGCTCCTGGGCGTTGTTTCCTGAAACCCATGCCGTGCTGACCAGGCTTCGTGAGGAGGGGTTCGAGCTGGGGATCGTGTCCAACTTCGATTCCCGACTTTTTCCTGTGATGCGGGGATTGGGCATCGACCGGCTCTTCGATACCGTGACGATTGCAAGCCTCGCCAGGGCCGCTAAGCCGGCGTCGAAGATTTTCGAGATCGCCCTTGAGAAACATGCGGTCGATCCAGCTGAAGCGATGCATGTGGGTGACAGTGTCCGGGACGATATGGAGGGTGCGACGAAGGCCGGGCTAACTGGCGTGTTGCTGGATCGAGCAGGGCGCTCTCAGACATCGGGCGGGCTCGTGATTCGGACGTTAGAGGAACTTCTTCCGTTGGTAGGATGCTGAAAAAGTCCGCCAACAGAAGAAGACCGTTATTGGGTTTGTCTGGTTGTTTTGGGTTGAACCAAACTAACCAGATGAACCGAATCAACCAGATAAACAAAATAAACCAGATGAACCAGACAGACCGGGCTAAAGAAGTAGCGGAACCAGGTCTTTCGCGCGGCCTTGTAGCGGGAGGTCAACCAGGTCAGACTGCGGGGTGCTCTCGAGATTGATCTCGATGACCAGCGCGCCGACGTCTTTCGCCAGCGATGCAAATCCCGCTGCTGGATAGACGACTCCTGACGTGCCGATCACAAGGAAGAGGTCACAGGCCCGCAGGGCTTCATCGCAGCGGCGTAGGTCTTCCTCCCAGAGCGATTCCCCAAACCAGACGATATGAGGCCTGAGCAGTGTATGGCACAGGAGGCATGTCGGCAGGATGGGAAGAGGAATCTCTCGGTTTTCCGAGATGACGTCACAGCCCGTACAGCGAACCTTCCAGATAGTGCCGTGAATTTCGGAGAGCCGTTGCGAGCCGGCGGTTCGATGGAGTCCATCGACATTTTGCGTGATCAGCCAGAATGTATCGCGCATGCGCCGTTCAAGTTCTACAAGGGCGATGTGGGCAGGATTTGGCTGTTTCGTGGCGATCAACTCTCGCCGCCAGTTGTACCATTCCCACACTAATCGCGGGTTACGCGCAAAGGCCTCCGGGGTCGCCAGATCCTCCGCGCGAAAGTTGCGCCACAAGCCGTCAGCTCCGCGAAAGGTCGGCACGCCGCTATCCGCGGAAATGCCGGCTCCCGTGAGGACGGTCACGTTCCGAGCGGATGCGAGGTGTGTGCGGGCGAGGAGTATCTGATCGTCGGTGGGCATGGTTGATGGGGCTGATTGTACCGCATTTCGAGCCAGCGAGTTTGCGTGGTATAGTACACAGCAATTTTTTTGCGAGGAACAAGATGAAACAGATTCTCATGGTGGGAGCTGGATCAGTCGGTGGGTTCTTCGGCGCACAGTTGGCGAAAGCGAATCTTTCTGTGTCATTCCTGTTGCGGCCCAAGACGCACGCAGCCGTGAAGCAGAATGGTCTCACGATCCGCAGTGCCAAGGGCTCCTTCACCGTGCATCCGCTGGCTGCGTCCGATCCGCGAGATCTTCCCAAACCGGACCTGATTATCCTTTCCGTCAAAGCCTACGATCTGGATGAAGCGCTGACCCAAATCGAGCCGGTCCTGACCGATCAAACCGTCATCTTGACCCTTCAGAATGGAGTCGATACTGAAGACCGTATTCTGGCTCGCGTTCAACGGGATTGTGTCGTCGGTGGTATCGCGTATATCTATTCCAAGATCGCAGCACCAGGCGTCATCGACCATTATAAGAGAGGGGCGGTGACGATCGGGGAGCTGATGGGGTATCACAGCCCTCGTCTGCTGGCCATCGCGGATCTGTTTAAGCAGGCGGGGATTCCTTGCCAGCTGACCGATGATGTCCGGCGCAGCAAGTGGGAGAAGATGTGTTGGAATTGCGTCTTCAATCCCTTGACCGTGATGATCGACGACAAAGTGGCCAAGGCGCTCGATCATCCCGAGATGCTGCGAGTGATTCACCAGATCGTGGGGGAAGTCGTGGCGGTGGCGGCCACCGTGAAGGTGCCGTTAGCCGCTGATATGGCGGAGAAAGTGGTCCGTTGGACGAGCGAGATACGGGATATCCATACTTCGATGTATGACGATTGGAAGGCCGGGCGGCCGACCGAGATCGATTTTCTGAATGGGTATGTCGCGAAGCTTGGGCGTGAATTCGGCATTCCGACACCGCTGAACGACATGCTGACGGCGGTGATTAAGACCATCACCGAGCGTGATCGAACCGGTCCCGGTATCGTGCGGATCGATGGGGCGGTGGTTCAGCCTGTCTCGCTCGATCGTGCTGCGATCGCAGCATTGCCGGCAGAGCATCAGCTCGATATTTCAACGGTGATGCCCGGCATGCAGGGCAAAGGGATTCGCATACAAGGCTTGCTGGATGTGCCGGCCCTGGGCATCAAGGCCGATCATGTGACGGTGCATTCGGGAGACGGGAAATATTCAGTCTGTCTCACGCTTGATCAAGCCAAGGCCTTCGGGGTGTTGGTGTATGAGCTTGATGGAGAGCCGTTGCCGGAGTCGAAAGGCGGGCCGTTTCGATTAGTCACCCCAGGGCTGGGAGATTTGTGCGCGAATGTGAAGGGGGTTGCGCGGATCGAGGTGACCATCGGAACCGGGACAGATACGCGACCCACGAATTGTTAGGTCCATCTGGTCTCTCTGGTTCAAAGATTTTCCCGCCCGTCTCTCCCGTCTCGCTTGAGTTAGGCATCGGCGATTTCAGCAGAAGTGTTCGTGGACTAGAACATTCCCCGTAGCTTGCTATGGGTTCGCCTCTGCTTCTGAGAAGTCTCCGAAATTGAGTTCTGTGTTACCCCGCAGCTTGCTGCTGGGAGCTGGGCGGACAAGACGAGACGGAAATCCAATCTATCCATGCCGCGCCTTTCTCGCACGTCTCGCGCCAAATTCTCTAGCGTTAACGAGAGTGGACCATCGGGAGTTCGCGCGACCCTTCTGCTTCCAGTTGAATGCGTAACCGTTCCAATCGAGACTCTTCCATCACGCTGTGGAGCATTTCATCCGGCAACTGGGTCATCTGCGCCGCCGCGTCTTTCATATCGGCATGCTCGACGGAACGGGATAGCCTTTCAGCCGGCTTGGTGCCTTTCTTTCGGCCCCAAAACGGATTCATGATGAGGGTGACCACATCCCGCGCCGGCATGAAGCGGAGAAACCGCCGCAGCAACCGGAACGTCTGGAGGGGATAGTGCAGGAGCTTGTAAATGAACAGCCGCTTGAACCCTTGACGGCGGAGTGTATTGATCACTTCTCCCGGCAAGCAGGTTGGATCGACCGTGGAACATTTGAAATATTTATACCAATCGGCGGTATCGCTGACTAATCCACGTTGCACATATTCCTGCCAAAGCGGAGTCCCCCGATACACACAGAGTCGATTGAAGCCGAAGGTGTCGAGCGGCAGCTTGGAGGCCAGGTCGAACGTGGCGTTCATATCTTCGACTGTTTCATCGGGGTTGCCCACGGTGAAGAAGCCATGCACGATCTCGATGCCGGCCTTCTTGGCATTCTTGACGGCGGTGGCCACTTCCTCCAACGTCTGTTCTTTCTTGAGGCGATCGAGAATCTTCTGACTCCCGCTTTCAATCCCGAACATGACCGTCCGGCAGTGGGCCTTGGCCATGGCAGGAAACAAATGCTGGGCAACCGAATCCACGCGCCCTTCGATGCCCCATTGGATCGAGAGCTTTGCGTCCATGATGCCTTGGCAAATCGCCTCGATCCGCTTGGGTTGCAGCAGAAAATGGTCGTCGACAAAATAGACGGATTCGTAGCCGCATTCTTCGAGATACTTGAGTTCGCTCACCACGTGTTGAGCACTCCGAGCGCGCCACTTACCATCGTTGAAGATTGGAATATCGCAGAACACACAGGGCCACGGACAGCCTCGAGAGGTTTGCATCGTCGTGAACCGTCCCATCGAAAGCACCGCCGGCACGTCGAGCGGCATTGACTCCATAAAGTCGAGCGGAAGGCCTTCGCGATCTGGGAAAGGCCACTGATCGAGATGGCGCTCCATCGGCCGGCCTGAGTTCTGCACAACCCGGCCATCCTTGGCCCAGATCAGCCCCGCGACATCGGCCGGGTCGTCGAGCCGTTCGAGCAGGTCGAGGATAAACTGCTCGCCGTCTCCCTTGCAGACGAAATCCACTTCAGAGCACTGCAGTTTAACCAGTGCGGCATTCAAACTCGCAAAAACGCCTCCGAAAGCCAGTTTGACCTTCGAGTTGGCGGCACGAATCTGACGGGCCAGCATCTTCGCGTAGGGATAACTGGTGGTGCTGAGAAAACTGAGGCCGACCAGGGCCGGCTGTTGCCGGTTGATTTCCTCGATGATCACCTCGTTCGGCGTGTCGGGGTTCGCCTGATCGAACATCACACACTCGTGGCCGGCCTGCTTGAGCACCGACGAGAGGGACATGATGCCGATGGGAGGAAAGCCCATGACCCGGATACGGCCGTTTTTCGCGCGTGTTTTCGCCGGGAGTGCGTAGAACTGGGGATCGCGAATGTGAATCAGGAATACCAACATATCGGCCTCCAAGCCTAGAATGAATCAAACGCTCCACACATCAGAAGCAAGCTATGGGAATTTCAGGCTGAGACAACAGCGAACTGTGTCTTACAAATTCCAGTGCGGGGTTTATTCGGATGGACCAAAGCGGTGAAGCGCCTATCGGTTCAGAAAAGAGCGCTCGTTCCGTTTTCTAACCTGCAGCGCGGCTGCGGGAGAAATTTGATACAAGAGAAAAACCATTAGTACTGCGTCAACGTAACAGGATTAGACCTGAATAGAGTCTTAATGTCTGCATGATGTTTAAGCATCGGCTTCATTTAATTGAGTCTCTGCGGGTCACAGTGGGTCTCTTTCTACATTCCATGTTGACGGAGGAAGGAAGGCCGCGACGATTTTGAGTTTGAGGTAGTTCTCGTCTCGGTCGCCATAGGCACGGCGCTGGAGGACACGGATCTTGTTGTTTCCCCCCTTTCACCAGACCGAGGCTGACCGTATTCTCGATGTTATCCCCGTGGCGGTCGATCATCGCCGCCTGGCAGACCCTGGTAATGTTTCTCTTTAAGACTAGTGGTTCTCCTAGTATCCATGAACAAGTCCTTGCCTTTATATTTCTAGGTTTTTTTTATTTAATTGCATAGTGAGTGAATTTGCTAGAGATTGTCAAGAAGTAAAAAATTCCGCCCTTCCAGGCTCGCATACACCGGCTGCCAGTAGATGCCCGTGCTCTCCATGCCAACATGGGTACAGCCCTCCGACACGAGGCCTCCTCTCCTCCCATCCGGCCAGGCCACCGACATCAATGCCACAATGTGTTCATCCCAGGTGGTGAGCCGTAGGCTCATGCGGTCTGTCTTGATTGTCAAGATGTGGGGGGCATTCTGGTTTTCCTGATACCTGCTGTACCCATCTGTCCGCGGGAATTCAACATGTCCCTATAGTTTTCTTTTCACACCGACGTGAGGACAACCATGATCTACACGCACCATGTTGAATCGGAGTAGTAAAGGCCTACGGAGTCCAGCAGATGGTCTGGTTCAAGGGTAGAGCTCTTCGCGGCTATCATGGAACTACGCCGGTTTGTATAGCCCACTGATGCTGCGCTGCGGATAACGTTGACAAGTAATTGAACACGCGCAAGAATCACCCCCAGGATACTCAATAGTTAGGCGATGGAACCGCAAAGGGTGACGTAGTGCCGCCGAAGATTAAGAGAGCTTGTTGACGACCTTGTGCGAGCGGGCTTCGTCGACCGAAGCGGCAAAGGTAGCCATCGAAACTTTGTCCACCCGAAGGTTGTCAAACCCATCACAATATCCGGTGCGCTTGGCGATGACGCGAAGCATTATCAGGTCCGCGCCGTGAAGCGTGCCGTTGAGGAGTCCAAGTCATGAAAGATACTGCACGATACGCAAAGATTGTCGAGTGGTCAGAGGAAGACCAGTGCTTTGTCGGCAGTTGTCCTGGTCTGATTTACGGTGGGTGCCACGGCGCTGACGAAAAGGCTGTCTTTGAGCAGCTCTGCCAAGCCGTAGAGGAAGCCATTGCGCTCTACCGCCAGGATGGAAAAGCTCTTCCTCCGCCAACGTCCGGCCGCGACTTCGCGAACAAGATGCAGAACGTCGCATAGCCGCGCGAGACAGGCAGGATGAGTGAGGCGGTCTCAAGGCTGAAGGCTAAAGTGTTCGGAATTTCGAACCCCGACCTTCGGATCGCACCTTTCTCGCAAGTCTAGCACTTCACGCGCCACGGCCTGTGGCGCTGGTGCCGTATATCGCGCCAATTCGGCTATTTGGATATCGTTGAGAAACTTTTAAGCCGACACGACAATCAAGGAGGAATTTGCAGGCCGGTTTCGCGTAATATGCCGGTCAGTATGACGCAATAGTTAGCCAGACATCCCGGGAATGGAACGTATTGAGCGCGAAGAGTCCGCGCTGCTCGATGCCTTGCTGAAGGCGCGGCAAGAAGCAGGGCTTACGCAAGGACAGGTGGCGGCTCGAATGGGGACGCATGCTCCCGCTATCGCTCGTCTGGAGCGGGCGCTTGCCAGTGGGAAGCACTCCCCATCGACTGCAACGTTGCGCAAGTACGTCAAGGCTTGTGGCAAGCGCCTGGTGCTCCGAGTCGAATGAGAACCGCTGATCCGCTCGATCGAGCAGACGATGCGGCGGCCCTAATGTCATCTGAAGGAGGCAGGGCTTGACCCAGGTAGCAGTAGTGGAGGGTAAGAGTTAGGAGTCTTTGTGATGTTTAACTCTCGCGTCAGGTGGATTGCCAGAGGCGGCATCTGAGATTCACGTTGGGCGGCAAAAAAGGGGGCGTGCCGTGAGGCACGCCCCCTTATCATCTTAGTGCAGTCAGCAGACTGAACCGGTTATTTCAAGGCGTCAATGCCGGCGCCAAAGTTAATGTGAAATGCCGCTCCATTCATTACCAGAGCCGGAACCGACTTGACACCGGCCGCTTCGGCTTCTTTCACCCGTGCTTTGTTCGTGCCGAGATGGACGCTTTCCACCGTATATTTCGACGGATCCAAGGCGTTAGCGACGCTTTGCTCGGCTGCGACGCACACTGGGCATCCTGCGTGATAGAAAATTGCTTTGGATTTCATCATGGTCTCCTTTCAACTGTGATGGTTTAGGGTAAGGCTGCCGTAGCTTCGACAGCGCAGATATTTTTTGCTCCCCAGCCACGGGGTAGGCTAACCTACTGACAATCTGACAATGAAAGCAATAAAAAAATTACCGCCCCAGGGGCGAGGTACGGCAGAGGCTTGAGCTTCTTCAGAGGAAACACGAACGCACGTTCATGTTTATTGTGAGCGCGGTGAGGCGAAATTCTGACTGGAACCGACAATCGAACTGGCGCAGAATTCCGGTATGGCCGTCCGGCAAATCCGGGTTGTGAAAACTCTTATTGAGGAGCATTACGATGAAATCCGCAACGCTTGGATAAAGCACTTCGGGTGCTGAAGTGACGAACATTTCCAAGCATGGATTCTGGTTGCTGGTAGCTGACGAAGAGCTATTTGTTTCGTTCAAAGAGTTTCCCTGGTTCAAAGATGGATCTGTATCAGAGATCCTGAACGTCGAGTGGCCACAGCTTCATCACTTGTATTGGCCTGGTCTTGATGTGGATGTAGCGGTTGAATCCATCAGGCATCCAGAGAAGTTCCCACTCATCTCAAAAGAACTGCGCCTAACGAGGCGTTCCAGCCGACAGGTAAAAACGCGCCGCTGAGCATAGCCCATGTTGTTCATGAGCGCTTCTGTTGCAATCGCGGATTCCTGACTCAAACGAGACGTACGAAATTGACGGCGAATGCGCGACAGGTAGGGACAGGGCTCACACGTCATGCAAGTCCGGCACTTCGCGCTTATCGCGCGCCACTCCCTCTTTTCTCGACGAACCATCATGAATAATGCGGATTAGCGAATGACTTGAATCGCTTTCCACCGTTCCGATCGGTAGCGCCAGAGTAGCAGCCCCATTCGGACCGTCCAATCCGCGATCATTGCACTCCAGACGAAGAGCACATCGAGTGTAAGCCAGGGCCCTGCGATGACCGCGAGGGGTAGGCGGACTCCCCACATGCCGATTGTTGTCGCCAACATGATGAACCGAGTGTCGCCGGCCCCTCGTAATGATCCAGCCAGGACCATGGTGAGGGCAAGCGGCACTTGGAGGATGGCGACGATGCGCAGGAACAGCGTGCCGAGTTCGACGACGGCTTCGTCGCTGGTAAAGGTGCGCAGGAGTATGTAGGGGAAGAAAAAAAGAAGATGCCCATTGCAGCCATAGTGATGCCGGCCAGGCGGTTCGCCTCCCAGTTTTCCAATTTGGCCCGGACATATTTCCCTGCGCCGATACTCTGTCCCACCATCGTGGCCGCCGCGATCGCGAAGCCATATCCCGGTAGGAACGAGAGGGATTCAATCGACAGGCCGACTTGATGGGCGGCGTAGGTCACGGTGCCGTATAGCAGGACGATCTTGGTGTAGAGAATAATCCCCGCCTGTTGAAAGATCCGTTCACCGGAAACCGACGCTCCAATTTGCCAGGTAGAGCGCAAGAGATCTCGTCGCACGTGGAGTGATTTCTTCAAGAGCGTTCGGGAAGACCAGAGGAGGTAGGCCACGCCCGTCCCTTCCGCGAGACCGGCTGCTACAGCTGCTCCGGTGATACCCAAGGGTGGGACGCCCCAGAGTCCGTAGATCAGGGGGTAGGCGATCGTGAGATACAGGAGATTCACCGCGATCAAGGCGTACATGGGAGTTTTGGTGTCCCCGGTGCCTTGTATAATCGACGAGAGGACCTGCAAGAAGATCGTGCAGGGGATGACCAGGAAGATGAAGTTCGAGTAGGGAAGGGCCAGTGCGATGACGTCATGCTCTGCGCCCAATAGCTCCATGATGATACGATTCAAGGACAATCCGAGTGCCACCAGCAAGCAGGATACGATGGCGGCCAATCCGAGGAGATGCGTGGCGGCTTCTCCGACATCTTTGGTGCGGCGAGCACCCCATAATTGGGCGATGAGGACGTTGGCGCCCACCGATAACCCAGAGACGAGCGTGGTGGCGATGAAAGCCAGCAATTGGCCAAGTCCGACAGCCGCGATGGATGTCGCGCCGAGACCACCGACGAGGAAGACGGCGGCGATACCTTCTGCTCGTTGAAGCAGGGTACTGACCGTGACCGGTAAGGCAAGGGTCAGGACGGACTTTCTGATCTGTGCAATGCCGGACGCCATGGCGGGCCATCCTAACAGGATGCGGCTAACAGGATGCTGAAAAAATACACCAGCTTGTCTCGCGGCTATTCTGATGGACAAAGGTGTGTCAGTCCGATTAGTGTCATCTCACCATGACTGAACTCAGCGATCTTTCACTAGTTCCTCTTCCGAAGGCCCTGCGTCTCTCAAAGTCAAAATTCCTGTCCGGCCTGCAATGTCACAAGCGTCTGTACCTCGAAGTCCACCATCCCTCTCTTGCGACCAAGCCGGATGCAGCGACTCAGGCGATGTTCGACATGGGAACAGAAGTCGGGGAGTTGGCCCGAAGTCGTTTTCCCGGTGGGATATTGGTAACAGCGGGGTATCGCCAGACAGAAGCCGCGCTTGAGCAAACGGCCACGCTGATTCAGGATCTCACGGTGCCGGCGATTTTCGAGGCGGCGTTTTTGCACGGTGGGGTGCTGATTCGCGCTGATATTTTGGAGCGTGTTCTGACTGTGGAGGGACAGCCCTGTGGCTGGCGCCTGATCGAGGTCAAGTCTTCTACGAAAGTCAAAGACGTGCACCTCGAAGATCTTGCCGTGCAAAGCGAAGTGATATTGGGCGCAGGGCTGACGCTCCTCTCCGTCAGTCTCATGCATATCAATACCGGGTATTTCTATCGAGATGGAGCAATCGATTTAAAGGAATTATTTGCGATTCAGGATCTGTCTGAGGCGGTGGCAGAACGACGGGCTGCGGTGCCTGAGCGATTGGCCACGATGAACCAGATGTTGCTCCAGACCCAACCCCCTGCGATTGAGCCGGATCGGCATTGTCATACGCCCTATGATTGCCCGTTCTGGGAACATTGCACCAAAGACAAACCGGCGCGGTGGATTCATTACTTGCCGGGATCGAAACACGTAGTCGGTCAATTGGCTCAGCAGGGGGTGACAACGATCGATGAGATTCCAGTCGGCACAAAGCTGTCGCCGGTTCAGCGTCGTGTGAAGGAGAATGTCGAGTGGATGTCCGAGAAACTCGGTCCTGTGTTGAAGGCCGTGCAGTATCCGGTGCATCACCTCGATTTCGAGACGGTCATGTTGGCGGTGCCGCGATTCTCGGAGACGAGACCCTATCAAGCTCTCCCGGTTCAGTGGTCGAATCATATCGAACAGGCAACCGGTGAGCTGCGTCACGAGGAATTTCTGCACAAGGATGTGAGCGATCCCCGAAAGGTTCTTGCCGAAGCCTTATTGGAATCTCTGGGGGACCGAGGCAGTATCTGCGTCTATTCGCCGTACGAACGGTCTATTTTGGAGCAGCTGGCCGCCGCGCTTCCGTCACTCAAGCCGGCGCTCTCGCGCGTTATCAGTCGCCTGTGGGATCTCTTCCCGATTGTGCGAGACCATTACTACCATCCAGCATTCGGTGGGTCCTATTCCATCAAGTCGGTGCTGCCGGCCATGGTGCCTTCCCTCGCCTATGACGATTTGGCGATCAAAGAGGGAGGGCATGCCGCGAGTCAGTATTACCGAATGGTCTTTGTCGAAACGGATTGGGTTGAGCGGGCGACGATTGAAGAGGCGCTGCTGCGATACTGCGCGCGAGATACCTTGGCAATGGTCGAACTCAGGCGAGCGTTGCAGGATAAGGTGCAGATGAAAGGCGGATGAGGCGCTGATGCGTTGGCCGTACGGTAGGGTAACCCAGAGTATGAACGAGAGCAGGCAGGAAAATACTCGTGGGTGCCTCTCCGACGGTCATGATGATGAAGCTGTCGGTGCGAGCTATCTTAGTTGAAAACTGTGACGAGTAAACGTAGGGTTTTATCCGCCGGCCTTGATGAGAAGGCCGGCGGCACAAGCGAGCTTGGTTTGGCGGAGAGGGTGGGGATCGAACCCACGGTCCCGTTGCCAGGACAGCAGTTTTCGAGACTGCCCGATTCGGCCACTCTCGCACCTCTCCGTGGGCCGTAAAACCTTCGCATAATTACATGCTTGCACGTCGTTCTGCAAGCCGTACGACAGCCCCGTCTCCGGCATTGGCGGCAATTTGGTGGAGAATTCTTCGACGATGCGCTCAATGGCTTCGGTACTACAATGATCTGGGCTCAGGTGAGAATACCGTTGCACGAGGCTCAAGTCGCGCCAGCCCCCTGACCTGACCGTCCGTAGATCGGCTCCGGACATGACAGGGCGGCTGGCGAGGGTATGTCTGAGCGTATGCAGCGAGATCCCCGTTCCGCCCAGCGCTGCCCCTGGCAGGCCGTCGCCAGCAGCTTGTCCGCTGAGCGATAGGGCAGGCCGTTCGGCTTGCTGAAGACGAAGGCGATCCGGCTCGGCGCTTTGCGTCGCAATAAGACTTCACGCGCCCGGCTGTTGAGCGGAACGCTTCTGGTTTCGTCCGCCTTGGCAAAGCCAGCCTGGACGGTGAGCTGGTTGCGCTGGAAATCGACTTCGGCCCAGGTGAGCGTCAGTAATTCAGACGCCACGCGCACGCCGGTATTCACCCCGAGGACAACCACGTCCCGGAGGATCGGCGGCGCTACCCGTAGCAGCGACGCTTTCAATGTGCTGTGTGAGGCGATCGGGCCGGCGCAACTTCGATGCAACATGAAGAAGGGTGCACGCGTGAGGGGACATCTGAGGCTATGTTGACCCCCATGCCCGGTAAGAAACTACCCACCATTTCGTTCCGTACCGATACTCTTCCCACAGCACATGCACTAGCAGATTAAAACTTTGGGTAAGTGGTTCGAATTGAACATGAAATAGGGAGGACTGTATGGGCAGAGGCGCGAAACCGCAATCGACGGAGCTCAAGATTCTTCGTGGCAATCCTGGCAAGCGCCGATTGAACATGGAGGAACCGCAGTAGGAACTAGAAGCTCCAGAAAAGCCGGACTGGCTTGATACGCACGACTCGCAGGAGTGAGATCGGCTGACGACCATCATGCTGGAGAGTCACCTGCTTACAAAGGCAGATTTCGGGATTCTTCTTTCGACGTGTCTGGCCTACAGCCAAGTGAAGCGCAACGAATTGAAGATCAAACAGCTGAAATCAGACACGTACATCACCAAGGATCTTCAGGGCAATAGGATTCCTCATCCTCGTCCTGAGATTCTCAGGGGCGAAGTGGCGCGCAGGCAGTACGTGTCCTTTCTGGCGGAGATGGGGCAGACCACAGCGAGTTAGAGCAAAGTCAAGAAGATTGCGCCGAATCAAGTCGGTGGCCTCAAGCGGCTGTTGGGGTCGTCGATGATCGTGGCGACTGAGAAACGCACAGGCAGACGGACGAGGCGAAACACAACCCGCTACCCGCACTGGTCAAAGACGGCTGGTGCTGGTGGTCTGCGCCGGGGGATACGGTGCTGGAGGGGCTAGAGACGAAGACGCGAATGGAGAAGAAAGTATTATGGGCTGGTCCGCAGCCCGTGCCGCCGTGGGAGTGGCGGAATAGAAAATAGAAAGGCTAGCGCGTTCCCGCTCGTTCAGCCTCGACCTTCCGATCGTCAATGGTTACAAAGGGCTTTTTGTTGTATCGTTGGTTTGCATAGGGTGGCGGGAGGTAGTATAAGGCTCCTCGCGGACACAATCCTGGGCACACTATCGAGTCTCTCGGGTCACAGCGCCTCCCATACCTTGCTTGCTCCTCCCTCGATCTGACGGAACTAGTCCTACGTAATTCTCATCCGTCCTACGTCAGACCCGGTTAACTCCCTAGGCCAAAAAAATACCTGCTTGTGATAAAGCTAGGCATGCGTAATTTATTTGAGGAGGTCACATGGCCACGAATCTTGTGATTGATGATGAGCCGTGCTTGCTCACCGAAACCGAGAAAAAGATCATGGACGATATTCTCGTACTGCTCATCAAGAATAAGCTAACTTCGCATCAGTCACAAAACCTGCTCGAACGGTTGGGCGGGATCATAGAGATGGCGCAGCAGGTGGCGAAGGAAACGCCACGAAGGGGTGCAAGATGTCCAGCTGCTCGATGAGGATGGCGTGCCCCTGAAGAGTTCGGTGCCCGCGACGTAGCTCTCGCCTTGTGGTTTCATCCTTCCCCTTCTAAGATAGCCTCCCTGCGAGGTCCCATGTCCTTCACGAGTCGCCTTTTCCGTCGAGCACTGCTTTTTTTCTCATTGAGCTTGGCCTCATTTTTCCCCTCGAAATGGGCAGTATTAGTACCATTTGCTCAAGCAAGGGGAGGAACCTGTTCAGTTGAGCCTAATCTCGAATGGACCAACATTGAAAAACGTGTATGGGAAACAATGTGTAGAGATCAGCAGGCGTTCTTGACCCAGACTAGTGTCGTGTCTCCGGCAAAGAGTTACTTCGCACCTTCTCGACCCTGGCCATTGGGCATCTGTCTTGCGCTAGTCCATGACCAGAGAGCCTCGCCTGCTCATCGGTATCACAGAGTAGTCTCTGGGGCCACAGCATCGTATCGGGTATGACTAGCGCCAAGGCGGCGATGAGAAAAAGAACGAGAGGCAGGACATGGGCGAAAAGTAAGCCTTGTTTTGGGATGTAATCTCTGTTGCGCCTCGCCTACTCCGTTGCACGACATTCGTCAGAGAACCAGTCTCCTCTTTCCTTGGAACCAACTGGCTCGCCCGCATGATTCATGATGGTTCGTCGCAAAATTACCCGAACGCGCGTTCCTCATGAAGCGTATCCTCACAGGCGACGATTCAGGCACATTCTTTCCGCCCTGCGCGTCACGTTTCACACACGGCGGATCAGCGATTGTAGAAGCATTCATGACATGAACATTCCCCGCAGCTTGCTACGGGATTCGCCTCTGATTCCGAGAAGTCCTTGAAATTGAGTCCCGTGATATCTCAAGGTTTGCTGCGAGGAGCTTCTGTATGGAAGGCTATCGTCGCGGAAAAGCATGATTTTCTTCCGAGTTCTCAGAAAGCGTACTACTCTGTTCATGGCGTGGGTGATGAAGCGCTAAAACCAGCCCTCACCATGCACCATGGTCGAACACTGGACGTATTCCTTTCGATCTGGGATGATAACCCTTAACACTTTCGGGGGGGGGATATTCACAGCGCGTCATGGAGAAAGTGTCTGTTGGCTTTCGTGCTAGATAAAAATAGAGAAGCCTAATCGTTGATGCTCAAGCCGTTGCCTCCGTCTATTCACAGTCTCGCTGACCTCTTCGAGTTCTCTTGCCGTCGAAGACCGCAGGAGCTTGCCTATGCCGTTGTTCGCGACACCCTCGAACTTGAGAATCAGCTGACCTATGGCGAGCTCGAGCACAGGGTGCGTTCACTTGCCGGCTATCTAGCACGCAAGGCTCGACCTGGAACGAGAGCCCTTCTCCTCTACCCACCGGGGCTCGATGTCGTCTGCGCATTCTGGGCCTGTATCTGTGCCGGACTGGTGCCGGTTCCTGCTCCCGCTCCGGATCCCGTCAGGCGGAAGCACAGCCTGCCAAGACTCCGCGCCATTATCGAGAATGCTCAGGTGTCGCTGGTGCTCACATCCTCTGGTATCGAGTCCATTTCTTCGGAACTTTCGATCGCCAAGGACGGGAGCCAGATCGAATGGATGGTCACTGATCAACCCTACGATCAAGCCGATGCGGTCGAGTTCCCACGTCTCAAAAGAAGCGCTCTAGCGTATTTGCAATATACATCAGGATCGACGGCCACGCCTCGTGGTGTCATGGTCAGCCATGATAATGTGCTGTCTCACTGCAAGGCCATGAGTGTGGCCGGGGGAGTGTCGGACCATAGCCGGTCGCTCTGTTGGCTGCCGTATTTCCATGACTATGGATTGCTGCATGGAATCATCGCCCCGTTCTATGCTGGTATCCCTGCCTATCTGATGTCACCCGTCATGTTTCTCAGGCGACCGCTACGTTGGCTTGAAGCGGTGTCTCGATTTTGCATCACGCACAGCGGCGGACCGAATTTTTCCTACGAGTCCTGTCTCCGGGCCGTCCGGCAACAGCATGAGTGGCAGGCTGACTTGAGTACGTGGGCGGTTGCAAGTTGCGGCGCGGAACCCATCCATGCGGATACGGTTGAGCGGTTTGTCGAAACCTTTGGACCACAGGGTTTCCGGCGAACGTCGTTCGCGCCGGCCTATGGACTCGCCGAAGCCACGCTGTTGGTGACGATGAAACAGACTGGAGCTGAGCCGACGTTCTTGAAGGTAGAGGCAGAGGCGTTGGCTGACTCGATTGTCAAAGAGTCTTCCGCGTCAGAAAGAGGGACTCGGACTCGGACATTGGTCGGATGCGGGGAGCCCCTCGAAGAGACTCGTGTACTGATTGTGAATCCTACGACCAAGACCTCATGCCAGGTCGGTGAAGTGGGAGAGGTGTGGCTGGCCGGGGCTGGGATTGCCACCGGATACTGGGGGAGGCCAGAGGAAAGTGACGCCACTTTTAAGGCCTCCCTCGCCGGGTCAGGAGAGGGCCCCTATTTACGGACTGGAGATCTCGGATTCATTCACCTGGGAGAGCTGTTTCTGACCGGCCGGCTCAAGGATCTGATCATTGTGCGGGGGCGGAACTATTATCCTCATGATTTGGAGTGGACGGCCGAGCAAGCTCATCCTGGATTGCGGCGAGGAGGTGGCGCGGCCTTCTCGATTGAGAGCGAAACCGGAGAGCGCGTGGTGCTGGTCTATGAGATTGAAAAGAAGTTGCCTGAATCAGACATGTCGGAGGTGATGAGCTGTATCCGTCGCGCGCTTGCTGATGAGTATGAACTGGAAGTCCACAATGTGGTGCTGGTCAAATCCGGATCGATTTCAAGGACCTCCAGCGGGAAAATTCAGCGGCACGCCTGTAGAGCGGACTTTGAGTCCGGACAGCTCGCCATGGTTGGAACGAGTACGCTCGGCACGACTGAGGAAGAAGAGGACGTTGAGTCGCTGAGCGAGACTCCACACACCACCGTCGAGAAAAGGCTGGCTGATATCTGGCAGGAGGTGCTGGGCGGACCTCAGCCACGACGCCAAGCGAACTTCTTCGCGCTCGGAGGTAATTCTCTGCTTGCGGCACAGGTTGTGGCACGAATCCTCGATGTGTTCCATGTCGAACTCCCTCTCAGTGTTGTTTTTGAATGTCCGACATTTTCCGCGCTGGCTACTCGTGTCAGTGAACTCAGTACCAGTCAGAACAAGGCGGAGACTGCCGTGGAGGGGCGTGGATTCTCAGGTGGCGGCGACGGGATGCAGATCCCTCTCATATCCCTTCCCCCAGTATCAAGACAAGGCAGGATGCCTCTTAGTTTCTCGCAGCAGCGACTCTGGTTCTTGGAGCAGGTCCATCCTGGGAGCTCGATTAATCATATCTCGATGGGTGTGCGTATACGGGGTTCTGTCAACCCCGAGGTGTTGGAGCGGTCGGTGCAGGAAATTATCTGCCGACACGAGATTCTTCGAACCCGTTTCGGATCGGAGAGGGGCGAGGGATTCGCGGAAGTATCCTGTGAGATGGTTTTCACGATGGGACAGCATGATCTCCAGGCGCTGAACCAGACAGAACAAGAAATCGAGGTCCGGCAGGTCCTACGAACAGAAGCCAATCAGCCGTTTGATCTCGGACAAGGGCCGTTGTTCAGGGTTGCGCTGCTGGCACTCGACCAGGATCAGTATGTCCTGGGGCTGACATTCCATCGCCTTATAGCCGATGGTTGGTCTCTGCGTGTTTTCTGTAAGGAATTGGCTCGTCTTTACGAAGCCGACGGTGATATTCGAGAGGCTCGACTATCCAAGCTGAGCGTTCAGTATGCGGACTATGCGAATTGGCAACGAACCAGGCTCAATCAAGGCCTTCGTGAGGTACATCGAGAATACTGGATCGGGCAGTTGAGCGGCGCCCGCCCACCCGTCGAGCTTCCGGCCGACCGTCCTCGGCCGCGGGTACGGACGTTTGAGGGAGGCGTGCGGTCACGGTCTCTCGCTCCGGGACTTGCGGATGCCTTGGATATCTTCTGTCAACAGCAGGGTGTGACTATCATTCATGGTGCTGTATGCCGTCTTTGTGACATGGCTGCATCGCTACACACAAGAGTCTGATGTCGTGGTTGGATCGGTGGTGGCCGGCAGGCGTCGTGTAGAGCTCGAGGATGTAATCGGGTACTGTGTGAACACGGTGGCGTTGCGGTCTGAACTCTCGAATGGACTCACCGGGCAAGGATTGTTGAAACAGGTACGCCGTGTGGTGGCAGAGGCCTATGATCATCAGGAATTACCGTTTGAAGAGGTGATCGAGGCGCTGTCATTACGACGTGAGGGGACACTTTCCCCACTCTTCAACGTAATGATTGTGTGTGAAGACGACCCCTTGTCCGCGTTTAAAATCAGAGAACTTGAGGCGACCCATCTTCCCTGGGAGCCGACCGTGTCGGAGTTCGATTTAGTCTTGATGGTCGTGAACAAGAATCAGGGCTTGGAACTAGCGTTGCTCTACAATGCCACCATATTTGATGACTCGACCGTCAGTCGCATGTTGGGACAGCTCGAGACGCTCCTTGGGGAATTGATCAAAAAACCTGAGGTCTGTCTTAGCCAGCTATCGTTACTCACGTCGGAGGAGCGTCGGCAGCTTCTCCTGGAATGGAACCGAACAAAAGTTCCGGTTCCACTTTCTTCCGGTATCCATGCTCTCATCGAGGCACAAGTTGAGCGGACTCCCGACGCAATCGCCGTCATCTGTGGAGACGAGTCCCTCAGCTACCAGGAGTTGAACCGACGTGCGAACCGAGTCGCCATCGCCTTGCAGAAGTTAGGGGTATGTGCCGACCTGCCGGTGGGTCTCTGTGTCGAGCGCTCGGTGGATGGTCTCGTGGGTCTCTTGGGTATTCTCAAGGCGGGGGGGGGCTATGTTCCTTTGGATCCGTCCTTCCCCGATCACCGCCTCCGACTCATGTTAGATGATGCGCAGGTTTCTATCGTAGTGACGCAGAGGCGCCTCCGCAGCCATTTACACAGCTATGGCGGCCAGGTATGCGATGTGGAGACACTCTGTGAAGTAACAAATAGCGAAGGCGAGGAGAATCTGAGGATCCCCGTTCTCCCTGATCAGCTTGCCTATATCATGTACACCTCGGGGTCGACCGGCAGGCCCAAAGGTGTAGCCGTGACGCATCGCAATCTGGAGATCTCTCTTCGTGCCAGACTTCATTATTACCCGGAACCGGTTTCCCGGTTCTTGCTGACCTTCTCTCTGGCTTTTGATGGCTCCGTGACGGGTATCTTCTGGACGTTGTTGCAAGGGGGGCAATTAGTCATTCCCACTGAGGCTGCCCATCGCGATCCCACAGAGCTTGCTGCGCTTGTCGAACATCACCGCATCTCCCATGTTGTGTGGGTACCCTCTTTATACCATGCCGTGCTCGGTGAGGCGTTGAATGCCCAGTTGGAATCGCTTCGCATTGTCATTACCGCCGGGGAGAGCGTTCCCCTTGAACTTGTCCGATCGCACTACCAACACCTGCCTCATGCCACGCTGTACAACGAATATGGGCCAACGGAAGCCACAGTCTGGTGTAGCGTGTATGAAACGACACGGGAAGAAGCAGGGGCACGAGTGCCGATCGGAAGACCGATCGACAATATGCAGCTCTATGTGCTGGATGCGTATCTGGAGCCGGTCCCCATTGGCGTACCGGGGGAGTTGTATGTGGCGGGGGATTGTCTGGCTCGTGGGTATATAAACCAGCCGCAGCTGACCCAAGAGCGGTTTCTCGCGCACCCGTATGTGGCTAAAGCCAGGTTGTATCGGACTGGAGATCGGGCTCGGTACCGCGAGGACGGCAATGTGGAATTTCTTGGGCGGGTGGATCAACAGGTCAAGCTGCGTGGGTATCGGATCGAATTGGGTGAAGTCGAATATGTGTTGAGTAATGCTCCGGGCGTATATCAGGCTGCGGTTTTGCTTCGACAGGATAAACCGGAGCAACAACGGTTGGTGGGCTATGTGACCGGCCAGCCAGAACTCAAAGCGATGCTCGATCACATTCGGAATTACGTCGTGGCCCGATTGCCGCACTATATGGTTCCGTCCGTCATCCTGTGGTTGGAAGTGATGCCACTCACTGCGACAGGAAAAATCAATCGAGGTGCCCTCCCTGTGCCGGAAGAGATAGCAGGCCAGACGGCAGCCAGGATTGCTCCGAGGAATCAGGTAGAAGAGACGCTGGCCGAGTTGTGGAAGTCTGTTCTTGCTGTACCAGAGGCCGGCATCCATGACAATTTTTTTGAGCGAGGAGGCCATTCTCTTTTGGCCACACAGCTGGTCTCCCGGATGCGTGAGGTCTTTGATATTGAAGTCTCGCTACGGGTGCTTTTTGAGCGACCGACTATCGTAGGTTTGGCGGAAGAAATAACGCGTTTGCGCCATGGGGGGCAGAAGGCTTCAAAGATTCCGCCGATCGTTCAGGTGCCCCGAGATCAGCCCCTGCCGCTTTCCTATTCTCAGCAGCGCATGTGGCTTATGTATCGGCTGGCTCCTGAAGGCACGGCGTATAACATGCCGTTTGCCTCGCGACAAATGGGACCACTTAACAAATCGGCCCTTCGCTCTACTATAGACGCCATCTGTAGGCGTCATGAGGCGTTCAGGACGACCTTCGCGATGACGGGTGAGGGGCCGGTCCAAATCGTCAGCCCTTTCCGGCCTCCTCATTGGGTTGAAGTTGATCTCTCACGGCTGGCGGGAGAGCAGCGAAGGCAGGAGGCGGCCAGGCTTGTGGAGCAGGAAGCGAACCAGCCGTTTGATCTTGAGAAGGGGCCCTTGGCACGGTTCTTATTGATTGAGATCGAGCCCGAGGATCATGTGCTGGTGCTCACGATGCACCATATCATCGGAGACCAGTGGTCGTTTGGGATAATCGGGAGTGAGTTTGCGTTTTTCTACAACGCGTTCTGCCAAGGGGAGACTCCTTCTGCCAAGCCGGTGCCCCTTCAGTATGCCGACTATGCGGTTTGGGAGCGGCGCTGTCTCACCGACGATTGGCTCAGCACACAGTTGGACTACTGGCAAAAGAAGCTGGCAGGACTTTCCAAGCTCTCGTTGCCGACTGATTATTCACGCCCTGTGGTCCAAACGTTTAAGGGCTCACATTGTATGCTGGAGTTGCCCGCCTCGTTGATCGAACGACTGAAGCAGTTCAGCGCGGAGCAAAACGCGACGGTGTTCATGACCCTATTGGCCTGTTTCCAAATCCTTTTGAGTCGATATTCAGGCCAGAGTGATATCGCCGTGGGTTCTCCAATTGCCAATCGGACTCAATCTGCGGTCGAATCGATCATTGGCTCGTTTGTCAATACCTTGGTGTTACGTACCGATCTCTCCGGCAATCCGACGTTCGTAGAGATGTTGGCGCGGGTCCGCGAAACGGCGTTAGGGGCCTATGCCAATCAGGATTTCCCTTTCGATAAGCTGGTGGAGACTATGCACTCACATCGTGACCATAGCTCTGCCCCGCTGGTGCAAGTGCTCTTCAATATGGCGAATGCTCCTATCGGGGAGATCAACGTCCACGGTTTGAGTTGGGTGCCGTTTGAAGTGGATACAGGAGCCGCGCAGTTTGACTTAAGCATGACGATTGAAACAGAGATTGCCCGTAAAGCCTACTTGACGTTCAACACCGACCTCTTCGAGCGTCAGACAGTCGAACGGATGTTGGGACAGTACAAAGTCCTGCTCCATAGCGCATTGGCAAATCCCACCGCCAAACTTGCTGATCTCTCCATGCTCACGGTTCCCGAGCGCACCCAACTGTTGCAGGGGTGGAATCGAACGCAAGTAGACTATCCTCAGTCTGAATGTTTTTCTCAGATGTTTGAAGGGCAAGTCGAAAGGACGCCGGATGCCCTCGCGTTGTCGATGGGACAGGAGACGTTACGGTACAGTGAGCTCAATGCCCAGGCTAACCAGTTGGCACGCTATCTCCGAACGCTGAACGTCCGGCCTGGCGTGGTGGTGGGCATTTGCCTCGAACGGTCAATGGAGATGGTCATCGCTCTGATGGCCATTCTCAAAGCCGGCGGGGCGTATGTCCCCCTCGATCCTGAATATCCCCGAGATCGGCTTCGCTTTATGGCGGAGGATGCAGCCGTCGCGATCGTGCTCACGTCCGAAGGTCTTTCCGATCGGTTTGATGCACGAGCCTGCCGCATCCTGTGTCTTGATCGGGAGCAGAAGAGGATTTCACAGGAGGTTGACCATAATCTTTCTCCGACCGCGACCTCTCAAGACTTGGCGTACATCCTCTACACCTCGGGATCGACCGGGCAGCCCAAGGGTGTGGAAATTCCTCACCGGGCGCTGGTGAATTTCTTGTGTTCGATGCGGCAAGAACCGGGATGTTCTGCTCAAGATGTGATGGTGTCCGTGACGACGCTGTCCTTCGATATCGCCGGGTTGGAGTTGTATGTGCCGTTGCTGGTGGGGGCCCGTGTCGAGATCGTCAGTCGAGCTGTTGCGATGGACGGACGGCAATTACGAACCGTCTGTGAGTCCGTGCAGCCGACGATTATGCAAGCGACTCCTGCGACGTGGCGAATGCTAATTGAGGCGGGATGGTTGGGTAGCAAGAGGTTGACGGTGCTCTGCGGAGGGGAGGCTCTTCCGTCGGACCTTGCGGGGGCATTGCTGGATCGTAGCGCCGCCTTGTGGAATATGTACGGTCCGACTGAAACCACAATTTGGTCCACGATCGAGAAAATCCAACGAGTAGATCAGGAGATTTCCATTGGGCGTCCAATCGCCAATACAGAAGTGTATATCTTGGATCAGTTCCTACATCCGGTTCCCGTTGGAGTCTCGGGGGAACTCTATATCGGGGGCCATGGGTTAGCCCGAGGATATCGTCGGCGCCCTGAGTTAACGAAGGAACGGTTCGTTCCCCATCCCTTTTCGACAGACCCTCATGCGAGACTGTATCGAACGGGAGATTTGGCTCGCTATTGCCATGATGGACGCATTGTGCATCTCGGTCGGGTGGATCATCAGGTCAAGATCAGAGGATTCAGAGTCGAATTGGGTGAGATCGAAGCGGTGTTGAGCCGCCATCCCGCAGCCCGGCAGGTCGTGGTGACAGCACGGGAGGATCAGCACGGTCTCAAACAGCTGGTGGCCTATCTGGTCTGTCAGGAGGGGCCGGTGCCAAGCCCAACTGAACTGCGCGCATTTCTGCGGACGGCGCTTCCTGATTATATGACCCCTTTCTTCTTCGTGTTTCTGAAGGCGATGCCCTTGACGGCCAATAACAAGGTCGATCTGCGGGCATTACCAGCTCCGGCCCCCTCTCTCTCAGATGGGGTGGCTCATATTGGGCCGCGCGATCGGGTGGAAGTCCAACTGACGGCCTTGTGGCAGCAGGTACTAGAAGTCCCAAAGATCGGGATCCATGACAACTTCTTCGACCTCGGTGGCCATTCCCTCAAGGCGGCCCAACTCTTCTTTCTTCTCGAACAGGTGTATGGAAGGCGTCTTCCGCTCGCGACGCTATTTCAAGCGCCGACCATTGCAGAGTTAGCGTCGGTTCTTTCACGCGAGCAGTGGACGCCGCCATGGCAATCGCTGATAGCGATTCAGCCGAGCGGGACCGCGATGCCGATATTCATGGTGCCGGGAGTAGGGGGCAATGTGTTGGTCTTTGCTCAGTTAGCGAGGCTGTTGGGTTTGGATCAGCCGTTTTATGGATTGCAGGCGCGAGGATTGGATGGAAAAGAGACGCCGTTTACGTCGGTGCCGGAGATGGCAAGGCATTATATTGCTGAGATCCGCACCGTGCGCCCGCATGGGCCGTATGTCGTCCTCGGTATCTGTACCGGTGGGCTGATCGCCTATGAAATGGCTCAGCAACTCCTTGAGCAGGGGGAAACTGCTACCTTGGTGATGATGGATACCTGGCATCCGACGTCGTATCGCCCACATCGCTATCAGTGGCCGATGAAGTTGTGGTTGTCCCTCTTTATTGTATGGAGGACAATAGGAAATATTCACGTGCTCCTCCGTATGTCTATAAAAGACTGGAGGCCATTCATCCAGCGCAAAACCGAGAGGCTTATGTCATTTTTACGAAACAGAACCGTTGAGGATGAACTGTTTGTTGAGTTCCAGGTCGAACGAGTGACGCAATCAACGCGCCAAGCGGTGGCTCGTTACGCCATTCGAAAATACCCTGGACGTATTCTCAATATCGTGGCGTCGAAACGGAACGTGGCTGAGACGGTGACTGATACCAGATATGTCTGGACAGAGCTGGGTGGCGGAGGGAGCCAGACTGTGCAGGTCGCTGCCACGGACTCAGGGCGTCTCCTTACTTCACCACATGTTGGAGAAGTGTCCGGGCATCTCCAGGCCTTCCTTGCCGGTGGTGCTCAAGACGAGATAGCCGGCGACCGCTCGCACTCGCGATATGAGTGTGTAATTCCCATCTCTTTCCTTCGTGAATGTGAGGCTGATTGGCGATGCCATTCAGACGATTTCTCCACTTTGTTGTGCAGCGATCGAGATCCATGGCCTGGCTCATGGTCTGCGTCGGTGTCTTGTCAGGTGTCTTGAGCGCCGGGGTTTTGGCGCTCATTAATCATGTGCTTCATCATCCCTCTGATCATTCCTTGCTCGTGATGCTGGGGTTTGTCGTCCTTGTCGCCGGGAAGATTCTGTCGAACCTGGGGTCCCAGCTCCTGCTCGTCCGATTCTCACAAGACACGATTTTGGACCTCTCTTTGTCGCTCTGTGCGAAGATCGTGCGGGCCCCGTTGCGTCGTTCCGAGCAGCGAGGGGCCGCCAATATTCATGTTACCCTGACGGATGACGTCAGTTGGGTCACCTGGGCCATCCAATGTTTTCCTCATTTGATCATGAATGTGGCCGTGGTGCTGGGTTGTGGAATCTACCTTGCCTGGCTGTCGTGGGGGGTGTTTCTTGGAGTGGTTGGAGTCACCGTCGTTGGCGCCCTGGGGTATCAGTGGCTGCACACCAACGCGCGCAACGTTATCTCTGCAGCCCGGGAGGCCAGGGCCGAGCTGTTTCAACATTTTCGTTCCCTCACAGATGGGCTGAAAGAGTTGTTGATGCATCGGGCGCGTCGGCAGGAATTTGTGAATCAGGAGGTGCGAGGGGCGGCGGAATCGTATCGGAAAGCGAATATAGAAGCGACTCGGAGACAAGCTTTGTCGGAAGTCTGGACTCAGGTCTCGTTTTATTCTCTCATCGGATTCATCGTCTTTCTCTTTCCATCTGTGGTGATGGTGTCCCCTGAGACACTCACCGGATATATCGTGGCTGTCCTCTACATGATGGGCCCTATCTGGAGCATTATCGGTTCGCTACCGACAATCGAGCGAGGTCAAGTGGCATTGGAGAATATAGAGCGATTAGGCGTATCTTTGGACGTCGGCTCCGAGGACGTCCAGACAATAGAAGTGGCAGGCGTTGAGGCTGGGATCCCGCCTATTGTGCAGTGGAACGATGTCGTATTTTCATATGGCGAGGAGAAGGGGGTCGAGGCGCCCTTCTCGCTTGGTCCAATCAGCCTAGATCTGCATCCTGGCGAACTGGTATTTGTCATTGGAGGGAATGGGAGCGGGAAGTCGACATTCGTGAAGGTCCTTTCGGGGCTGTATCGGCCCTCACAGGGGCATGTGACGCTGTCCGGCACGATGATCACCGATGCAAATCGGGAGTGGTATCGTGAACACTTCTCGGTCGTCTTTTCAGACTTTCACCTCTTCAAGAAACTCCTGGGCCAGTCGGATGCTCAAGCCGAGAGGTTTGCGCCCGAATACTTGCGATTGCTGTACATGGATCAGAAAGTCACGCTGCAGGGTCGTAGCTTCTCGACCCTCGACCTTTCGCAGGGGCAGCGAAAGCGGTTGGCGCTTGTCACGGCCTATTTGGAGGACCGCCCTATTTATGTGTTTGATGAATGGGCGGCGGATCAAGATCCGCAGTATAAGGAAATCTTTTATAAGACATTACTTCCGGATCTGTGCAAGCGTGGGAAGTTGGTGGTCGTCATCACGCACGACGATCGATACTTTCATCTCGGCAATCAGGTTATCAAATTGGAGGACGGCAAGGCTGTGGAATATCTGAAAGCCGGAGTAGGCGATCGCCGTCTATAACTATGTTTCCATGCTGCCGCATGTATGCATTCAGGAAAGCACGGTGTTGATTTCGTTCCAGTCAATTGAGCATATGACGGGTACAGAGTGGCTGGGCCATTTCCGTCTCGATCGGAACGTTGTCTACCTCTGGGGGATAGAGCTCGATGGGTCGCCACGCTGTCTGGAGCAATGCGCGCAGTGGTTAGACAGAGAAGAACAGCACAGGGCCGCGCGCCTGGTTCGAGAGAAAGATCGGCAGCGCTACGTGCTTGCTCATGGAGGGCTCAGGACGGTGCTTAGCCGGTACCTTGGAATCGACCCTGATCGAGTAGAACTGCGCCGCAATGAAGCGGGTAAGCCTTTCGTGACGAGGGAGCGACGAGGTCAGTCAGCGATCGCGTTCAATATGTCCCATGCGCAGGGCCGTGCGCTCATCGCGGTCTCACAGGGGCAAGAGGTTGGAGTGGATCTCGAACGAATTCGCTTGGAGATAGAGGTTACGAAACTTTCCGAGCGCTTTTTTGCCCCCTCCGAGCACGCCGTGATTATGCAGGCAACTCAGGATCAGCGTGCAGCCAAATTCTTCCGATTTTGGGTCGCGAAAGAGGCGGTGCTTAAGGCTCAAGGCGTTGGACTCCGGGCATTGAGTCAGTGCGAGATCCTTTTTGGAGCTGACGGAGTCGGCGCAGAGGCTCAGGTCCCAGCGGACTCTGCGCTCCAAGAGCATTGGAGGGTTCGTCTGCTCGGTTGTGACGAGGGATGGGAAGCAGCGGTGGCCGCTCAGGGGAGAGACTGGGTTGTGCAGTGCGGTTTAGCAGGATGCTGAAAAAGTCCTCCAGCCGGTCTTGTTCATTTGGCCTGTCTCCTCTGGTCTATTCGGTCTGTTCTGTCTGTCTCGTGTGAACAGTTATACGAAACTACCCAGTTAGACCAGAGAAACTATATGGATCAGACTAGAGTGGAGACGCCTCGCGGAGCTCCTTGAAAAACTTCTGAACGAGAGACTGACATTCCTGCTCGATGACCCCGCCGGTTACCACGACCCGGTGATTCAATCTCGGCTCTGCTGGGAGATTGAACACCGATCCGCAGGCGCCGGCTTTGGGATCCCATGCCCCAAAGACGACTCGTGACATCCTCGCTAAGATAATGGCACCGATACACATCGAGCAGGGTTCGACGGTCACGTAGAGAGTTGTGTCGGTCAATCGCCAAGTCCCTAGTGCGGTCGCCGCGGCACGGATCGCAATAACCTCCGCATGAGCCGTGGGGTCCTGCCAGAGTTCGCGATAATTATGAGTCTGCGCCAGAACCTGGTTGTTTTGAACGATCAAGGCGGCAATCGGTACTTCGCCGATGGCCGGCGCCCGGCCCGCTTCTTCCAGGGCCATCCGCATAAATGTGAGATCCTGTGCGCGCTCATCTCCTGGCATGATCGTCTCCTCAACTCAGACCGAGCATACTAGCATGGTCATTTGACATGAAAGAAGAGATGCGCGGGCAGGATGCTGAAACATTCCGCCGGCAGAAGAAGACCGTTGTTTGGTCTGTTGGTTTCGCAAGATTTGTGGTTAAGGGAATCTAATCAGATGAATCAGAGAAATTAGATAGACCAGACAGGCTGGGCTACGACTGGCTCAAGAGGTAGATCGGCCCGGTCGGTTGTGGGCGTCCGCCTGAGGGTTCAAGGCTGACGGCATAGGTCTTCGCATCCACGAAACTCGGCGCTTTCTTGACCAATAAGTGAGCGGTTTCTCCTGTGTCCATGTTAAAGGTCCCGATGCTCACGGGTTTGTCGCGAATGGCCCATAACTGATAGGTCGTGCCAGTGAGAGATTCGGGCAAGTTTATGGAGTAGAGCCAAATTTTTTGGGTACGCGAATCGTACAGGAGGAATCCCGTGGCCCGTTTCGCCATATCCGATCCGGTGAGGGAGACGGCCTTGACGTTGGGAGTTCGAAGGAGTGTGGAGAATTCGTCTTGCGGAGTCTCGGCGGTGCGAGTGTTGCCTGGCTGGCTTAATAGAACACGCGTCTCTTCCAGTTCAGCCTCACGCTGGGCGAGCTGTTCCTTGGCTTCCGCTGCTTCGTTTGTTCGTTGCTGGAGTTCGTTGCGTAATTCAGCGAGGGCCTTGTTTTGGTCGCCGATCTCACGATGCATATCGGCAAGCTTCGCCGATTGCTCCTGGAGCGATGCTTCGAGCTGCTGAATGTTCGATTTGTCGTTGGAACGTTGTGTCGATACGGTCCACGCGAAATATCCGCCGACCGCCACGATCACGACAGTGGCCAAGCCCAGGGCCCAGGGGAGTGACGACGATCGGGCAGGGGCGACGGGAGGAAAGAGGTGGTTCATCCATTCTCCCGGTTCCAGACTCTGCCGGGCCGTTTCGTTCGGCGCCGCTTCAGCTGGGATCGGTGCGGGGTTTCGTTCGGCCATGATCGTGGCTTTAAGGGAGCGTGGAGGTGCGACCGGACTAAGAGCGAGAGGGAGGAGTGCAGCGATAGATTGATAGTCCTTCAGTGCACTGTGGCAGGAGGCGCAGCCGGAGAGTAAGTGAGCTTCCAGCGCCTGTCGCTCGCTCCGGTCCAGCGCGCCTGCAGCATACAAAGGAACCGATTCCTCGAGTTCTTCATGCGTCATTGAAGCTCACCATGGCTCCCCCACTGTTGGAGGCTATCTCGGAGTTTGGACATCCCCAATTTGATCCGTGTTTTCACGGTCCCCAGCGGCTGGTTCAGCCGCTGAGCGATCTCGGCATGGGAGAGTCCTTCGTAGTATGCGAGTTCAATCGCGTGTTGTTGGGCCTGAGGTAATTCTGCCACAGCTGTTCCGACCGCACTACGCAGTTCGTGATCGGCCTGCGTTTCAAGCGGGCTTGGCCTGGGGTCGGCCACCTGCTCAGCGGTTTCGGCTCTCAGCGAATTCGTCGCTCGATAGCCTCGTGAGGTCATGGCCCGTCGTCGGTCGATGGCCCGGCTCTTGGTGAGGGTGATCAGCCATGCGACCGGGGTTCCACGCCCGATGTCATAGCGGGAGACCTTCCGCCAGACTTCCAAATAGACATCCTGCAAGAGTTCCGCCGCCTCCTCGCGATTTTCCAAGATCCTGAATGCCAACGTGAATAAGAGTGTGCTTGAATGGTCATAGAGCTGGCTGAACGCCTGCTGATCGCCTTTGACCACGCGGGCCAGCAAGGTTGGGTCGATCGTCGAGGTGGCGTATGGAAAGGGTTTGTCCATTACGAGAGCGAGTTGTGAGGGGGAACCGTAATCACCTCATGTCCGCCATGACTATAGCACTCTACGTATAGAGCGGCAAAAGGTTGTGTGTTTCAGGCTTGAAGCAGACACAGGTATTGGTCACGTGAGATCTGGCGAGAAATGCTGGAGGCTGGAACGGCTCAATGCTTCACGCTTCACTCAGAGGTCGTTCGATGCTCACTGCAGCATTGCCGAACGAACGACTCCAGACCGATGTCTCGGAGTGATTGGCGGAGCAAGAGCAATTCTGTAGCCGGGTCGTATTGCGCTAATGGCCACGGCCCCAGGCGAACGATGTAACGCGTCGGTTTCCGTCCGATGCAAGCAGCGAGGAGTCCGGTCATATGTGGAAACATTCGGAGTGTGAACGAGGCGATCCTGGAATGGGAAGGGAGAGATTGGAGTGGTGCAGGGGTAAGGACATCGACTGTGGCTGTCCATTGGAGTAGTAAGGCCAGCGTTGGCTGGATGAGTGGGAGTTTCGAAAGGACACGAATACTCCTGGTGACTGACCGGGCAACGACAGTCCGAATGCGATTCTTGATGTTGCTGGGTTGTGCTGCGGCTGATGACATGTGTGGGCTGTTTCCGAGAGAGATGCGAGTACCCTCGCGCAGCACGCCCGTGACCACTCCGATCACAGAGCCTGGCTGAACGATCTCACAGGTGCCCTGCGTCGCATCGCCTCTCGTCGAGAGCGTGCCTAGCGGATCAATGGCGGTAATGCGGTGGCAGACGAGCAGGGTGTCGTTTCGGAATACCACGATCACGCCTACGGTGAGAGAAGTCGGAGGACCAAGTTCAAGTCTGTCGCCTTCTTGGATCGTCGGCGTCATGCTCGATGACACGACACGAGGCACGACCATGTTGTTCAGGAGAGTCAGCCCAAGTTCGTCCGGTAAATCCTGGGCAGAAAAGCGACTATCCAAGGTGAGAGGAGCTAAGAGGTGAATCATGAGGTTGTCCTCGCTGTCCGATCACAGACGAGCCGGATCAGCATGCGAGCGATCAATATGTTTGCCGCTCGCGCCAGTTGCCACCATCTGGTGATTCTGGTGTGCCAGGGACGCTTCACACTCTCACGCCCATATCGATAAGCCAGGAAGAGCGATGAGGGGAAGAGGGTGCGGCGAAGCCAGGCAAGACTACGCCCTGGTGGTTGTGTGATCCACAATAAAAAGTGTCCGAGTTCGGGAAGAGGCTGGGTTGTCACCAATCGTCGGAGGAGAAATCCCAGTGTCTGTTCAGCCATGGTCGATGGTGCAAGTTGTTGGATTACGACAAGAGGAATTTCTGTTGTTGAGTCCGACGCAATTAGCTGGCATAGACCATGATAGAGCGGAATTTTCAGGTGACGTTGGCACGCTTCCTCGACAAGCATGGGCCAGTGGAGCGGTTCCTTTTCGATCAACAATCGGAGATCGGTGAAAAATGATGGAGAGAGGTGCCCTCGGTGGACGACTGAATAGGCGGTCAAGTAGAGCAACAGGTCGTCGGAGCTCAGTTGCTTAACCGTCAGCTTGCCGAGCGGTCGAGTCCGCGCACGCGCCCACAACGCCCGAAGCCCCTCTTCGTCGAGATACCAGAGATCCGAGACCAGATCGAGCGAGAGTGTGGATTGGGGTGAGATATAGGCCGGGTTGCCGTCGATCTGTTGGGCAAATCCGGTCTCTATCAGCAGTCGATGAATAGCTGGAAGGTCTTGTTCATGGACCAACAGATCCACGTCGGAGAGGGGCCTCGTCCCCCGCATTCCGTAGAGCCGTGAGAGTAGATCGGCCCCTTTCAGAAGAATACACTCAATGCCCTGTTGCTGGAATGCCTGGCCGACGATCTCATACGCATCGAGCAGTCGTTTATTGATCAGGCTGACCTGGGTATAGGCGTCAGCGAGGTCTTCGAGGGTCGAGGAGGGCATGGGTGTGATGCTCCAATTGCGCCCATTCCTTATAGTGCGGGAGGCACGAACTCATGTCCCCGGTTTCAAGCCATGCATCGCTTCGACCTAGGCGGCAGTGAGGGCGCACCTCACAGGTAGGGCATTCGTATCGGTGGCTCGGGATCGCCTGGTCGACGGTCTGCTTGAGAATGTCCCAGCCTTCCTTCACCGTGCCAGTGCGGAGATCATAGCGAGGGATTGGAAAGGCCGTGCAGAGGTTCATCTCGCCGTAGGGCGTAATCGCAAATCGACTCTGGCCGCAGGCGCATTCGATGAAAGAATGGTTGGTTGAACAGGACTCTTTCGAGGTCTCAATCCATCGGTGAGGGAGCAGTTCCTGATCGATCCGGACTTTTTCCTCAGGGGCGAGGCGATATTGTAACGGGGTCCGATCGCCTGTAACGGTGGTCATGATCTCCAAACAATATTGAAACTTCATGCGCAGGGATTCCACCAGTTGTCGACAGGCCTGGATCTCCTCGTAATTGATGGTCGTCACCGGCATGCGGACGACGACGGGCAGCGCGGCAGCGGCAAGATGGAGCAGGCCCTGTCGAAATTGCCGATAGGATCCTGGGACCGCGGTCATCCGTTCATAGACCGCCTCGGTCGCACCATAGATAGAGACGTTGATCTGACTGGCACCGACTTCATGGAGCAGGTTGGTGAATGAGGGTGTGATGCGGGTGGCGTTGGTCATGAGGTGAATCATCAATCCCTGCCGACGCGCATAGCGAAGAATATCACCGATGTCCGGGCGCACGCTCGGCTCCCCACCGGTGAAGGTGACGGTGAGCACTCCAAGATCGGCGATCTGGTTCAGGAGCGTGCAAACCTCGATGGTTGTGAGTTCATGGGGCATGGCGCGATGGGTGGGATTGTAGCAATGGACACATCGCAGGTTACATCCGTAGGTCAGCTCAAAGGTGACGCCCTCAGGCCTGCGCGTTTTCAGCTGCCTTGGCGGAACGAGCACCCAGAAAATCGTCCGAAGCGAGTGTCTTCATGAGAACCCGACCGGGTGAAGCTGTCGTTGATCCAAGATGTAATCCACGATGTCGGGAGATTTCATCGGGGCGAGCGCCCGGCAGTCGACTCGTTGAACAAGATCCGCGATGACTCCCATGGTCGTCTCCATGGCCGCGCGATCCCAGAGCGGCAGGAAACTTGGCGTAGGAGTTCTTGTGCGACGGCTGCGCGGGAGTCATAGAGGACGATGCGTGTGCCTGCCCGCTCCGTGGCTGATGCAATAGAGTTAGGTGAGGGGGCTGCGGTCATTGGTGGCATAGTTGCCGGAACCCACCCAAGGGGTCCCATGGATCATGAAGCGGTCAGCGATGTTGCGGATGATGATGCGCTCGTCGCTCAGGATGAGCGCCTCCCGTTCCGCAAAGAAATCTGCAATCGTCGACTTACCGGCTGCCCGAGGCACCGGTGAACAGATATCCCTGTTCGTGACTGAACAGGCCTGCCGCATGGAGGAGGAGCGTTCCCTCACGGGCCATGCGCGACAGGAGACAAACTTCAACCAGTGGATTGAAAGATGCATCGGACACCATCCGACTTGACCCATCTGCACTCCGGCAGAATCCACGCATGCACGGTCGGTAGTCTTCGGAGACCATGGCACAAGCCCGAGGCTGATGTGTGTTCTGTGCTCGAGGCTTTCGATGACGAATCCGGCGTCTGACTCGAAGAGTTTCCACAGGCCGTGGGCCGCATCGAACCGGAGTGGCCCCTGGCCAATGCGGGAAGATGTAAGGCCACAGTCACCGTGACGTCCACGTCCGGTTGGAGCAAGGTTGGGCGAGGAACGAGTCGAAATGGACGCATCGGCCAGCGAGCTGAGGATGGTTCTCCTGGTTCGTCCAGGCTGATCCGGTAGCCGCCAATCTGAAGATCAATTCTCATGGTAGCTCTCGCTTGGGTTACGAGAGGTGCGGGCCACTGTCACGGCACATCGCGCCCGTGACATTTGATTTTTTGCAGCCTCCAGGCTAGCCTGCGGCTGACATTATCCATTGGCTCGGCAACCGTTGACGAGTGAGTTGGCGAGTGCGCTCATGGTCATCAGGCTGCAGGCCGAAAGGATGGCCTGTTCCTGGTTCAGTTCGACGCGGAAGAGTTGCGGGGAGCTATACGGCTCTTTTGCTGCCCACCGAGATCGTCTCCTTTCAGGAAGGCCGCTGACCGCTGTCGCCCACACCGGCCGCCATCTGCTTTTTTGCATGCTCCTGACCTGCAGCGAATATCCGAACCGCCTGCCATGGGATTCGAGGCGGTCAAACTGCAGGCGCTTAAGATGGCCTGCTCCTGGCTCAGCTCCGACTCGGAAGAGTTGCGGTTGGCTGTACGGTTTCTTCTCAGTCATGATGCGTCCCGACATCCTTGTGAATTCTGCGCAATGGGTGAATCAGCGTCTGGTGCAGCGCCGATTGTGCACGCGCAAGAGCGACGTCACAATCATAGGGGATGGGAGCTTCGGCTGTGCCACATTCCCATCGCGCATCCGAGGGCTTCTTGTCGCAAAAGGTATGGACCTCGCAGGTGCGGCAGGGTGATTCGCCCTGGTACCGCAATGCCTCGGATCTCCCGGAATAGCATCTCGATGGCGTCAGGAAGTGAATGCGCTCGAAGAGACACCCGCCGTTCGTATTGCAAGGTGCAGGTGCCAAGCTCACCCCAGGCATTGATGTGGATCGTGTTGGTTCCACAGCCGCAACGATAGAGACGATCTGTAGTCGGAGCAAACAAGTCGGCGGATATGCCGCAGCGCTCCTCGTCCACATCGGCTTGCCGATTGATCTCCATGCAGCGCGGCCACATCGTCCGGAGCCATCCGATAGGTGAGTGACGACAGATCGCCGTTGAGACGAGGAGACAGGGAGGTCGTAAATCCAAACTCCTGCCCGAACGATTCCACGAATTTCCTGATGGCCGGCATTTCGTCTCTATTCCAGTTCATGGCTTTTGTCTTCAGCGTGAGCGGTAGGCCGCTGTCTCGCAACATCTCCAAGCCGCGGATAAAAGCGCGGAACGATCCGGGGACCTGCGTGAACCAGTCGAACGATTCTTCCGTCACCGAATGGCAGGAGATGTCGATGGTGAAGGGCGGCATCTGCCGTAAGCCGTTCGATGGTGGCTTTGGTGAAGAGTGTGCCGTTGGTATAGAGCTGGAGCAGAAACCCTTTTCGGTAGGCGGTTTCGTAGATCTCAAAGAAATGGGGATGCATGAAAATATCGCCGCCAGTCAGATTGAGCCACACGACGCCCAGCTGCTGCATCTCATCGAGCAGGCGATGGATTTCGTCGAGGGTCAGCTCGCGCGGAAAGAATTCCTTGCTGTTGTAGGGATCGGTATAGCAATGGCGGCAATGGAGGTTGCAGCGATAGGTCAGCTCGAGTTGCGCCTTGATCACGCGCTGGCGCGTGGCGGCCTGCTCATGGACTCGCTGGCTGAAGGCTCCATATTGAATGGTGGGGATGGTTCTTTCGTTATGCATGGTGCGTTGTGAGTTGAATGAAGTCTCGTTCTTGAGGCGCTTTCCAGTCGCAGGTGAATGTCGGCAGCTCGTCGTAGAATCCGGTTCGAAATGAACCGGTTCGCAAATCGTAGCTCTGCCCGCGATTGCCTGAGCACAATTGCAATTGTCCATAGGCATCGATGTGAAATCGCTGCATGCCGCTTTGGCAGGGGGGCGGCTCGACCGAATCAAGTCGACAGGCGTCTCTCCATAAATCCTGATCTTGCTGATTCAGATCGGCTAGGTCCTGTTCGGACAGTGCATACTGGAATGGGCCTGCGCCGCCGTCGAGTTCCGGACGCATCTCCTCCCCGAGCTTGTATCTGACCGTACCCAGAGACTCGACGTACCGTTTGATATCGAGGATCTCCTGCTGATTCAGCGTCATCGCGGTGCTCTTGAGCACCAGAGGAATCTGCCGATCGAGGAGGAACCCGATTGCCTGAAGACAGCGATCGTAGGAGCCTTGTCCCAGGGTAATACGTTCGAAGGTCTCGCGGGTCATCCCATGCAAGCTGATTTCAATGCGAAGGGGCCGCAGCGCGGCAAAGCGATCGGCATGGGCTTCCGTGATCAGGGTCCCGTTTGAAAAGACGGTGACCAGGAAGCCACAACGGATGGCATGTTCGTACAGTTGGAAAAAGTCGGGGCGGGCGAGCGGTTCGCCGCCGGTGAGGCAGAGTTCCAAGGTTCCGGCCTCGGCCAGCTCATCCATGATACGAAAGATTTCAGCGGTGCTGAGCTCCTGACGGATCGCATCGGGACGATTGAAGCAATCTGTGTAGCACATGACACAATGCAGGTTGCAACGGCAGGTCACCTCCCATTGGCAGGAGTAGGGGAAGCGATTGGGAAGGTGTGTGAGTTTATCCTGCGCAATCATGAGTCATCTGGTCACTTCTTCGACCGCCTTGATGGAGAGGAGGTCGTCAAGCAACGACGTGAAGTCCTTCGCCAACTGGTCTGTCTCAACCTCATACTCGCCGCAGAAGTCGGTGACGATGTCCTGCGCCGTGCGTTGGCCGTCGATGCGCTTCCAGAGCGCCGCACCGGTTTCGTTCAAGACATAGATGCTATTGGCTTCGGTGAGCGTCCGTCGGATGGGGACCAGAATGCACTCGCCGGCCACGTCACGCTGTACGTAGTCGGGGTGCTTGGTATAGATCGCAGTGGGGGTCATCGGTGACGGCAGGATAGCAAATCCCTCGCGGCCCTTCTAGCGCTATTTTAGGGAACGATCAGGCCCCAGGCCGACTCAGAGGGGTAGGCCATTACGAGGGCCATGAGAGCACGGCACATCCTTCATGCCAGTGTAATTGCTCAATCGTAGCACCTGCCTCGCGTAGTTCCGATTGGATCTCTTCTTCATCGACGAAGGCGTGCAGGAAATGGCTCTGGGAACAGGTGTCGCCCAATTGATACGACTGATTGGCTCCAGGCAGTGTCATGAGCCAGCGGTTGAGTCTGTGAATGAGCCGGTGCGTCCTTGTCTCGATTTCCCGAGCGATCAGAAAGTTAAGCACAACCAGCCCATGTTCGTTCATGCATGTACGGAGGCTTCGGAGCCACGCCTGCCGTTGTTGCCGACCGGGGATGGAGCTGTACATGATGCCGGACATAAAAACGTAGTCAACTCGAGCTGGGCCGATTGGGATAGCCAGGAAGTCCCCCTGTGCGAAGAGGAGATGCATGCCTCTGGCCATGGCTTGCTGAGAAGCGACGGACAGACTTTCCCGATTAATATCGAGGCCCACGACGAGAAATCCGCGATGCGCCAGCGCGATAGATTCGCGACCCACCCCGGCTCCAAGCACCAGAATGGTTCCCGACGTCATCTTGTGGCGAACGATCACGTCTTCTTCCCAGCTCTCTAACGTCCATTTGTAGCAGGTCTCGGGATGGCTTGCTGCCACGTCCTGATAGCTGTCATCGTAGTGGTTGCGGATCAGTCTGATCATCTCCTTCGGCGACAACAATACTGGGAGGATTCCGGTGAGAAGCTGTTGAACACGGAACACAAGCCCCGCGATCTGATCGAAAACTCGGATGAGAATGGTGATCAAGCGAGCAAGTAGGCGCAGGGTCTGAACTCCTTACGATCGAAGGTTGTCGGTGTGGTGCGTGCCGAAGGTTCTGAGTTGCTGCGAGATAAAGGCTGCTGCCTCTGTTCCACCGGTTGGTGGCGGTGGCGACGAAGGCAACGGTGTGTCCAACGATTGTTGCAAGGCTGCTTGCCAGCGGCCTTGCGTAAAGTCATCGAATGATAGTTCGATGCCGCGTCCGTATCGATGCAGATAGTCGACTAGGGGCTGCTCGTCGGCAAAATTGTATCGGCGGACGTAGAGGACCGGTAGTTGAAGCGCGATTGCCTCAACGATGGTGCCGTAACCAGGTTTGGTCATGATGACATCGACGGAAGCCAGCAGGGTCTTAAAGGAGAATGGAATCGTCTTTGTGGAATGAATGCGGGAATAACCCGGTGCCACCGGGCCGTCGAAGAGGAAGCGATAGCGGCGCAGCTGTTCCATGTGCCCAAGCGGGAGGGATATCAGTGGGATACCGCCGAACCCCACCAAGACAGTCTTCTCGTTGGGTGCCAGGTCGAGGGCTGAGGCAAGCCGGTCTCGTTCAGGGGAGGCTGGGCTGGCTATTGGGCCAATATCGATTATCTTGGAGAAGGCATCGATGTTGGGGGCAGGGATGATGCGAAGGGCCATGTCGGCTTTCGCATAGGATTCACGGATGCGCTGAATCAACTGCTGCTGTGCATGGTCTGATGCGTGGCAGTATTCTTTGAGCACGAGATCCCAGGTCAAGCTCGCCAAGGCAACGGTCGGTATCCGCGCGCGGGAACCGGCTTCAATGGCGAGGTAGGGCGTATCGGCGATGACCAACGCGGGCGATATCGCCTGCATGGCGGCGATTTCGTTGGATAGGCGTGCCTCCCAGGTTTTGTGGAAGCGCTGGTGCGCCGCCCAGGTCGCGTCGATGTCGACCCTGAGAGGTCCGTCTTGGATACAGCCGATGTCCTGTTGCACGGGACTGAGTTCCCAGGGGATTGTCAGGCGGTCTTGGAAAAATGAGGCTGGAACCGTGGTGCGGAGGATAGTGGTCAGGCCGGGCACGAGGACACCCAGCGCATTGAGTATCGGCACCACTTGCGCCGCGTGGCCGTACCCATGTCCGGAGATTGCACACCAAATTAGCGGCATAACAGGGTGCTGAAAAAGCTCTTCAACGTCGTTCTCGGCTCATTGAAATTCTCAACCAATCCACTCGGGAAACGAGCTGTCTTGGCAGCTCGGGGCGGGCGGGTGATTGGTACGCCTCCGGTTTGGACTCGCCTGCGGCCTTGCCGGGATGAGTCGTGCCCTTGGCCGAAGAGGCTGCCCCGGCAGACTCGGGGCGGGTGGGTGAAGTAGCCGCCGGGGTTGGGTGGGTGAGAACGATAAGCTTTTTGAGCACCCTGATTTGAGATGCGTTAGGCCGTATGCCCATGGCTTAGCTGCTGGAGAACCCAGGTTCTATCGGGGCGATGTTGTATTGTAATTCGAGGTCGAACTCGTCGATCAATTCGTTGGCCGTGGACACGCCGAGATCGGATTTCACCTCGCTGATCACAAGATCGATCGCCACCCCGGCGTGTGCCCCGTACTGTGTCATCGCCGATTCGATTCGCTGTCTGGCTTCTTCAATCTTCATAGGGCGCTCCTTGCATTATCACGATCCGATTCATTATCCCAAGGTCCGTAGCAACGCTTCCATCTCAGGGACCAGGTCTCCCCCTCCATTCGATCGACCGGAGCGTGCGGCGTCGATGCCGGCTTGCAAGACGGGCTTCGCTTCATTCTTTCGCCCTAAAGAAACTAAGGCGCGCCCGAGGCCCAGGTGCGACGCAACGTGGGTTGGGTCCAGCTGTGTGGCGACAGTCAGGTGTTCGACCGCTTCTTCAAGATTGTCCCCTCCCTGGAGGAGTTTATTTCCGAGTCCATAACGGCCTAGAAAGCCCGTTGGGTTTTTGGCAACCATTTGTCTGAACGCATCAAGATCCACACTGGCCCCCTCGTACGTGCAGGCTGCATGATACCACTGCGAGGAAGTAGAGAGCCAGACCTCTGAATGATGAAGGGTTATGTGGAGAGTTACCGGGGAGAACTGTCTGCGAGCGCTCGAGAGACGGGAATGGCGCGGCTAGATGGGTGCCGGACTGCGACTGAGACGGTGCGAATCGGATGGTCTTGGGGTTGCGTGTTGCCGGCAAGAAAAAAGGTTGAGTCCTGGATGACCTGATTGAGCAGGGACGACAGGCAGGCTTCCGTGACCTGACCTTTCAATTGTTCGATGACTTCTGGATGCGCCCCAAACAGGTGGTAATGGGCTGATCCATTGGATATGGCGGTGTAGTGCTTAACCTGCCCGTCCCATCGTTCCATCTCAAGCGACATCTGGGTGCCGTAGTCATAATTGAGGGAGATAAACGGCGACAGTGTAAACATCGACGCGCCGACGAGGAAGCCTCGCCAGGCGGCTTGGCCACTATGAGGCTCGACAAGACTGTCGATCGATAAACGCACAGTGACGCGAGCCTGGTTTGTCATCGGTTGCGTGTAGCCTGATTGATAATGTTGAGAGAATAGGCGAGTGGCTTCGATGGCTCCGAGTACCTGCCGCTCGAGGATTGAGGGCGGAGCGATCGACGAGCCGTTCTGGGTCATCCGAATTGTCTCAAGCAGGAGAGGCACTCGTGCATCGGTGGCCACCGTGGCGTTGGCAGGCGGTAAGGTGTCTATGGGGGCAGCCAGTTCGATCCAATGGGAACAGCCGGTTCCAAGACCCAGTGCCATGACGAGAATGGTGCTGATTAATGGTCGTGAAAAAAACTGGCCCATCATCGTGCCTCCTTCCAAGTCAGAAAAAGAACGAGAAGCCGCCATAGGGCAGGCTGGCATTGAGTCCGAGGTTCGGGTAGTCCGTGCCGGCATTGGAAATATGATTAAATCGATAGCCGACATTGAGTGCGGCTTGATCGGTCAGGAAATAGGAGACCCCGAATCCTGCCATCAAGACAAAGTTGAACTGGCTGGACTCTTCCGGGATCTTCCCTGCGAGATCGGTCCAGAAGGGGCCTCCGGCGAACTCGGCATAGGGTCGGATGCGGTCCAGTGCAACGAAGGTATATTTGATTTTCGGGGCGAAGCCGACGCCGTGCGTGAGAACTGGCTCCTGGAACTGGATATAGACCATCTCGGCGCCGAGTGAGACGTGCCCCCGATACCAACCGCCGCCGATGGGATCGGTCAGCGTTATCATCCAGTAGGGCATGAAGACTGGGCCTTGCTGCTCGGTCTTGTGGTACTTCGTGAGTCGATGAGGCAAGAGATATCCTACCGAGAGTCCGACCTCCTGTGTCCCTACCGTGATCTGAGGCGTGGGGTCTGCGGCGTGACCAGGGGAGGGTAGTGCAGGCATGAGCATGGCCAAGACCAAAAGGATATAGACGAGCAATGTCCCCACCTGTTTCCAAAGCTAATGTCAGTATCCTGTCGGTTCTTGAGGGGCGAAGCTTGCTTGATGGACAGGTGTGACAATCCACAAGGTAGCAGAGGATTTCAATCTGTCCAGAAAGATGTGAGATTTCACCGCGCGGCTGGTATGGAACCAAGACGATGTAGGACTTAGGGGCGAGGGACAGATTGACGGATATGGTTCAGTGACACCTGGTCACGGGTCAACTCCGGTAGGTTGTAATGCGTGGCGAGAAACACGACGCGTTCGAGGCAACGGATGGCCGATCCTCGATCGGCAACACGGATATACACGTCAGCAAGTAGACGCAATACTGCGGCCTCGCCCGGGGCGTTCCCGAGCTTGATAAAGTGTTCAGACGCATTGTTGAAACATTTCTCCGCTTTTCGTACGTCACCGGCATCCAGAAAGGTTTTGCCCAGCTGACTGTAGGTGAGGGCTAGCCCTTCCTCATTGCCGACGATCCGATGTGCATCAAGGGCCTGAGTAAAGTAGGCGGTGGCTTCATCCCACTGCGTCCCGCGGGCTTCTTCCATTCCGAGGTTGTGGTAGAGGATGCCGAGCGCCCGGTAATCGTTCAGGGGGGCGAGGAGGTCGAGGGCTTCAAGGTAGTAGGGTCTGGCTTTTTCCGGATGGTCGGCGCCGATGTGAAGATTGCCGAGGTTCACTAGCGTGTGGGCGATGGCCTGTTGATTCCGCTCTGTGCGTTGGATTGCGAGGACTTCCCTATAGCAGGCTTCAGCCCGATCCAGGTGGCCCGAGAGTGCGCAGACGTTACCTAGATTGCCCAGCGAATCGGAGAGGGCACGGTGATCCTGGGCCAGGCGATCGTCCGAGACTGCCTGTTCGTAGGCGGCTTTGGCTTGCGCCAGTTGGCCCCGGTGGAGAAAAATTCGCGCGCGATGTTTGTCGTCATCCGACATGAATCGGCTCTTGTGAGGAGGCGGGAAGTTTGCTACGGTGCGCTCATAAATGGCTCACACAAACTGCAAACGCTGCGGCCGCGAATACATCTACCATTGTTGCGATGGGCCGGTTTGCATGCCCTGTCCGCATTGTGGGCACGATGAATCCGATCCAGCGCCCGCAGCTGCCAGCGAACAGCGCTCTGCTTCTGACAATCTCTAACTCAGCACTTTTGGAGTCTAGTCTCCACCCTTCGGCGTGTCTTTTCGAAATTCGACTTGAATCTCATCCTCTTCATCAAGCCCCAATCCGTCACGAAATGAACCATAGAGTTCGGTGATCTGCTCGACGTCTGCTGGATGTTTGCCCTCAGGAATGGCCAGAAAGGTTTCGCAGAGCCGGAGGCCGGTCTGGAAATGATGTGCAATGGTCTCTTCCGTCACCTGCTGCCAGGTAATGAAGATACAGAAGGCCTGGAAGGAATGGGCCAAAGGATAACGATGCGCAATGGCAAGGAGACCCTCATAGGCCTCCCGCGCCGTCGATCCGGCATTAGAGGAAAACGTGCCTTCAAGTTCTACAGCCGTATCCCAGTCGGACCCAAGCTCGACTTCGGCTCGTCTGAATGTCTCTTGTGCGGCAAGGGCGGCGTCGAATTGCATGGTTAGGCCATCAGTTATTCCTTAAACGCTTTCTGATCCAAGACGGATTCCTGCGACAGTCCAACACAGCATGCACGCGAATCAGCTTCTCTTCTATACTGTAGTAAATAGCGAACGGAAAGCGTTTGGAGAGGCATCGATGGTAGGTAAAGGTGACCATATGGATCTCTGCGTACACAAGAAGTGAGTCGATGTCTGAGAACAGGCAGTCTAAAAAGTAGGCGCCCAATCCTGATTCCCGGCCTTCGTAGAAGCGGAAACCCTGAATCAAATCCTCCTGAGCCTCGTCCAGGATTTCGATTGTCACGAGAGCTTATTGCGGATGTCCGCTTTCGCAGTCTCCCACTCGATGAATTGAGATGCCCCATCGGCGACACGCTGGCGGCGTTCGTCGAGGATATCTTCGTGCCAGGCAGGGGACTCAATGGCGTCCGGGGTACGGGCGAGATCTTCCCACAATGACTCCATCGCAGAGAGCTTCTCGTGGAGACTCATGTCTTTGAGGGGAAGGTTGAACGGCATAAGGCGAGTATACCGCAGCGTTGGATAGATTCAAATCCTAAACTGACGGCTGTTGTGCGGCAAGAGCTGCATATCGAATTGCATGAGGCTTACCTCGAAGAGATTCGGGTGCAGCATACTCGGGCGGAGAAAAGCAGGACAATGAGCGGATGGGTTGTATGGAAAGAGGGTGGCGAGACCGGCCTAGTGTGACGCATGAACGGCACCAGCCACGGATGTAGCCGCGTAGCGCCAAGAGATACGTCCCGGCGTTAGTTCGATGCGCTGGTTGGACGGCATGATGACCCTCGGCGCGGGCGGCTTTTAACTTTTCAATGAACTCTGCACCTCGTATTAGACGTGTTTCTCTCGGCAGTAACTGTAAACAAGGAAAAGCGAGCCGCAACTTTCTTGCTGGTTCTGCATCGTAGCCGATTTTCTCTGGATAGGATGCGAGATACCAGATCTGAAACCCCTGCATGTCGATGGATAGGGGGTATGCGAGTTCGCCGCACTCAAGCGTGGTGACGAAAATAACATTCATTTTCGTCATCTTCAAATGAGAGTTCTGAATCAGGGCCTCGGTCCGCGTGCTTCAAGTAGTTCTGGGCACTAATGAGGACGGCGAGCGCTTCCTTTTTCGATAACCCGGAATCTTCGATCATCTTCGACCGCCATGAAACGCCTGTAGTTTGGTTTCTACTAGGTCCGCAAGGACGCCGTGCGCCGCCGCCGCAAGCGTACGTATTGCCAGCGAGTCATAGTCTGCAAAGAGCAGCGTTATGGAGACGTCGAGTTGGCGAGTCGCTCCTTGGGCTTTCGTGCACGTTACTTTCATGCCGTGTAACTAATATAAGTCCACTGCGGCCTGCCTTGCAGCATTGCAAGGCAGGCTCAGCAATCTGTTGGTGAACAAGTCTACCAAATCGTCCAGCGCTTATACACTTCTCTGTCAGGCGCCACCTTCCGGGATAGGCTCCGCCTCCTGCAGTCTATCCAACTATCAGCCCGCAGTATGTCCCGAGCTACCTGCGTTTACTTTCCTTCCTGCGGCTCTGTAGACTGGGATTGATTATTATGGCCACAGAAATCCCCCTGTATCGTGAACCAGTCGGGACCTTGCCGACCGATCCCGTCGATCGGGTCATCCGCTATCACGTTCAGACGAAGCATCATTTCAATCGCTATGCTCGTGCGCTTGGGTATCTGGATTGGGCCAATCAGCCTGATCCGTTTCGGCGGTTTGAAGGAGCACCGCTCATTTCATTGCCCTTGCTGAAGCCGGATGAAGAACCGGTATCGCCAGCCTATGAAGCCATCTACCAGCCTGGAGCCGTTGCTTGCCAGCCTGTCACGGTGCGGATTCTTTCCCGGTTTTTCGAGTTTGCCCTTGCGCTGTCAGCTTGGAAGAAAGCAGGGGAGTCGGAGTGGCCTCTACGGAGTAATCCCTCCTCGGGGAATTTACATCCGACTGAAGGCTATGTTGTGCTTCCGCAGATCGAGGGACTCGATCTCACACCGGGGCTCTATCACTACGCGCCCAAAGAGCATGGATTGGAGTTACGCGCTGAATTTCCGGCTGAACAGATCGCTTGGCTGCTGGACCCGTTTCCTCCTGGTGCATTTCTTTTCGGACTGACTTCGGTCCATTGGCGAGAGGCCTGGAAATATGGCGAGCGAGCGTTCCGTTACTGCAACCATGATGTCGGCCATGCGATCGGCTCAGCGCGGATTGCCGCGGCGACGCTCGGATGGAACATGGTCCTGCTCGATGGCGTGGAGCAACACACTGTTGCGCTCCTGTTGGGGACGAATAGGGTGGAGGACTTTGCAGAGGTTGAACCAGAACATCCGGATTGTCTGGCGGTGATATGGCCTCTTGGGGACGTGAAAGGTGAAACGTTAGACGTGAAACGTGGGAAGCTGCCAGAGATTCCGCTTTTCATTGATCCAGCGGTGGTGAAGGATGTCGCTGAATGCACCTGGCATGGGAAAGCCAATCGATTGAGCGGCGAGCATGGAGTGGAGTGGGAGATTATTGATGAGGCAGCAGCCGCGAGCTGGAAAGCCGCTTGTGAACACATTTCTGTCGCTGCTCCCACTTCTGTTACGGCTCATGTTTCACCGTTCACGTCTCACTCGGTGCTGGCAGGTCAGATCATTCGCCAACGCCGAAGTGCCGTGTCGTTCGATGGCAAAACATCAATCTCGGCCGCGACATTCTTTCGCATGATGGAGCGAGTGATGCCTCGTGCGGATCGGCCGCAATTGGATCGACCGATGCCGTGGGATGTCTGGCCCTACGAACCGGCGATTCATTTATTACTCTTTGTCCATCGCGTCGACGGCCTCACGCCAGGGCTGTATGTTCTAGTCCGCGATCCACGGAAGTTGTCGTTTATCCAGCAATCGATGAACCCAGAGCTGACCTGGACTCCGGCTCCGGGTTGCCCGGAGGATCGGCCACTCTACTGGCTGCTTGAGGGCGATGCGAAGAAACTGGCCGTTCAAGTAAGCTGCCATCAGGACATTGCGGGAGACAGTGCTTTCTCGTTTGGCATGCTGGCCGAGTTCGAGGGACGCTTGCGGGAAGGAGGAGCCTGGTGGTACCCACGTCTATTCTGGGAATCGGGGTTACTGGGACAGGTGCTATACCTGGAAGCCGAGGCGGCGGGGGTGCGGGCGACCGGGATTGGATGTTTCTTCGACGACCCGGTGCATGAGATTGCAGCGGTGAAGAGTCTGAGTTTCCAATCGCTCTATCACTTCACGATTGGTGGCCCCGTGGAGGATGGGAGACTCATGACCTTGCCGCCGTATTACCATGTCAATCAGTAAAAAACATCTTGTGTTTACATATGTTATGCATAAGTAGCTCATGTTTAAGATAAAGAAAAGAGCCGAGAAGCTCAAGCCCACGGTCCTCTATAACATTATTGAGGATTATTCTGAGTTCGATGCGCCGGGGAATGTGACGGCCTGCGCGATGACGTTCCAGGAAGATTTGGCTGTGCATGCCAAAGTCTTGTCAGAAAGCTACGAGGTTCCACTGGAGACGATGATCAAGTTGCTGACCGAAGGAGGGGTGTACGTATACCCGCAGATCGGCGGGATCCTGACGCGGGGGTTGTTTGCTTGTCGGATCGATCCGACTGGGGAGGTTCCCAAGCAGACCTGGACCTTGGATCTTATGCAATTTGCCGAGGCGGAGCAGCTGGCTCACGCGCGAGGTATTCCGCTCAATGAGGTGGCAGCAATGGTTTTTCACAAGACGTTGCCGGAGGAGTTGAAGTCGAAACTCGACCAGAAAAATCTTGGACTCGACTACCGGACTTTGGATCGCGCGGTCGCCAAGGGCGGAGACATCAAGTACATCGACTTTCGCAAGGACTGGTCCCCACATTTCAAGCGACTCTGCATCATGCCGGATGGACGGTTGGTTGAGACAGGAGGATTGGAAGAGTTCGCCCAGCTCCATGGCATTACGTCGGCGCAGGCCAAGATGTTGGTCGAGCAGGGAGGCACGCTGGAAGTGAGCGGCGAGATCTTGGCTTGTCAGATTGTGAACGGTCAGCCGGCAGTGGCGCGGTTCAGCGCGAAGAACTCTCTGAAGGCAAAGGAATTAGCGGTGACCAAGGGCTTGCATATGATGGATGCGCTCAGCGAAGTGGCCTACAGCGATCCGGTCATGATGCGTTCATTGGCCAGGAAAGAACTCAATGGAGGTCGATGAGTCAACGAAGCCCGGCCAGGTGTGTTACTGGTGGCAGGCTGAGGCCGTGATGGCTCGTTTGCAGCAGAAGCGATCATGAATCATGCGGATTAAGGAGCGTGGCGACGATCTTGCGGATTGGGCGTAATATTCGGATGCTGCGAGGCAGGCAAGGCGTCCTTTTTGGAGAGGGGAAAGTGGACCCCTATGAAGGTTCCAGTCACATTGGTGATGACGTCAAAGATTGAGGGAAAGCGGCTGTGGCAATAGACTTGATAGAGTTCGATGCTGAGTGAAAGGGTGCCACCGATCCCAGCAGCCAGGAGCAATCGCCGTGAAGGGCTGGAAGAGGTGAGCAGCCGCCTCAGAAAATAGCCAAGAGGAAAAAAGAGCATGGTATTCCCGACAATGTCGGAGAAGATGTCGAGTAGGTATTTGGGTGAACGAAGATCTTCAACGGTCGGAACCCACTTAATGTATTCCCAGTGTGCATGCCCCACAAAGTTACTCAGAGGCAATACCCCTACCATAAGAATCAGCACGATCCAGAGGATAAGGTAGCTCAAGTCTCGCGTTCTTGTTCGAATATTCATTTCAAAGATCGCGCGTTTCTTCCTGTCAGAATCATGATGAAACGACGACCCTATTGCCAGATATTTGCATCTTCTGACGGCAAGGTTCAGGGAAGCGATTATATGATGACAAAGATAGTGAGGCTGAAGAAAGTCGGCTGGGTCGTTCTCGCTACTTGGCGAGTTCTTCGTTGATGGCTTGGACGAGTTTGTCGAGGTCGAAGGGTTTTTCGAAGACGCGGCGTGCGCCAAAAAGTTTCGCGACATCGAGAAAGTTTCGGTCGCCTTGCGCGCCGGTCATGGCGATGACCTTGGCGTCAAGATATTCCCGCGTCAGTTGTAACGTGGCTTCGAGGCCGTCGGTTCCTGGCATCAGAATGTCCATGAGGACTAGGTCCACGTTGTTCTGCTGGTAGAGAGTCAATCCCTCCTGACCATCGCGGGCTTCGAGCACACGGTGGTTTGCCCTCTCAAGGACTTCCTTCAGGAGGTTCCGGATTGATTCTTCGTCGTCGATAACAAGGATTGTAGCCATAGTCGTATGCCGCCTATGTGTGCGATCTTACCTGTGTTGAGTTCTCCTGTCTAGCAGGATACTGGAAAAACATTTCGACAGATTCCTAGAGGAAGGGGTTGACTGACCCCGGGCCTTTTGATACAAGCACAGGCATTCACCTGACAGACTGCAGCACACCTTTTTCCGGAGCGGTTCTTTGCAGCCTCCAGATTCTTGGTCTTGGACTCGTCGAACGTTCTTGAAAACGTCTGTTGCCGGACTACTGTTGTTCGGGAGCAGACTGCTGCAGCCCTCAATCGCACGAGCGAACGAGCTTCCTGACGCCGAACTTACCTTCTTCAACGTGCATACGAACGAACGACTGCGAGTTCGCTATCGTGATGACGCGGGGCAGTATGATCTGACGGCGCTGGATGAGGTGAATCATGTTCTGCGTTGCCATCACACAAGAGAAGTCGCCGCCATAGATGTGCAATTGCTGGAACACGTCAATCTCGTGCACAAAGCGCTCGCCGGCGCCGGCGAGATCCACGTGATTTCCGGCTATCGGTCGCCTGAATACAATGCGCAGCTTCTAAAGCGGAGCAGGCGAGTCGCGCAGCACAGTTTGCATGTTCAGGGGCAGGCGGTTGATTTCTATATTCCCGGTGTCAAGCTTCGCGAGATTCAGCGTGCCGCATTGAGGTTGCAGTATGGTGGGGTAGGGTTTTATCCTCGCGCGAAGTTCATCCATCTTGATTGCGGTCCCTTCAGGACCTGGTAGTTCTCTTCCAGCAGCCCCGGATACACTATTGAGACAGGCGTAAGGTTTCGATAGTCTCCACGTGTGGCACAAACCCGGTCTGTCTGGTCCATTTGGTTTTTCTGGTCTATCTGGTTGATTTGGTTCAAACCAAACAACGGTCTTCTTATGCTGGTGGACTTTTTCAGTATCCTGCGAAATCAGATCCGCTTGAGGAACAGCACCGACAGTGGGGGGAGTGTGACTGCGAGCGAATGGGGGAGGCCATGAGAGGGTAGGGCGCTTGTCTGAACCCCTCCTGCATTTCCCACGTTGCTCCCCCCGTAGGCCGAGGCATCACTGTTCAACAGTTCACGATAGTAGCCTTCGTGCGGCACGCCGATTCGATAGTCGTAGCGGGGAACAGGGGTGAAGTTACACACGCATACGATCTGATTATCCTGGTCCTTGGCTTTTCTGAGGAAGGCGATCACGGAATAGGCTGCATCGCGAAAGTCGATCCACTGGAAACCGGTCCAGTCGTGATCGAGTTCATGCAGTGCCGGCTCCTGGCGGTAGAGGCGGTTAAGATCTTGTATAAGACGCTGGAGCCCCGAGTGCCGCTCGTAATCACAGAGATGCCATTCTAGGCTGGTGTCGTGGTTCCACTCACACCACTGCCCGAACTCTCCTCCCATGAACAGCATTTTCTTGCCTGGATGCCCGTACATCAAGCCATAGAGGGAACGGAGATTGGCAAAGCGTTGCCCATCGACGCCGGGCATTTTGTCGAGCAGCGACCGCTTTCCGTGCACCACTTCATCGTGCGACAGCACCAGGATGAAATTTTCATTGAAGGCATAGAGGAGCCCGAACGTAATCTGGTTCTGGTGAAAGGGGCGGTGGACGGGATCGTGGCCGAAGTAATCCAGCATGTCGTGCATCCAGCCCAAGTTCCACTTGAACGTGAAGCCCAGTCCTCCGACATAGGTGGGGCGTGAGACTCCCGACCAGGCCGTGGATTCCTCGGCGATGGTCATCGCGCCGGGGAAATCACGATGGACCAGAACATTCAAGTCTTTCAGCAACGTGACGGCTCCGATGTTTTCGTGCCCGCCGAACTGATTGGGAATCCATTCTCCTTCTTTCCGTCCATAATTGAGGTAGAGCATCGAGGCGACGGCATCCACCCGCAAGCCGTCGATATGGTAGCGATCCAGCCAAAAGAGCCCGCTGTTCAGAAGGAAGTTCCGGACCTCGGCGCGATCGTAATTAAAGATACGGCTGTGCCAGTCCGGATGGTAGCCGAGCCGTGGGTCGGCATGGTCGTAGAGATGCGTGCCGTCAAACTGGGAGAGTCCATGCGGATCGTCTGGAAAGTGCGCGGGTGTCCAGTCCATCAGCACACCGATTCCGGCCTGATGTGCCGTATCGACGAAGGCCATGAAGTCTTCGGGAGATCCGTGCCGGCAGGTGACGGCGAAATAACCTGTGGTCTGATAGCCCCAGGATCCGTCGAACGGATGCTCGGTAATCGGCAGCAGTTCGACATGGGAATAGCCCATATTCTTCACGTATGGGATGAGCTTTATGGCAAGCTCTGAGTAGGTCAGCCAGCGATTTCCTTCCTCAGGGATACGCATCCAGGAGCCGAGATGGACCTCGTAAATTGAGAGGGGCGAGGCGAGCGGGTTTTGCTGTGCCCGCGCCGTCATCCAGGACTGGTCCTTCCAGCGGTAAGAAGAAAGCTCACGGACGATCGAGGCGGTCTTGGGGCGTAGTTCCGATGCGACCGCATAGGGATCGGCTTTCAGAAGCGGTGTGTCGAGGTAGCGTGAGCGAATTTCATATTTGTAGAGCGTGCCGTCTGTGAGTTCAGGAATGAAGAGTTCCCAGAGGCCGGTCGCTCCGCGGTTCGTCATGGGATGGCGGCGGCCATCCCATGCATTGAAGTCGCCCACGACACTCACCCGCATAGCGTTCGGCGCCCAGACGACAAAATGGACTCCTGCGATGCTCTGCACTGTTCGGAGATGGGCGCCCATTGTCTCATAGGCTTTGAAGAAGGTTCCCTCGGCGAAGAGGTGTAGCTCAAAGTCGGTGAGGAGGGGTGGGAAGGCATAGGGATCGTGCCGCTCCGAGACTTGTCCTGCATGGTTGGTTATGCGGAGACGATAGGGGTTGGTTCCGAGCGACTCTTGGACGGTGGCTTCAAATAGACCGGCCTCGTGGAGGCGCGTCATGGGAATGGGCTGTCGACCTTGCTCACTGAGGAGCAAGGCCACGTCGTTGGCTTCCGGCAAAAAACATCGAATCACAACGGTAGGAGAACTGCCCTGGGCCATCTGATGAGCACCGAGAATAGCGAGAGGGTCCCAATGGCGACCCTGGACAAGTTGTTCGAGTTGATCAAGCGATAAGTCTGACATTTGAAGGGACTCCTCAGTGCATAGGGATCTGTCCGACACTGACCGTTCTACCGCGGCGAATGGTTTCCGCTCATTTATTTAAAATGAACCGCTTCGATGTCATTCTTGCTAATGGCATCAGTCTGATCCGCGGGATGCTCAAAAAGACCAGACATCTCACCCCACTCAACACCAGCGCGCCGAGACGCAACGTTCCACAGGCAAGGCCAAAGCGAGCGAATAAAATTCCAAGCTTGCTTGTTTACGTTGTCCTCTGATGGCCCGGATGAGTCCCCCAACCGCGCGCGATGTTCTCACCCTCCAACCCACCGGCACGCCGACACATGCCATAAGCCCGTGCGAGGGTCTCCCGATTTTCCCCGTTTCGCCTTCAGGGGAACAGTCAGGCTGTCATTCCCTGCGCGCATCGGACGAGCACTGTGTTATCGTGCGCGTTCTGCGAGCAAGAAGGATGGTCTGGCTGTTCCCCTCCCATCTTTCTGAGACCGCGCGTTGCGCGAGCACAGGGGACTCACCGGGCATCTCTCCCCCTGCTGGCGGAGTTTTTCTAAGCATCCTGCTAAGCTATATCGTAAGGGGGGCGAGGAAAGAATGGAAGAGGAAAACGCAGCGAGATTTCAGTATGTCCAATTCAGTGTTTCGTGCGTTGTTTAGTGGAAGCCTCCCATCACTCGGTGTGTGTGATCTGAAACGAGAAACCATAATCAAAATTTGAGATACGCCCCGTTGACTCTCTTTCCGTCGCTTTGTTAGACTCAAAAATCCAATTCTAAGTCGTTGAAAGACCCCTCATTTCTTCTGAAAGAGCTGCTTTAGCAACAGGATGTACCACCACATGATCAAAGCTTGGCTGCTCGACGAGATGTTTCAGTGTGATCGAACGCATCTGACCATTGATGGAACCGAGGGAGAATGGGGTGCCGGCGATTCGATTGCCGCTGAAGAAGAACTGCCATCACCGCCGGCGAACGTGGCCGCGAAATCGGGGAACGGCTGGGTTACCATCACATGGGATCCCGTTCCCGATGCCATGTACTACAATCTTTATTTCCAAACCACCAAGGGCGTGATGATCAAGTTCTCCGATCTTACGCGTCCGATTGCCGGCGACGATGATTTTAAAGCCGTCATCGGGGTGAAAAAAGACAAAGGCACCTGCGTGGAAGGTGTCCAGAGTCCGTTTGTCCATGACGATCTGGCCAATGGGACCTGCTATCACTATGTCGTCACCGTGGTGACGCAGAAGGGTGAGAGTCTCGAGTCGCAAGAGGTCATGGCGATTCCCTCGCCCTATCTGTTGGCCATGTGCATCGGCCGGGAAGGGGTGGACGACGGAGAGTTCAGCTCGCCCACGGGGATCACGCTCGACAAGGACGGCAATATCTACGTTGCCGATACCGATAACCATTCGATTCAAAAGCTCAACAAGTCCGGGAAGTTTGTCGCGCGATGGGGCGGTGATCCCTCTTCGCAGGAAGGGAGCTTCTACTATCCGCGTGGATTGGCAGTCGGGCCGAATGACGTACTCTATATCGCAGACAGCGGCAATAACCGCATTCAGAAATTCGATCTCAATGGCAATGCGATGCAGGCCTGGGGGAAGTTTGGGTTTGCCTGGCGCGGGGCCGATCTGGGCAAGTTCGATGTGCCTTGGGGGCTCGCGACGGACGCAGAAGGAAATCTGTACGTGTCCGACACGAGCAATGCGCGCATTCAGAAATTCACTTCGGACGGGACGGCGTTACTCAAGTGGGGCCGTGATGGGAGCTTCGACGGTGCGTTCTTTTTCCCTCGCGGCGTGGCCGTCGATTTTGTGGGCAATATCTTCGTCGCCGATGAAAGCAATAATCGCATTCAAAAGTTCGATGCCCGCGGGAGTTTCCTTGCCAAGTGGGGCCGAGAAGGAGCTGGGCCAGGCCAATTTAAGTCTCCCTGGGGGATCGCCTGCGATGCGCTCGGCAATGTCTATGTCGTCGATACCGGTAACCACCGCATCCAAAAGTTCGACGGCAATGGGACGTTCCTCTGTGCCTGGGGAAACCGCGGAAAGACAGAAGGGCAGCTGAATTTTCCCTACGGGATTGCGGTCGACAAAGAAGGCGCGGTCTATGTGGTCGATAGCGGCAATGGCCGCATTCTGAAGTATGTGCCGACTGACGAAGAACTCAATCGCGGAAAAGATGAGACGTCAACTAGTCAGGCGCCGAGCGAGACTCCGGCGCCCCGCAGCGTGGCGGTCAAAGCCGGGGATACGGAAGCCTTCCTGAGTTGGATGGAAGTTCCTGGGGCCCAGTCCTATAACCTATATTTCAATACCGTCCCGAAGCTCACGACCCAGACGGCGACAAAAATCGAAGGCGTGACGAATCCCTATGCGCACACCGGCCTCTCGAACGATACCCCCTATCACTATGCCGTGACCGCGGTGTTCGAGACCGGCGTCGAAAGCGAGTTGTCGAGCGAAGTGACGGCGACGCCGGTGCTCATCGATATCACGGCGCCCCAAAATCCGTATGCCGTGATCAATCATGGCGCGTTCATGACGAACACGCCGGAAGTCATCGTCACGGTCTCAGCGAACGATGTCGATACCGGAGTTGCGGCCTACTTTGTTTCCGAGGCGCCGATGACTCCCATGGCGGGGACGCCGGGATGGGTGGATGTGACGCCTGCCACCAAGTTTGGTGCGACGATCCCATTTATTTTGTCGCCGGGAGACGGGCAGAAGTCGATCTACGTCTGGTTCAAGGATGTGGGAGGGAACGTCTCTACCCCTGCGAGCACCACGATTCTGGTCAACACGTCGGGGTATCTCTGCGTGTCCGAATGGGGCCGTACAGGCCGTGGCGCATCGTTGCTGCATGGCGGCGAGTTCATGGCCCCGATCTACGGTCTCTGTGTCGACCCGCAGGGATCGCTGTTCGTGGTCGACAACGGCAACAACCGGGTTCAGAAATTCGACAATACCGGCAACTTCATTATTCTCTGGGGAAACTTCGGTTCAGCCAATGCCAACTTCCATAATCCTACCGGGATCGCCTGCGACGGCAAGGGCGATGTCTGGGTGGTCGATACGAATAACCACCGTGTTCAGAAGTTCGACGGGAAGCTCGGTGGCTATCTCATGAAGTTCGGATCGCGTGGAAACGGCGAAGGGCAGTTCAACTCACCGTGGGGCATTGCGGTCGATCGGGTGCGCGGGTATGTCTATGTGGTCGACAGCGCCAACTTCCGTGTGCAGAAGTTCGACATGAACGGCGAGTTCATTATGTCCTGGGGTAGCTTCGGGAACGGAGATGGCCAATTCTATTTCCCGCGTGGCGTGGCCGTGGACCAGACGGACGGGTTTGTGTACGTCGTCGATATGGGTAATCACCGGATTCAGAAGTTCGATACCAGCACCAACGTGCTCCCGCAGTTGCTGGCCAAGTGGGGCGGCAGTGCCGAACCGGGTCACGCCAGCAGCCCGCTTGCGCAGGAGGCAGGTCAGTTGCGGTCCCCCTGGGGTATTACGGTCGATGGAGCCGGCGATGTCTATGTCACGGACACCGGCAATCACCGTGTCGAGAAGTTCGATAAAGAAGGCAATTTCATCACCCAGTGGGGCGGGTTTGGAAACGGCAAGGGGCAATTCAACTTTCCTTACGGCATCGCGGTCGATGTCAAAGGAAGTGTGTTCGTCGTCGATAGCGGGAACACCAGGGTCGAACAGTTCATGCCGGCGGATGAGGGAAGCGAACGGCTCCAGGAGGATGCGGAGACTGTGGCAGAGATCGAGAACGCACAAGGCACATCACGGGCATAAGCGGCTACGAGGATTTAGGACTTGTTGAGGAGAAGACATGCTCGATAAGGAACCACGTTTGGGGCTGACCTATGACGATGTCGTGTTGGTTCCGGCCAAATCTCAGATCTTACCGACTGAGGTCGACATGCGTACGAGACTGACTCGCCACATCAAGATCAACATTCCCATCATCAGCTCGGCCATGGACACCGTCACGGAGTCCCGTTTGGCTGTTGCCATCGCCCGCGAAGGCGGCCTTGGGATTATTCACCGCGTCCTGTCGCCGGAGGATCAAGCGACTGAAGTGGACCGGGTCAAGAAATCCGAGAGCGGCATGATTCTCGACCCAATTACGATCTCGCCCGATCAAACGATTCGCGATGCCCATGCGTTGATGGAGAAATACCGAATCTCGGGGATCCCCGTTACCAAAGACAAGAAGTTGGTCGGTATTCTCACGAATCGCGATCTGCGGTTCGAAACCAGGATGGACTTGAAGGTCTCGCAGATCATGAAGCGAGACAAGCTGATCACGGCGCCCGAAGGGACGAGCTTGGAAAAGGCTCGCGAAGTGTTGCACGAGCATCGGATTGAGAAACTGCCGGTCGTCAATAAGCAGTTCGAGCTCAAAGGGCTCATTACCATCAAGGATATCGAAAAGCGCATCATGTATCCCAACGCCTGCAAGGACGGACATGGCCGGCTTTGCGTGGGTGCGGCTGTTGGTGTGGGGCCGGAGACGGAAGATCGCGTGGCGCGGCTGAAGAAGGCCGGGGTGGACCTTGTCGTGGTCGATACAGCCCACGGGCATTCTCAAGCAGTGCTGGACACAGTTAAGATGATCAAGAAACGTCATCCGGATCTTGAACTGATAGCCGGGAATATTGCCACCGCCGATGCGGCGAAGGATCTGTTGAAGGCAGGCGCAGATGCCGTGAAGGTGGGTGTGGGGCCCGGTTCAATTTGTACGACCCGTATCGTGTCCGGTGCCGGGATGCCGCAGCTGACAGCGATTGCCGATTGCGCAAAAGTCCTCGCAGGCAGCGGGGTCCCGATCATTGCAGACGGCGGAATCAAACATTCGGGCGATATCACAAAAGCCTTGGCGGCAGGCGCCTCCTCGGTCATGCTGGGCGGACTCTTGGCAGGCACAGAAGAATCGCCGGGGGAAACCGAACTCTACCAAGCCAGGACCTATAAGGTATACCGTGGCATGGGCTCAATCGGCGCGATGGAACGCGGGGGCGGAGATCGTTACGGGCAAGGGGGGCGTCCGGTGCAGAAGTTGGTTCCGGAAGGCATCGAAGGGCGCGTGCCCTATAAAGGGAAACTCTCAGCCGTCATCTACCAATTGATCGGCGGCGTGAAGTCCGGCATGGGCTATTGCGGATGCAGGACGATTTCGGACTTACAGCAGAAAGCCACGTTCATCCGGCAGACGGTCGCAGGTCTCCGCGAAAGCCACGTGCACGATGTGATTATCACGAAGGAAGCGCCGAATTACCGGATGGATTGGGAGTAATCTCCTCGTTAAACGTTAATCGTGAATTGTTAATCGTAGGATGCCTCCCTTCAAATCTCTCGGTTAACGCGTAACGCTGCACGATTAACGTCTTCATGGAACTCTGGCACAATAGAATCCTGGTCCTCGACTTCGGGTCGCAATACACCCAACTGATTGCACGCCGCATTCGCGAAGCCCACGTCTACTCGCAAATTCTGCCCTGCACCGCATCCTTGGCGACCATTCTGGCCTATCGTCCGCAAGGCATCGTGCTGTCGGGCGGCCCTTCCAGCGTGTACGAGAAGAAAGCGCCGGCGGTGCCCAAGGATCTCTTCGACCAAGGGATTCCCATTCTCGGTATTTGTTACGGGATGCAACTGGTGACACATCTCTCGGGTGGAGAGGTGGCCAAATCCAAACATCGAGAGTATGGCCGTGCGGATCTCACGATCGACGACCGCAGCAATCTCTTCAATGGAATCGGCGAAGGCGGATCGACGGTCGTCTGGATGTCGCACGGAGACCGTATCGAACGGATGCCGCCTGGTTTCCGATCCATCGCACATACAGCCAATTCGCCGATTGCCGCGATGAAGCGAGACGACCACAAGCGCCGAATCTATTGTCTTCAGTTCCATCCGGAAGTCGTGCATACGACGGAAGGGACCCAGATCCTTCGGAATTTCGTCTACGATATCTGCGGCTGTCAGCCGACCTGGACGATGCAGTCCTATGTAGAGACGGCGGTACAGCAGATTCGCATGCAAGTCGGCAAGGAACGAGTGATCTGCGCTTTAAGCGGCGGGGTAGACTCGTCGGTGGCGGCGGCCCTCACCCATCGTGCCATCGGCGACCAGTTGACCTGTATCTTCGTCGACAATGGGCTGCTTCGGGCGGGAGAGAAAGAACAAGTCAAACAGACGTTTGCTCAACAGCTTCACCTGAACGTACGTCTCCTCGACGCATCCGATTCGTTCCTTGCCAAGCTTAAAGGAGTGATCGATCCCGAGCGTAAAAGGAAAATTATCGGGAAGCAGTTCATCGAACAATTCGAGGCTGAAGCGAAGAAGAAATCCGGCAGCGCTAGGTTTTTAGTTCAGGGCACGCTCTACCCCGATGTGATTGAGAGTGTGAGCTTCAAGGGCCCCTCGGCCACGATCAAGACGCATCACAATGTGGGTGGTCTGCCGGCGCGGATGAAGTTGAGATTGATCGAACCGTTGCGTGAGCTATTCAAAGATGAAGTGCGGGTGTTGGGGAAGGAGCTGGGTCTGCCGGACGAAATTGTTTGGCGGCAACCCTTCCCAGGGCCTGGCCTTGCCATCCGGGTGTTGGGAACGGTTACCAAGGAGCGGCTGGCCATCCTGCGAGCGGCTGAGTCTATTCTCGATCAGGAGATTCGCGCCGCTGGTTTGTATCGAGAGATTTGGCAATCGCTTGCCGTGTTGTTGCCGATCAGGACCGTGGGGGTCATGGGCGATCAACGGACCTATGAACATGTCATCGCGCTTCGTGCGGTCACTAGCCTGGACGGCATGACGGCCGATTGGGCCAAGATTCCAAATGACGTATTGGGCAAGATGTCGAACCGGATTATCAACGAAGTCAAAGGTGTGAACCGGGTGGTGTATGACATCAGTTCAAAGCCGCCGGCGACAATCGAATGGGAATAACGAGTCAGGTTTAGGCTGATAAGAGCATGTGTCGTTCTCAGCCTCTTTCTCAATCTCAACCTTCGAAAGAGAGTATGGACGTCAGATTACAAAAAGTCATTGCAGGAACTGGACTGGCTTCGCGGCGGAAGGCTGAGGAGTGGATTGCCGCCGGGCGCGTGACCGTCAATGGGAAAGTCGTCACGGAGCTTGGCACCAAAGTCGATCCAGATCGTGTCCACATCAAGGTGGACGGTAAGCACATCAGTTCCGCCCAACCGTACGTCTATCTGTTACTGAATAAGCCGAAGAACGTGATGTCGACGTTGAACGATCCGGGAGGCAGACCGACGGTGAAGGACTACCTCCGCGGGATATCGGTGCGGGTGTTTCCCGTCGGTCGGTTAGACTTCGACAGCGAAGGGTTGATGCTCTTGACCAACCACGGAGACCTAGCCCAGACGTTGCTCCATCCCCGCTACCATGTGCCGAAGACCTATCTCATCAAGGTCAAGCAGGTGGTGACGGATGACCGTATCCGGCAGTTAGAACAGGGCGTGCAGCTGGAAGATGGTATGACCGGTCCGGCTATCGTGAAGAAGATGAAGAAAGCCAAGCTGAACTCTTGGTTGGAGATTACGATCCGCGAAGGGCGGCAGCATCAAGTGAAACGGATGATGGAGGCGGTCGGTCATCCTGTCTTGAAGCTGACGCGGATTAAAATGGGGCCGCTCTCGTTAGGCGATCTGGCACTCGGCGAGTTCAGGTATCTGACCGACCGTGAAGCGAACGCTTTGCGCGAGCTTGCGGAACAGAAGCTGGCCTCAGCAGAGGACACAAAGCAGCAGGCTCCACGACCGAAGAGGCCTGTCAGTCGAGCCGGATGGGCCCGTTCCAAGAAAGTGAAGGTGGTATGAAGGTCAGAACTCATCGGTGCGGGGAACTCACGAAAGGCGAGGTCGGGCAGATTGTCGTGTTGAACGGCTGGGTCCAGCGGAGGCGCGACCATGGCATGGTCATGTTCATCGATCTGCGTGATCGAACCGGAATCACGCAGGTGGTGTTCAATGCCGAGCGTAATGCAGCAGTGCACCACGCCTCCCACGCGTTGCGGAGCGAGTGTGTCGTGTCGGTGACGGGCCAAGTGATGGCCCGTCCTGAAGAGTCCAAGAATCCCAATCTGCCCACGGGCGAGATCGAAATCTTCGTGGATGCCGTCGAGATTCTGAACGAGTCGAAGACGCCGCCGTTTGTCATCGAAGACGATGCCGAAGTGACGGAGTCGATCCGGCTCAAATACCGCTACCTGGATCTTCGGCGTCCAAAGATGCAGCGACTCTTGAGCCTCCGGCATGACATCATGCAGGCCGTCCGTGGATTTCTGAATGCAGAACGTTTCCTTGAGGTGGAAACGCCGATTTTGACCAAGAGCACGCCGGAGGGCGCGAGGGACTATTTGGTGCCCAGCCGAGTAAACCCCGGCCAATTCTACGCATTGCCGCAGTCACCGCAGCTTTTCAAGCAGGTGCTCATGGTGAGCGGCGTCGATCGCTACTATCAGATCGCGCGCTGCTTCCGTGACGAAGATCTGCGGAATGACCGGCAGCCGGAATTTACACAGATCGATGCAGAACTGTCCTTTGCAGACCGCGAGCAAGTCATGAGTTTGATGGAGCAGATGATCGTGACGGTGTTTCGTGAGGCGGGCGACGTCCAATTGTCGACTCCCTTCCCGCGTATGACCTATGCCGAGGCAGTGGGCCGTTACGGATCGGACAAGCCGGACCTGCGCTTCGACATGCCGCTGCACGACGTCACCACCTTTGCGGCGGCCAGCGAGTTCAAGGTATTCAAGGAGGCGGCGACCAAGGGCGGGATCGTGAAGGCCTTGATTGTAACAGGCGGAGCAACCACGCCGCGAAGCCGGATCGATGCGCTCGGTGAAACGGCCAAGAGTTTTGGTGCGAAGGGGTTGGCCTGGCTGAAGATCACTCCAGAGGGGCAATTGGAGTCCGTGATCGCCAAGTTCCTGGACGCCAAGGCTTTTGCATCGGCCCTTCCCGAGGCGAAGCCAGGGGATCTAGTCCTCTTCGGCGCAGACAAGGCCGCGGTTGTCCACGATGTGCTGGGCCGTATCAGGCTCTTGCTGGGTGAAGAGCTGAAGCTGATCGATACTGCCGCTTGGAAGCCTCTGTGGGTCGTTGAGTTTCCCTTGCTGGATTATTCGCCGGAAGAAAAGCGGTATATCTTCATGCACAATCCCTTTGCCGCGCCAATGGATGATGATGTGGCCTTCCTGGATTCGGAGCCGCTCAAAGTACGGGCGAAGGCCTACGACATGGTGCTGAATGGAAGCGAGATCGGCGGTGGGAGTATCCGCAACCATCGGAGCGATATCCAACTGCGCATTCTCGATCTGCTCGGCATCAACAAGGAGCAAGCGCAGGCGAAGTTCGGGTTCTTGCTCGACGCGCTGGACTATGGCGCTCCGCCCCACGGAGGGATTGCCTTTGGCCTCGATCGCCTCATTATGCTATTGGGGGCGGCTGATTCGATCCGTGACGTGATCGCGTTCCCCAAAACGCAACGGGCCCAATGTCCACTCACCGATGCGCCGTCTGCCGTCAGTGCCGATCAGTTAAAGGAGCTGCGCATCAAGCTCGATCTCGTTGAGTAGCAGGATGTTGAAAAAGTCCACCAGTTTTGTTCTCGCATCGCTCAGAGGCTCAACGTACAGGGCAGAGTACGCCTCGCCTCTTCGCTCGCTGTGGCCTTGCTGGACGGCCTTTTTGAACATCCTGCGATAGGGAGACTTTGCCCCATGGCAGGCAATTCGTTCGGTCGCATCTTTACCGTCACGTCATTCGGCGAGAGCCACGGGCCGGCGATTGGCTGTGTCGTGGATGGCTGTCCGCCCGGTCTGGCCCTCTCCGTCGAGGACATCCAGCACGATCTCGATCGGCGTAAGCCAGGCACCTCCCGCCACGTCACGCAACGGCAGGAATCCGATACCGTCGAAATCCTCTCCGGTGTCTTTGAAGGCAAGACCACCGGCACCCCCATCGCGCTCCTCATCCGCAACGAAGACGCCCGCAACAGGGATTACGGCAATCTGATCGATACCTTTCGGCCCGGTCACGCGGACTATACCTATTGGCAGAAATATGGCATTCGCGACCATCGCGGCGGCGGGCGCGCGTCTGCGCGTGAAACGGCGGTGCGAGTGGCCGCGGCAGCGATCGCCAGGAAATGGCTCAGGGAAAAGTATGGCGTCGTGATCCGAGGTTATCTCAGCCAACTTGGGTCGTATGAAGTGCCGTTCAAGAGTTGGGATTTCGTTGGTGTCAATCCGTTTTTCGTTGCGGATCCCGCCTCAGTGGCGAAGCTTGAATCCTTCATGGACGAGCTGCGAAAATCTGGCGACTCGGTCGGCGCGAGGATTACGACGGTTGCTGAGCATCTTCCCGTCGGCTGGGGTGCACCAGTCTATGCCAAGCTGGATTCCGATCTGGCTGGGGCCATGATGAGCATCAATGCGGTGAAGGCGGTCGAGATTGGGTCAGGCTTTGCCTCAGTCACACAACGTGGGTCAGAGCATGGAGATGAGCTGACCCCTGACGGTTTTGTGACCAATCATGCCGGCGGAATTCTCGGCGGTATTTCAACTGGCCAAGACATCGTTGTCACGATCGGCATTAAGCCCACGTCGAGCATTCGAGTTCCGCGCCGTTCGATTGACAAGCAAGGCAAGCCCGTGACCGTCGAAACCAATGGCCGTCACGATCCCTGCGTCGGGATTCGCGCTACGCCGATCGCCGAAGCCATGATGGCGTTAGTGCTCATGGACCATGCCTTGCTCCACCGTGCACAGAACGCGGATGTGAAGACCAAGACGCCGAAGATTGCTGCGTCTGTGAAGAAATCTGCCAAGTCATCCAAGTTTGCCGGTATCACGAAGACCAATTCCAATCCCCACGAAGCGTAATGGCCCGAGAGGCCATGCCCCCTATCATTGACATTCATCGGGCGACGGTTTATCGGGGGAATACCTGCGTCTTCACCGACTTCTCGTTGTCTCTCCAAGAGGGTGAACATGTCGCCATCCTCGGTCCTAACGGCGCCGGGAAATCGACCTTCCTGAAATTGCTGGCCGGTGAAGTTCATCCAGTTCCCAATGATGAGACATCTATCCGGCTCTTTGGCGAAGAACGCTGGAATGTGTGGGACGTGCGGAAACGATTGGGCATGGTGTCGCACGATCTTCAGCATCAGTACATGGAAAATGTGACCGGACTGAAAGTTGTGCTATCAGGCTACTATGCGAGCATCGGCATCTATGGGCAGCAAGACTTTAGCTTTGCTCAAATTGCTCATGCCCATGCCGTGATGGAGGAGCTTGGTATCGGTTTCTTGACCGACAGGAGATTTGCGGAGATGTCGACCGGCGAACAGCGGCGCTGCCTCCTGTGCCGTGCGCTGGTGCATGGCCCCGCTGCATTGGTATTGGATGAACCGACCAGTGGACTCGATCTCACGGCGACGTTTCATTACCTGGATCTGGTGCAGGCGCATATGCGCAAAGGGAAAACGCTATTGCTGGTGACCCACCACATTCACGAGATTCCGCCGGAAGTAGATCGTGTGGTGCTCTTGAAGCAGGGAAAAATTCTACAGGACGGGGAGAAACGTTCCGTCATGACAGAAACCAACCTTAGCCGGTTGTTCGACTGCCCAGTCTCATTGGCTCAAGCCAATCGATGGTATCAAGCACTCCCCGGACACAGCCCCTCGCATTGACTTCATTCATCCTCCGCCCAACACAACATGAAACGTCAAACCCGCATCGATCCGCCGCACCTTGATGGCCACTCGCTGGCCTGCGTCGTCCGTTCGATGAGATAGTTCTTCAGTTGGGCTGCATCGAGTTCCTCCGTGTCCTTGACCATTAGCAAGAGGTCGTGTTTTTGAATGCCGGCTTCTTTCGCCAGGTCTGCCACATCCTTCACGGCCATGCGCCACTTGGTGCCGTCCTTCACCGAGGTCATGTGAATTCCCATTTTCGAGAACGCGAGCGGCTTGCCCGTGAGGAACGCGTTCACAATTTGTTCGGCGAGAATCCCCGGAATGGCGGAGGTCATGCGGCTGCAATGGGCCTGCGTCTCCTCTGTTTCTGTTTGGATGATGGCGTGCATAATCCCGACGATGTCCCCTTGGGCATTGACCAAGCCGCCTCCTGAGTTGCCGCTGCAGGCTGAGAGGTCTGCTTGGATCAAGCGTGTCTCGACGGTTTGGAGGAAGGTATTGGTATTGCCGAGCCTGCCGAAGGCCATGGTGGGATTTCAGCCCATAAGATGGGCTATCTGGTGGGTTTTTTCTGTTTCTTTTTTGGTTTCTTGAGGGGTTTCTTGATTCGTTTCCTGCTGGGCCTCTTAATTGTTCGTGGCTTTTGGTCGTGGTCGGGAACAACAGTTGGAGACGGCGGCAAGAGGGATCTCTGCGAGGTGTCGAGATGGAGGAGTTCGGGAAACCTGCCGATCGCTCTGCCTGAGTCATAGCTGAGAATGTTCTGTCCCGCGAGTACGAATGCTTTCTGATTCTCATTCAGAACGAGCTTGGTCGAGCGGATCAACTGTTGAACCATCACTGGCGTCGCGGGCGCAACCGGTATATCAGTTCTCTGAGTCTTTATCAACGCGCTGGAAACGCTCTCGATGCCCTGGTCCAAGCGGAGATTCACGTCCTCAGAGTATTTTCTTCGATCTCCGGCAAACATTTCAGCAAAGAGTTGCAGAATGGACGTGTGATCCAGCGATCCAGAGTAGCACGTTCCGCTTGGCACAAATGGCGATGCAATGATTGTGGGAACACGAACTCCCGTCGTCGTAAATGGTTCAGAGTACAAGGCTCCGGCGGGCACCGCACTTTTTATTGGGAGTGGCGGAACATGGTCAAAAAATCCTCCATGTTCGTCGTATGTGACGATGAGCATGGTATTGGCCCAACGGGGGCTTCTGGATAGGGTTGCATAGACGTCTCGGATAAATTGTTCCCCGGGCCCCATCGCCAACGGCGGATGGTTGTCGTTGGGGATATTGCCGAAGTGAATTGGAGAATCATCGTATTCCGGTTCAATAAAGATCACTTGAGGTGCCGTATCGTTAGAATCTGCGGCCAAGTCGCCGGCCAGTTGCCGTATGCTCCTAAAGTTATCACCAAGCACTGTATCAAGCAGACCAAAAAGGAGAAAGAACGACAGCCCTGAATGGTAGACCCGCCAGCGGACCTTGTGCGCGGTCAGCCAGTCCAGCACCAGGTCTCGATGTGGGATGATTCGTGCTACGCTATTATCGATCAAGGAGCATCCGGTCCACGCAACCGAACGATTCGGTTGCGTGCTCGCAGGAAGAGGGGCAAACCAACGGTCACAGACCAGAAAGTTGTGTGCGAGGAAATTCGACATGAATACGGAGGCTGGCGTCATGTAGCCAAGAACAGGAGGGGTTTCGACCACACTATGGGTTTCCTCCACATAAGCCTGGACAAACCCACTCATCGTGGCGCGTTTTCCACGAAAGGCCAGCTGTGTGGATACTTTGCGACGTGAATGAGGCAGGTCGCTACTCAACCGACCATCAGACATCGGGAACGGACGGTAAATCTGGTGGTCATATTCGTTGGCGAATGCCGGGTCAGTATCCGAATGTAACAGCCCGTCGACATCCGTTCGGCCCCCAAATTGGGGTAACGCCAAATATCCCAGGACATGGTCAAACGAGCGGTTTTCCATCATTACAACCACGATGGTCTTCAGTTGGTCTGGTATCGACATTGTCTAGTCTCGACAAGAAAAGGCGATTTGGAATGTGAGTCGGTCACGAACCGCCTCAAGCGCATCATCACAGGTTTCATTCGGGTTCAGGGGTGCCGTGACCTCCCATGAGCCTAGTGCGGCTTGGTGCTCGAAGGCCCTTGAGGTCTGAGCAGGCAAGAGAGTTACCCGCACGTTCTCTTTACTGAGCATGATCGGACGAGTATTCATATTGGTCACCGAAGTCACCCGCAACGCAGATGAAACCTGTGGCTCTTGCAACGGCACACTCAAGGTCAACTTCTGCTCGGGCATCATACAGCTCACAAGGCCACCAAATTCTTTCGAGGCATTTGCAACAACGACGACATCCGCTTCAGCGGTTTTATGTGAGAACAGGCATTGTGTATTCAGCACAAACCGCGTGGTTTGTTGAACCAAGAACTGCTCTGCGCCCACCGACGGCTTCGAGCCGGTGTGGGCAAGCGGAGGATTGGCCTCCAACTCCACATGACCTGTAGCGTGCCAAGATACGGTGACGGTATCCCCGGCACATACGTTGCGCGGTGAGGCTTGAAATGACTTGATAGAGACACAACCAGCCAAAATCAAAGGCAACAACACAGCAACTAACGGAGATATTGCTACCTGCGTTTTGTGACGGTTATGGATAGGTGAAGCGTTAAAAAACACCATGAGATGGTTCCTCTTTTGCGCCGTCAAGCTACTCAAGAACCTGAATGACGGGCTGGAGTGTGGCCATTTCGTCGGTTACTTTGCCAGCTAGGATGCAATGATAGCGGAACAGGCCGTGCCTGTAAAGGTAAGAATGTGGGACCATGCCGCAACGCAATAACACTTAAATAAAGTAAACTACATGCGTTCTTGCTGCACGCGGTGGCAGTCATCCGCCTGGCTTTTGGTTTCAGTCATCTGCACGGACAGGTAGTCAGCACACTGCAAGCCATAGGTGCACACGAGGGTGAGCGGGGACAAGTAGTTGCGCGCCTGTGTGCCTACCGTGTGGCTGTAAGGCGAAATGGTGTGACCAAGTCAAGTCCCGCTCCACCAGATTGCGGCCTTGATACCCTGGCGACTCCAGGCTCGTTGCTCGATACGGGAATTGGCGGTTGGTGATGAAGGGCAGCGCTGGCGCGTGCGGTCGAGTCCCTCTGTCTGACTTCGCCTCGCTACTTTTTTCGAAATCCGAAGAACATTCCAACCGCTCCTGCTCCTGTCGACGGAAGATACCCGGAGAGGATATGTTTGAGCCCTTGAACACCGTGATGTGACGCGGCGATGGCGTGGCTGATCTGCGTTTCCACTGACGTCCAGTCGAGATCAATCCAGCCGGTATCTTCCAATACGGCGATGCCGGCCAGCAACCCACCGGTGATCAGCGCAGCCATTTTCAGAAATCGCCGGGATGCCCAGCCGATAAAAAATCCTGCCAGGTAGCTTCCGCCGATGCCTGCCACAGCAGGGGACGAAAAATTCGTCACCCATGAGGTGAGGCCGCCGACAGTCGCGATACCAGCGGCGATGACGGATTTTGCATTCCAGGGCGCTTCGGCCAGTAAGGTTGCGCAGATGCCCTGTGCAGAGGAGATTTCAGGCTGGTCCAGTTCTTGGTCCATAGACTGGCTACAGGCGGTTGTTCGCGAAGGTATCGCAGGCCTTGGGATCGCCCGTCTCCAATCCTTTGCGGAGCCACGTCATACGTTGCTCAGACGATCCATGAGTCCAGCTTTCCGGCCTAATAGAGCCGCGGGACATTTTCTGGAGTTGATCATCGCCGATCGCCGCTGCCGCTCGAAGCCCCGCTTCGAAATCGCCCGGTTCGATCAGGTTTCGCTCACGTTTGGCGTGGTGGCCCCAGACGCCGGCGAAACAATCGGCCTGCAGCTCCATTCGCACCGACAAGGCATTCCTCTCTTGTTCCGAAGCCTGGCGCTGGAGGCGCGTCACCTTCTCTGCAATGCCCATCGAGTTTTGTACGTGATGGCCCACCTCATGGGCGATCACATAAGCCTGTGCGAAGTCGCCGGATGCGCCAAGTCGCTGGGCCATTACGTTGAAGAAGGAGAGGTCGAGATAGACTTTGTGGTCGCCGGGGCAGTAGAAGGGACCGACTGCAGACGATGTGGTTCCGCAAGCAGACTGGACTGCGCCGGTGAAGAGTACGAGTCGAGGATCTTCATACCGCGGCCCAAGGAGTTGCCTCCAGGTGGTTTCCGTGTCGGCGAGGACAACCGAGGCGAATTTCCCCAGTTGGTCGTTGGGCGATCCGGTTGGTGCGGGTTCGGAGGGTGCCGATGAGTCGGTTATCTCTTGCACGCCATTGAGCATGTTGATGAGTGTCACGGGATTGATGCCGGTGAAATAGCTGACGGCGAGCACTAGCACGATGCCGACTATTCCCAGCCCTCCGCCGATCCTGGCCGGTCCCATGCCTCGACGATCTTCGATATTGCCGCTTTCTCGTTGCCCTTCCCACCGCATGAGGACCTCCGGATAGGACGTGGTGTCTCGAGCTGGCGGATCAGGCCGGCTCTTTCTCCATCGCTTGAATGAACTTGTCGGCTTCAGCAATGGAGCGGTTCATGTCTCGGACCAGTCGATCGACCTGGGCGTCGCGCGAATCTCGACATAGGCACCTCAGTTGGGAGTGGGACCGATTCCTACGCAGTGATCTTGAAGATCGATCGCATGATGCATCATAACCGAAGCAGGGAAGAGGGGGAAGTCCTGATTGACGCTGGAGGTGCTCATCTAGCGCACATGATTCATGAAGCTTTTGCTGTAAGCGCGGATACGAGGCTGCGACGGGCAGTCTCGCCGTTCAGCCCTTCGACATACTGCACGAGTATGCCTCCGAGCTTCACGGCTCCGAGTGTCCGTCTCGCTTTGCGTCTGCACGCGTTCGCGACACACCCTCATGAATCATGCGGGCTAAAGTGAGCACCTCCGGAGGACGGGTGGCTACTTCGATGAAGCCGTATTGGTCCAGACTTGGCCGGCAATTTCTTTGAGGTACTTGGGGTACAGCACGATCTCGATTCGACGGTTGGACGATCGCCCCTCTTCGGAGTCGTTCGAGGTGCGGGGCTGTGTGTCCGCGTAGCCGACTGCAGAGAGGTGCTGGCGGTCCACACTGGCCTGATCGATCAGATCACACATAGTGGACCACGGTCGTGGCTCGCGCAGTCGAGAGTTCCCAATTTGTTTTGAAGCGGTCTTGCAGTTTTGAACTGATGGGCACATCGTCGGTGAGGCCTTCGATCCGGAACTGTTTGTCCGTGACCGTTTTCAAAATGTCACTGAGCTGTTTCAGGACTTTTACGCCGGCAGGTTTCACCTGTGCTTGGCCGGAATCGAACAGGACGCGGTCCACCATATTGATGGTAGGGCGGTCACGAACTTGTCGTATGGTGATATTGCCCTTGGAAACTTCATCTTGCAGTGATTTGGACAGTTCTTCCTGTGTCCGCGTCAGCCATTTGGTCTCTTCTTCCTTGGCGGCTCTTCCCTGATCGAGCGCTGCGGCGAATCGGGACTGTTTTTGCGCAGCTGCTCGCGCTCCTTCCCGATACGGTCGGCGTTGCCCTGCACATTGCTGAGTTCGTTGTTCAATTGCCCTTCCTCCTTTTCTAGGCCTCCAGGCGGGACTTCAGTTCGCTTAAACGCGCCGCGAGCGATTCACGTTCTTTGGCCAACTCGGCAGCCTGCCGTTCAGCGGCTTTGCGTTGAGTGGCTTCCTGGCTCAATTGCTGTTGCAGCTGGGCGGATGATTTCTTTGTAGCCTCAAGTTCAGTGAGGGTTTGTATGTGGGTTTCCGTGCTCACACATCCCCCCACAGCCATCGCACACAGCATGGCCAATGCGGGGGCCCGGAATCCCGTGGTTCGATCAATCAACGTTTTTCGCATGGTCTCTTCCTATGGATGATGGCGAACGGAATATTCTGAAGAAAGCATGCGCAATACCCAATGATTCGGAAACATGTGTGAAGAGAACTAGTGAGTTCTTTTAGAGCTGGACGGGGAATTATAGCCTGATAAGTGTGCATATCAAGATGAATGGAGCATAGCGCCACAGGCACTGTAGGGACTGCCATACAGTGCCTGAGTGAGGAGTAGGATGAAACTACGTATATCGTCTATTATTCAGGGTGTGCTACCTGAAGGGGAATGCCTGCATCTATACATTTTTCGAGATGACGTGGACGAAGGCTTCGGAGCAGGGCAGAGTTGTTGTCGCGTTGTTCGGTCGAAGGGAGTTGGATATAGTAGCCGTATACTGGTGCTCCCTTGTGCTATTCCTTCTCAACTGTAGAAAACGGCATTTTCACATTGCTCATGTCGCTTGGCGGCTGTGCGACTGCGTCATGAACGGTCAAAAATCATATGGGCTGGATAAGTCTGTTCCAATCAAGTTGGACGAAATGGATTCATCGTGATGCCGATACTTCGTGCGATTGCGTTCAGTAAACCCTACGGAGTCTTGCCCTGCTTTACCGACCCAGAGGGACGACCGACGTTGGCGGACTATATCGATCTGCCTGGCGTCTATGCAGCCGGCCGTCTCGATTTGGACAGTGAAGGGCTCCTGCTTCTGACGTCGGACGGCAGGTTAGCCCATTACATCACGGACCCGCAGCATAAGCTGCCGAAACTGTACCTCGCGCAGATCGAACGCATCCCGAACGAGGAGGCCTTGGAGCAGTTGCGAAAGGGAGTGGTGTTGAACGGCAAGAAGACCAAGCCTACTGAAGTACGTCTGTTGCCGGACGATCCTCAGTTGTGGGATCGCTCCGTTCCCATCCGTTTTCGCAGAAACGTGCCGACTGTCTGGGTGGAGATCACGTTGCGCGAGGGGCTGAACCGACAGGTTCGGCGCATGACAGCCGCTGTGGGGCACCCGACGTTGCGACTTGTGCGGGTCGCGATCGGGCCGATTGTGTTGGGCGGCCTCCAGCCAAGCGAATGTCGAGATTTGACAAGTAGTGAGATTGAGCAGATCTATTCTGCCGTTCGTCGTTCGTGAAGCGTCAGCCGATGTTTGAATTTATTCATTGTTCGAGGAATTGACGATTTTTTCAGCCTTCCAATGAACCAATGATTCAATGCGCATATATTCAACTTGCTCGTCGGGCTGGGGGCGTCGGACGACGACGAAACGATAGGGGTGGGGCCACCGGGTCGGCTGGTAGCGAAACTCCGCGACCTCGATGCCGTGGCTGGGAATGGTGTACCGCAGGTGCCCCAGCTTGCGTTTGATCGGAGCAGTCAGGCGGGCAACGATCACAAACCTGGCCGCGTGAGCTTCCAGCCACTCGACCAGGGCATGATCGTAAAACCCTTTGTCTGCACGGACAATCACCGACCGGACTCCGGCTGGGACTTTCGCAAAGCAGGCCGTGAGCAGGTCGCGCGTCCCGCTGGCTGTGTGGGCATCGCCCGGCCGCAACTCGCCATGCCAGACGTCTTTGCTCTGTCCCTCGAAACAGAGCAGTGGGTGATACGACGGTCGGCCACGCTTGATCGGGTTGTAGCCGATGCGGGCCTGCTCCTGGTGGCCGTAGACGACCAACACGGTGGAGTCGACATCGAAGAGCAGCCGTGCAGGCCTCCGCGGTCGAACAGTCATCTTCAGTCAATGGTGCAATGGATCAATCGTCAATCATCTTGCGAGATACGCTTCACGAGGAGCGCGCACTCAGCGATTTCACGACGAACTGTCGCGAAGAATGAGGTGTGAGGTTTGATGATCCGATACGATTCTCGGTGTGTGATCACGTTAGTCCTCGGCCTTTTGATTGGTCTCGTCGGCTGTCAGGCGAGAGGCGGGCGGACCATGCACGGGATTCCCTGCTCGGAGATCGAACAGGGAATCAACTTTTCGGACAGGATCGATACTCTCAACCGACTGGCCGATGCCTTTGGGGCGCGGTGCTATGACACCGTGATCGTTCATGGCGAGAAGGCCCGGTCAGAATTCCGGCACAAAACCTTTTCCTTCTTGAAGGAGACCACCAACGTCTTCATTCCGGAGGGCTACTTCATCGATTACGTGTTGGAAAGTTATGAGCGCGGCTATCTCAGCCTCTTGCTCGCGGCGAGCTATGCGAACATGCAGAAACCGGAGGAGGCGAAGGTCGAACTCAGGCAACTGGATCATGAGCTGTTTACGCCGCTCTATAATTACGGCGAGGATCCGGTGAATCTTCTGCTGTCCGCTGTGCTATGGGAGCGAGTGGGGGAGGTGAATGAGGCGCGCGTTGATTGGCTCCGGCTGAGAGATCTGGGTGTGATGTGGAAGGGCCGGCAGGATGCGGCCCGGGTATTTGCAGCACGGCAGGTGGCTCGGATTGATGAAGGTCTGGGTTTCAGCGAGCAGTGGCACGTCTATGGCATTGGTCGATTTCCTGAACTCACGTGGGACCTGCAATTCTTTGGATCATCGAACGGATATTTTTCCGTGACGGCGAACAGGGAATTTCTTCCCGCCTGCCAGTCCGACACCGGCGTGCGGCTTTCCACCAGAAGTTGGTTCGACAAGGTGGCGATTCGCCATAGCCATGGGTATCACCCGCTCCTCAACGTGCAGGCGTGGATCCGATTGCCGATCGGTCTGACCTACAGCCTGGTCCCATTGGCGGCAGGAGCCGGCGTGATGGTCGGGGGCTGTGTGCTCGATGCGGCAGCCGATGGCAAAGGGGGACTCTGCCAGCTCTCGGTGATCGGGGGGATGGCCTTGATGCGCACCGCGCCTGCAGTGCTGGAAGGTGCGCTACAACCGGACTTGCGGCACTGGGAGCACGTACCGGCAGCCTTTGTGGTGACCAGAGCCTCAGAGCCTGAACTGGAACCCTGCTTGCCGAAACTTGTGACTGCCGTTCAGCGGCTTTGGTAGCAGGCTGCGAAGAAAATTACATATGGAAATTCAGCGGAAGTGTTGATGAATGATCCGGGCTAAGGCCTGGTATATTTTCTGGATAGAATTTGACTCGGCTTATACGAAAGAATACTCTGGCACCGCTCTTATCTCTCAAACCCCTCATTATCACTCATACCAGTGAGATCAAAAACCGGCAAGAGAGAGTGTTGTAAAGTCTGAATCCATTTCGATACAGCTCTGTATCAGGTTAGGTACATCGCCAGCAGCTCTAAGTTTTATTCAGACCGTAGTTCTTTGTTGACAGGATCTCTATATCCGAAGGACAGCAGTCTTTCCAAGAAATCCGCATCGTGCAATCCGACAGGATTACTCAGGGCAGCCGAGTCGACTTAGGAACAGAAATTGCGCGACGAGGTCCGTGCAGGACATTCACACAAGGAGGAAATACCATGTCGACCGAACTCGAACGCGCGAAAGGAAGCCCCTGGGTGTTCACGAAAACCAGCAACGATGAGATAGGTATTATCGGCACAGCGGATCTTGACGAACCTATCGACATCATGGACATAATACTTCCAAAAAATAAATTATTTGCTGACAATTAGCTATTGTCTGGAGATAGAAATTCCGTCACCTGCCGAAAGCAATTTGTTTGAGACTGTCTTTATTCAATGCACACTCGATCCGACGAATACTAATTTCGTGGACGGAGTGGACTGTCACCCCACGGGTAGACCCGTGAGTGGCATGACCCGTGGAGTGTCTTTTGGTAACAACTTCGGTCTCAACACTCAGCGATACCGCGGCGCACATTCCTTTACTTGGGTCGAGAAAGTAAACGCTGGATTACACAAGATCTTCATGCGAGCCTCGTATGATTCGATTTGGAACGGCTCGCCCCCAAGCTCTCCACCAACGACAATCATCCATCCCAAGGTCCTCAAGAGAACGTTGGTGGTGCAAGCCTTTCCCCATTGACGAAGAGGTCTAAAGCCACGAGTGCCCTCTTGCCACAACCGTGGGCCGTGTCGTGCGGACGCGTCGCCTTGCAGGAGGACTTTATCGGCGGACTGTGTCGTGGATATCGCGCTCTCGCTCTGTCTGTACTAGCCTTGTGCGATCGGATCTGAAAAGGTCTGCTCAGTCATTCCACGTCTACAGGGGGGGGCCATGTTACCCCAAGGTGAGGTCAGCAAGAATGTGCCCTTGTGCCTCGAGGCAATAAGCATGCTTCAGAAGGTGTTCATCAAATTCGTCGAAGAAGTATGGCGTCTCAACGAGACGTCGCATGAACCGAGGCAACGGTGGAGGACAAACCCTTCTCGCTGGCGTGGCAGTGGAACATTCCGCTCGGTGCTCGGCTCGCTTATCTTCGTGGGCGACGACGGCGTCCTTGGGGTTGATCGAGTGCGTGGCCCCAGTGGGACAGAAATTTGGTAATGAAGGCGTGTTCCTGATCCGGCTCCACGGCTAACGGGGCCAGTGCGAGCGCGACGGCGAGCGAGATGTGATAGCCCACGGAGCGGGACGTCAGCGCACGCCGATAGGCAGGATGGGCTTGGTTGATCCAGACAGTGGATTCGACGAGCCGGCCTAGTTCTGAATCATCGGGTCGGTCCTCGAACTGAATTCCCAACCCGTACCGCATCGGAGCACGGGAACGCCCATGCCCTGGAAACATGGCAGAGGCTGAAGCAGGGATCGTGGATGTCGCAGGCTCGGTTACTGCTGTGTCCTGGTCGGTAGGCGGAGAGGGTGTTTGTGACTGAGCTGGTTCGGTCTCATTTGGCTCCGGTTCAGCGGTCGATGAGGCGGCCAGAATGGCCATAGCTTTTGTTCCAGCCGCGATGTCGGGTGTCTTGCCATCGATCGGCAATCGTTTTTGGCCTCCGGCCCGGCGTTCGACAAGTGAGCCGAGTAGCGGAAAATCGTCGGACAATTCTTCCAACACTCGATCCAGGTCTCGTTCCAATGGCCGCATCATCCGGGACGAGGCTTCCGGTGTTCCGGGGCGCCCATCGCCCCAGGCTTCCAGTTGCCGTGAGACGGCTTCTTGAATCGCTTTGCGATAGGCGAGATAGGTAGCCCCTCGGGCTCCCGTGCGAATGAAATCCCCTTTGTTGAGAGTGAGTGAGGCAGCCAGATCGGGAACTTCGATCAAGCCGGTGATTCGCTCAGCCTGTAACGATGTGACGCCCAACCAGTCCCATCCGCGTTTGATGACTTTGCCCAACGTGCTGATCGCGACGCCGCGTTGATCCTCCGGTAATGGCGAGGTATGGCGGGACAAATACCCCAACGCCGAAGGTTTGCGCCGCCGGGCCAATCGAATGGCCAACGGAGCATGGTCGGGTGCCGACATGGGGTGCCGTTCTAATGGTCGCCCATTGACTTCGAATGCAATACCGGCTGGGTAATGGCAGGACAGAAAGGAATCGAAGGGAGGTTCAAATAACGGCTGGAAATGCCGACGCATCACTTCTTCAACAAACCCAGGGTCTACAAGGGGAGAGAGTGGGGTTTGTAGTTTCAGCCGCACCGCAGTGCCTTGCTCGCCGATCAGTCCAGGCGGAGGCACCCATTGCCACGGTGCGCGATGGCGCGAGGCCAAGTGCCATCGCGTAGCCACATGCGTGCTGCCACGCCTGGTTTCGGTGAGCACCTCTTCGCATACCAGCAGCCCCAGTTTGATGCCGACTCCGGCAAACCCGATGCCCTGCCCGCGCACTTTTGTGCTGGCTGCGATGTCGTGATACTGCCGCATCGACTTCCGCTGCATGCCGGACCCGTTGTCCACGACGGTCAGCGAGGACTGCGCGGGGTCAACCGTCATGGTGATTCGGCTGGCTCCTGAGTCCAGAGAGTTGGCAATGATCTCGGTGAGGATCGTGTCTGCGATACCGGAGGGATAGGCATCCCGTAGGTCTTCCAACAGATGTTCAAGATCGACGCGGGTCTCGCCCATGTATCACTCCGTGAGGTCTGCGCTGTGCGGCGAAAGGGACTGTAGACGGGATGCGCAGGCGAAATCAAGGCGAGATCAGAATCCGAAGCTTCACCCGGGAGTGGTCATGAGTAATTGAGGTAGGCCTCCGCGCGCCGCGAAACGGGGATGGTTAGCATTTCATCACACCACGTGATTAGAAAAGATTCCCAACACCTTTTCTTCTCCGCCCCCTCTCTGATGAACTCTATCGGTTCAAGTTGGGCGTATCACGACTAATGCGTTCGGCAATAGCTTGAATCCGTAAACCAGCCTCGCGAAGAGCAACGTTATGAGGGATCTCAACTCCATGGACTACGTTATTTCTAACACGTCTGATCCGCTCGATTTCCTTGAGAGTGTCATCGCTCACTGAGCCCAATTTTTCTAAAATCTTAGACGTGCGCATCACCGGAATTCGCTCCCCAAAGAGTGTTTGGGCCTTCGCATGGACAGCTCGCTCGAAGGTAATCCAATTAGCCATGAAAAAGCCGATGGATTCATGAACGTCTGGATCAATAGTCTCTCGCACAGCCGGCTCGTAGTCGCCAGGAACTGGTCGATTCAAACGTACGTCCTCGTAGATCTTGTAGCGGGAGTCATCTTCTGCGAGCAACTGATCAATTATTTGCTCTGCCAATGGCCTGCGTTCTGTGTCAGGGTGTAACGTGGTTACGTAGGGGCGTAAGAGATCAGGTTTTGAAAGACTTAGCTTATTGAGAAGGTCAAATAGATGATCGACGCGGACAAGGGCCCTGTCAGCAACTGGTCCTTTCAAGGTAGGACCAGCAGCGTTGAGAAGATGGGCGGCTAGATCATAATGGTTGCTGAATGCTCGTCCACCAGTTGTTACTCTAGCTTCGCCTGCTTTTTGGAGACGTTCTAGTGCTATCTCGCCAGCGATTACCAGTCCGTTAAGTTCATCAAGAATTGCATATTCGTTCTCCGATAGTTTCCCTTGCAAGGGCTTGTAAACAAGGTCGTGTTCGACCTCGGCCCATGCATGCATGAGTACTGAGGCAACTTGGATCTCAATGCGAGCATCTTTGTATCGGTTTTGAGCGTCATTCAATGAAGACTCACGGAGCTGGACGCGATAGTGGGTTGCCCAATAACCGGAAAACCGCTTTGGGTATGTAGGATTCTGGGCAATCGACTTCTGAAAATCCGCGCTCATCCCAGAGAGTTGTGCACGCTGGTTGCAAGAGCCAGAATGGTTCCTCACATCTATTATCATGCATAGTGCTCCGTAGCCACGGGCGACGCGTCGGCTACATGAATTCAATGTATTCTCATAGACTTCAGCCAAGAACGGGTTGAACGCCCGCAACCGCAATTTGGCTACGAGAGGCGAAATGTCTACGCCGAAGCTGCGGCTGGAGCGTTTCTGGTCATTTCGTCAAACGACCCTGCGCGAGAGATCGGAATGTCGCCCGGACGCAGTTCTACTCCGCCACATCGAAGCGTAAGCCGCTCGAACCTTCGCCGCGGCCGACCGTCTTGCGTCTGCCGATCCACAAAAGAGAGCTGCCGTCAAACCAGCGCGCGTATTGAAAGGAGCGGGTGACGCGTGCACCTTCGCGCGGGATCTCTTCTTCGAAGATGTCGAGTGGGCCCGCGCTGGGTTTCAGGATTTGGCTCAGCGCCGGCTGCGGCTTGACCGTGCCGTCCTGGCGCAATGTGGCGCCACGTCGGAAACGGATTCCACGTTGGCCGGTCTGAATCTGAACCGGGATGAGGGGAATCCAATAACCGGGGACTTCGGTCGAGAGACGCCATGTGAGTGCCCCGTCATTGGACGGCGCAGGAGTCACCGGCTGATTTTGGCGCTGCCGGGCGAGATCGTCTTCCCGCCGATTCAGCGGACGGCCGGAGGCCCCTTCCGCAATCCGTTCGACACCCCAAGCGAGGTTGGCCATTTCATCGCGCAAGAACAGCACCTCGTCGAGCGGCTTGCCTTCCATTGTGCGTTTCAAGGTCGGCGCGACGAAGAGATTCGTCGGTGTGTCCGCATTGCCGCTGTTTTTAAACATCCGCCAGTGACTCGATGCGGGATGGGCGGACCGGTCGATTGAGGGAATCAACGTACGGACGCCGAAGGTATCAGTGACGACCAGTGAGTGAATCGTGCAGATCGAACCCACGGGAACGTCCATGGGAATCACGAACCAGTCGTTGCCATAGGTGATGGCAAAGTCGACCAACAGCATGCGGGCCAAATCGTCTGGGTCGGCCTCCACGGCACCGAAATCCACCGACGCATCTTCGAATTCCCACCAGCGCGAGGCCGGCATACCGCGATAGGTCGCCGGAGCCGGAATGGTCGTGCGGGTGATAGGCAGCGGGTTCACACCGGGCTTCCGATCTTCATTCGCACCGAGCGTCTCGCCCATCTTGACATCGAAGTCATACCAGTCGAGATCACCTTCGTAATATTCCGAGGTCAACACCCGTTGCGGGCTGGTCGGTGCCTCCACAGAGAAGGCATATTCCAGACGCTGTGACGACCATGCCTCGGCTTGACCAGCCGGCTCGCTGAACAAGGCGTCGTACCAGCGAATGAATGCATCCTTCGTCGTCATGAATGCCTCGACATCGGCAGGATCAATCGCCGGTGCGGTTGAAGGAGGGGCCTTCTTCAACTCGGTGTAGAGCGTGATTCCATCTGGAACGCGGCCGGACATCACATCGAGAAATCGCACGGCCTCGGCATCAACATCGGCCGCGAGCGCCGCGCTGCGCGCCGGCAAAGGAAACGCCCCAAGGAAGCCCTGGTGGTATTTTGTGCCGAACGGAGCGCGGGCCATCAACCGTAAGAACTGTTGACCGGCTTCGGCGGCCACACGCAACCGCACGAGCGTGCCCGGCTTGGGGTGCACCGCCTCGCGCTCGACCAATGTCTCCAGCGGAACCTGCTTCGGGTCGAACTTCACCGGCTTCGCCGCACCGCCTTGCGGCATATACCGTGTCAGTTCGGCACATTCGGCTCGCAACCGGGCCGACACGGGTGTGCCGTTATCGTCTCCCTGGAGTTCGCCAAGTTGCCACTGGCGTGCCAATAGCCAAAGGGGATCGTAGATTTTGGCCTTGAGTGTTTCGCTCTGCGACGCACCGCGCACGTTGGGCTCTAACCGCGACCACGTGGTAATGGATGGCATGATGACTAGTCCCTCTTAAAAAAGTCGGTCGAGACGGTATGGCCTTCCGCATTGAAAGCGAAATACGCCGCGGGCAGATAGTGAGCGGTCTCGTCCAGAAGATCAGGAGTAACGGCTCGCATGCGAACCAAACCGATTGTTTCGCGCAACACTTGTTGCAGCCACGGGATTGTCCAGAACGCTTGCTCTGCCGGATTGGGATGGGCGGCCACCAAAATCGCCTGTGGTGCCACGGAATCTGGCTGGTTGTACTGGAAGACCACGCCCGTGGTTTCATGGGCATTGGGCACCACCTCGACCCATTCGTCGATCAGCAGGCCGGCGATCGCCCGCTGCGTGAAATCGATGGCTTCAGGCATGTGGACGATTAGTGAGAGCCGTCCCGGCGGCATCGGCGTGCCCGGCGCTGCCGGGAGGCCGACCCAGCGATCGCCATCACGGTGAGGAAGCTGCGCCACCTGCAGCGTGAGCGCGTCGCCGTTGCTGAGGGCTTCGGCATATTGCAGCGCATCATCCAACCGCGCAACGTGTTCGCGGACTCGCGCCATGCGCTGATGAAACGTCACCACGGCGAGCGGATCACCAGCTTGCACCGCGGTGCTGGCGCTCAGAGCCCCCTGGATCTCGGACAGATTCGAGGGGCGGAAGCGCGGCAACACAACGAAGCTCCGGCCAAAAAGATGTTGGAGCCGCTCTATGGAATCCGCCGCAGCCTCGGCTTTCACGAGCCGCTCTATCGCTTCACGGTCGAGAGATCGCGCCTGAAAGACCAGGGTTTTTACATCCGCTTCAGTCTGGCCGACCGCCGACAGAGGGATGGCTCCCGGGATACCGAACAGGGCCATTCTATGCATCGCGGATCGCAGCGCCGCCAGCGTGGCCGGCGCCGCAGCGGCCACCGCCGTGTTCAACTGGGTCTGCAGTTGACGGAGCGATGTCAACGCACGGTCCGCCCGCACCTTCAAGTTTGCCGAGTCGAGAACGGTCGGCGAGTCAGCTGGCGCGGCGGCATGGATATCGCCCGCACGAAGCGCACGCCCTCCGGTCAACAGACTGCGTGCCGTCCGCACCACTTCGGTGAACTCCGACCAACTGACATCCGTCATGGGCCATGAGGGATCCCGCATGGGATTGAGCCGCAATGTCTGTCCCGCCCTGAGGGTCACCTTTCGCCGGGCCGCAAACAGAATACGCTGTTCAAGCTCGGAAAGCTGAGAGTCTTCGCTGGCCTCCTGCGCGTGAATCACATCGAGAGGCGCGAGCTTCAGATCTTTGAGCCGAAACTCCTCTATGCCGACGACGGCGCCCGTCGCGCTATTCACGCGGTCGACCACGCAGCGCACGTTCATAGGATTACCCAACAGCTTCGCCGCCCACGCGTTCAGGAACGGCTCGGCCAATGCGCGCGGGGTCGGCGTCCACTCCGCGATGGCTGCCGGAGTACCGGGAAACAATGCCACCACGCGATGCGTGAAGGCGGAACCAGTCCGCGGTGTGCGTAGGACTTCCAAGTCGGGCGGTGGCGCTTCACCGCGCTCTAAAGCGTCAAGCGTGGCGGCGGCACGGCTGGGGTTACCCCGCACGACGTGATAGGCGCTCTCGGCCAACAAGGCATCGCTCAACGCGTCGACGCTGTCGGCTAACGCATCGAGCTCCACGTTCACAATAGGCGGCACCGGAAACCCGGCCCGATTGCCCACGACCTGCAGCACACGAGGCCGCGCATTCGGCTCGTTGATCTGGCGCAAGAGATTCAGTCCGTCCACCACATGGGTGGCCGGAATGTCCTCCACCGCCTGCCCGTTCTCATCGACCCTCGTGGCGTTCAGCGGCGCTTGTTCGCGAAACGCGGCGATGAAGGCATCAAGCCCACGCTCATGCAGGCCGCGCTCGAAGCGATAGCCCAAGAGCGCGCCGAGCGGCTGTCCGGACCGCACCCCATCAAGCAGATACTGCGCCGTGCGCGCACGCGCGGAAGACAAGTCGATCGCGAGTGGATTGGCCTCCGGATCGGAAGTGCGGCCGAACCGCGTCAGATGTCCGCTCCGCAGCACCGCCACGGCGGCGGCATGATCGAGCGACGGTGCATGAACAAAACCGGGATCATGACGGAGTCCAACGATGGGTCCGGGCTCGTTGGGCGGCGCGGGCACCTCGGCCCGCGGCGGTCCAGGCTGTAGATTTTCAACCCACCCATAGCCTCCGAGATACACCCCGCCGGGATCCTTCTTCCGCATGTTCTTCAAGCGTTTCGTGGCGAACGACGTCACCCAGGCATCCAACCGATGCGACGTTACATCAAGTGTGCCTCGCATCAACATCGACAGTTTGGGGGCATTCAACACCTTCAGCGCCTCGAGACACTTGCGGAAATCCTGCACCTGTGTATCGGCAGGTTGCGTGAACGCCTGTCCCGTGTGCAGTGCGGCAGCCATGATGCGGTCGAGCGGCGTCTCCATCGGCAAATCCGAGAAGCGAACATGCTCCGGCTCGGCCCGTCCATGCGGTTCACGGCCAAGCACCCGGGCCGCCGCGTTCGCGTATTCGACCAGCATCGAGTGACGCAGCAGCAGATACAACAGGCTGAAGGGAACCGGAATAGATGCGTGTTGAAGTACGGCATCGAGAGTTGGCGCCTTCAACAACTGATCGATGTAGTTGAAGGTCAAGTCCGAACTCGATGACGCCTGGACCAACGGCAGATCCAGGGAGGAACGTGCCGGATCGCAGACCGTCAGCGCCGCGCGCGGCGTGACACCGCGCAGCCCGGCGATCAAGCTCAACGCCGAGATTGCCTGCGAGTGTTGCACCCGATTCCAGGTGTCGGGTGTCGGCATCCGCAAGAACTCGAAGAGTTCCTGGGCGTAAAAGAGCCCAAAGATATTCCGGACGGAGTAATTCGCGGACAACGCATCCATCGCAAAGACGTCGCTGAAATCGATGTCGGGGTCGCTGTGATTGCCCATGCGCGCCGCCGTCCGGCTTTCAGCACTCCAGTAGTCTTGGAGACGGCGTATCAAGGCCACCACGGCGGCATCATGTGAGGCCAGCTTGCCATCCTCAGGCATGGCCCCCCACAAATCGAGGGCCGTGACGGGCAGGACACCATAGGGTTGCTTGCCGACGCGGATGGTGGGAAGTGGTCCCCCCGCCCGCACGTGATCGACAAAGTGCTGTCTCGCCCATTCCACGTTCACATCAATCAGGTTTTCAGGAAATACGCCAGGCCGATCGCCGTTGACGGCGCCGAGCCCGATCATTTGTTCCAAGTAGTAGCCCCAGGTAGATGGCCATAGGGCGCGGTTCATGTCGCGTGCTTCACGTTGCTCATACGCATCCGTGTTGCCCGTACGAGCCAGCAGCGTGGTTGGAAGACCGAGGGCCTTCGCGAGTTCCTCGCCATCCGATCCGTCTCCTGCCTGAAACTGGGGGTTGCCGAGAATCAGACGAAAGCTTTTGTCGTGTCCTGGATCGTCGGTGCTAAAGCCGGATGCAAGCGTCTTCCGTGTTGTTGGTTGGCGTGCCTTGCGCGACGAGGCTCAGGCCGCCGGTGTATTGGTGCGCTTCGATCAACTCCTTCAGCCGAGCCGCCGACGCGGTACTATCGAGTGACTTTTTCACACCAAAGACCAAAAGCAGATCGATTGTCGGTGCCGCCGTCGGCAGCGGCAGGCGCAGCCCCATACCGAGGCGCTCGGCTTCGTCGAAGTCGACCATCCACTTCATGCCGTCATCGATGGCAAGCGCTTCGCCGCTTTCTGGAACCAGCGCTTGAGGGTTCGGGCCGACAGGCAGGATGTCTGGGATCAGGTTGCCGGCCACGGTCACAGGACCTGTGCCCTGTACAAATGCCGTCGCGATCCACTGGTCCGGAAGCACCGTCGTGCGCGGGGCGCGAGTCCAGGTTTCATCGGTCTGCGTGTCGGGACGCACCGGCGGCGACGGAAATTTGGGCGGCTTCGTCGGCCGCACTGCGGGATTGGTCGGCATCAGTTGACGCACCACCCATGCCGCACGCTCCGCACCGTAACGCTCCGCAAGCTGCCGCCACGCATCCTTCCGCACGTCTTCCGTGGTCGCGTTCCACAACAATCTGTGGAAATGCTTGCCCCATTCAACTTCGTCCCCCGTGAGCTCCGGCTCGTGCGTGTCGACATGAATCTTGTCCGGAAACACACGGACGCGCAGCTCTTGCCCGAAGAAGCGGGTCTCCAGGCGGACCGGAAACAGCACGAGCGGGCGATCACCATTTATCAGTAACGGGTCCGGCATAAGCTCTTCCTTCAGGGCAACATCTGTCGGCCAAGAATTGCGATGCGCACCGGCTTCTGCAGCGTGATGCGCGCCATATGCGCGCCATTCGCTCCCCACTGGGCTCCGGGCGGATTGGCCGACGTGTCGGGAAGCGGCGGTGGCGGCGTAGCGGGCTTCACGGCGACTTTCACATGAACCAGCTCGCGCAGCTCGGTCGCGGATTGCACCAGATGCCGCCAGGTCAGTTGATTCCAGTCCGTGACGCGAGGCGGCTGCGGATTGATATCCTTCGGCATATCGAGTCCGAAGTCAGGCTCACCGGGCTGTTGCTGGATCACGAAGAACCACCCAGGATCGGGATCGATGCCTCGGGCCTCCGCCGCCGTCAGATCGAAGCCGAAGAACACCACATCGGGCGATGCCGAACCACGGAACAAGGGGTAGCGCTCCTGCGTCGTCAGTTTGGGATTGGTGGCCGTACCCGTGGCCTTGGCGGCGTAGATCACGGCGTTGGGATAGCGTCGAAAGAGCTCACCACGCACCAACAACACCAATTGGTCGGGGTTTCCGGAAGCCGAAGGATTGCGGCCGAGCGGACCGTTCCACGTATGAATGGGCTGCATGAATTCCTGCTGCGCCGAACCGCGGCGATTCCAGAAGAAGCGGAAGTAGCTGCCGCGCCGATCCGTGGGATATTCGCGCCACAGCAGTTCGCGGCCCATTTCGTAATTCAAGCCGATCATGAACGCTTCGATAAAACGCGAGTTCGGCTGCACCAACGTGACGCTGTTGGGTGGGACGTTGTCGAGCCCCGGCAGCAGGAACTCCGGAGCCAGTTCCATGAGACGCTCGGACATCGGGGCTGGAAATCGCGGATGCGCCAGAATTTGCTCTTCGTTAGGAATGGCTGCGTCTCTGAGTCCTCTCAGTCCCAGACCGCTCGACACCTGCAACGGCTGCAGACGCCCTTTCAGCGATCCTACGTCAGGAACACGGAACACGATTTTGACGGTGACGCCGACCCGCACAAGCTTCGACAAATGCGCGACGGCCGCTTGCCGAAATTCCGATGTCAATCTGGGCTCACGCCGCCCGCCATCATCGATAGCGCGAAAACCTTGCCCTTGCGTTTCGTGGATCGTCAGGACGGGAGGACGAACCGTTGCGTTGAAATTTGCCGCCGCCAATCTCGCCTGATCGATGTGAGGGGTATTCGCCGCATCCGAGATGCTCCTGATGGTCGCCATACGACCCACGAAGATTCGTGGCGGAACAGTAATCACGACGCGGTTGACCGGCGGCAGTGTTTGCAACAGTTTCACCATGGGCCGGGCGAGGGTTTGATTCTGCACCACTGCCGGAGTCAGGGCGCGCCGATTGATGGGGCCGCGCGGCCGTGCGACTCGTCTCAACGCGGCAGATTGGAATCCCGGCGCCTCCGACCCGCTCAACTGCCACGCCACCGTGCGCTGAATGCTGGTGTCCCCCTCCTTCACCGACACCGCCACCTTCGCTAAGCTTGACCCTGTGACCTGCAGCAAGCCGTCATCTTCAATCGGCCGGACGTGACGTGCCCAAGTCGCCTGCCGCGTGGTGGCCGCCAACTGCCTTCGCCGCCGCGCTTCGTTTTCTTTCTCAATCGCATCCACTTGCTGCCACGCCGATGCCATGAGATGTTCCTGATCCTCTTGGACGATGCGCGTGCCGAAGCTGGCGGCGATGCGATCTCGCGGATCCAGGTTGAGGTCGTTGATCCAATGTTGCGGCGAGGCACCCACTTCAACGCGCTCCCTCGGCGGATAGGTCGAACCGTAGATGGGGGGCGCGACGATGGGGTCCTGAGTTGCCGGCTGGGTCAACGCGTGGGCAGGCGCATTCAGGATTGTCCGCAAGCTTGTTCTGCAAGGGCGTTGGCACCGGTTGCGGCTGGGCCGTCACGGATTCCGGTGGCTTGAGGATGCCTTTCATCGCAATCACGCCACCAGAAGGGAGTCCGAATCCCGGCGCCGTGAGATCAAGCGATCGCGTTCCCACTGTTGCAGGAAGCGGCTGTGGCTTGAGGTCGCGTACCAAGGACTCGAAATCGCCTTCCGGCCCGGTCGTGAATTCCCACGAGTAAAACACCGGCAACTGGAAGGGAGCGGTGGGTTGATCCAGACGCCACGCCGGTTCCAGCGTTTCCAGCTCCTGCTCGGTGACAGGAAGTCCGAGCGCGGCTTTGCGTCCGACTGCAAACGCCGGCACCACACAGGCGATATAGGCCACATCGGGATCGAGACGCCGCGGACAGATGAGCCGCGAGACCGTACGCGCCGGAGCAGTTTCGATGGCGTTCTTGAGTGTTGATGCTGTATCGGTTGAAGAGCCCACAACCTGCGCATGTGCCCAGGCCCACGATTCTTCGAGATCGGGCAGATCCTCCGCCACGGGGCTTGTCAATTCGAGCACCGGCAGCGGCGATGTCTCCGTGCGGCCGAGCGTCACGGTCGGCCGCTTGCGCACCACAACCAGACAAATCCATGGGCGCAGCCGCTCTCCGGCTCCCGGCTTCGCCGGCGTGAACAGCCACGGAAAATCCGGGCGATCGAATTCGACCAGCGGGAAGAAATTGGATTCGAAGTTCGTGGTCTGATGGCGCGGTTGCACGCGCACGATCTGACGCGGATCGATGGCGGTGACATCGGCAGGACCGTAAAGACGAACGTCACGAGCAGGCACACTGAAGTTGGTCAGCTGCACGCTCACCGGGAGCGAGACATCGGCGCGTTGAGCGGAGCCTAGCGAATCCGGCGTCGTGATGCCGGAGGCTGCACCCTGTCGGACCCACGGTAAGAAGTGCCGTACCGCATCGTCAGCCATCACACCGCTCCTTCTTGCTCCTGCTTCGGCTGGTACGCCGCGTTGCTATCGTTTCGCGACGACTTGGAAATGTGCCGCGTCTTCCTTGTTCAACGTCCTCAATGCATCGTCAGCTTCAAGCCGTGTAACGAACGTCGTCGTCCCCGCAAGATTCGACAGATCAACCTTCGATTTCACCGTAAACGTCTTCGGAACTGACCGCGACGGAATCATCTCGGCGCGATAGCGGATCGCACCCAGGCGCGAGGCTGTCACTCATCCCGACCGCACTCCATTCGGCAAACATAGTGGCCACATTGAACCGAATGGTCGTGATTGTCCGGGGCTCTTCAGGCGGACTTGGGATGACGATGTCTTCGAAATCTGCGGCAGCCGGCACCGGTGGTCCGCAATCGACCGCTTGGCTGCCGACGCTGATGCCGGCGGGCAGCAACTCAAACGACGGGCTCGACAGCTTCTGGTCATCCGTCAAATCTCGGAACTGCGCCGGCGCGAACTGGTCGCGCACGAGATCGGCGGCCGTCGGCGTCAGCGCGGCACCGCCCACAGTGACCTGCTGGATCCGGAACTCCTGCGTGCCGCCCACCGGCCGCGTATTGCCGAAACGCGAAATCGGCGTGTTGAGCGGCACCACGCTTTGCTTCACCGTCAAGGCGCTCAACGGATGGATGCGCACCGCACCGGCCGCGACCCTCTCGCAAGCTGACGAGACGTTCGGCCGTTCCCGGTATCACGGCGTTCCAGGCGGCGGCATCCGCCAACGCCGTGCGGAGCAAGGCGCCCACGTCGACAGGCGCAGGCAGGGGAGGCTTTTCGCCGGACACCAGCGTGACGTTGAACGACACGCTGAAATCCACCCAGCAGATTTCGAACGTGGCCTTGCCCTTGACGTTCAGCGGACGGGGGCCGGAGAGCTCGCCCGCGAAGCTGACCTTGAACAGATTCGTCGATCCCGCTTTCAACTGCAGTGATGCGTACAGTGAGGCGACGAAGTGGAACGGCTCAAACTGTATCAGCACATCGTACCCGGCTTGACCGGAGATGCTGAACTTCGACTTCTTGGCGAACAGCTCGGCATGGGCGCCGAACTGTACAGTGTTCGAGGTGATGGCGAAGTACGAATCACAGCGGATCTTCAGATTGTCCGAGTCGGCAAAGACGATCGCCGCCCGTTGCATGCGCTCCAAACCCGGAGGAGGCACAAACGCCGGATGCAGCCCGCCGACGGACAACGCGAAGAACGGTTGATCGCCCCAGCTCAGACGCATGCGCATCTCGCCGGTGATGACGAATCGATCGAGGAGGCGCGAGTCGAACAGCACTGCGTCGAGGAACGCCCGCTTTTGGTCGAAGTCGACACCGCCGAAGATGTTCATCTGCAAGCGAACCAAATCCACATCTTTCTTCGGCAGGATGGCTAACAGCTGCCCCATGATGAGGAATCGCGTCCGCACGCCCAGTTCGAGGATCAGCGCCAGATTGATGGTGATCAACGGCGGTGTGCCCCACGTAATCTGCGCCACGAGGCCGAACAGGAAGTGATCGCGCGCCACCGGGAAGAAGTTACGAATCACGCTGAGATATTGCGGTGCATTACGGACCAAGTCTTTCGGGGCAAGCACTGCGTTGAGCGTGTTGGCGCGCACGCCCGCCTGCACCGCCTCTTCATTGACCGTGCGGTGAATGCCCAGCAGGCCGCCGATGCCGGCTAGCATGAATCCGAATCCGATGGGAATGGGCTTGAAGCCGTCCGCCGTGATGATGACGAGCAGTGAAAAGCCGCCGCCGGGAATGTTCGTGTTCAGCAGGCCAAGCGCCGAGAGCGACGCAACTCCTTCGATCTCTAAATGGAGCGCACCGGCATACTGCGAGTGTTCGCGATCAAGGTCGAGAAACCCGCCACCGTGAACGACCTTGGCGTCGATATCCAGGCCGATGGCCTTCGGCGGCTGGAAACCAAAATCCAAATCGAACAGGCTGAGGTTGGCATCGGGCTTGACAAAGTCAGCAGTGAGCGTAAAACCCATTTTATCGAAGCTGGCCGTGACCGGACCTAATTGCACATCCGCGGCAAGTGTCGCCGCCAGAGTCAGCTTGGCCTGCCCGTTGTCTGACTGCGGCCTGAGACCAATCGACAAAAATTGAATCCGCGCGGGCCCGAACGTCTTGCCGACAGGTGTGATGCGATTGAGATCCGCGTCGTTGTCGTTTCCGGTGTCGACGTCGCGAGAACGTAGGGTTCTCGACCCCGCAACGAGACGCGGCGACGAGGGCGGAGGCGGCGGCGGAGGATTGGTTTGCTTGATGACGTTGCCTTTGCCGCCCTCGAGAAACAATCCACGCTCCGTCGACCATCCCAATCCCAAGTTCAGCGGAATCTTCTTCTCGCCTGGCAGAATCTGCGACAGAAATCCGTTGCCGGACTTGTCGAGATTCAGCACCAACTCGCTCTCGCGCAATAGCGCCCGCACGCCTGCAACGGCGGGAGATAATTCGAATTCGGCTTCGAATTTACCGAATTGCACATGCGAGCCGTCTTCCTTGCCGAGCCGGTAGAGCGGCGCTTCGGCACTCCCGCCTTCGAAGCCGAACTTGATGCTCGGCTGTCCTGGACCGCCCACGCTGGACTTGGAAAACTCGTCGAGATGAAAGAACAAGTCCCCGGCCGTCACCGACGGAGTGACTTTGAAGCGCCAATCTTTGTTGATTGGAACGTTGATGCTCGCGCCGAACTCGAAAGAGACCATCAAGCCAGGGCCGCCGTGAATCTTCGGCACGAACAACAACGTGAGCGTGCCATTCTTGTCGATGGCTTTCTTGGGGTCTGCGGGATCGCGCTCCTTCCAATTGAAGCGGAGCGAGAGCGTGCGCTCGGACATCTTGTCGAGGAGCGGGGTGGCGGAGCCGGGCGCGGGTTCCCAGCCGTAAAGCGGCTCGATGGCCAGCGTCGAAAGATCGCCGTCGTCCTTGCGCGAGGTGGAGGACGTCTTCCCCAGAAACTCCAGAAAGACGAGCACGGCTGCGAGCGGAATGAACACGCTGTCCGAAAACGTGCGCGCTTGCTCTTCGTCGTCGAGCTGCCGACCGCCCTTCCTAAAGATCGTGACTAAGCGACTCCACACCACATGAGGAATCGTGGCGGTGAGCGGCTCTTCCAGAAAGCCGAGCGGCTGCGCGGACCAATAAATGATCGGGCCGTACGGCACGAAGTGCAGACGCAGATAGTCCACCATCAAGATGTCGATCAAGCGGTGAACCAGCTCCGGAATGTTATGGATGCCCTCGACGTCCAGCGCTTTCACGAAGTTCGTCAGCGTGGTGAAGACTTCCTTGATATCGCCGAGCGCTTTCTTGAAATCGTCGAAGCTCGGATCCTTCGCGTCGCGATAGGCGCGGATGTTGGCGAGATTCTTTTCCGGCAGCACCAGCTTCGCCGCCTTGCTCGACGACAGACCCAGCACCTTGCCGAGATCTTGGGCGTGTCCGGCGGACACTTCGGTTTCGATGCTGATCGTCTTGCGATACTCATTGATTCCTTTGATCTGGTGCTGCGGGAACGGCTGCCCTACGGAAATATTGGGCGGCAGTCCCAAATCGATGAGCACCTCGGCGCGCGCCGCATCGTCGTTCAAACGGTCGGCCAGCCACTCGTAGAATTCGCCCACTTTGCCGACGACAGTCTGCAAGATATTCTCGGCGCTCATGGTTGGCCTCGCAGCACGGGTCGCTTCTCGGAAGGATCACCTGTTAGACGCGCCTTGTGAGTGGTGAATGGCTGATGATCTTCCGAAGCATTCGGCAATTCATACGGAAAGACGGTGTGCAGTTCCTGGATCGCGTGCAGGACGTCTTGATTCTGAGCGTCCTTGAGGATCTTGAAATGGATCAGCCCCAGATTGCTGCCGATACATAGCTGTCTGCCGTTGCGCATGACGTCGAAGCTTCGATGATGGCGGGCGACCAGACGGCGATAGGCGTCGGCGAAGTTGCTGCGGAAGTTGGGATTCGGAATCGGCGTGGAGACGATGTCGATCCCCGCCGACGGAGGCTTCGCGGCCTCGGGACGCTCTTTGTCCGGCTCATAGGGCTGACCGTTGAATTCCGGCCGTTCGTCGAGCAGCACTTTGATCCGCCACGACCAATCAGGCGGCGTGGCCGGCTTCACGGCTATTCCCTCCGGCCAACCGTAGGCAGGAAGCAACATCGGCTCGTCTTCCAGTCGTGCTCGCAATGCGGGAACCGCCTGCTTCGCCTTATCATTGAGCACGTCGGCCTTCGCATTCCAGCCCAAGCGCTCGGCGTTGATGTGGGCACGCACGAGCTGCTGCGCGCGAGAGAGGCGCAGATCGATATCGCGCAAATACTCCGGCAAGACCTTCTTGAAGCCGCTGGACGTGAACTGGACGAAGCGGGACGGCTCCGTGTCAGGGTCAGTGTGTTTCCAGTAACTCATCGCCTGCGCCGAGCCGTAGTGCACGTCACCGGACAGCAGGACGACTTTGCGGTAAGGCTCCAGCCGCTTGAGCAGCGCCTCGGTCGCTTTCGGATCGAATGCCCATGCTTCAATCGCATCGGGATTCGTGCCAGGCATGCCACGCAGGTTTTCGTTGCCGTTGGCGATGATCTCTTTGACATCGAAGGCGCGATACGCCAGTGGTGCAATCAATTCATCAAACATCGGCGGACCGAGCACTGGCAGCGGCGCGATAATAATCAGCACGTCTTTTCCCGAGGGCAACGGGCCGGCAGGAATCTGTTTCTCGATCGCCCCGAGAATGATGTTCGTGGGCGGCCCCGCGCGAGTGACCCAGTTCCGTTGCGTGCGATTATCGAGAGCCACCACAAGATGCCTCGTGCCTGGCACCGAAAAGTGCCAGGCCAATTGGTCGTCGAACTTCGTCACGTCGACCGTGCGCCGATTCAGACCGAAGAGCTGCTCGATTTCGTCGTTCGCGGTTTGCTGCGTCGCCGCTGTCGATGTGCTGGAGTACAGCATCGACGCAAGCTCCAAGAGTCTTTTCGGCTTTCCTTGCGTGTACTTCTCAGGATCGTTGCCCCAGCCCTGAAACAGCGCGAACGCCAACATGCCGTTGCGGACACAGGCGCGGCCCAAGGGATTGGTCATCACGCGATCACGCCACATCGGGTTCAAATTCCAATCGTCGGTGACTTCGTGGTCGTCCCACATCATGTAGGTCGGCACGTTGGCCATCGCACGCCGGATTTTGTGTTGGTGCTTGAAAGCCTCGAGGCAGTTATCCCGGCCTCGATCGAGCGTGACTTTGTACAAGCCCCCGAGATCGTCCTTGAGCTGCTGCACGAAATCTTTGAACTTGCCGAGCTCTTCCGCCGTGAGCCCATCCGCAAACGTGTAGACCTTGGGAAACGTCGCGCGCGCCTGGGACCCTTGCGCCGGCAACTTACCGGACTGCAGCGTATCCGTATCGATTGGATCTCGCACGAGAGGGTCGAAATCATCCTTCTTCTTGATGGCCGATTTCAGCTCGTCAGCGCTGAGTGTCTTGAATGCAAAGTCGGTGAAACGGCGCAGCAACGCATCGGCGATCTTGGGCTGATTCTTGTCGTCCCGGCGGCGGAACACCGGCAGCACGGTGTCGGGGACCTTGGTGTTGTAGTTGGTGCGAAACTCCGCGATGGCGTCGTCGAAGTCTTTGATCGCGGCGGGCTGCCATAGCTCGTTATTCCATGCATAGAGATACATCGCCGCCAGTTCACCGAAGGACAACAAATGCGAGTGATTGTCGACCGTCGTCATTCGTGCTTCCGACAGCACGAGGTTCTTGCGCATCCCTACGGGAAAGTTCTTCTCGTCGGCTACGCTGAATTTCGCCGCGAGTCCGGTCGGTTCGTTGGTCGGCAGGAACTCCCGTTTGGCCAACAGTTCTTGGCCTAGGGCGATCATCTGGGGAAGCACCCGCCGTTCCACGTCATCCGCATAGATTTGATCGCCGGCAAGGAGCAATTGATGGATGCGTTGGTTTGGTTCCTGGAATTTCTCTTTGATCAGATCGTCGACCCAGGGCAATGCATCCGATAATCCGGACACCTGAATACGACAGGAGCCATGAATGATTTTCAAATCGGTGAGCTTGTCCGGCGGTAGGGCAAAGCTGGGCAGCTGATTCAGCACGTATCCCAACGCCAGCCGGCGTTTCTCAAGGGGCGTTGTGCTGAGCACGTTGTCTTGAAGCAAACCCAGCGACTTGAGATCGTGCTTCGCGCCGCCCGTTTTTTCAGTGAGTGAAATATTGTAGGAGTAGAGCTGCCCGGGCTTAAGGACATCGGCGCCGGTGAGTTTCATCATCACGACGGCGAGGTGCAGCTTGTCGCCGACGGCAATGGTGTCTATCTTATCGGCGTCCCGGCTGAACTTCGGTGTGTCGCCGGCCTTGGCGAGCCCCTCAAACAAGGACAGCTGCACCGAACAGGCTTTGCTCAGCGCAACCCACACAGAAACCAGCCCGGACTCAACCCGGCGGAGAATGGGGCCGGACAGAATCAGCGGCAATTCCACGGCAAACCTTCCGTGAAGTGCGATGTGTGCCAATCCTTGGCACCTTGCTCTCGCGCGCTAGCGTATACACCAGTCGTCGGGCGGTTTCAAGTTCCAAGTGCAACGGGTGGATGAGGGCGTAGTTGCGCATAGACTTCCAGGAGCGTCGCAAAGTCGAGACATTTCCTCGGGCGCGTGTTCAACCGATGGGCCATGGCGTTCAACTCACGCTGCGTGTAGCCCGACAGGTCCGTGCCCTTGGGCAGGTACTGGCGCAGCAGGCCATTCGTGTTCTCGTTGGTGCCGCGTTGCCAGGGGCTGTACGGGTCGGCAAAGAACACCCGGATCGCGAGCCGCTCGGCCAGGCGTTCGTGCTCGGCCATCTCTTTCCCGCGATCATAGGTCAGAGTTTTGCGCAGCATCGCAGGCACATGCCGGAGTTTCTTGGTGAAGCCCTGGCGGGCACTCGTGGCATCGGTTCCGTTCATCTTGGCCAGGATGACCAGGCGTGTGGTCCGCTCCACCAAGGTGCCGACGGCCGACCCATTGCGCGCCCCCTTGATCAAGTCGCCCTCCCAGTGACCGGGCACCGTGCGGGTGGCCACCTCGGCGGGACGCTCCGCGATGGGCGTCATATTGGGAATCTGGCCTCGTCGATCGGTCCCTCGCGCCCGAGGCCGGCGCGCCTTGCGCGCCTGACGCAGTGCCGTCAACAGCTCACTGCGCAGGGTGCCGCGGGGCAGCACATACAAGCCCGCATAGATGGTCTCGGCCGAGAGCTGGTTCCGCATGTCGTCAGGATACGCGCGTCGGAGGCGTCCGGCAATCTGCTCTGGGCGAGCAGCCCTCAGCCAAATGGCTCCGCACGTACTGCCAGAGCCAAGGATCCAAGAGTTTCCGCGGGCGCCGTGGCTGACGGGCTCGGGCGGCCGCTTGGATCTGCGCCGTACAGGCGCGATAGGGACGGCCTCGTGTGGTGTTCCGGGCCACCTCGCGGCTCACGGTGCTGGGGGCACGGCCCAGTACCCGCGCCATCGTTCGGAGCGAATGGCCGTGGGTCAAGCCCAGACTCAAGGTCTCACGTTCGTCAGCACTCAAGTGTGTGTAGCATTGTTTTGGCATGGCAACACCGTAGCCCATTAGGGCCTGTAGTGTTGCACTTGGAGTTAGAACCCAAGGAGTCTTTTCTCATCCCAGTCCCCACCATGCTTCTATTTTCTCCTTTGAGGGCTGCTGTAAGTCGCTCTACTGCGCGCGTCCAACGAGAACCTTCTGAGGCCGCGCGTTGCGCGAGTGAAGGGGACTCACAGGGTCATCCTTCCTTGCTGGCGGGATTTTTCAGCATCCTGCTAAAAGTTCGGTTCGAGGCTCGAAGGGGTCTTGTTGAGTACCGTGGCGGTGGCGCGCGAGAGGGCTTCGTCGTGTGCGTGGTCGAGGGTATAGACACGAAATTGGACCAGGCGGGTAGGCAGCAGGTCGAGGAATTCTTCTAATGGGTCGGTCGAGATGCCCTTGGTGCCAGGGTCATACACATAGAGGGGGTTACCGCGCCGGTCTTTCGGGTCTGGCCGTGGGTCAAGCGGCGCCATGTCGACGCGGAACTCCACTTTTTTGAGCTTCGCCGGCAATTCCTTTTTGATCTGTTCTTCGAAGTGCTCATGGCTGGGAAAGTCCATCCCGCGCTCCTGTCCCTTTTCCTTGAGCACGGCGCTGTAGGCCATCTTCCATTTGACGTCGCGGACGAGAATCCGCTGCCATTCTGCACCCAGGCGCCGCTCAGCGGCATGGCGCGAGGTCTTCCATCCCCGCACCTGTTCGAGTAAGGACCAGTCGGTCAGCGTGAGGTACTCGTCCATTTTTTTGCGGGGATCGTGGGGGAACAGGAGCTTCATGCTGTCGCCGAAGATGTCCCGGAGGTGGATGTCGATCGCGCGCGTGGTTCGGTGATAGTAGACGTTGGAATAGAGATACATGCGGGTATTGAGGAACATCTGCAGGGCAGGAAGGCCTGTCTTATGGATCGTGAATCCCTTGTGTGTAATGATCGTGTAGTGAATGAGTCTGGAGAGATCGACCGGGCCGACTGCCACGCCGCACATATAGGAATCGCGCAGGACATAGTCGAGGTTGTCTGCGGTATAGCTGCCGGAGATGACCGGCTGGAGCATGTTGAGCCATCGCGGAATGCGGGAGTTGTCTTTGCCCTTTTCCTTGAGAATCACATGCGCGATTTGATCAGGGTTGAGCTCCTCACCTTTGGCGAAGGGGCCGGATGGGCTGCGCCTGATCTTGCGGATGATGGGACCGAGATGGTCTCGGATGATGATCTGCCCGAGTTTTTCATGACTGGCATGGAAGGCGTGCAAGTAGTTGTCGTCGAAGAAATGGCAGAAAGGGCCGTGGCCGATGTCGTGCGCGAGCGCCGTGACGCGGAGAAATTCTTCGACATAGTTTGCCGATGGAACCTCCTTTGACCGCTTTCTTGAGAAACGGATAGAGATGCCGTGCAAAGCGGCCTGCCACGTGCATGGTGCCGAGCGAGTGGACGAAGCGGGTGTGTTCCGCTGAGGGGTATACCCATCGAGCGCTTTGGAGTTGATAGATATACCGGAGGCGCTGGACCCAGGGGGAGTCGATCAGGTCTTTTTCCGTCCGTTCGTGTGGGTCCGCAATGGAGAAAGGCACGGTGAAGGAGACGTATTGGTGGATCGGATCGGCGATCAGCGCCGATCCATCATACGGAGCATTGGATTGATGACCGAATTCAGACATGGTGAGCGGTCATCTTAGCGTACATCTTGAGGGGGCGGCAATGGCGCTCCCTGGGCCAGTGGGTGTGACTGCCGATATTTGGCTACGAAATAGTAGGCGAGAGGATAGGCGAGCGCCGCACCGAGAAGGCTCAAGACAAATCCGCCAAGAAAAAATGGCACGGCGTAGGGCATGACCTGTGTGTAGATCGCACTGAAACTCACATCCTGCCAGTCGAAGGAGGGGCTGTCCGGTCGGCCGAGCAAGAACGCACCGACCCAGTAGGTCGCGCCAAGGATGGGGACTAGGGTCCAGGGATTGTTGAGAAATGCGCCTGCCATGAGCGCGAGAAAGTTGAGGCCCAATGCCCAGGCGCAGAAGACCACCATGACGGTGTGTAATCCGTAGGCCGGGGAAAATCCGATGAAGACTCCGATGGCGAAGGCCAGCGCTGTTCGTTGCGGCGATTCCTGTAGATGAAGGACCTGTTTCAGCAGCGATCGAAATGAAGGAATCTTGGCCATGCCGTTGTAGATGCCGTCGGTTACGTGAAATGCTCGTAACTGGTGTTCGCTAACCGGTGACGCCGGCCGTGAGGGGACAGAGCCTGTATCCCGAAGTGAGGGGGACGAATTTCTCCAATACAGGTCAGGGAGAATCCTCGCGTAAGGGCTGTCCGCTCGAGTCGAGGGCGTTGTCGTGGCGATACGGTAAAGAGCAATTCATAATCCTCTCCTCCGGTCAGTGCGAGACTCACCGGATCGAGCTTTCGAGATGCTGCATAGGCGCGGCAGGCCGGCGATACTGGGAGCGCGCCTAGGTCGAGGTCCACGCCGACATGGCTTTCCTCGCAGATGTGGCGGAGGTCGCCGGAGAGGCCGTCTGAAATATCGATCGCGGAGGTCGCGAATCGATGGGTGCTGAGCCACTGGCCTTCCGCGATGCGCGCGGTTGGACGCAGGTGCCGTGCGATCAAAAATTGCCGGCGCTTGGCCGAAAGTGTCGCTGTGCGCGGATGGTGTTTCGCACGGGCCGGTGGTTCGTTCAAGAGTTTCAAACCGGCCAAGGCATCCCCGATTGTGCCGGTTACGTAAAGGTAATCGCCGATTTGTGCACCGTTCCGAAAGAGGGCCTTGTGTGGGAGGACCATTCCAATCAGCGTTAGACTGAGAAACCATCCGCCACTCGAAGCTGATGTATCTCCGCCGATGAGTCGTACGTGGTGTGGGCGGCAAGCGGCCATCATCCCTCGGTACAGTTGTTCAACCTGGCGGCTGGAGCCGGTGCGGGGGATAGCCAAGGCGGCGAGCAGATATTGAGGGGTACCTCCCATCGCTGCAACGTCGCTGAGATTCGCGGCTGCAGCACGGAATCCGATATCAGCCATCGTGGCGGTTCGGAGATCGAAGTGGACCCCTTCTGTTAAGAGGTCGGTGGTCAGTACTGTCCATTGGCCGGCCTGTGACGTGATGACGGCGGCATCGTCGCCGATCCCTCGAATCACCGATGGCGTGCGGCGGCTGTGCTGTTTGTGGAGCGCGTGAATGAGATCGAATTCGTGAATCGTAGAGCGGGTCTTCGGACGGAACGTGGACGCCATGCTAGCAGGCTCCTGAACAACTATCGCGAGTGACGTGAAAATCAAGGGCCACCATATCCAAGATGACGAGGAAAATCTTCTGCAGGATAGCCGAGCGAAACATGCTAAGGCCGAGGTCAAGATTGCGCTTGAGCAAAGACCTGACTTTCCTCATCTCAGCCGTGGCCTCAGCTGGAACCGTATCGAAAGCTCTCAAACTATTTTAGCATCCTGCTAGTGAGATTGCAGGGGAGGCGTTGCCGTGCTGGTCGCATGCACCGGCAGCGAGCGAGCGGCTGGTTGTGTCTTTGCGCGCGGGGCGTGTTTTTTTGAGTGCGGTTGCGGCTGTTTGGGTTTGCCAGTTGGGTGCGTGGGTTTCGAACCCTGCCGGAGCGCCACCTTCATCACGTCATCCATCGTGTCGGCAAAGACGAGGTGGATGCCCTTCAAAATGTGTTTGGGAATCTCGTCGAGATCCTTTTTGTTGCGTTTCGGAAGAATCACGGTCGTGAGTTTGGCCCGTTTGGCCGCCAAAATTTTCTCTTTCAATCCTCCGATGGGAAGAACTCGGCCTCGGAGGGTGATCTCGCCCGTCATCGCTAGATCGCGGCGTACCGGGATTTGCGACAACGTCGAGGCAATGGCGATGGCCATCGTAATGCCTGCCGACGGTCCGTCCTTTGGAATTGCTCCGGCCGGCACGTGGATATGGAGGTCTTGAGTGGTGAAGACATCGGGATTGATACCGAGGGTGCGCTCGCGCGACCGGACGTAGCTCAAGGCTGCTTGCGCAGATTCCTTCATGACATCGCCCAGTTGGCCGGTGAGAGTCAATTGCCCCTTGCCCTTCATCGCCGTGGCTTCGATGTAGAGCACATCGCCGCCGGACTCTGTCCAGGCCAATCCTGTTGCCACGCCGATTTCGTCAATCTTCAATTCTTCTTCGGGCACGAACTTCGGGACGCCGAGATATTTGTGCAGGTTGGCGGGATCGACGGGGAACCCCACGCCTTTGCCTTCCGCCACTTTCTTTGCCACCTTGCGCATGACGTTGGCGATCTCTCGTTCGAGGTTCCTCACGCCGGCTTCGCGCGTATAGTTGGCGATGATTTGACGCACCGCCGGCTCAGCGATGCGGACATGTTTCTCGGTGATACCGTGTTCGTTGAGTTGCCGAGGGATTAGGTACTTCTGGGCGATGCCCAACTTTTCCTCTTCGGTATAGCCGGGGATCCCAATCACTTCCATCCGGTCGCGCAAGGCGGGCAAAATGGGGTCAATTAGGTTCGCCGTCGCAATGAACATCACTCCGGTCAGGTCGAAGGGCACGCCCAGGTAATGGTCTGTGAACGAGTTGTTTTGTTCCGGGTCGAGCACTTCGAGTAAGGCTGCGGAGGGATCGCCACGGAAATCCATCCCGACCTTGTCGACTTCGTCCAGCATGAAGACCGGGTTGTTGGTGCCGGCTTGTTTCATGCCTTGAATGATACGGCCGGGGAGCGCGCCGACATAGGTGCGTCGATGACCTCGGATCTCGGCTTCATCACGGATGCCGCCGAGACTGATACGGACAAATTCGCGACCGAGGGCGCGGGCGATCGACTTTCCGAGCGAGGTCTTGCCGACACCCGGCGGTCCGACGAAACAGAGGATCGGACCCTTCATTTTGTCTTTGAGCTTCCGCACGGCAAGATATTCAAGGATCCGCTCCTTCACTTTTTCCAGGTCGTAGTGGTCCTCGTTGAGCACTTTGGCGGCAGCTTTGAGGTCGAGGTTGTCCTTGGACTTCTTGGACCAGGGCAATTCCACGATCCACTCGATATAGGTCCTGACGGTGGCGGACTCGGCGGTATCCGGGTGCATTTTCTCAAGGCGTTTGAGCTGTTTTTCGGTTTCTTTCAGCACCTTTTCCGGCATCTTCAGTTCTACGATCCGCTTGCGAAACTCGGTGATTTCTTCCGCGCGCTCGTCGAGCTCGCCCAGCTCTTTTTGAATCGCTTTGAGTTGCTCGCGTAGGAAATATTCGCGTTGGGTCTTGTCCATTTCCCCCTTGGCTTGCGCTTGAATCTTCTGTTGCATGGAGAGGACTTCGATTTCCTTGGCGAGGATCTCGCTGACGTGTCGGAGGCGTTTGATCGGATCGAGGATCTCCAGGACTGCCTGGGTGATCTCGACCTTGAGACCAAGATTGGATGCCACCATGTCGGCAAGACGTCCGGGGTCTTCGAGATTCTCGATGACGATCATCACGTCCGGGACCAAGACTTTGTCGAGACTCACGATCCGTTCGATCTGCTCCTTGACCGTCCGCATGGCGGCTTCGGTTTCAAGGGCGGCACTCGCCGATTTGTGTTCGGTGAGTTTTTCGATGCGCACGGAATAATAGGGCTCCGTCTGAATGTAGCCCGAAATTTTGGCTTTCGAGAGCCCCTGCACGAGAATTTTGATACGCTCATCGGGTAGTTTCAACATCCGCATGATGATGCCGACCGTGCCGATGGTATGGATATCCTCCGGAGAGGGATTCTCGACGTCCAAGGCCTTTTGTGTCGACAGGAAGATCATGCGATTGCCGGCTAACGCGGCTTCAATCGCTTTGATCGACATCTCTCTCCCGACAAACAACGGGAGGACCATGTAGGGAAAGATGACGATATCTCGAACCGGTAGCAGTGGAAGTTGATCGGGGATTTCGACGTTTTGGGGCGGCTGCAAGTCTTGTTCGATCGGGTCGTTCATCGGTGTGGTCTCAGTGTGTGCTCAGTGGTGAATGAGATAAGCGGGTATACCTTCGTTGAGTGTCATGCCTAGCAGGACGCTGAAACAGTCCGCCAGCATAGGTGGATCGTTGTTTAGTCTGTCCGGTTATTTGGTTGAACCAGACTAACCGGGCGTATCCTCACTGGACAGCCCCATGTAATTCCGCGTGCACAAAGGGTTTCGGCAGCCTGCTAGGCTTTTCGTGGCTGTTTCGTGCGGCGTTCGCCGGAAGGCCACATCCGATTCTGCAGATACTCGTTGAACTCCGGTCCCAAGGAGGGATTTTTGAGTGCGAACTCGACGGTCGCAATAAGAAAGCCCAACTTATCCCCGGCATCGTACCGTTGTCCCTGTATCTCCAGTGCAAACATAGGGGACTTCTTCGCCAATTCCAAGAGCGCGTCGGTCAACTGGATCTCGCCGTTTTTACCGGGTCGGGTCTTTCGCAGGATGGAGAAAATTTCCGGCGGCAGGACGTAGCGGCCGATGACGGCCAGATTGGACGGGGCTTCGGCCGGTACCGGCTTTTCAATGAGGCCCTCGACTCGATGCAATCCCGCTGAGACGGTTCGGGGCGACACGATTCCATAGCGGTTGACGTCATGGTGGGGCACTTCCTGCACGCCGAGGACCGCGCCATGCCGTTTTTTGTAGGCATGAATGAGTTGTGCGAGGCCAGGGACCGGGGCATCGATGATTTCATCGCCGAGAATGACGGCAAAGGGTTCGTCACCGATCAGGTGTTGGGCGCAGAGTACTGCATGGCCGAGTCCAAGGGCCTCCGACTGACGGACGTAGCAGAAGTTTGCGAGCGTGGAGATGTGCCGCATCTGATTCAGGAGCTGCGCCTTGCCGCTGCCTTTGAGATTTTCTTCTAACTCGACGGACCGGTCGAAATGGTCCTCGATTGCGCGTTTCCCCCGCCCGGTGATGATGATAATGTCTTCGATTCCTGAGGCGACCGCCTCTTCCACGGCGTATTGAATGAGAGGCTTGTCGACAAGCGGCAACATTTCTTTGGGAGACGCTTTCGTGGCGGGCAGGAAGCGAGTGCCAAGGCCTGCAGCGGGAATCACGGCTTTGCGCACATCGAATCGTGACATGGTTCGATACTATGTGATGGGGTAGGCGTTAGCATACAGGCAAGTCAACGACTTAACCCTGCCAACGGATGAAACATGGAGGATATGCACGAATGTCACCTTCATTAGATGGAATCGTGACTGCTGTGGTAGAACGGCTTCAAGCTATGCAACGACGCTACCCCCAGCACAGACGCCCACCACGAGGATACACCAAGTCCCTCAAAGAGCACAAGTCGCCGGGTGCCCCCTGTGGTTATGCCGACCGGCCCCATGCCCGACGAGCCCTGGTACGATCCTCATGAGGATGAGGCTGACGTGCCTTTGCTGGGGGAGGCGATCCTGCTCTATCAGAAAGAGCACTCCCACCGTACCAAGATGACCCGGTACCAATCGGAGCGAGCGATCTACGCGTTCATGACGCATGCCCGCCTTCATGAGAATGAGCCCATCTGGGCCGTCACCCGTGAGGCTTGCAAGCGTTGGAGAGCATCCCTCTTGGCACCAGCAGAGGGCAAGGTCAAGGGTCGTGTTCCTGGCGTGGCCACCCTTGAGAAACGTCTGAAGATGGTCACTCACTTCATAAACTGGTGCGTTCAGCGTGACTACCTACCAGCGAATCCTATGCAGGGGTTGTCGCTGCCTAAGCGGTTGGTTGCTGCGGCCAAGACACGGAAGACCTCCTTCAGTGATGAGGAGCTAGCGAAGATCATCCCTGCGTTGCTGGCCCTTCCAGCTCACGATTTACCTAGGACTCAATTCAAGTGGGCCTGCTTGGCCCTGATGTTCTCCGGTGCTCGGTGTATGGAGATTTGTCAGCTACGGCATCAAGACATACGCCAGGTGGAAGGCGTGTGGATCTTCGATATCCAGACCGTCGATGAAGTCCACCGAGTCAAGGCCCCGCTGGCTTCTGTGCGGCTGGTGCCTGTACACAGCCAGCTCCTGGCCCTAGGCTTCCTGGACTGGGTGAAGGTACAGCCAGAAGAGCGAGTGTTCCCCTCTATGTATCAGAAGGGTTCCCCGCTGCCGTCGATGTGGTTCACGAGGATGCTGAAGGCGTTGGGCCTCAAGCGTCCTGCTGTCTCTCTACACTCGTTCCGCCATACGCTGACAGTCAAGCTAGCTCAGGCACGCACGTTCCCACCGCTTCAACAGCGGTTGTTGGGGCACAGCCTCGGCAAAGACGTTGAGAGTCGCGTGTACTTGGCGGGGTTGGCTTTCTCTGTTAAGGAACTTAGTGCCGCTCTGGAAGTGGTGAAGTTCCCCACAGGAGGAGGAAACGGCCAGGGTTGAACCAGGCCGCTCCCTTCCTCGTGACTACTCGTTGAGCGAGAGGATCGACTCCAATGGATTTTTTACTTCCCGGCCATGTTTCGCCGCGATCCTGTTTTGCTTGTCCGCCCGCAGAGCGTCAGCAAGACCTGGAAACTCCTTCTTGATTTGCCTCATGGCAATGTCCTGGAAGCGATGATGAATATCGCGGATCATGTTGACCCGTGAGCCCGCCGAATAGCAGGAGCTTCCGTCAGTCCCACGTTTGTAGGAGTCTGACTGGATCTTCTCCGCCATGGCTTCATGCATCGACCGGCCAGCGGAGTCTTTGACCTGGCCAAGCAATTCCAAGAGTCGATCATGTGCATCTTGACCTTTGCCGTTTTTGGCTGAGGTCAGGTCTACGTTTCCGACATCCTCCGACGGGTTGCTGAATTGCGCTTGTGAATCGCTCATGGCGAGTCGTGCCAGCTCACTTCTCACCGGATCATTTTTATCGACCGATGAGGGGAAGGGATTGATTGCCGTCTATGGGTATGACCCTGGCATCAGCTTCCGCTCCCCGAACAAGTCACGCTTGGGTGGTACCTGTGTCGAGTAGCCTGGGATCTTCGTCATGATCGCATCCATCACGCTCCGTACCTCTTTCATTTCAGGATCAGGGTTGAGCCGTCCAACGAACGAAGGCGCGTAGCTGGCTGCACGCTGGCGCATCCACCGGTCAATCTTGTTGGCATCCTGCGAGCCAACGATTGAGAGGGTATCGATGAGGCCCTTCAAGTAGCTCTTCGAGGCCAAGTTATTGACCAAGCTAAGCGTGGCCAACTGAGCGTAGTCGCCCTTCTTTTTATCACTCAGGTAGCCGTTGACGTTGCTGAAGTCCGCAGCCAATCCGAGGAATGAGGCGAACGGATCGAGTCGGTTGTACGATACGTAGACTCCGTTGACTTTGACGCTGTAGGGTTGCCATCCTCTGGCCATGAGTTGTGATTTCAACTCAGGATCAACCGGCCCACCGCCAGTGATGTGCCCTTCAGCGGCCAACATTGCTGCACCCGTCCACATCGTGGCACCCAGCGACAGCTTGCCGATCGCTTGACTGGCTCGCGTACCTGGGGAGCCTGAAGTACTCGGTGAAGGAGCTGTCAGATGCGCTGGAGAGTGTGAGCTTTCCTTGACGCCAAGGAGTCACTCAACAACAGCAGGGTTGTCACGGTTAAAGACTATGCCGATCCCCATGGTCAGCGCAAAGAAGAGTAACAACATATACACGGCAAACCGGAATGCGCCCAGAGGGGATGTGTGAAATACGCCTGCCACGTAGAGGTAGAGTGTCAACGACACCAGCACAATGAAAAATATGGTGGTGACCAGGATCATCATGGCCTCACACGAAAGAACTTCACTCTGGACCGCAACAAGTGCGGGAGTCAAGCAGCAAAAGACGCTATTTGGACCTATCCCATACTTAGGCAATCCACCCCAAAGGAAAAGGGACAGACTATCAAGTAGCACGCAGCATCTCGGTTAATGCTTCCACCGTCAACGGCGCATTGCCCTCAGCTCGGTTATTGACGAGCACATAGGCTCGTCGGCCTTCGCTGACGGCCTGGCGCGTCAACTTCACTGCCTCTCGTCGCATCTGCGGTAACTCTTCTACGATCTTGGTGTACGGCTCAGCTCGCTTCTTTGCCGCTTCGTAGGACAGCTTCAAGGGCGTCAACAGGCGCAGTACCGTGAACACTGCCGTAAAGTCTTGCATCTTCGCATGCTGTTCTGCGAGTGACGGCATATAGGACCAGTGATTATAGACATGCGCGACACCGTGCCGAGACAGCACTTGAAGATAGCTCATACCAAGCAGGCCGGGGTTGCGGACTTCAACTGCATACCGGAAATCGCGTGGAAGTTTCAGGAAAAACATATCGAGCCGTTCGCAAAATTCCTCTGTGGACATCCCATGCCGTTGGAACTCGAACAGGAACGGACCTGTATGCCGCTCGAACTGTGCCTCTCGGTAGGGCGCTAGCACCAAGTCATTGAACAGCTTCGCGTCGAGGAACCGAGGATTGGGCTGTCCTGCTCTCGCTCCATACCTAGGCTGCTTGGCATAGGCGGGAATCGTGATCTCCTCCCACACCTTGAAACACATCTGAAAGTCTTCTGGGATCTGGTTCAGATAGCGTCTGAGTTGGTTTGCAGTGGGAGGTCGGTAGAACGTTGAGTCGTTCCCTACGGTCCTGAAGAGTGGCTCGCCCTCGTACTTATACTGGCAATACTCTCCTAGGCACTCTCTGGTAAAGGTGCTTTTGACATACTGTCGCTTGTAGACTTGGCCTTGCCAGCCTTCGTAGGTCCAAGTGGAGGTACCGAAGCGAATGAGGGGGGAGAGTGAGAGGGACATGGTGGAGGAGAGTGTACCGGCTCTCTTGTGGCATCCTCAACGGCAAGGGTAAGCCTTAGATACAAGCCCTTGCGCCGTCGTTCGCATCACTCCTATAATGCGCCTCCCTGCGAGGCGTTTATGTCCTTCACGATTCGTGTCCACCATCGCATGCCGCTGACCTTCTTTTCAGGTTTCATGTCACTCATCGCACTCCTGATGCTGAATAATGGACCGGCGTATGCGGAGTGGGTGAAGATTTACGAAGACCTGCCAGAATGCCCCGCCCAGAAGGGCGGGGATGAATGGCAGCCCGTAGCGAAGCGGAGGTAACTTCCCTCTTGGTTTACAAAAGCCCCGCCTGGAAGGGCGGGGTTCTTTACTCCTTCGATGATCTTGGTGGTTTTATCGCATACGTCGATCCAGACACCATTCGACGCAAGGGGAATCTGGCGAAGATGTGGCAATTGGTTGACCTCAAGATGACAAAAACCCTGGAGGGCAGATCATTTTTGTCGATAAAAAGGCTGGATGAATATAACTGTACGGAAGAACAATCCCGAACCCTTGCGTTTTATCAGTACGCAGGTCAGATGGGAAACGGTGAGGTCGTGTATTCCAACACAGACCCAGATAAGTGGGTACCAGTTATGCCAGGCAGTTTTGGTGAAGCTTCGTGGAAAGCTGTCTGCCGTAAATACTGATCGTGCAGCCACACGCGACCTTTGACGTAGCCAAGGTTAAGCGGTCAGGGTTCTCGCATCCTGCAACGACAACTTCTCCAGACGCAAAGTCGGAAACTAACGGCGAAGCCTCCGGTAGGGTTGCCGGTGAAGGTGCGTCGTTCCTCTCGACACGTTGGTCAACCTGGCTATGGTTCGGACAGAGAGATGTAGACCTCCGCTAAGACGAATGAACGATCCGGCCCTTGCGCCTTCGTTCGCATCGCTCCTACAATACGCCTTCCTACCTACGAGGCTTCTGGTGAAACCTGAGTTCCCAAAACTCTATGCGGTAGCTAGCATGTGGATTGCGACACCACTACTTGGTATCTGTACGGTTATCTATGTCCATCAGTCTATCTTTCAGCCAGCAGCCAGCACGTTCCCAATAGGTCTGTCAGCATTCGGCGTGACGGCTGCCTTATCTGGTATTTCTTTCAGCATGGCGAGGGCCTGCGAAAACCCCGCCACAGCGAAATATGCTGGAGAGAAGTTTCTACACTCAGCCATTCTTCTCATTCAGGGCCTCTTTCTTATTTACCTTCGTGACGCAGTTGGTGAAATAGATCTGCTAAAGCCGTGGCCTTACCTTGTCTTTGCCCTCAAGGCAGTTGCTGTTGGTTTACTTTCCCTCATAACGGCTGTGGCGTCGTGGACTTGGTACTTCGGATTCGAAGAACTCAACAAGTTCTTTTGGAAGAACTGGGAAGAAAGGATTCGGGAGATGAACGCAGTTCAGAAAGACAAGGATACACCGTCGCAGTTGGGGGTTTCCATTTTCGTGGTCTCTCTTCTTCTTCCTCCTTCCGGTGTCCGGAGGGTGGACGAAGGAGATCCTTCCTCTCGAACCGGACCTCGCGACAAGAATTGACGAGCACTACGATCACGAGGCGCGGCTTTTCTTAATGTTGTATTCACTCCATGGTAATGGCCAAGTCGACTACGTAACGGGCCGGTTGGTCCAGGATTATTCCCGGAGCAGCTACGGCAATCCTGTCTATCGAACGGAAGCCTATCCCTTGTTCTACTGGTGGAACCACACCATGTATAACGATCCGGAGCAGGATGGCGTGAACGGCAACGAACGGGTCTACCAAGAAAACATAGAGTTTGATATTTCGCGCTATAAGCCCTGCACCTTCAATGGACAACCCTGCTGAGACTCAATGCGCCTCGCGGGGTGGTTCTTCGATGCCTCTTCGACCTGCTTCTTCTTCCTCTCGATAGATCAGATTTCGAGAATGTCCTGAGCCGCCCCTCCATTCCGATGATATGCTACTCCCTCATGCCTACTGACAGGGCTCGATGAAAACACCATCGTTCCTTCAGATCCTTGCGAACCGGCGGATCGCCATCATGTTGCCCCTGGGTTTTGCCTCGGGGTTGCCATTGGCCCTCACAGCTGGGACGCTCCAGGCCTGGCTGACGGTTGTTGGGCTCGACCTGAAGACCATCGGCATTTTTACGCTCGTCGGTCTCCCGTACACCCTGAAATTCTTGTGGGCTCCCTTGATGGATCGCCTGGTCCCTCCCTGGCTGGGACGTCGGCGCGGATGGATGCTGGTGATGCAGATTAGTGTTGCGCTCGGCTTGGCGGCCATGGCGGTGACTGGGCCGGGCCAGCGCCCGGAAATACTTGGGCTACTAGCTCTCGTGGTGGCCTTTCTCTCTGCCTCACTCGACATCGTCTTCGACGCTTATCGGACCGATGTGCTCTTACGTCCTGAACGGGGCTTCGGTGCAGCGGTGTGGGTGAATGGCTATCGATGTGCGCTGTTGCTTGCGAGTGCCGGCGCTCTCCTGTTGGCAGATCGCATTGGATGGCAATATACCTACTTGGTGCTTGCCGCGTTAATGGCGGCAGGAGTCGTCACGATCCTTGTCAGTCCGGAACCGTCGGAGCCATGTGCGACACCGGCAAGTCTGGCTGAAGCGGTTGGAGGACCGCTGAAAGAATTCTTTACACGTCCAGGGGTGGTCGGGCTTCTCGCCCTCATCGTCTTCTATAAAATTGGAGATGCCGTCGCGGCCTCGCTTCAAACGGCATTTCTTATTGGAGGGATGGGCTTCTCCGTCAGCGAGGTCGGGTATGTGAAGGGTCTTGGGATCGGAGCCACACTTATCGGCGCATTGGCCGGAGGTGTCGCAATGGCCAAGCTTGGGATGGTTCGGTCGTTACTGCTCTTTGGCCTCTTGCAGGCGGTCTCAAACTTGGGATTCATGTGGCTTGCCTGGATGGGGAAGAGTTACATGGCGCTCACGACATCGATTCTCGTCGAGAATGTGACTGGTGGCATGGGTACTGTAGCGTTTGTCGCACTGATTATGTCGCTGTGCGACCATCGCTATACCGCAACCCAGTTCGCTTTGCTCTCTTCCCTGGAAGCGCTCGGGCGAGTGTTCTCGGGCCGTCCGTCGGCCGAGTTGGTCGAAATGGTCGGCTGGGCACAATTCTTCTTCTGGTCATTTCTGGTCGCGCTACCAGGCATCTGGTTGGTATGGGTTCTCCGAACGCAGTTGCATCGAGAGGCCGGTCGCGATGCGCAAGCCATAGCCGGCTCAGCCGATCTATGACGGCCGTATGCGTCGCTGGAGAAACAAGACGAACAGCATTAATGTTGGAAGGGGCGCCAGGATGAAGGGGACAAGCCAAACCCAGAAATTCTTCCCGCGCATGCGGGCTTGATCGATCATCCAGACAAAAACCCACACAATCAAGCCGAGATAGTTGAGGGTCATCCAGCCGGTTGTATACATCGTGAGGCCGCTCGTGTTGTCCGGCGCGCTATTGAGTAATAAGATCCCCAACATGAGCACAAAAAGCCCTAACAAGGCTCCGACAAGGCGTTTGCTCCAGACAAACATGGTGATCCTCCAGATACAAGCAATGTGGGCAGCAAGGTTGCCGCCACAAACCTAACGGGCGTAGGCTAGTCACTCATCTGCTGTTTGTCAAAGGGGAGTTGCGCGACTCCGTTTCCATCGAATCCGTTGCGCCATCGGTTCAGCACAAGTAAGGTCCTGTATGAGCCTCCTGCGGTTAAGCCTGGTTGTGGCAGTATTAGCTGTGAGTGTCGTGCTGGCACTGATGAATCCCACCACGGATCAATATCTGGGCTTCGTGCAAGCCGAACTCACCAAGGCGATGGATCGAATGGATCAGTCCACACCCGAACGGGAAGGAACGGTGGTCAGAAATATCTTTCGCAGGCATAGCGAGGAGTTGCTCAATAGTATGGTGCTGCCTCACACCACGCGCCAGAATTGGGGCGTCCTCAGCCGGTTTGAAACCACGGTGTTGGGTACTCGAGTGGTGGTGATCGGCATCGGCAACCAGTTCATTCCCATTGAAGGAGTGGATGAAGCTATTCTGACACTCGGCCGGCGTGTGTTTTAGTTTTTTTGTACGTTGGTATCTCGTGAATGTTAAAATGCAGCCTATTTTCGGTCGAAGTTCTGTGAATAAATCGGTCTAAATTCTCCAAAGTCGCTGTTTTCTAATCATTTGTGGTTATCCACAGAATTTCCTCAGTTTCCCCAGCCATACCACTACATTTAGTATTGACAATTATTCAAGATCGCTATATATAGGTGTTCCGTGCTTGATTTATCTAAATACCCACCAAAAGTAGGGGGTTCAAAGCACATTATCATATTGACTGAAAGTGAAGACAAACTGTTCCCACTTAGGATCGAAATCAGTTCCATACTAATTATGCAGACTGGGGAGGGGAAATCGTGAGAATAGAACGCCGATTTACACGTCGCGGACAAAGCCCCTATGAAAACCTGCCATTTGTGAAGCGTTCGTCGGAAATTCGCAATCCCGACGGATCGACCGTGTTTAAGTTGGAAAACATCGACATTCCCGAGCCCTGGTCACAGCTCGCAATCGATATTCTAGCCCAGAAATATTTCCGGAAAGCCGGAGTGCCGCAGCGAGATGAGCAGGGGAATCCGATCATCGGGCCTGACGGCAAGCCGCAGTTGGGAGGAGAGCATGACTCCCGACAAGTGTTTGAACGGCTCGCCGGTTGTTGGACCTCCTGGGGAAAGAACTTCGGCTATTTCAAGACTCCGGAAGATTCCGACGCGTTCCATGATGAGCTCTGTTACATGCTCGCGCATCAGATGGCCGCGCCCAATTCTCCCCAGTGGTTTAACACAGGGCTTCATTATGCCTATGGACTTTCAGGGCCTGCGCAAGGGCATTTTTATGTCGATCCCAAGACCCGTGAAGTTGTTAAAGCCACCAATGCTTTTGAGCATCCGCAACCGCACGCCTGCTTTATTCAATCCGTTGACGACGACTTGGTCAGCGAAGGTGGCATCATGGATCTCTGGGTGCGGGAGGCGCGCCTATTCAAATACGGATCAGGAACCGGTACCAACTTTTCCAAGCTTCGCGGCGATGCCGAACCGTTGTCTGGCGGCGGACGCTCGTCTGGATTGATGTCGTTCCTTCGCATCGGCGATCGAGCGGCTGGCGCTATTAAGTCCGGTGGGACGACCAGACGGGCTGCCAAAATGGTCTGTCTCGATTTGGATCATCCCGACATTGAAGAATTTATCAATTGGAAGGTAGTGGAAGAGCAAAAAGTCGCCGCCATGGTGACTGGTTCGAAAATCTGCGCACAGCGCCTCAACGCTGTCCTCAAGGCCTGCCACGTCGTCGATGATGCCGGTCAAATGAAAATCGAGATCGATGCCAAGCAGAATCTGATCCTCAGGGAGGCCTTGGCCGCCGCCCGGCGGGATGCGGTTCCGGACGCCTACGTCCAGCGGATGTTTTCCTATGCGCAGCAAGGGTTCACACATTTTGCGTTTCACGAGTACGACTCGAATTGGGACGGCAAGGCCTACCAAACGGTGTCCGGTCAGAACTCAAACAACAGTGTGCGTATTCCCAACGAGTTTTTTGCGGTGCTGGAGGCGGACGGCGATTGGCAACTCAAGCGACGGATCGACGGTAAAGTTTCCAAGACCATCAAGGCGCGGGACCTCTGGGATCAGATCGCTTGGGCCGCCTGGATTTGTGCGGATCCCGGTACGCAATACGACACCACGATCAACGAATGGCATACCTGTCCGGAGGACGGACGTATCAATGCCTCCAATCCTTGCTCAGAATACATGTTTCTCGACGATACAGCATGCAATTTGGCTTCGCTCAACCTCGCCCGATTCTTCTCGACCGACGCCCAATTCGAGCTGGAGAATTTCCGCCATGCCGTGCGCCTCTGGACGATCGTATTGGAGATCAGTGTACTCATGGCGTCGTTTCCCAGCCGTTCTATCGCCGAGAAGAGTTTTGAGTTCCGAACGCTGGGGCTTGGCTATGCCAACCTAGGTACTGTGCTGATGCGGCAAGGCATTCCGTACGACTCTCCCAAAGCGCTGGCCATCTGCGGCGCGTTGACCGCCATCATGACCGGCGAGGCCTACGGCACATCGGCTGAAATGGCCGCAGAGCTGTGGCCCTTCCCGGGCTATGCCAAAAACCGCGAGGCCATGTTGCGTGTCATCCGTAATCACCGGCGAGCCTCGTACAATGCTGCTCCGGAAGAATATGAAGGTTTAACGATGACGCCGATAGGGATCCAGCCGGAGTATTGCCCTCTCGAGTTGCTCGTGGCGGCGCGTCGTGCCTGGGACCGTGCCCTCGAATTGGGGACAGCCTATGGGTATCGCAATGCGCAGGTTACAGTGATTGCTCCTACGGGCACGATCGGGCTCGTGATGGATTGCGATACGACGGGCATCGAACCGGATTTTGCACTTGTTAAATTCAAAAAACTGGCCGGTGGAGGCTATTTCAAGATCATCAATCAAAGCATACCCGCTGCACTCAGCGCCTTGGGGTACACAGAGTCTCAGATTCAGGACATCGTGAACTATTGCGTTGGTCAGCAAACTTTGCAGACCGCACCATTCATCAACCATGAGACCCTGAGACGGAAGGGGTTCGACGATGCCGCACTCGCGCGAATGGAAGGCGGTTTGTCCCAGGCTTTCGAGATCCAATTTACGTTTAATAAGTATGCGTTGGGTGAGGAATTCTGCCGGGAGAAGTTGGGATTGACCGACGTGCAACTGAATGAATCCAACTTCAACATGCTGAAAGCGCTGGGATTTACACAAGAAGAAATCGCCGCTGCCAATGATTATTGCTGCGGCACCATGACGGTAGAAGGAGCCCCACATCTCAAAGTCGAGCACCTTCCGATCTTCGATTGTGCCAACCGCTGTGGTCGGATTGGCCAGCGATATATCGCCGTCGATGCGCACATCCGTATGATGGCGGCGGCACAACCATTCATCAGTGGCGCCATCAGCAAAACGATCAACATGCCGGCCGATGCGACGCTGAAAGAAGTGAAATCGGCTTATTTGTTTGCCTGGAAAAGCATGGTCAAGGCTGTGGCGCTGTATCGCGACGGCTCGAAGTTGAGCCAGCCGTTATCAGCCTCGACGGACAGCGGCAAGACCGTCGAAGCCTCATCCGAAATAATATCGATTGCGGAAAAGGTCACAGAGCGAGTGTTAGTACGATACTTGGCAAAGCGCCGTCCGCTTCCGGCCAGACGCAATGGGTACACGCAGAAAGCTGTCGTCGGGGGACATAAACTCTATCTACGCACAGGTGAGTATGAGGACGGTACGTGCGGCGAAATCTTCCTCGATATGCATAAAGAAGGGGCCGCATTCCGCAGCCTCATGAATTGTTTCGCCATTGCTATTTCACTGGGCCTCCAACATGGCGTCCCACTGGAGGAGTTCGTCGAAGCCTTTGTGTTTACCCGTTTCGAGCCGAACGGGCCGGTCAAATTAAACGACCGTATCAAAATGTCCACATCGATCATCGATTACATCTTCCGAGAGCTTGCCGTGACCTATCTTGACCGGTATGACTTGGCGCAGGTCCAGGAAGAAGATCTTCGAATGGACTCCGTCAAGATGGACGAGCAAGATCCTGAATGTGTCGAGGAGGAAGCCACTCCTGAAACGCTGGCGTCGGCCTCAATCAGTACTGAAATGTTTCCTGCACGACGCGGGGCGATACCGCGTCATAAGGGCAATGGCCACGGACATGGAAACGCAGCCCATACCGTCGAACTGAAGCGTGAAACGTTGACCTTGACCGCCATTCAAATGGCTCGCCAAAAGGGCTATGAGGGAGATCCCTGCTCCCAGTGTAAACAGTTCACCATGGTGCGGAACGGAACCTGCCTCAAGTGTGAAACCTGCGGTGAGACGAGCGGCTGTTCGTAAGGAGGGAGAACTCAATGAGTACGGCACTAGTGCGATAGCGTCGGGTAGCAGATGAGTTCAGCCGGCAACACGATGGAATGGATGACTGAGGTGGAGACCGATGATTCACGCAACCGTTTCAGAATGGAAAGAGACGGTTGTGCGGAACATCTCGTTTTATCTGCCCGTGCCACGAGGTTTCGAGGAATCGGCACTGAAGCTGGCAGGGGACACCTCTGTCCCTGCGGTGTTTATGAGTGTGCGCTTATAAACGGTTTATGCAAGGTAAGCTGACTGGTATATGTTCGACAACTTTGAACGCTGCTGGAGGAATTTTTCAGCAAGTAGTTAAATAGGAGGGTAGTGGTGCTTGAAAACCTGGAAGGCGATTCTTATCATTATGTGCCACACGGCACGGAGTAACTCTTATGCCCACAACGACACAATTAATCATTAGCGGAAAAAGCAAACCCGGTGTTTTGGCTCAAGTGGCTCAGGTCCTTGGTGAGGCGAAGGTCAACATCAAGGCCTTTTCTGCTCCAGAAGTTGCCGGAACGGGCAAGCTGAGACTGTTGGTTGCGGATCTAGAAGGGGCTCGTGCGGCGCTGAAAGCTGCAAAGATCAAGTGCACAGAGGAAACCGCCTTGCTGTTGAGCCTTGAAAATAAGCCAGGAGCTTTGAAAGACGTAGCGGATCTTCTGACCAGGGCCCGCATCAATATTAAATGCGGCTACTGCACCCCATCCCGCGAGGGGAAACGCGCGATCGTGGTTCTGACAGTCTCAAATACAGCGAAAGCGCTCACAATTCTGCGGGATCAATCGCTCGACGAGTTCTAGACATGTCTCGCGGACCTCAATGCTGCTGGTCCCATGGTCTGGCTCTTCTTTTTGTCCCCATCATTATCGCAATGCTGCCTGCTTGCGGTGGAGCTCCTAAGCCTATCTATTTCCCAGGCTATCCTGTCGGCTTCGTCGAGCGTGGGGTTGCCTCATGGTATGGCCCAGGGTTTCATGGAAACAAGACGGCGAATGGCGAACGGTACGACATGCATCAGTTGACGGCTGCTCATCGGACTTTGCCACTCGGTTCAATTGCGGTGGTTCGATCAATGAGTACCGGTCGGCAGGTAACCGTCCGCATTAATGATCGTGGCCCCTTCGCCAGGGGGCGAGTGCTCGATCTCTCACTCGCTGGGGCCAACGCGTTGGGGATGACTGGACCTGGAACTGATCAGATTGAACTACGAGTGGTTGGGTATCAAGGGCGGACTACTGATATGGGGGTCTTACGAGTGCAAGTCGGGTCCTTTTCTGATCAGCAAAATGCACTCAATCTCTTGGAGCGTGTGAAGCATCTCTATTCCGGCGGCAGAGTCCAGGCTGTCGATCTGCCTGAAGGAAAGCGATATCGAGTTCAGATTGGTCAGTTTTCCAGAGAAGCCCAAGCAGAAGACGCCCTCTCCCACCTCGAATCCTCCCTTGGGCTTCAGGCCTTTGTGTTTCGAGACGATTTATGATGAATAAATGGTAGTTTCATCCAGCCTGTCTTTCAAATTCTTCAGTGTTTCCGCGGTTATACAATGCAACTATTTGAATGCAACTATTTGATAATATAGCATCTTTACAGCATATGCTTGCTCGCTACTCCATCTCTATGGTACATATATAGTCCAATGGATACAGGTCCGATAGGTCCCTCTCACAAGTCATTCTGTTCCACCAAATCTTACAATGCCGGTTCAAGGCAAGAGGGGACAGCCCCTGGACTCTCCCGTATTCCAGGCTGGCCGACATAGCCGGCCGCCGCTAATACAGCACAATCCATGGATATTCTCATCCTCTTAGGTCTTATTGTTCTTTCAGCTGTGATATCCACGGCCGAAATCGGTTTCTTTGCGGTCAACTCAACGAAGCTGAAGGCGCTCGCCCAAACTGGGAATAAGCGAGCGAAGTTGGCCCTCCATCTCCGTAGTGACCCCCAAAAGCTCCTCTCGACTATTTTGGTCGGCGACCGTCTGGTCGGCGTGGCGACGCCGATGTATGCCACCTTTCTGACCCTGAGTATTTATGGAGGCCAAACGTCTTTTGACGAAGCGATTGCCATCATGGTTGGCCTGCTGACCTTTGTCCTCTTGGTTGCCGTCGATGTGATTCCTAAAACGTTAGCGGCCAAGTTTGCGGTTCCGGTCACTCTGAACATGGCCTACCCCGTTTACGGGGTTCAACTACTTCTCAAACCATTATTGTTTGTGATGGTGCCGTTGATCTATAAACTGACAGGAGGGAAAGGTTTGACGCTTCCCCTTGTGACTGAGGAAGAGCTGAAGATTATGCTGGATGAGGGGGGGAAGACCGGGACTATTGAGTTCGAGAAGGTGAAAATGATCAAGAACGTCTTCCAGCTCAAAGATATCACAGCTGAAGACGCGATGACCCCTCGTCTCTATGTCTTTTCATTGGATGGTAACCTGTGCCTGAAAGAGGCTCAGGAGCTTCTCTATAATTCCAAATACTCACGGATCCCCGTGTATGACGGGACGCTCGATAACATTACGGGCATTCTCTACAAGATGAGGGCATTGACCGAACTCGCCAAGGGTCAGAATGAAATGAAACTCAAGGACATTGCCTATCCCCCGCTCTTCGTTCCCTCAGGCAAGACGGCAGACGACCTTATGAAGCAGTTTCAGCAGGAGAAACGGCATATGGCCGTCGTGGTCAACGAGTTCGGTGGCGTGATGGGGATTGTCACCCTTGAAGATCTTCTCGAAGAAGTGGTCGGGGAGATCATGGATGAAACCGATATCACGGAAGAACTCATTAAACGGTTAGGGAAAAACCATATCCTTGTTCACAGTAGAACCGAAGTGCGTAAGGTCAACGATTTCCTGAAAGTCGACCTCGGCGATGAAGCTGTGACGATCGGCGGCCTCATTCAACAGGAGCTTGGTCGAATTCCCAAGGTCGGAGAGGAAGTGAGGATCGCCAACTGCCGGATCCTCATCCATGAAGCCGAGCCGCGCTCTATCCGCAGCGTTCAAATCTTCCGTGAAGAGAAGGCGCCGGCTCACGTCGAAGCTCCGAACCTCGACCTCGTCAGCTGATCCATTTCTCACCCTTCCCAATCAGGGAAGCAAATTCCTGTTCCGTCAGTATCGTCACTCCCAGAGTACGGGCTTGGTCTAGTTTGGAGCCAGGGTCCCGCCCAACCACCAGATAGGACGTCTTTTTACTCACGCTTGAGGACACACGAGCTCCTGCCCCTTCCACTGCCTGTTGCGCGCTATCTCGCGTGAAGTGATCCAGTCCGCCGGTAAACACGAACGACTTCCCTGCGAGCGGGGATGTCTTCCGGTCGCCCGTTGCCATGCCCGGTGCAACCTGTACACCGGATTTCTGGAGTTGTGCGATGACTTCCCGATTGTGCGGTTCAGACCAATAGGCTACCAAGCTCTCGGAAATCTCAGGACCAATCTCACGAATTTGTTGAAAGCGCTCGCGATCCGCCGACATGATCTCATCGAGGGACCCAAACTCACGGGCCAGGACTTTGGCAATATGTTGTCCGACTTGCCGTATCCCGAGTCCCATCAGGAAGCGATCGAGGGAGACGGTTGTACTGCTCGCAATCGATTCCAGGAGGAGCGTGGCTGACCGATCGGCAAATCCTTCAAGTTTGACGAGGTCGTCTTTGGTCAGTCGATAGAGGTCGGCGAGTGATTGTACCAGCCCTTGATCAACCAACTGCGCCACGGTCTTCTTTCCTAAACCTTCGATATTGAGTGCATGCTTGGATGCAAAATTTTCGATAGCCCCCTTTAATTGAGCGCCACAGACCAATTGACCGGTACAGTAGAAATAGGCGCCCTCGTGACCGACAATCGATCCACAAACGGGACAGTGATCCGGCATGCGAAAGGGGACGCTACGTTGCTCACCCGAGACCGGAACCCGCTCGGCAATCGCGGGAATCACATCGCCGGCCCGCTCGACTTTGACGGTATCGCCAGTCCGAATGTCTTTTCGCGCGACTTCATCGGCGTTGTGCAACGTGGCTCGGCTGATGGTGACACCACCGACTTCCACCGGCTTCAAGAGCGCGACGGGCGTGAGGGTCCCGGTTCTTCCGACAGAAACGACGATATCCTGCACGATGGTAATTTCCTTACGCGGCGTAAATTTGTAGGCGATGGCCCATCGTGGACTACGAGACTTCATGCCAAGACGACTCTGCCAGTCTCGGCGATTGACCTTCACGACGACGCCGTCGATTTCATAGGGCAGCTCATCACGTATTGATTCCGTTTCGCGATGAAACGCCATCACGTCTTCGATTGACGTACAGAGGCGTCGATGTGTCGGCACAGGGAGACTCCACCGAGCCAACGTTTTCAATTCATCCCAATGGGTCGGTGGGACAGACCCGGATACGGCCATGATTTCATAACAGGTCACCACCAATGGACGAGTTGCGGTAATCGTGGAGTCCAGTTGCCGGAGCGAACCAGAGGCCGCATTGCGTGGATTGGCGAAGGCGTCGCCGCCCCGTTCCGTGATCCGGCGATTCAAAGCTTGAAAATCGTCGAGGCGCATATACACTTCTCCCCGCACGACAAGATGATCGGGGGGGCCGGATTGCATGTGCAACTGCAGTGGTAGGGAACGGATCGTGCGAAGATTGACGGTCACATCCTCTCCGGTCGTTCCGTCCCCCCTGGTCGCCCCACGGGTAAAGACTCCATATTCGTACATGAGTTCGACTGATAGCCCATCGAACTTTGGTTCTACACTGTAGTCAATGGACGGGGTTTCCAGTTCGCGTTTCATCCGTTGGTCGAATGCCTGAACCTCACGCTCTTCTACAATTGAGTCCAGACTGAGCATTGGCTGTTCGTGGGGAACCTTGGCCAATTCCTGGAGCGGCGGTGCCCCGACACGTTGCGACGGAGAATCTGGAGTCACCAGCTCAGGGTAGGTCTGTTCCAGCTCGACTAGCTCTCGAAAAAGGCGATCGTACTGGGAATCAGAAATCTCTGGACGATCCTTGACGTAGTACAGAAAGTCGTGGCGTCTGATTTCATCCCTGAGGGCAATCAGTTTGGTAAGGATGTCGGCGTGGGCCATAGGACTGGATGGCGACGGACAGAGAAAGTGACGGGCCAGACCGTACCATAGGGCCGGAGGGTGGGTCAAACGACGAAGTCCCTATATTCACTTTGACTTTCACCGCGATAGACATTATTGTGATACCCATAGCTGAGTCGATTTTTTTATTCTTCTGCAGCCAGTGTCTACCCGTTGCTGCGAGAGGGAAAGTTTTTCACGATCGTCAGGGGAGGAATCCATGAAAGGGGGGAATTGCGTGAACCAGTCGATACCAAGATTCAGCTCTCGAATCGTCACCGTCATCTGTGGAGGGTTGTTGCTGAGCGGATGTGTGATGGCAGAGAAATACGATGCGGAGAAGGCGCGCAGCCTAAATTTCCAACGCCTTCTCGCCCAGGAAGAGAAGCGTACTGGTGAGCTTGATAGTGAAGTGAAGCGGACCAAAAATGAGTTGATGGAGTATGAAGCCAGGAATCGGGAACTCACGGCGCAAGTGCAAGCCGTTCGGGAAGAAATGGCTCGCGCGCAGGAAGAAGCCGAGTCCATGAAGGAATCTGCGCTGCTGGAACGCAAAGCCAAAGCCGATATGAAGCGCGCGCTCAAACCAATGCGCAAGGCACTGCCGGTTGAACCGACGCCCAATACCTTTGATTCGAGTACGTCGGCATTCGGGGTCGCTCCGGAGGTTCCGGCAGTACCCAGGGAAATTGAATCGTTGCAGGGAGGCACGCAATCTCCCACCGTTCATGTCGTGAAGCCGGGTGAAACGCTCTATCGGATCAGTCGGCAGCATGGCGTGTCAGTGGACAAGGTCCGAAAGTGGAACAAGCTGCCGGACGACATTATCGAGGTAGGACAGAAGCTCATCGTGGGTCAAGAGTAATAGGACGGCCACGTGGCCCCGCCGCAATACTCACTCAGTCTCGACCAATTTCGGCGGTATGCCGGAAAAGGTAATCTCGTTCCGCTCTATCGAGAGATTCTCGCTGACTATGAGACCCCCGTCTCTGCCTTTGCCAAAATCGACCATGGTCCCTCAGCCTATCTCCTAGAGTCCGTCGAAGGAGGCGAGAAATGGGCGCGCTACTCCTTTCTCGGCAGTGGTTCGCCCGTTGTCGTGTACGAGGATCAGGGCGACCTTCTTGTCATACAGGACAGGCGTAAGAAGCGCATTCCTAGCCGTGGGAACCCTCTCGAACGTCTTCAGGAGATGATGGAGAGTTATCGCCCGGTCACCATGCCGGACCTTCCCCCATTTGTCGGCGGCGCGGTCGGATATCTGAGCTACGACATGGTACGCACGTTCGAGGATTTGGCTGCCCGGCAGAAGGACCCACTCAATCTTCCGGATTTTGCCTTCCTGCTCACCGATACGATGCTGATCTTCGACAATGTCGCTCAGAAGATCAAAGTTGTAGCCACTGCTCATGTTACGTCAAAGGGGCAACGCGGTATCAAGACCGCCTACCGATCGGCAACGGAACGGATTGAACGCACGATCACAAGACTCAAACGCCCGCTCCGCAGAACGCGTCCGCATCGCCGCCGCAAGCCTGTGACCTTTACGGCGAACATGAGCAAGGCGGACTTTGAGAAGATGGTCATGCGGACGAAGGAATACATTCGGGCCGGTGATATTGTGCAAGCGGTGCTATCCCAGCGGTGGGAAGCCAATGTGCAGGCGCCTCCGTTGCAGCTCTATCGCGCGTTGCGCGTGGTGAATCCATCCCCGTATATGTATTACCTGCGTATTGCCGGAGTGGAACTGGTTGGTTCCTCTCCGGAGACGCTCGTCCGTTGCGAAAACGGCGTCATATCCGTCCGCCCCATTGCCGGCACACGCCGCCGCGGCATCAATCTTGACGAGGATCAACAGATGGAGCGGCGGCTATTGGCGGATGAAAAGGAGCGGGCCGAGCATGTGATGCTCGTCGATCTTGGGCGGAACGATGTCGGTCGTGTGGCGAAACCAGGCTCAGTTACGGTGGATTCGCTCATGCATGTCGAACGGTATTCCCATGTCATGCACATCGTGTCGAGCGTGACAGGACAACTGGATGCGTCGAAGACCTCGTACGACGTGTTGCGGGCCTGTTTTCCTGCCGGCACGGTCTCCGGGGCGCCGAAGATTCGAGCCATGCAGATCATCGATGAACTCGAGCCCACGAGGCGCGGTCCCTATGCCGGTGCGGTGGGCTACTTTAGCTTCTCCGGCAACATGGACATGTGCATTAATATTCGGACGGTCGTCGTGAAAAAGCACCAGGCCTTCATTCAAGCCGGGGCCGGCATCGTCGCCGATTCGAATCCTGAACACGAATATGAAGAGACCTGTAATAAGGCCAAGGCCATGATGAAAGCTGTCGAATTGGCAGAACAAGGATTAGAATGAGCATGTACGGCGCGAGGGGTGAGGCGATCAGAATCTCACCGATTTTTCTTCCTAACGCCTGACGCCTCACGGTTCTTTATGTTACTGATGATCGACAACTATGATTCCTTTACCTATAACCTTGTGCAATACTTCGGAGAACTGGGTGAAAACGTTCAGGTATTCCGAAACAACAAAATTACGATCGACCAGATCGAGTTGCTGCAACCCAGCCGCATCGTCATTTCTCCAGGACCCTGCACACCGATGGAAGCGGGCGTATCGGTCGAGACCATTCGGCATTTTGGTGGCCGTCTCCCGCTGTTAGGCGTTTGCCTCGGCCATCAGTCTCTGGCGGTGGCGTTTGGGGGCGAAGTCGTTCGAGCCGAACGGTTGATGCATGGCAAAACGTCGAAGATCCAGCACGACGGGAAAACGATCTTCCATCAGCTGCCTAATCCCTTTGACGCGACACGCTACCATTCTCTGATTGTGAAGCGAGAGACACTGCCCCCCTGTCTCGAAATCTCTGCCGAAACGGCCGAGGAGGAAATCATGGGACTGAGGCATCGGTCGTTGGGTATCGAAGGGGTGCAATTTCATCCGGAATCGATCCTTACCATGGCGGGGAAGGACCTCCTCCGTAACTTCCTTAAACTGTAGGGAGGCCAGTCTGGTCTCCAATTCATGATCAAAGACGCGATTGCCACACTTGCCGACCGCGCTTCCCTCACCGAACAAGAAGCCGAATCGGTGATGCTCGAGATCATGGAAGGCGGAGCCACTCCGGCCCAAATTGCCGCCTACTTTATGGGGCTCCGTCTGAAGGGAGAAACGGTCGAGGAAATTGCCGGTTCCGTGAGGGCTATGCGTGCCAAAGCCGTCCGCATTGCAATCGGAGATCCCCTGGTCGTGGATACCTGCGGCACGGGAGGGGACGGGGCCCACACGTTCAATATTTCCACCACAACGGCATTCGTCGTCGCAGGCGCAGGTCTGACCGTGGCGAAGCACGGCAACCGTTCCGTGTCGTCCAAGTCAGGGAGTGCGGACGTCCTCTCAGCCCTCGGGGTCAAGATCGATCTGCCCTCTGAACGTGTGGCCTATTGTATCAATGAGGTTGGGATCGGCTTTCTCTTCGCCCCGCTCTATCATGGAGCCATGAAACATTGTGCCGGCCCAAGACAGGAAATGGGCATCCGGACCATGTTGAATCTCTTGGGCCCCCTGACCAATCCGGCGGGAGCTACCATTCAAGTGCTCGGTGTCTATGAGGGGCGATTGACCTCTCTGCTGGGGAATGTGCTCATGCATCTGGGATCGCAACATTGCTATGTCGTCCATGGGATGGACGGGCTCGATGAGATCACTCTCACTACGAAGACGCAGATTTCGGAAGCCAAGGGGGGAGTTCTCTCGAACTATCTTCTGGACCCGGGGGAATTCGGCCTGGCGCTGGTCCCAGCCAAACAGCTGGCCGGAGGGACACCGCAAGAGAATGCCGCAATGACTCGCGACATTCTCCAAGGGCGGAAGGGGCCGAAACGGGACATCGTCTGTTTGAACGCCGCGCCGGCCCTTGTTGCAGGGCGCAAGGCGGTAACCCTTCAAGAGGGGTTCCTCTTGGCAGGCCAGGTGATCGACTCCGGTGCTGCGGCCGAAAAAATGGCTCGTCTCATCGCATTTACGAATAAGGGCTGACGCCATCGTGATTCTCTCTCGCATTCTTGAGCATAAGAAAGCGGAACTCCGGCACAAGCGAAGCCGGGGTTACCTCTCCGAGCTGAAAGCCAAGATTAAAGATGCGCCAGGTCCCCTCGGCTTTGCTCTAGCCCTCGAAGCCACGAGAACGGGTGGCAGTCCTTCGCTGATCGCTGAAGTGAAAAAAGCCTCACCCAGTCTTGGCCTCCTCCGTCCCGCGTTCTCCGATCGGTTTGACTACATCGAGATTGCCAAGGCCTATCATGCCCATGGCGCCTCGGCTCTGTCCGTCTTAACCGACAAGGATTTCTTCCAGGGGAGCCTCGACTACCTCCGCGAGATCAAACAATCGGTGCCCCTTCCTGCTTTGAACAAAGAGTTCATGGTCGACGAGATCCAGTTTTACGAAGCGCGAGCCTACGGGGCCGATGCGGTCCTCTTGATCGTCGCCGCGCTTGAACGGCAGCAATTGATCGACTTCTACGCCTTTGCTCGTGGGTTGGGTTTGGACGTGCTCATCGAAACTCATCACGAGCGCGAACTCGATAGGGTATTGGAACGGCTCCCAGAGGCGAGACTGATCGGCATCAATAACCGAGACCTTAAGACCTTTACGACAGATCTGGCCATCACGCTACGCTTAGCGAAACGGATTCCGTCCGACAAGCTGATCGTCAGCGAAAGCGGCATTCACCAGCGCGCTGACGTAGTCCGGTTGGTCGAAGTCGGCATCCATGCCATGCTCGTGGGAGAATCGCTCATCCGGGCCGATGATATCGGGGAGAAGATTCGTGAGTTGAGAGGAGTGCCGGTTCCGTCGCACGCCTAAGATGGCTACACCTAAAGTCAAAGTTTGTGGCATCACCAACGCCGAGGATGCTGCCGTTGCAGTCGAGGCGGGGGCCGATGCTTTAGGATTCGTCTTCTATCGGAAAAGCCCCCGGTATATCGAGCCCACGCTGGCTCGGCAGATCATCATGAGCCTGCCTCCCTTGGTGATACCGGTGGGTGTGTTCGTCGATGAAGACCAACAAGTGGTTCGGAGTTTGATGGATGACTGTGGACTTGAAATCGCACAGTTGCACGGCAATGAATCGGCGATCTATTGCAAAGAGTTGGGCCGTACTATCCTGAAAGCGCTGCGCGTGAAAGATCGGAGCACGTTTCTCGCCTTGGCGGAGTTTCGCGGGCGGGCCGGCGTTCGAGGGTTTGTACTGGATGCCTTTACCGATCAGGGCTATGGAGGCACTGGACAGGTGATTGATTGGCAACTCGCCGCTGAGGCAGCAAAGGCTGCAAGCGTGCTCCTGGCCGGGGGACTCACCCCAGACAATGTTGAGAAGGCGATTCAAGTGGTACAGCCGTATGGAGTGGATGTGAGCAGTGGCGTCGAGCGGGAGCCGGGCAAGAAGGATCACGAAAAAGTCCGTGCTTTCATTCGGGCCGTCAGGGTTGTCTCTCCGACATGAGCCTGTTTATACTGCATCCGCTCTGAGCAGGCAGGAGGACGATGATGAGTTCTGTTCCCAACAAACAAGGCCGTTTCGGCGCGTATGGCGGACGCTATGTCCCTGAAACACTCATGCCTGCCCTGCTTGAATTGGAGCAGGAATATGCCCGTGTGAAAAAAGACCGGCGCTTTCAGTCCGAACTCTCCTATTATTTGAAGCACTATGTCGGACGTCCCACTTCGCTCTACTTCGCACAACGGCTCACGAAGCGGTTGGGTGGAGCAAAGATCTATTTGAAGCGGGAAGACCTCTGTCATACCGGGGCTCATAAAATCAATAACGCGATCGGACAAGGGCTTCTGGCCAAGCGGATGAAGAAGCCGCGCATCATCGCTGAAACCGGGGCTGGCCAACATGGGGTGGCGACGGCGACTGTCGCTGCGATGTTCGGGCTTCAATGTGAAGTGTATATGGGGACCGATGACATGCGGCGCCAGGCGCTGAACGTCTTCCGCATGAGATTGCTCGGCGCGACTGTCACGGGAGTCGACGCGGGAAGCCGCACGCTCAAGGATGCCATCAGCGAAGCCATGCGAGATTGGACGACGAATATCCGTACGACTCACTACATTCTCGGTTCTGTGCTCGGAGCCCATCCCTATCCGATGATGATTCGGGACTTCCAATCCATCATCGGACGTGAAGCTCGGCGACAGATCCTGGCGGCTGAAGGGCGGTTGCCGGATTGCCTAATTGCATGCGTCGGCGGGGGCAGCAATGCCATAGGACTTTTTCATGCGTTCATCCGGGACAAGAAGGTGAAAATGATTGGCGTCGAAGCCGGCGGACTGGGGGTCGCGAGCGGAAAACATGCCGCGCGTTTTTCCGGAGGAAAGCCGGGCGTCTTGCAAGGCACCATGACCTATTTGCTCCAGGGTGATGACGGGCAAGTGAATCTGACCCATTCGGTTTCAGCCGGGTTGGATTATGCTGCGATCGGTCCAGAACACAGTTATTTGCGGGATCAAGGTCGAGCCGAATACACTTCGGTGACCGACGACGAAGCCATGGCCGCGTTCGATCTGCTGGCCAGGGAAGAGGGGATTATGCCGGCCCTCGAAAGCGCCCATGCCATTGCTCACACGATGAAAGTTGCGCCCAAGATGAAGAAGAACCAGCTTCTGATCGTAAATCTATCCGGTCGTGGAGATAAGGATGTCCAGCAGATCGCCAACATGCGAGGAATTACGCTGTGACATCGAAGCTCGACCGTACCTTTGCACAACTTCGGCAGAAAGGTGAGAAGGCTCTCATTGCCTATGTGATGGCAGGCGACCCCTCATTGCAAGATACCGAGCAACTTGTCGTGGCATTAGAACAGGCCGGTGCCGATATCATTGAGCTGGGTGTCCCGTTTTCCGATCCCATCGCCGATGGACCCGTCATCCAGCAGGCGGCAGAGCGAGCCTTGCGCAGTGGAACATCGCTTCGAACGATCCTTTCCATGATCACCGGCCTCAGGGCCAGGACACAGATACCACTGGTCTTGATGGCCTACTACAATAGTATTCACGCCTTCGGTCCTGAACGGTTCTGCCAGGAGGCCGCCCAAGCCGGTGTAGACGGGCTGATCCTGCCTGACATGCCGCCGGATGAAGCAGGCCCGCTTAAAGGACCGGCTGCCGTGGCTGGACTTCCACTGATTTTTCTTCTTGCCCCCACGAGCACAGCCGAGCGACGGACTTTTGTGGCGCGCCAGTCACAGGGCTTTGTCTATTACGTGTCGCTGACTGGGATCACTGGCGCAAAACTACTCAATTTGGCCGATGTGGGGAAGAATGTTGAGAAAATCAGGAAGGTCACTCGCGTTCCGGTAGCGGTCGGCTTTGGGGTCGCGACGCCGGAGGATGCTGCCAAGGTCTCGGCCATTGCCGATGGGGTGATCGTCGGCAGCGCGATCGTCAAGCAGATCGCTGCACACCGACAGAAACCAGAAATGGTGAAGCACGTCGCAGCATTTGTCCGCTCATTGAAAGTTGCCATGAGCGCAGCTCAGCCTAAAACAGGCTAGGCGTTTGATCCACCTTCTCTTCATTGGAAGCCAGAGCGCGCGCTGCTCGACCTGACAAGAGTCGGGCTTCTCGACTGCAGCGAGAAAAACTCAGATGGGGTAGGGACTATCGTTTGGCTTGGGGAGGCATCGCCTGAATCATCTCAGCTGCCAACTCTTTCGCGATGTCCTTTAAATTCGGCCGATAGAACATATAGCTACTGGACCGTTCATGCCGCGCCTTCCACACGGTGGTGCCGGTGGTGGCATCGACCAGACGGAGGCTCAGACCCACGCGACCGACATTGTCGCCTTCTTTGCGCATGTATTCCCAGGAGTTCACCCGTACGACTAAGAACGAATCCACGTTCAGCGCTTTTCCCAATTTTACAGCGGAATCCTTGTCGGACTGACCCGTCATTTCCAAACGAGAGAAGTAGAATACTAGCGCATCGAATGCCTCTTTCGAGCCCTGGAAGATATCCGTCACATTCTCAGGAGACACCACACGCTCGATATTAGCGGTCCTGTTCAGGGAACCGGACAAGACCTCTTGAATATCCTCGCGCGCGCTGTCGTATTGGCTTGCCATGGGAGGAAGCACAGCAATGGCTTGAGGCCGGAACATTCTCGCACCTGGTCCTTCCCAGACCTCCTGCAATCCGCCGCATCCTGCGATGAACAGGATGAGTGCGGAGAGCGCAAGCTGAAACATATGGCGTCGAGTCGTCGGCATAAGTTCAGTATACCATCAGAAAATCCAAGCAATAGCCCCTGAGGCTAGTGCGCCGCCGTCGTCAAAATCGTATCCTCCGGCTACATCCAGACGAAAGGAGTATACGCGGAGTCCGAGTCCGGCAGTCGGCGTAAAGATCGATCCAGCATCCTGCACATTCTTATAGGTCCCGACCCGGAAAGAGAGAAACTCAGACAGAATAGTCTGTTCCATACCGAGGCTCAAGACCTGACTCTTGAGGCCGGGAACAAGTGTCTTATTAGATGTGATATCCATGTCGGCGGTAATGGTCATCGTCGACCATGGATTCACGGCCACACCCCCTCGCACCTGAGGGGTCAGCTTGTATTGGAGCCCGCCCGGAGCATCGAAGGTCGGTTGATTGATGTCTTTTGCGACCACACCGAATTTCAGCCAGGAAGAAGGACGATACATGGCTCCAAGATCGATTCCATAGGAGGTGGAGATCTCTGCCTTCCCGAAATTGTCCTGAAGATTCGGATCCAATCCGCCCTGAAGGTTGGTCGTGTTGTTGTAAGCCGCGCCTTGGATGATCTTGCCTGTGACACCGACTGAAAATCTTTTGTCCGCAAAGGCATAGGCATAGGAGAACGCCGCCTGCCTGGCTTCCAAGCCCCGTAACGCCATCTGACCGGCTATATTGGTCTGTCCACCGCTCGTTGTGACCTGCAGCGGCGTGTTCACGAACGCTCCGGCCGTTGCGACATCAGACACGTTGAATCCAAAGGCGTGCTCGCCGAAATGACCTTTGACATACAGGCCGGCGGCCCCGACCGCAGAAATCGTGGCGCCGGGTTGATTGATTTCATTGGCGATGTTCTGCGCTTTCGCCTGATTGGCAGATGACGTATCGTTGGGGTTGAAATCATTGAGATCGTCCAAGGCATTGAAGATCCCCATTCGATCCGTCACCTGACCGGTCCCTTGGATCCGAATGTCCATGGATTTGACCATGGCCAGCCCCGCCGGGTTCCAATAGGTGGCGTATGCGTCGGTGGTCACGGCCACTCCGGCGCCACCCATTCCAGCCGCACGGGAGCCGACGATGGCAAACTCCACTGCCATTGCCGGCGTCGCCATCAGAGGCAGAAAAAAACATATAAGAATCCATATGGATATACGTCGTTGCATCGTGGCGTCAATTTTATGACTGCTCGTGGCTGCTTTCCACTGTATTCAACGAACGAGTGCTCGTCAAGAGTTAGACAATCTGACCATCCTGCATATGCACGATCCGATCGGCTTGAGCAGACAGTTTATCGTTATGGGTAACGATTACGAAGGTCGTCCCGCGAGCCTTGTTCAATTCGCGCATCATCGCAAAGAGCGCCTCGCCCGTATGCGTATCTAGGTTTCCAGTCGGCTCATCAGCCAATACGAGATCGGGTTTCTGCAAGAGCGCTCGCGCGACCGCGACGCGTTGCTGCTCACCGCCGGACAGCTCGCCAGGCTTGTGATGTAACCGAGCTCCCAGCCCGACCTCCTGCAACAACGTGATGGCTTCCGGTTCAATATCTGCCGGATGCCGTCGCTGAATCAGAGCCGGCATACAAGCATTTTCAAGCGCAGTGAACTCCGGCAGGAGATGATGAAACTGGAACACAAACCCGATACGCCGATTCCGAAAGTCCGCCTGTTCACCTTCCGACATGTGAAACATATCCTGGTCGTCGAAGTGGACCGTCCCCGTGGTAGGACGATCAAGCGTCCCTATAATATGAAGCAGCGTGCTCTTTCCGGCTCCAGAAGCCCCGACAATCGCAATCAACTCCCCTCGCCGAATCTGAAGATTGACGCCCTTCAGCACCGTGAGGGTCTGCCCACCCATAGGGAACGATTTGTATAGATCTGTGACGGTGATCACACCGGGGCTCCAGAATGAAAGAAAAATGCTGAAGGGGCTGGCATGATCATTCGTAGCGCAGCGCAGCCACCGGTTCGAGTTTGGCTGCCTGGAGCGAAGGATAGACCGTGGCGGCAAAGCTGATCAGAATGGCGGAGCCAGCCACAAGGAGGACATCCATCGCTTGCACATGGACGGGGATCCGCGAGATGTAATAGACCGAAGCATCGAAGGTCCAGAATGTCTGGATCAGCCAAAGAAATGTGTAGCCGAGCGGGATGCCGATGGCGGTTCCGGACAGGCCAATGATCAATCCGTTCAGCATGAAAATGCGCCGAATGCTTTTTCTGGTTGCGCCCATGGCCTTGAGGATCGCAATCTCCTTTTGTTTTTCGGTCACGATCATGGTGAGGGTGCTCACGATGTTGAAGGACGCCACGATCGTGATCAACACCAACAACAAAAACATCATCGTCTTTTCGAGTTTGAGCGCCGAGAACAGATTACGATTCATCTGCATCCAGTCGCGCGCCCCATAGGCGAAGCCGAGCGACTGCTCTACGGAACGGGCCGTCTCGTCTGCATGGAAGACGTCAGTGACTTTAATTTCAATGCCCGTTACGGTGTGTCCCATATTGAAAAACTTCTGCGCTTCCGCGAGATCGATGTAGGCCAACGACGAGTCGTACTCGTACATGCCGGATTGAAACAGAGCGACCAGCGCGAAGGTGCGGATCTTCGGCACCATGCCGATCGCACTGATCGGACCGGCTGGAGGGGATACCACATTGACCATATCCCCGACAAAGACGCCGAGTCGCAGCGCCAATTCCTTGCCTAGGATGATGCCGGGTTTTTCTGTTTCGACTGCCGGGCCATTTGGATCATCGATCGGTGGCTGCTTCACCTTGACCGGCTTGCTGAGGTCGGCTAATTGTCCAGTCGAGAGATTCTTGGCCAACTCGGTCACAGTCGCTTCGCGTTGCGGGTCGATGCCGCGGATCACAATCCCTTGCACGCCGCTTTGGGTCGTGAGCAAAACCTGCTTGAGCACAAAGGGGGTTGCCGCTATGACACCTGGAACGGTTGCGACCTGCTTGGCGACGGGATCGTACTCGCTCATGCCGTCCTTCATCCGATCCTGCACGATGATATGGGCCGTTGTCCCAAGAATCTTAGCCTGGATGTCCTCTTTAAATCCGGTCATGATGCCGACCGTCCCAATCAGGGCAGCCACACCGAGTGTGATCCCGGCAATGGAGACTACGGTGTTCAATGAAATCGTCCGATTCCGGCGCTTCGCGCGCAGATATCGCAAGCCGACAAAGATTTCGAAGGGAAGGGCCACCGTTATTTCTCGGGTCTTAGTTGAGGAAAGAGAACTACGTCGCGGATCGACGCTTGGTCGGTAAAGAGCATGATCAGCCGGTCGATGCCGATGCCTTCGCCCGCAGTCGGTGGCATGCCGTATTCCAAGGCTCGTAGGAAGTCTTCATCGACCAGATGCGCTTCTTCGTCGCCCGCCGCCCGCTGCGCTGCTTGCCCTTCGAACCGTTCCCGCTGATCCAGTGGATCGTTCAACTCTGAAAAGGCGTTCGCGATTTCCCGGCCTGCAATATAGAGCTCGAAGCGATCGGTCAACGCCGGGTTCGAGTCTTTGCGGCGTGCGAGTGGGGAAATTTCAATCGGGTAGTCGGTAATGAACGTCGGCTGCTGCAGATTGGGCTCGACCGTTTCTTCGAATATTTCGTTCACGATATTAAAAAGCGGCCATTTCGGATCGACCGTGATGCCCAGCTTTTTGGCAGCCGCAATCGCTTTGTCCTGGTTCTCAAGGACGGAAGGATCGAGGTTGTTCACCTCCAGAATCGCCTGATGATAGGACCAGCGGCGCCACGGAGGTGTGAGCGTGATTTCCTTGCCCTGATAGTCGATGACCGTTCTGCCGAAGATCTCCTGCGCCAACGTTGAGACGAGTTCTTCCGTGAGGATGATCAAGTCCTGATAGTCGGCATAGGACACGTAGAACTCCAGCATCGTGAATTCCGGGTTATGGATCGTCGAGATGCCTTCGTTCCGGAAGTTGCGATTGATTTCAAACACACGAGGAAAGCCGCCCACGATCAACCGCTTCAAATAGAGTTCCGGCGCGATGCGGAGATAGAGATCGACGCCGAGGGCATTATGGTGCGTGACAAAGGGTTTTGCTGCCGCGCCCCCTGGAATCGGATGCATCATCGGCGTTTCGACTTCAAGGAAGCCTCGTTCGATCAAGAAGGCGCGAATGCCGGCGATAATTCTGCTGCGCGTGGCAAAGATGCCATGGACCTCAGGATTGGCGATCAAGTCGACATAGCGCTGTCGATAGCGGGTTTCCACATCCGTCAACCCGTGCCACTTTTCAGGAAGCGGTCTGAGAGCTTTACTCAAGAAGGTCAGCTGTGTGACCTGGACGGTGAATTCGTTTGTCTTCGTGCGAAAGAGGGTGCCGGTCACGCCGATCCAATCGCCCAGATCGAGCAGCTCGGCAACGCGATAGCCCTGCTCTGAAAGATGATCTTTCTTGAGATAGACCTGCAGCCGGTCGGATCCGTCTTGCAGCACCGCAAAGCCTGCCTTGCCGAATCGCCGCAGGGCAACGATGCGTCCCGCAAAGGTACAGGAAATCTTCTCTTCTTCCAGTACCTCTTTGGTTTTCTCGGCATGGAGTTTGATCAGTTGGCCCGCACGATCCTTCACTTCGAATCGCGTGCCGTAGGGTGCCACGCCCGCTTCACGCAGGGCGTCGAGCTTCTTGATGCGTTGTTGTTGCTGCTCGCTCAGTTCGTCCATAACGGCTTCGGGCTTGAGGTGATGGGCAAGGGCTAGAGAGGCGGTTTATCCAGCGTCTCTTGTCTCGCGCCATTGGCCATTTTCCCTTTCAGATACGCTTCGATGAACCCGTCAAGATCGCCGTCCATGACGGCGGCTACCTGGCCCACTTCGTGGCCGGTCCTGTGATCTTTGACCATTTGATAGGGTTGGAACACATACGATCGAATTTGGCTGCCCCAGGAGATATCCTTCTTCTCCCCGACGATCGCATTGAACTCCGCCTCTTTCTTTTTTAGTTCCAGTTCGTAAAGGCGCGCCTTCAAGACCTTCATTGCACCGTTGCGATTTTGGAGCTGCGATCGTTCGTTTTGACATTGCACCACGATTCCGGTCGGCAGATGCGTCATGCGGATGGCGGTCTCGACCTTATTCACATTCTGGCCGCCGGCGCCGCCGGCGCGAAAGGTATCGATCTTGAGGTCTTTGTCTTCGATCACGAGGTCGATATCCTCATCCACCTCGGGATAGACGAAGACTGAGGCAAAGGAGGTATGCCGCCGCTTGTTCGCATCGAAGGGTGAAATGCGCACCAGCCGATGAACGCCTGCTTCGGCCTTGAGATAGCCGTAAGCATAGGCCCCTGTCACTAACAGCGTCACGCTCTTCACACCCGCTTCTTCTCCTGGAAGCAGGTCCAGCGTTTCGACCTTGAATTTTTTGCTCTCGGCCCAACGGACGTACATCCTGAGCAGCATCTGCGCCCAGTCCTGCGATTCCGTCCCGCCGGCGCCAGGATGGATGGCCACAATCGCATTATTGGGGTCCAGTTCGCCCGAGAGCAGCAGTTCAAGCCGCAGGGCGGCGAGCTTCGGCTCAAATTGATCCAGTTCGAACGTCAACTCCTTCACGAGCCCGGCGTCGTCACTTTCTTCTGCCAGCTCGAGCAGCGCGCCCAGATCGTTCATCTTCCCATCGATATCTCGCCACTGCTGGAGGTCGTGCTCAATCGCGGACTTCTTCCGACCGATCTTGGCGGCCTTCTGAGCGTGGTTCCAAAAATCCGGCTGCGATGTCTGCTGTTCCAGATGGGCTAACTCGGCCGTCATGTGAGCGAAGTCAAAGATGCCCCCGTAGTTCCGAGACCAATTGCCCGACGGCCCGCATGCGATTCCTTACCTCATCCAACATGGAACGATCCTTTCACGTTATACCGGAGTGGCAGCCACTGCGTCCGGTTCAGATCCCTTGGTGCGGAAAAGGCCTAACAGGAACAAAAGCGCGCAGATTATAGCACAGCCGTAGGCAAACACATCGCCGTACCGGCTGTAAAACGTATGCGGGTGCCAGACCCGTATCGTCGCCTTGACGGCCTGTTCCGTAAAGGTCGGCGTCGCCTCGACGATGCGCCCGAACGGATCGATGAACCCAGAAATGCCGGTGTTGGCTGAGCGAGCAAAGGCCAAGTGATTCTCCACTGAACGAAACACCACCATCGAAAAATGTTGCGAGGCAGCCGATGAGGCGCCAAACCAGGCGTCGTTCGTCACGGTTACCAAGAACTCCGCCCCATTCGCGGCGAATTGCCGAACCAGGTCAGGGAAGATCACTTCGTAACAGATTGCTACCCCGAAATTGATTGTTCGCGGCTCTGTCCCTGCCATGCCTGTAGCCGCAGACCGAGGTTTAGGCATCAACGTCAAGACCATCGGGCCGGTCCCTGCTTCGAAATCGCCGATCCCTTCAACCAATTTGTCGAGGAAAAATAGGAACGAAGATTTGAACGGAATATATTCTCCGAAGGGAACCAGATGATGTTTGTCGTAGCGCCCCAATAACTGGCCGTCGGGGGAGAGGAGATAGGCACTGTTTAACAGATAGGGCCGCCGATCCGAATAGAAACGTAGGGCGGGACTTCCAAACAGGATCGGCGCCTGGGCTCGATTGGCTAGCGCAATGAGTTGCAGCTGATAGACCGGCTCGCGTTCAAAGACGAATGGTGTCGCTGCCTCCGGCCAAACCACCAAATCGGTGGCTCGCCCGAGCCGTTCCGTCAGTCGGTCAAAGCGTGCGAGAGTCTCCTCTCGATAGGCGGTATCCCACTTGACTGCCTGATCGACATTCGGTTGCACCACTCCCACGCTGATGGACGATCGGGGAATATCAGAAAACGGCGCTTCAGATATCGACGCAAGGCCATATTCCCACGAGAGCGTGACCAGCAAAGCCGCCATCGCCACAAGTTCCCATGGGAGCCTTGCCGGACGGAATCCCCTGAACAGCGGCATCAGCCAAGTCAGGAATTCGGCCAGTGCGACATTCACCAGCACGATAAGGAATGAGACCCCGTATACCCCCATGTGATCCGCAATCTGAATGATCTCAATCTGACGATATTGAGAATAGCCGAGGAGGCCCCAGGGCAATCCGCTCAGAACATACGTCCGGATCAGTTCGAGGGTCACCCATAAGCAGGGAAACACAAAGAGGCCGTAGCGAGGAATCAAGGTCCGAAACCACACGGCCCCAGCGGAGTAGAGACCGACATACAAACCCAGATAGGCTGTGAGCAGCAACATGAGGCCGTAGCTGATCGCCAGCGGGACCTTGCCGTAGGTGTTCATGGCGGTGACCACCCAGGCCATCATGCCTGTAAAGGCAATCGTGCCGGACAGCCAGCCGATCCAAAACGCTTGCCTTTTGTTCTTGCCATCCAACGCCCAATGTAACGGCACGAGGGCGACCCAGGCCAACAGCCCAAGATCAGATTTCGGGAAACTCAGCGGGAGAAACAGCCCGCTCGCGCCGGCAAGGACGAGTGAGCGCGCGAGGGAATGGGTCATGAACCGCACCTTAGCGAAAGCCGGAGATGGATGCAACTTCCGGTTTGGATAAGGATATGCTCGCTTGTATGCCGACATGAAAGAGGGGAGAGGTTTTGGGTTGACGGACGCCCGTTGAGCACCTATAAGTAAGAGTGATAACCTGGCAGTCATACCCGTGTGAAGAGATGGAATAGATCAAGATGATAGAGTCGGAACAATCTTGCCCCTAACAAAGGCGAGAGGTGTATGATAAAAATAATAGGAGATTATGCTATGAATCGAAGAGTCATCAGCCTGTGTCTGAGTGTGAGCCTCATACTCCTGTTCGCGGGCTGTTCTGGTAAGAAAATTACATCCTCATCTGGGGATCAGTCCTCACAGTCCGGTCAGGCCAAGACCGAGGCAATTCAGCCGGAGGCGATCAAGACGGTACCGACGGAACGCTCGTTCGATCCGCCATCCGGCAATGTGCCAACAGACCTTCCACCAAGCAAGCCGGCAAGCTCTCTCGCAGGCACCGTTCTGGGTGACGTCTTCTTCGATTTCGACCGATTCCAGATCAGAAAGGATGCCATGCCGGTATTGGAGGCCAATGGATCATGGTTCCGTGCCAATGGGAACATGACCGTGTTGATCGAAGGTCATTGCGATGAGCGCGGCACCGGAGCCTATAATCTCGTCCTGGGCGAGAAGCGGGCGCGTGCCGCCAAGAAGTACCTTCAGGATTTGGGCGTCTCGGCCTCGCAGCTTCAGACCACGAGCTACGGAGAAACAAGGCCCTTTTGCACGCAACAGAACGAAGACTGTTATCAACAGAATCGACGCGCGCATTTCGTGACACAATAATAATATAGGCGTCTCAACCGGAGACCTCGCCATACGTCTCAGACCATCTCATCACGAAGGAGGAATAGGTGCAGCACTATCACTTTCTTGGTATCGGGCTTCTCGGAATCATCTTGACTGCTGGCTGTGCGGGTAAGAGCGAACGCGTCGATCTCAAGTTCCCCATAGCGAGCGGGGCCGATGCGAAGGTCGCCGCGATGAGTTCCGCGACCGTTGCGATTCAGCCTTTTGAAGACGATCGCACCGAACAATCGCACCTCGGCACCAGATTTCACTTATGGGGCGGGGAAAGTCACTTCAATCTCCCCAGTGGCACCCTCGGCGAGGCCACGGCACAGGCTTTCGCTGACTATCTTAAAGGGAAAGGCTGGAACGCGACCGTTGCCAAAGGCAACGGAGCACTGGGGGCAGACATGACCGTTACCGGTAGACTTGTCGATGTCGGCGTCGATGTCAAGAGCGGTATAGGACAGACCACCCTCAGCGCTAAAAGTCGGATGGTCGTCCAAGTGAAGAATCATGCTGACGGCAGTCAAGTCAGTGAGACTCTCACCAGTACCGGGACCAACCAGGTATTCTGGTTCGACCCAGAGGATGCTCAGGAGTTGCTGAACGAACTGTACAACAAAAATTTCGAGAAGTTCGTGACGGACACCAAACTGGACGGCAGGATCCTCAAACTCCGGTAAGGGAGTTTTCTATCCCTGAGCGAAGAGGACTGCAATGTGAATGATCTGGCTCCTCCGCTTCGTTCCTGAATCGTGGACCTCGAACTCGCAGTCGGTGGCGCGTTCGGATTGCGACCTCGAAGTCTATTCGTGCAAGATGATCCGTGTGCGATTGAACACCCCCGGCGTGGAGGAACCGGTTTCGATCAAAGAAGGGTGAGTGTAGTTAGGGGTTGAAGTGGACACATTCGTGGTCTCGTTTCAGAACGTCCAGTCAGCCGAACTCGAGGAGCTCATCGACGAATACAAAGAGGCAGGAGGGAGCGGTCACGCATAGTGAACCAATCCTTGACTCATCCGCACTAGAAGAATATCGTATCCATGTGGGGGGAGCTTAACGCCCCGAGGGAATATGGTTCATAAGGGGGTCGAGCGTCGGGATGGTGTGCAAGCCCGGCTTGACCGGGAAGCCTAAAGTCCCGCCAAGATCTCCGTCGTACCTATGCTGTCCTCGGTAGGTGCGCGCTCCTCCCACCCTAATCTCCCGCTCATTCCGGTTGGCGGTTTTCCTCGTCTCACCCCCCGCCATGGGCCGTAGCGCTCCTCTCACGACCGTGATGAGGTCCGCTGTATCATCTCCATCGTTAGAGATGGCAATGAGGGTTTGCCGAGGTATTCGATTTTGACACAATGTGTGTTCGATGCAGGCACACGATTAATTTGAGAGGATGAATGGGTACCCATAAGCCCCCGACATCAACGTCCAAAAAAGCAGATCCCCGTGCAGGTTCGGCGGTGACAGCGGTAGAAATGGGCGCGCGACAGCGCGAGATTTCCGTCTCCGAGTTCTTCACCAAGAACCGGCATTTACTCGGTTTCGACAACCCACGCAAAGCCTTGCTGACCTGCGTCAAGGAAGCGGTCGACAACGCCTTGGATGCCTGTGAGGAAGGCGGCATTCTTCCTGAAGTCACAGTACAGCTGGAGGTTGTGGCTGTCGGATCTTCAGCAATACGGCCCGCAAGCCAGGCGACACGCTTCCGAGTGACGGTGACGGATAATGGCCCCGGGATCGTCCGGCAGCAGATTCCAAAAATCTTTGCGAAACTGTTATACGGTTCCAAGTTCCATCGCCTACGGATGAGTCGCGGTCAGCAGGGGATCGGTATTTCGGCGGCAGGGATGTATGGCCAACTGACGACCGGCAAGCCGGTCAAGATCATTTCGCGTATCGGTCCCAAAGCGTCGGCCCATTATTTCGAGGTGCAGATCGATACGAAGAAGAATGAACCCCTGGTCCATGAGAATAAGCAAATCGAGTGGGACCAGCCTCGTGGCACAGAGGTCGCGATTGAAGTCGAAGGCCGCTACCAGAAGGGGCGCGCCTCAGTGGATGAGTATCTCGAACAGACCTCTATCGCGAATCCTCATGTGCGGCTCATCTATCGAACGCCGGACGGGGAAACAAAAGACTACCCACGCGCCTATCATGAATTGCCGCCTTCGCCGAAAGAAATCAAGCCCCATCCCTACGGCATCGAGTTTGGAATGTTCCTCAAGATGCTCCATGAGGCAAAGAACCAGACTCTCTCGAGCTTTCTTTCCGCCGATTTCTGCCGTGTAACACCGGCGCTCGCGGATGAGATGTGTAAGGCGGCGAAAGTCTCGCCCAGCGCGAAGCCTCGTGACATTCGCGGTGCGACCGCCGAAACGCTCTATCGCACGATTCAAGCGACGAAGATCATGGCGCCGCCGACCAATTGCCTCTCGCCGATCGGCGAAAAGGCGATCCTCTCAGGTCTGTACAAGCAGATCAAAGGGGAGTTCTACACCGCAGTGAGCCGGCCTCCTTCAGTCTATCGCGGCAATCCTTTTATCATTGAGGCGGGGTTGGCCTTTGGGAAAGCAACGGATAGCGAGACGAAGCCTGAGAAACCAGCGCAGCCGCTGGCGGAAGGGGAGCAGGAAGAAGGAGATTCGGAACTGGCGCGTGTGATTCGCTATGCCAACCGGGTGCCGCTGCTCTATCAGCAATCCGCCTGCGCCATCTTTAAGGCGGTGCTTGCCACAACCTGGCGCAACTATGGAATCAGCCAATCACGCGGGGCCCTGCCGGCAGGGCCGATGGTCATATTCGTGCATATTGCTTCCGTCTGGGTTCCCTTTACCAGCGAATCCAAAGAGGCAATCGCAGAGTACGATGAAATCCACAAGGAAATCACCCTCGCACTTCGCGAGTGCGGGCGGCGACTCGGGCTCTTTTTGCGGCGGCGCGAGCGAGCGGCAAGTGAATACCGGCGGCGCAATATTTTTGAACTCTATATCGAAGAAGTCGCCGAAGCCTGTAACAGGTTGAAGGGTGGGAAGCTGCCCGTCGAAAAATTGAAAGCGCAACTGCAGAAGATTGCATCGTCACGGACTGGCGGCATGAAGACGGACGAAACGCTCGGCAAGACTGGTGCCGGACCTGAAGGACTGCCGCATTCCATCATTGTCACAGCGGAAGGTATCGAAGGGGAGACTCCACTGGTAGCTCCTGTTCTCGATGAAATACAAAGTGAGGAGCAGCCGGCTTCCCCTACATCTGAACGACGACACATTGGAAAGATAGAGTCTGCCAAGAAAGTGCAGCGCAAGGCCAAAACCATCCCCTCGACTCCTAAGAAAGACGCTTCCGCACCGCGGCAAGCAGGCGCGGCTCGAAAAGGTCGTAAGGCTCACCTGACAGGGAAGAAAAAGTAGGAAGACGTATGGCGAAAACGAAAATAAAAAAGAACGGAGCGGTTGAGAAGAAATTGGTCGGGCTGGCCGATATGGTGATTGCTTCCGCGCAGCGAGCCAAAGATCCAACGATGGAGATTCCGCTCCGTGCCCTTTCGAATGTGACCTTTAATTCGCGCAAGGGCCTGCTCGAAATGGGGAGCAAGAAACAGGCACGTTCGTTCTTTAACGTCGGCATGGCCAAGAAATTCATGCAGACCATGTTGGTTGCGGATGCCCTCTCCGAACTGCAGCGCGCAGAATTGACGACCTCTCTCAGAGAGATCTACTACCGGACTAAACATACGATCCAGGACTCGCACGAGAATACGTTCGATACCCAGGACGAATCGGACCCGATCATTGAGGATCTGGAAGTGTCGCTCGTGGCGCTCCGTGAGGAGTTACATGTGCGCGCGGAGAACGGCGGGAGTGTCGTCGGCCCGCTCGTCCTCGGAGATGACGGAGATCGCGTGGATTGCGCCAAGCTCGGAAAGGGTGGTTACTCGGTTCCGTCGATTGTCGAGCCTGAGTATGTGGAGATCCGCCGTTGCACGGCGGACTTTGTGTTATTGGTCGAGAAAGGCACGCAGTGGAATCGTCTCTCAGAAGACAAGTTCTGGCGTCGCTATAATTGCGTCCTGTTGACGGGGAATGGACAACCGCCACGTGGGGTTCGGCGGTTAGCGCGACGATTGCACGAAGAATATAAGCTTCCGGTCTATGTCTTGGTCGATAACGATCCCTGGGGATACTATATCTATTCCGTCGTCAAACAAGGCTCGATCAATCTGGCCTTCGAAAGTCAACGGATGGCGATTCCTAAAGCCAAGTTCATAGGTCTTTCCAGCGCCGACCCAGAACGGTATGAACTTCCGCGCAACGTCGGGATCAAACTGAACGAGAAGGACATCGCCCGCGCGAAAGAGCTCCTCAACTATCAGTGGTTCCAGAAACCGGCCTGGCAGGCTGAAATTAAACGGATGCTCGCGAGCGGACTCAAGTACGAACTGGACGCCCTTGCCAACAAAGACTTCCAATACCTCACGAAAAAATATCTCCCACGAAAACTGAAAGAAAAGGACTGGCTGGATTAAGCCGATCCGTTCTCTTGCATCGTATCCTGATCTCGGTATCTACTCCGCGGGTAACATCAGATACAGCCCGATCACGATGATCGGCGCCATGACATACATCGCCTTCTTGCCGAAGCTATCATAGACGCCGTAGATCAAGATCGCGCCCATGAAGAAGAAGTAGAGTTGCCCGATACCCCGATACCCCGCGCTATGTTCCGCCGCCAATGCGAGAGTAGGCGATCCCAGGATCAGTCCGGCTGAAAGGGCTGCTAATCGTTTCATCTCAATCTCCATTTCAATGAGGTTAAGACACGGGACGTTGTGCCGATGGCTGGTACTGTTGTACAAACAACAACGCCCTCATGGCGAAGACCATCAAGAGGGCGTAACTCTCTACTTGAACGATTTTGTCTGGCTGGATTGGGCGAAACTAACAAGGGGTCACAATACACCTCTGTGTCGTATGGATAATTGAAGCCATGCTGCGCCTTCTCATAGTCGGAAGTCAAACTGATGCTGTGGGGGGCAGGACAGGCTTTTAGCAGGATGCTGAAAAAGTCCGCCAGCGTCGTTCTCGCATCATTCAGATCCTCAACGTGCCCCAGAGGGTACGCCTCCGGCCTTCACTCGATATGGCCTTGCTGGACGGCCTTTCTGAACAGCCTGCGAAGGATTCTGAAAGAGTCTTTGTCCGGCCAGACCCTCATGGTTTCCGGAGCATTCAAGTACTTTGTCGACACCCTGCTTGTTAGAGGCCGGCGACATGCGACGGTTCCCGACGGTTGGGCACTTCGCCTCCTACTGTCGGTGCGTCGGCAGCGAACATCTGAGCAATGGGAAACGCAAAGGCGCCGGCAACACGAAGAACGGCAATAAGTATTTAAGCTGGGCGTTCATCGAAGCGGCGCATTGTGCCATTCGCTACGAGCCCGTGATCCGGGGCTTTTACCAGTGCAAGCATGCGCGGGCGCATCCGTTGGTGGCCCTGAAAGCCGTGGCGCATAAACTCGCGCGCGCCTGCTATCACGTCTTGCGCGAGCAGGTCCCGTTCGCTCTGCACCGCGCCTTCGGCTAGGGTCGACAGACCAGGGGTGGGGCGGGAGCTCGCAAAGGGGTTGGGGTCTACCCCGCACTCCCGATGAGCCGCAGTGCCCACTCCGCTTTTTCTCCCTCGCCAGCGGCGCGGGGACTGAGACGCCTCGACCATGAGCCATGAAGGGGTTGGCGCCAGCCGGCAGCCAGACATCCTGTGCCGTTATAGGGTGGACATGGTCGGGAACCGACAGTTGTCTGGGGCACCGGAGTGCCAGGGGTCGGAGTGGAGTCCCGTGAGGGTACGCTTCCAGGCCTTGATCCTGATGGGTGACTGGTGCGGCTCAGATGGGAGCCGGCTCTGCTGACGAGGACAACCGGGGTGCGATTGAGTCACGCGAGCGGGGGGAGAAGGATTCCGCCGTAACCCACACGCCGCCCCATTGGTAACGTGACGGGTGGATGATGGGTTGTGCCTCTTGACCGGAGCCTTCGAGATGGGCGACCCCTTTTTATCTCTCACGGTTAGCACGATGCCAGCTTCCAGGATGCTTTCTCTCGCACGCTTGCTGACAAGGCGATGGGCGGGATGCCGGTCAAGTTCCTCATCCAGCGTATAGACTTCGGTTGGCCTGAGGCGAACCGAAGTCTCGACGAGTTTCCGTTTGATAGCCCTAGTTTTGATCTCGTCCACTGCGTGCGTCATTTCCCCTTGCCCATCCTCATGAGGATCTCGCCCCGTTTACTATCCAGAATTGTCCCTTCCTGATGAGACCCGCCGCTCGCCGATTCCGAGTTGAAGAGCCTCCACATCCAATTCGTGCTCTAGACGATGCAGCACGTCATCACTAATGACGCCGTCGTTTCGTAGGCCAATCACCGCAAGGCGTTCTGCCGTTAACGTCTCATGCCGCAAACGCCGGAATATCTCGATGGCTTCTGCCGTACACTCAGGAGCAGTTCCGTCCTTGGTGTAGCGCTGTACGCGGTCGCCATAGTGAACACGCATCTGATCGAGGTGTTCGGGAATTGGCCACCCTTCGTTTGCGACTTCGTCCAGGCGTACCAGAGCGGCCGTCGCCGCATGTTCGCGTGCCTGCATCTCCTCACGTTCCAGAGTTCCGTCTTCCTTTAACTTCAGGGCGCGGATCAGCGGTGCCAGTGATAAGCCTTGTACTACCAATGTGGCGAGAATCACCGAGAATGTGATCAGTATGATCTCCGCCCGAAAGGGGAACGGCGCTCCTGCAGCAGTTGTCAGCGGCAGCGCCAATGCCGCTGCAAGAGACACAATCCCGCGCATGCCGGTCCACCCGATAATAAACAGACTCGGCAAAGCCGGCATCGGATCGCGCGCCCGCAACGAGGGGCTGAGTAGTCTTGGGATCCACGCGGCCAGTGGCACCCAAATCAGGCGCACCACGATCGCGGTGACGCTCACGAGTGCTCCGCTGAGCATGAGCGGTATGAACATTCCAGGCGGGATGGCCTCACGAAGGGCGCCGAGTTGCAGGCCGATCAGAATAAAAATGAATCCATTGAGCACGAACACGAGAAAGTCCCACACTGCCCTTGCTTGAATCCTTGTCGTAGGCGCAACGGCCTCGCTGAAATGTTGGCGAAGATAGAGACCTCCGGCCACGCAGGCCAGGACGCCTGAAGCGTGAGCCTGTTCGGCCAAAACCCAAGCGATATACGGGGATAAGAGCGTGACCGCGATCTCACTGAAACTGTCCTTCATCAATTTCAGCGCCCAGCGGGCCACCACGCCGACCAAGAGTCCGACCACGACACCCACTCCCGCCGCCATGAAGAAGTCCACCACTGTGTCGCTGAAGATGAAGGTGCCACTGACCGCCGCCATGACCGCGGCCCGATACAGAATGAGCGCTGTCGCATCGTTCACGAGACTCTCACCTTCCAGGATCGTCACAGCACGACGTGGAAGGTCTAACCGCTTGGCGACTGCAGTAGCCGACACGGCGTCGGGCGGTGAAACAATTGCTCCCAGCGCAATGGCTCCAGCCCAACCCAATCCCGGAAGCCATATATGTGCGACCACTGCTACGGCGGCGGCGGTCGCCAACACAAGGCCAACAGCCAGCAGGGTAATCGGGCGAAGGTTTGAACGAAAATCGCGCCACGAGGTGAAGTAGGCGGCTGACCAGAGAATAGGGGGAAGGAAGACCAGGAACACGACGTCAGGATCGAGTCGCAGCGTAGGCACGCCGGGAATGAAGCCTAAGACCAACCCTCCGATCACCAGCAAGATGGGGTAAGGAATTACGAGTTTGCGCGCGAACGCCGCAAGGGCGAGCACGGCTATCAACAGTAGAATAACCGTTTCCAGTTGATGAAGGCTTTCCATATTATATCAATGGTACGCGAATCGTGTGTGTAAAGAACAGGGACATTCGTTATTGACCGTGGCGCGTGAAACGCGAGATCCGGATGGTTTCTCTTGTTTATCTGGTCTATTTGGTTTGTTTGGTTGAGCTAGATTAACCAGATGAACAAAACAAACCAGATAAACCAGATCAACCCGTTTCGGCAGTCTCGCTGGGCTATCTTGTGGTTGATGTAGAAGAATGGGTGACGAACCGGAAGTTACTAGGAATGAGGAGAGAGAATCTCGGGGAGAGGAAAAGGGGTCGGGAGTCTTTTCTTGACACGTTCGCGCGGTCTCGGTACAAGATCACCCATGCCCCATCGTCCACACCGCGGTGCTTGAGATTCTCGTCCATCATATCTTGGATCATGAACAAAGATTCCCCACCCCTTTTATCTCCCAGCTGACGGAGTGATGAGGTGAACGATGGGCTATGCCCTCTTGACCGGAGCCTTCGAGATGGGCGACCCCGTTGTTCGACCCCCGAACAGCGTAGACAAACAACCGAGGCCACCACTTTGACTTCAATCTAATTGTACTATTGTAATAATTATACTAGGGATTGTAGGCTCACCATCTGGTGCGATCGCCTCTAGTCCCATGCCTTCCTCGATTGTTTCCGCTGCCATCACAATATTCAGTGTATCCCCTCTATTGAGAGGCAACACAGAGTTCATGATGGCTACAGTCTTTTCCTCGGGGTCGATTATTACAGCCCGGATGTTCGAATTCGGTACATCGATGTTATTCACCCTTAGCCAAAGATCGATCCAACGGGGAGTGGCACCTCTCACCTTACCAAGCTGCGGACCTGCAATGATAAGGTACATACCTGACTGTTTAATTATGATATCGCCTTTGTTGAAATCTATCGTATGGACTCCTCCACCAGCATCTGCTTGCGCGTCCAGTAGAACCTCAACAGGTTTTAAGGTGCCAATTCTTTGAGTTTTATTGGATGAAAATTGACCGAAGGCTTTTTTATAATCGCGACCGCTTAGATTTCGCTCTATGTCATCACGTGGTGCCATTTAGTGTTTCACCTCCTCTACTAGATCAGGTTCAGAATCAATGGTGGAAGTTCCATACGGCTCTTCAACGATGTCTTTGAACGAACGAGTTGCACGAGAATAGGTTTGAAGCAGCTCGATCAAATAACTTACCTTCATTCTACACACATCATATTTCGGGAACTCCATCGTACCGTCCGCTTTTTGCTCTACAGATATTTCGCCAAGATAGTTACACACACCATCCACCCTATTCACCATGTCAGGGTCGAGCACATCATTCGCGGCAGTCAGGATACTCCGCACTGATTGCAACACACGGCCCAACTTTGCTTCATCCCTCCTGAGCTCTGAGAGCGTCACAGACTGCATCCACAGTGGTTTTTCATCATCTTTTAATCCCACGGTTAAGTTATAGTGAGCGATTGATCGTTTCGTGACGCTCATGGTGAAAAGAGTGAGCTGAAAGAGGTTCTTCAAATGTTGGGCCGCATAATCCATCCGTCTATTCCTCAGTGCTTCCTGAGATGCTATTATTTGGTCTAGTCGTGTCTGATTACGATTTGACAAATAGTGAAAGAATATAGCCAAGAGAACGCCTATAACTAAATCCACAATCAGGAAAAGAGTTGGCGAGAGATCACAGTGTCGGCTGTAGTCAAATCGTCCACAAGTAGGATCATCCGGACCAGAACCAGAAACTAGATGAGGAACGAACGTACCTGATACAAATCCTGCAAAAATCACCGCTGCTACAATTTTTGGCTTCTTACACAACTCCCAAATAGGCATGAGCATTAGTTTGTGAACGGCCATGATCTATTCCCAAGCATTGAAGGCAAATTTCGAGAAGTTTATTCCTAACTCATTCGGGAAGCAATTATCGAGGCAGGGGGCGCAGCTGCGACAAACTCAACGTGCAGGCATGGATTGCGACTGACCTTCCGTTCTCTCCCACTCTTTAGTGGAGTGGCCAAGCTTGCCTGCTTTCCTCACCAGGAAGGGCACCCATGTTGGTCTACGTGCGGCCGTCGAACGAGGCCCTTCTCATGGCGCGTGTTCCAGGAACACGGGAACAACGTGGGTGTTCTGCTGCTCCGCTTCCTTTCTCTGTTCCCTCATATGGGAGACGCGGCCTGGCGGTTTCCTAACGTACGCGGAGCTTTCTCACCCGCCCACCCACTGGGAGATATTTGTTACCCGCCCTACCCTCCGATTGTTTCACAATCGATTTCCCGAGACGTGCCAGTGGTCCGTGCGAGGGGCTTCTGACTCCCCAACTTCCCCAGAGGGAGTAGGCAGATTGTTTTTTACTGCGCGCGTCGAGCGACCACCGATTTATCGTAGAGGTTCTGCGCCAAGAAGAACGGTCTGGCTGCTCCCTCGCATCCTTCTGAGGCCGCGCGTTGCGCGAGCACAGAAGATCATCAGGCTCCATCCCGTCCTCTGTTCCGGGAGCATAGGACCAACAGGGGTGTCCTTCGACACATTTTTTATGGAGCAAAGATTTCCGCGACGAGGGTAAGGACATGCGCCCTGGTGGCTGCGTCGATCTTGCCGATGCGTTTGACTAACCGGGCTTTGTCCACGGTCCTCATCTGATCCAGTACGACCTGGCCCGATTTCCCCTTGAATCGAACCGGCACGCGTGTCGGGTAGGGGCGGCCCTTGGTGGTCATGGGAGCTACGATGACGGTATCGATATGGTGGTTCATTTCGTCCGGGGAAATGATGAGGCAGGGGCGGGTCTTGCGGATTTCGCGGCCCTCGGTGGGATCGAGACGCACGAGAAAGACGTCGAATCGGGAGGCTACCACGTCCAGTTCTTCCGATCCCACTGAGACGTCGACGATGCATCACGATCGATGAGCTGGTCATCTCCGTGGCGATGCATTTGTTCGAAGGCCTGGTTCCAACCGGCCCGGGCTTTGGTAGCCGACCGGACGAGCAATTGTCCCTGCTGAACAATGAGGTCGACCGCTCCGTGCAACTGACATTGCTCAATGACGGATTTGGGAATCCTAATCCCCTTAGAGTTTCCGATTCGTACGACGTGCGCTTTCATTTCTTCACGCTCGTTCTCATGGTGTCTGTAGAGTGTAATTACATTGTGCCTATATGAGTTGTCAACTCGAACAAGGCTTGAGTTAGAACTCAAGAACATTAAACATTGAGCAGTTCAGTTACGCGGGTTACGACCGGTAGCTTGCGTTGATGCGGACATAATCGAACGACAGATCTGTCGTCCAGATATGGGCTTTGTGGCGGCCTTGTCCAAGCCCCACCGCGATCGTGAATTCTTTCTGGCGAAAGACTTTCGCGATGCGAGCTTCAGCAGCGAGTCCAAGCCCCATTCCTTTTTTTACCATCGGAACCCCGCCGAACGAGACACTCAGCTTTGAAGGAGTAATCGGAACACCGGCTCGTCCGATCGCCGCCATCACCCGACCCCAATTGGCATCCTGGCCGAAGAGGGCGGTCTTGACCAAGTTCGAAGTGGCAATGGTTTGGGCGACCTGCCGTGCCTGCGCCACTGTAGCTGCTCCGGTCACCTCGATGTTCACCACCTTGGTGACGCCTTCTCCATCGTGGCAAATGGCCAGCGCGAGGGCTTGGCAGGCTTCTGTCAGGAGCTGTAGAAATCGACGAAAGCCAGCCGTGCCTTCTTTGATCGTGCGGTTCCCGGCCATCCCGTTCGCCAGGCAGAGGACCGTGTCGTTGGTACTCGTGTCTCCATCGACTGAGATGCAGTTGAATGACTCGTTGGCCGCCAGGCTGAGAGCTCGTTGGAGGGCGCTCTTCGTGATTGCCGCGTCCGTGGTGAAATAGGCCAGCATCGTGGCCATGTTGGGATGGATCATCCCAGAGCCCTTGGCCATCCCGCCGATGGTCATCAAGCGACCACCGATGGTGTCCTGAAGGGCGATGGATTTCGGGCGCAGATCGGTCGTCATGATCGCCCGAGCGGCATCAAGGCCTCCGCGGTCGCTGAGCCGAGTGAGCAACTGTGGGATGCCTTTGACGATTCGATCGACCGGCAATGCACGGCCAATCACCCCAGTGGACCCGATGAAGACGTGTTGTGAAGGGATACGCATGTATCGTGCGACTACCGCGGCGGATTTTTGGGCAGCAGCCAATCCTTTGGCGCCGGTACAGGCGTTGGCGTTACCACTGTTCACGAGAATGGCTCGGCCGATTCCCTGGCGCAGGTGCAGACGATCGACGATGACCGGTGCTGCGACCACTTGATTTTGTGTGAAAACTCCGGCAATGGGGCCGCTTTGCTCCGAGACAACGAGCGCGAGATCGAGTAGGCCTGGCTTCTTGATGCCGCAATGGATGCCGGCTGCGCGGAACCCCTGCGGTGCGGTGATTCCACAACGTGGAGATGTGGTTATTGATTTCTTAGCCATGATCAGAGAGATATGTCCTGGTCAGTATGGATTTAGGGGTAGGCGGCTGGTGCCGTCAGGCCCATTTCCTCAGGGAATCCCAGCATGAGGTTCATGGCCTGAATCGCTTGGCCTGCTGCGCCTTTCACAAGATTATCCAGCGCGGCCACTGTAATGACCGATCCTGAACGGGGATCGAGGTAGACTCCGATGTCGCAATAGTTGGAGCCCTTGATGTACCGTGGATTCGGTATGATGTCTTCCTGGACCCTGACGAATCGCTCACCTTTGTAAAAGTCTCGATACAACGTGCGCAGGTCTGGCAACGCCATTGGACTCTTCAGCTTGCAGTAGGCGGTGCTCAGGATGCCACGGTTCATTGGGACGAGGTGCGGGGTGAATGTGACGATTGGCTGCACGGCCACTGTGTCCGATGGCTGCGAGATTCGTTGAAGTAACCCACCGAGTTCTTGTTCGATCTCAGGGATGTGGCGGTGCCCTCCGATTTTGTAGGGCTCTAAGGATTCATGGGCTTCAGGAAAATGATAGGGGAGCGCCGGGCTTCGTCCGGCCCCGGAGATGCCAGACTTCGCATCGATGACGACCGTGTGCGGCTGCACGAGACCCTGGGCAAAGAGCGGTGCCAATTGTAGAACGGCTGCTGTTGGGTAACAGCCAGGCGAGGCCACCAACCTCGCTTTAGCGATGGCGGTTCGATGCAATTCAGGGAGTCCGTAGACTGCGTCCTTCAGTAAGCCAGGGTAGGTATGCGGCGTTTTATACCATTGTTCATAGACAGTGGGATCCGAGAGGCGGTAGTCGGCGCTGAGGTCCACCACCAGTTTATTGGTCTTGAGGCAGGCAGAGACCGGCTCTAATGATTTGGTATGGGGAAGGGCCAAGAAGACTGCATCGGCCTGTTCCGCTAAGGCTTCCGGCGAGAGTGCTTGAAATGAGAGAGCCACGAGACCAGCCAGACTCGGGAACACTGTGCTGACCAAGGCCCCGGCGGACTTCTCAGACGTCACAGCGTGGAGATCAAAATGCGGGTGGAGTGCTGCCAGGCGAACGAGTTCCGCTCCGGCATATCCACTGGCCCCTGCGATTGCGACGCGTACTTTTTTCATCTGTCTCACCTGCCATGCGTTCTACGGACACAAAAAAAGGGAAGGCCTGGAGCCTTCCCTTTTTTCCGACTGTGGCTCCGATGATTATCGTTTGGAGTACTGGAACCGTTTTCTCGCGCCCTTCTGTCCGTACTTTTTCCGCTCTTTGACGCGTGAGTCTCGTGTCAGCAAGCCTTCCTTCTTCAGGGGCGTACGGAGGGGCTGGTTAAGCTCTACCAACGCGCGTGCGATGGCATGACGCAAGGCGCCGGCTTGGCCGGTTGGTCCGCCGCCGCGCACCGTGGCCTTGATCGAATACTGCCCAACGACACCGCCGATTTCGAGCGGGAATTGAATAATCTGCCGCAAGGTCAGTCGTGGGAAAACTTTTTCGATGGGTTGATCGTTGATGGTAATATCGCCTGCTCTCCCAGTAACCCAGGCTCTAGCAATTGCGCACTTTCGTCGTCCGGTTGCATATTGAGTCGCTACTGCCATGCTACAATGTCTCCTTCTTCGCCTGCGGTGATGACTAGAGGGTAATCGGTTCCGGTTGTTGCGCCTGATGCGGATGGGTAGGCCCGACATAGACGCGGAGCTTCTTTGCCATATGATTCCCCAGCGGGTTTTTGGGAAGCATACCTTCGATTGCTTTGGTCAAGAGTTCTGTCGGATCCTTTCGGAAGACATGCTGCGCCGTCGCGGTTTTGAGTCCACCAGGAAAGCCGCTATGGCGGCGATAGAGTTTCGCGGCCATTTTGTTGCCGGTCAGATGGATTTTCTCCGCATTCACAACCACGATATGGTCACCCATGTCCACATGGGGGGTAAAGGTTGGCCGGTGTTTGCCGCGCAACATTCCGGCGACTCGGGCTGCTAATCGGCCCAACGTCTTCCCCTCCGCATTCACGAGGTACCATTTTTCCTGCACGTCTAACGGCTTTTGCATGTAGGTCAACATTGTTTTCTCCGTTCCTTCACGATCGAGTGACTCAGGTTTCCTGTACTTCCGGTGCGCCGATATCTTTCGACTCCAGCTTTGCCAGCCAGGCGTCGAGATTCGTGGTGCTTCTCCGCTTCAACACGTCTTGGGTAATGTAGATGGGGCAAGGAGCCCGAAGGGCTAACGAGATCGCATCGCTGGGCCTGGCATCGATTGTCCGCTCTACGCCTTTATTGACGACATGAACCATGGCGTAATACGTACTGCTTTTGACGTCTGTAATGACGACGCGTTGGATCGTGATGTTTAAGTGTTCGGCGAAACTCTTGATCAAGTCATGGCTCATTGGCCGTGGCGTGATCATGGTATCGAGCGCTAATTTAATGGCATTACCTTCTGCAGCCCCAACCCAAATCGGAAATGTGTCAGGGGCGCTGTCCTGCCGTGCCAAGACGACAATCCGCGTGTCGGTGTTGGCCTCTTCGAGGATACGTTCCACCCGGAATTCAACCAAGTCTTGTTCTTTGGGGAGATCGGCGGCGTTCATAATTCAGTCTAGGTGACTCAGGAGTCCAGTTTCCCGAAATCTTCCGGTTTAAGATTTTCCAGCCACTGTTCAAGCTCTTCGGAACTCTGTTTAGTGATGACCGAATTGTTTGCAAACACCGGCGCATTACTCCGAAGCGCAAGTGCAATTGCGTCGCTGGGCCTGGCGTCGACGGTGTATTCTGAATCTTCGTACATCAAATGGATTTTCGAAAAATAGGTATGCTCCGACAAATCCGTAATGACCACGCTGAGGACTTTCGCGTTATAGGCATCGAGGAAAGACTTCATGAAGTCATGTGTCATCGGTCGGGGAGGCGTGACATTTTCCAGCGACATACTGATCGCGCCGGCCTCTGACTTCCCAACCCAAATGGGCAGCATGTCGGAATGCTCTTCGTCACGTAGCACCACGATATACGCGTTATTATAGGGGTCGAACATCAACCCTTTTACATGCATCTGTGTAATCATGAACGAACCCGCCCCTTATCCCTCTCCCTAAAAAAATGTGAGGAGATGCTGATCATCGCGGATGGATCGACAACAATAAAACTTAGCATTTCCAAAGTCGGCCTGTCAACGAAGCCTGTGAGATCGCTGGAGAAATTCACGGAGACTTTGACAGCCTCAGGCCTCGTCGCGACCTGTTAATTCGGCACAAAGCCGTTTGCGCTTAGGCCTGTGGGCGGTAGTTCTGGTCCAGTTTTCCGGTATCAGTTTGCTCGCCAAGCTTGAGAAAGGCTTTCATCTGCTTCTTCACGAGGTCCCTACCGCTCTCTTCGCCCAGATTGATCTGATATTCGTTGATGACCATGACCCGCATGCCTTCCCATTTCTTCCAGCAAGGTTTGCAGACCTTGGCTTTGATCTCGGATTCAAGCTTTCCCATGAAGAGGGGATCTGTGATCGTTTCTCCCGCTTGTCCGCATGTGACACATTGAACGTCTGCCATGGTATGAAGATCCTCCCCAATACAGAATGAGATGAGTATCAATGATAAATTCTAACACTGCGGTCGTGCGAAGATAAAGAGGGGAGTGGATTGACCCCCATAGGGCTTCGTGCTATGAAGATTCGTCTTGAAAATGGAATGCCCGGATGGCGGAACTGGCAGACGCGCCGGACTCAAAATCCGGTTCTCGCAAGAGAGTGGGAGTTCGACCCTCCCTCTGGGCACCACCGGATCACAGGTTGCCGTAGGTTCGGCAAGAGTTTGGGGATGATAATGATCGGATTATGCATAAAGCTGAATCAAATCAAACTCCACATAACTTCAGTTGACATGTCCAAATGGGTAGCCTATAGTTTGCGATCGTAGGATGATGAAAAAGCTTCACAATCATGATGTTGGTCTCATCTTATTAGTATTTGCCACGGCACTTCATTCGTTCATTCTTTAAATCTCACCGAGGAGGCAGCACATGCGTAACGTGTTGGCACTGGGAGCGGCGATTCTTTTCGTCGGCGCTGCAAGTATGTCAATCGCTCAGGAGCGCTTGCAGTCTAACCAATCTGGCATGGGTGTGGGCGAAGGAGTTGGCGATGTGTCAGGTTCGAGTCCTCGCGTGAACACCTACGATCGAACCCAGCTTCTCGACCGGTTGTCGCAGAACGAAACCATGTTTGGTCGTGTGATTGGATTGGATCTGACAGCCAAAAAAATGTGGCTTGAGATGGGTGGAAGCTCTCACGATGAGGGACGTGCAGGCGGTGGCGCGATGAACTACCGTACGGTATATCTTGATGATAAGACTAATTATGATCAGCTTCGTGTTATAGAGTCTGGTGACGACGTGGCCATTCAGGCAATTGAGGAAACAAGTGGGAGCCAGCCATTTGGGACTGGCCGTAAGCTTGTCCGTGAGGTTATCGTCATTCGTGGCAACGAGAAGTTTGCTGGTTTCGGCGGACTTGGACAGCGCCCGGACCCCGGGACTGAGCGTGGGATTATCACGAACAGTGGTTCCAGTACCGGTGGCATTGGCGGCTCTGTGCTTCCAGGAAAGATTGATTCCGGCATCACCAGCCCGGTGGGTGAATATACGGGTTCCGCACCTTGCTGGCAGTGTGAACCACAGCCAGGATGGGGCAATGCAGTCGGCAACAAGTCAGACTACGGGACGGACTACACCAAGCCAAACTTGGTCAAGGGCCTGAACTAAGTCGAGACACGTTCCGTGAGGATGCAGAAGGGGCAGCAAGACGCTGCCCCTTTTTTTGCGTTCACCATGCTGCCACATCCGGTACCGTGCTTGCGGGGCTGCCGACTCCTTGCTAGGATTGGCCTCCACCCTGGTGCGAAACCGTCAACACTATCACGAAGGAGAAGGGCGTGGCCGGAGATGGAGAGGAGCATACGACATTGACTGGTCAGCCAGATACCGAGTTGGATTTGCGGGGAGTGATTTGTCCCTATAACTTCGTCAAAACGAAGTTGAAGCTAGAAGCAATGGAGCAAGGACAGATTCTTTCATTGCTGTTGGATGATGGCGACCCGATTCGAAATGTTCCCCGGAGCGTGAGTAATGAGGGGCACACCATCCTTTCACAAGATCGCGTTGAAGGGTCTTATCGAGTGCTCATCCGCCGCCGCGAAGATGAGTAGCGCGGGACACTCTTTTGCTCATCGTTTTTGTGTGCGATCCCACCCTATTCCCCTCAATGACGACCGTCACCGCTGAATCCTTCGGCACTGGCCTTATCCGATCGAGCAGCTCACCAGGCCTTCCGCGAGAAAGGGTTTCTCTGCACGTCGTGAGATCCATGGCGACAGCAATCTCTCTGGTGGGGAGTATCTCTGCCAGAACTTTCAGCAACCTGGTGAGGGTGCTGGGGGCCACATAGAAGACGAGAGTTCTTTCTTCGTTATGGAGTTGGGAGAGGTATTGTGCGAGACGACGGCTGGTTGAGGGAAGGTGTCCTTCAAAGATGATGGCATCCCCTGAAAAGCCAGAGATCGCGGTCGCTGCCGTTATGGTGGAAGGACCTGGGATGGCTTTGACTGGGATTCCTGCTTGATGGGCAGCAGCCACTAACAAACTGCCTGGGTCGTAGATGACCGGGGTGCCGTTGTCTGAGACGAGGGCGATATCCTGTCCCTGTGTGAGTCGATGCAGCAGGAGCAGCATTTTCTCGTGGCGATTGAACGGGCCGTAGCTTGTGACTATTGCGGTGATGCCATGATGAGCTAGGAGCGCCTGAGTCACGCGAGGGTTCTCTGACGCAACAACGGTGGCACGGCGCAGCGTGGCAAGGGCCCGCAGGGTAATGTCGTCGGGGTGGCCGATCGGTGTACTGACGACATAGAGAGTGCCGGTAGAACGAGAGGTGATCATCCTGCCTCCCATTCCGCGATCGTTTGGTTGACTCCCTTCTCGCGCCATCGATATAATCCACCGCTTAATGTCGTCGGTTTGTCCTGAAAAGTTGAGAGGATAGCCCTCTATGGCCGGCATGTTTTTCGTGGTGACGATGGTCCTGTATTTTGCGGCCACCGTTTCCTTTCTTATCTATCTGCTCTGGCCTTCTGAAGTCCTGGCAAACATCTCGCTGGGTATGACAGTGACTGGGTTCGCCGCACACACGATTGCATTGGGCGCAGGGATGATCGGATCTACGGACATCTCGTCGCCTGGATTCCATGAAGCCCTGTCGTTTTTTTCCTGGATGCTGATTTTGGTCTTTCTTGCCGTGGAGTTTCGCCATCATCTGCATGTGCTCGGCTCGTTCATCGTCCCTCTGGCATTGCTCTCGCTTGTCTCTGCCGCCGCGTTGCCGGAAGCAGTTCCGACGCTGACTCCTGTATTTGGAACGTTGTGGGTCCATGTTACGCTGAGCATGCTCGGTACCGTGGGGTTTGCCGTGGCCTTTGTGGCTGGTGTCATGTATCTGATTCAGGATGGACTTCTCAAGTCTAAACGGTTCAATGTCCTCTACTCAAAGTTGCCCGCCCTGGATTTTCTCGACCATCTGAATCGACAGTCGATCGTGACGGGGTTTCCACTGCTCACACTCGGCATCATTACTGGTGCGCTTTCCGCTGAGTTCTCTCGGGGGTCGTATGTGAACTGGAACCCCGAGCAAGTATGGGCGTTAGTGACGTGGGTGTTCTATTTTGTCGTACTAACAGGACGTCTGACAGTGGGCTGGAGAGCTAAACGAGCGGCATATTTGACGATTATCGGATTTGCCGGCGTTATTCTAACCCTCATTGGTGTGGTCCTCAAGAGTCACGGACCGGTGTCTTGACATGCACATTGTCGTCGTCGGTTTGAGCCATAAGACCGCCCCGGTCGAAATCCGCGAAAAGCTGGCGATTCCTGAGAGCCGGATGGGCGAAGCCTTGGCCCGTCTTTGTTCGTATCAGGGGGTGCGGGAAGGAGTGTTGCTGTCGACGTGCAATCGTGTTGAGGTCTATGCAGTTGTCGATGAGATCGAATCGGGCTATGGACGAATTCAGGATTTCCTGGCGGATGCCCACCTTTCGCTTTCTTCAGAGCAATTGACTCCTCATCTGTACTGGCATGAGGGGGATCGGGCGCTCGGCCATTTGTTTCGGGTAGCATCCAGTCTCGACTCCATGATTGTCGGCGAATCGCAGATTCTGGGCCAGATCAAAGAGGCCTTTGAGGTTGCGCTCACGCACAAGGCGACCGGCATCATTCTGAACAAGGTCATGAAGAAAGCGATTTCTGTCGCCAAGCGCGTGCGGACGGAAACAAAAATTTCGGAGATGGCGGTGTCGGTCAGTTATGCCGCGGTCGAATTAGCCAAAAAGATTTTTTCGGATTTAACAGAGAAGACAGTGTTATTGGTGGGGGCTGGGGAGATGGCCAAGTTAGCCGCGCGCCATTTCATCGCCAATGGTGTTCGGCATGTGCGGGTGACAACCAGAAGTCCGCAACATGCATTGGAACTAGCAAATCGGTTCGGCGGTACCGCGGTCGCCTTTGAGGAGTTTCGAGAGGACATGGCCACCGCCGATATCGTCTTGGTGTCGACCGGCGCCGCGCATTATCTTGTGAGCGAGGACGATGTGCAGCACTCGGTCAAACAAAGGATGAACCGTCCGATGTTTTTGATCGACATCTCGGTCCCGCGCAATATTGATCCGGCAGTGCGGCATGTGGATAACGCATTCCTTTTTGACATCGACGATTTGAAGATGCGGGTTGAACAGAATCGCGGGGAGCGCCTCAACGAGGCTGAGAAAGCCGAGCGGATGGTCGTAGATGAAGTCGGGATTGTGCGGCAGTGGCTTCAGTCGCTCGAAGTGACTCCCACTATTGTGGCGCTCCGTGCCCGAATCGACGATATCAAACGGGCCGAGGTCGACAAGATCTTGGGGCGATTGACGAATTTGTCCGCGACGGACCGTGAATTGGTTGAGGCGATGGCGTCATCGATTGTGAATAAACTTATTCACAATACGATGGTAACGCTCAAGGCTGAGGTGAATTCCTCGGAAGGGGCCGCCTTCGTCGAGGCCGCGCGGCGGTTCTTCGGTCTCGGAGACCCCGCCGTTTCCAACGTCAACGGGAGTGCGTCATCTGAGTCGAAGACCTGTCATTCGCCACAAGAAGTGACCCAAGTTGCTGAAGAGGTGATTCCGAGAACTAGCTCGAAGATGCCGCGTCATTGAGCGTACCGTTCGTTGAGAAATCACCCGCTGGGGGCTGCGTCTCGTTGCCTGCTCAACGAGGTGCCATGCACGAGCCGCAATGGTTTAGAGACGCTCCCAGGCAGCGAACGGTTCGACCGCACGTCTTATATTCTGGATTATGAGGTGAGTCGGTGAAAGGGAGTCATGTCACAAGTTGGCTTTGAACGATCGACCGTCGTGCTCGGAACGCGCGGAAGCAAGCTTGCAGTGCAACAGAGCGAGTGGGTGCAGGCACAATTGCACACGCTGGCTCCGCATGTGGCGGTAACCCTGCGGAGGATACAGACATCGGGAGATAAGATTCTGGACGTCCCATTGGCCCAAATCGGCGGGAAGGGACTGTTCGTGAAGGAGATCGAGGAAGCGCTGTTGAGCGGTGAGATTGATCTGGCGGTGCATAGCATGAAAGATGTGCCCACGGAGTTGCCCGAGGGATTGGCTATTCTCTGTGTGCCGCTACGCGAGGATCCACGGGATGCTTTGATCAGTCGTGAAGGGCGGTCGTTCATGGACCTTCCTCGTGGCGCTCGGATCGGAACCAGCAGCCTTCGCCGTCAATCGCAGCTTCTGCATGCCAGACCCGATCTCACAATTGTCATGTTGCGCGGGAACTTAGATACGCGCCTCAAGAAATTACGAGAGGGACAGTTCGACGCCATCGTGCTTGCTGCAGCCGGGCTTCGGCGATTAGCCTGGGCGCATGTGATTACGGAATATCTTACTCCGCAGATTAGTTTGCCTGCCATTGGCCAGGGGGCGCTGGGCATCGAGGGTCGGCGGGACGATATCTTTATTCGTTCACTGTTGAGTGGCTTGAACCATGCGCCAAGTAAGACAGCAGTTTTTGCCGAACGTGCGTTGCTCCATCGGCTTCAAGGAGGCTGCCAGGTTCCGATCGCAGCGCATGCGACCGTGGCGGGGACAGGGGTGAAGCTGGAAGGGTTGGTATCCAGTGTGGACGGCAAAGAGGTCCTTCGGGATACCGTTGAAGGAACCATTGAGGAGTCGGAGTCGATCGGTACTCAACTCGCGGAACGGCTGCTCGCACGCGGCGGCGATAGGATACTCCAAGCGATCTACGGGACCACATGACGAAATCGAAAAGAACGGGGAAGGTCTACTTGGTCGGAGCGGGACCAGGCGATCCTGGACTTTTGACCCTGAAAGGGAAGGAGTGCCTTGAGGCGGCTGATGTCGTCCTGTACGATTATCTCGCCAATCCGGTCTTGCTACAGTATGCTCCGTCCACGGCACAGCGTGTTTATGTCGGTCGGCGGGGACGTGGGCAGTATCAAGACCAAGCAGATATCAATCGATTGCTTATTGAACGAGCGAAAGAGGGAAATGTGGTGGTGCGGCTCAAAGGGGGCGACCCATTTGTCTTTGGACGCGGTGGAGAAGAGGCAGAAGCGGTGGCCGCTGCAGGGATCGATTTCGAACTTGTGCCTGGTGTGACAGCGGCGGTCGCGGTTCCTGCCTATGCAGGCATTCCGGTAACCCATCGCACGTTGGCATCTACGGTCACGTTTGTTACCGGTCATGAAGATCCCACTAAGCCGGGGACTCTGTTGGAGTGGCCGAAGTTAGCCAGTGCATCTGGGACCCTTGTGTTCATGATGGGCATGAAGAATCTTCCTTCAATCGTCAGGCAATTACTGTCGGAGGGGCGGCCGTCCAACACGCCAACTGCGGCGATCCGTTGGGGCACGAAAGCCGATCAACAAACCATTGTGGGAACCTTGGGTGATATTGTGGCGAAATCGGAAGCCGCGCATCTTGAACCGCCGACTGTGATCGTCGTAGGTGAGGTTGTGCGATTACGCGGACAGCTGAATTGGTTTGAAACCAAACCACTCTTTGGAAAACGGGTTGTGCTGACCCGTGCGCGGGAACAGGCAAGAGAATTTTCTCAGCTGTTGGCGGCCTATGGCGCGGAGCCGATTGAAGTCCCGACGATTCAGATCCTGCCTCCAGCCAGTTGGCAGGCGATCGATGACGCGGTGACTCGTCTCAGCATCTATCACTGGCTCATTTTTACCAGTGTGAACGGGGTGAGGCCCTTCATGGACCGGCTTCAAGCGGCAGGAAAAGATGTGCGCGCGTTGGCGAGCCTTCGCCTGTGTGCGATTGGACCAAGGACTGCGCAGGAGCTAGGAACCTATGGGCTGAGCCCGGATGTCGTTCCAACAGAGTTTCAGGCAGAGGGTGTGATTGCCGCATTGGCCTCTGTGGGAATCCGTGGAAGCCGCATATTGATCCCACGTGCAGAAGTCGCTCGCGAAATCTTGCCGGAACAGTTGCGGGAGTTAGGGGCTACCGTGGATGTGATTCCGGTCTATCGCACGATCGTCCCGACAGTGGACGTTGCATCCTTGACGCAACAGCTTCGCGATGGGCGGGTGGCGGCGGTGACATTCACGAGTTCCTCCACCGTCCGTAACTTCGTGGAACTCTTCGGTGGGCGGGACGTGGTGAGACCTCTACTAGCAGGGGCGGTTGTGGCCTGTATCGGCCCCATTACCGCAAGCACGGCGAAAGAATATGGGTTGACGGTTTCGGTTATGCCGGCGGAAAATACTGTGCCGGCGCTGGCAGATGCGATCGTGAGGCATTTCAAAGAAGAGGTCCAAGCCACCATTTCTACGCACAGCTAGGCCGACATAGACGGCAGTGTGATGGGATGAATTAGCCAAGGGAGGGCATGGTTATGGTTGCAGTCAAGTCGTTCATGGTTCCCAGAGAGAAGTTTATTACGGTAGAGCGGGATACGGATGTGCAGACTGCGGCACGGATTATGCGCGATCGCAGCATCGGTAGTCTGTTCGTGACGAATGGGAAGGAGGTCATCGGCATCCTCACGGATACCGATATGGTCCGGCGTGTGGTCGCGGCTGGAGCCGATACCCACAAGACGACGGTTGAACAGGTTATGTCGGCCCCTATCTTGACGATCGAGGAGAATAAGACCCTCTTAGATGCCAACGATCTGATGGCCAAAACGCATATCCGCCACCTCGGCGTGACTCAGGATGGCAAATTGGTCGGCCTGATTTCAGTGCGCGACCTCGTCCTGTTCTTGACGAATCTCCCGAGGAAGTGATCCGATGGCCTTTCCAATACAGCGTCTCAGGCGGCTGCGGCTGCATGAGAGCTTTCGTCGTATGGTGCGGGAGACAAGCCTGGCCCCGTCCGATTTGATCTATCCGTTGTTCGTCATCGAAGGGCGAGACCGGCGGGAGGCGATCGCCTCGATGCCGGGGCAGTTCCGCCTTTCGGTCGATCTCTTGGTGAAAGAGGCTGGTGAAGTTGCGGCCTTGGGGATTCCTGCCATCATCCTCTTTGGGATTCCTGACCGGAAAGATGATCGAGGGAGTTCAGGGTTCGATCCGAACGGCATCGTGCAGCGGGCCGTCAAAGCGGTGAAGGACCAAGTTCCTGGACTGATGGTTGTGACCGATGTTTGTATCGACGAATATACCGATCATGGCCATTGCGGAATCGTCAAGGACGGACGCATTCTGAACGATGAAACATTGGAGTGTCTTCGTGCGATGGCCAGGACCCATGCGCAAGCAGGCGCCGACATGGTGGCACCGTCCGATATGATGGATGGCCGGGTGGGGGCGATCCGGGCGGAACTGGATCAGGCGGGCTTTCCAGAATTGCCGATTATGGCTTATGCCGCAAAGTTCGCATCCTGCTTTTACGCACCGTTTCGGGACGCGGCGTTTTCAAGTCCTCGGTTCGGCGATCGACAATCATACCAGATGGATCCCGCCAACCGCCGGGAAGCGCTTCGGGAGATTGCTCTCGATGTCGAAGAAGGGGCGGACATCATCATGGTGAAACCGGCACTGCCGTATCTCGATATCATTGCTGCGGCTAGGGCGCAGATGTTATTACCGGTGGCGGCCTATCAAGTGAGTGGGGAGTACAGCATGATCAAAGCGGCCGCCAACGCAGGCTGGCTCGACGAATCGCGGGCTATGATGGAATCGTTGCTCTCGATTAAGCGGGCCGGCGCAGATCTCATTCTGACCTACTTTGCCAAAGACGCCGCGCGTCTCCTCTGCTAGACAACCATGCTGAAAGTGACGCGTGGGTTGTCCGGGGAGTGTCCGCGTGCCTATCCGGTTGCCACGATCGGTAATTTCGACGGCCATCATCTGGGCCATCGAGCGCTATTGCAGACGGTGGTCGAGACAGCCCGGAAGGCACAGGGGACGGCGCTCGTGCTGACTTTCGAGCCGCATCCGGTGAAAATCCTCGCGCCTCATGTCGATCTTCGCCTTCTCACCAGCCCGGAGGAAAAACTTGCGCACTTCGAAGCTGCAGGGATCGACGAAGTGGTCTTCCTGGACTTTACCCCCACCTTTGCGGCGATGAGTCCAGAACGATTTGCCGAAGACATCATGCATCGGTCTCTCACGCTGTCTGAAGTGTTCGTGGGTAATCATTTCGCGTTTGGGAGGGGCCGGAAAGGTCGTATCGATGACCTTGTGCGTCTCGGCGGACAGTACGGCTTCCGCGTGCATCCCATGACTCCAGTGATGTGTGACGGGGACGTGGTGAGTTCAAGTAGGATTCGCCAGCTTATTCAGGCAGGGAATATGGAGCGGGCTGCCGCGTTGCTCGGACGCGTTTACGGGATTCGAGGTATCGTGGTACATGGGATGCAACAGGGGCAGGCGATGGGCTGCCCTACTGCCAATCTGCGCGTCCCTGCCGACCGCGTCGTGCCGCCCGATGGAGTCTATGCTGCCCGGACTATCTATGATGCTCAGCCCTATGATGCGATCGCTTACATCGGGACGAGGCCGACCTTTGGGGCAGGTGAGCGCCTTATCGAAGTTAATCTATTGGATCAGACCTGCGATCTCTATGGCCAGGAGATTACCGTGCAGTTTGTGGCACGGCTACGCGGCGATCACATCTTTGCATCTGCCGATGCACTGTCAAAGCAAATTGCCTGTGATGTGGAGCAGGCGCGCAACAGCTTACGGCGTTTTTCGCAGGGAGTTCAGTAACCATGGTCGCTGAGACGACGAGCATGAGGCCGCAATCAAGATCTGCCGCACGACCGGCATTGTTGGCCCATTTTGTTCGGACCGTGCGGCAGCATCAGCTGTTCGTTCCCGGTCATCACCTATTGGTGGCGGTGTCGGGCGGGCCAGACTCGATCGCGTTGTTGTCACTTCTCCATCGCCTGACCCCCTCCTGGCGGCTCACGCTGACGGCGATCCATTGTAACTATGGGCTGCGGGGGACGGAGTCCGACGGCGATGAATCATTTGTCAGCGCCTTCTGCCGAGAACGACAGCTGACTCTTGTCGTCCATCGACCCACGCTGTCCAAGCGGCGGAAGCGCTCGTCGTTTCAAGCCGCGGCGCGTGACGCACGCTATGACTTTATGAAGCAATTGGCTCACGAGGTAGGGGCTGACCGCATTGCGGTGGGTCATACTGCCAATGACCAGGCGGAAACAGTGCTCATGTGGCTGTTGCGGGGGGCTGGCATGACCGGGTTAGCAGGAATGCCGTACGCTCGTGAAGACAGGATTATTCGTCCTCTTCTCGCAACCACCAGAGAAGAAGTGATGGCATATCTGGATCACGAAGGGTTGACCCACCGTCGTGATTCCAGCAATGAGAAGTCGCTCTATCATCGCAATAGGATCAGAAGGGAACTTCTTCCTGTTCTCACGCGGTTGGCGCCGGCTGCCGTTCGTGTGCTGCAGCGGCAGGCGGACTTACTACGGGAGGATGAACAATATCTGGAGCAAGTGACAATTAAACTGGTGCATGCACTCGTCAGCCATGATTCCGGAGGTGTACAACGAGTCGATCACCGGACCTTCATCAAGTTGCCGGTTGCGCTTCAGCGGCGTCTCATTCGGGCAATCTTGCAGGCTTACGACGAAGAGGGTCGCGCCAGCAGCCTTCGCGTGGTGGAGTCAATTCGGTATGTCTTCCTCAAGGGAAAGAGTGGGGCTCGTCTGTCTTTAAAGCAGGCCCTCGTGACTCTGGATCAGGGGGAGGTGCGATTTAGCCCAGGTGCAGGAGGGGATCGCAGTCCTCAGATTGATTCAGAGCAAGAGAAGCGGGAGGTGCTTGCGGTTCCGGTGCCTTCCACAGTCTATTGGGCTAGAACGAATCAACAAATTCATGTACAACTCATGACTCGTCGTGCTGTCGCGAGGCGGGGCAGGTCTCCGTCGTCAGGATTGGCATTATTCGATGCCGATCGGTTTACGGAGCCCTTGGTCGTTCGCGCTTGGCAAGCCGGTGATCGATTCTTTCCTTCTGGGATGAAGGGGAGGAGCAAGAAGCTACAAGACTTCTTTACTGACAGAAAGATGGCTCGCCATGCACGGGGAAAGGTTCCGTTATTGGTGGCACCAGAAGGAGTTCTCTGGGTGGTGGGAATGCGGCAGGACGAGCGCTTCGTCGTTTGTGGTGGGACTACACGTTGTTTGGTTGTCTCAGTGCGCAATTGAGCGTCGGAGTAAGGAGTAAGGAAATATGGAACGGATTTTTGGTCGGCCGATTGTGACGCAGGAAGAAATGCGTGCCAGGATTCGTGAGTTGGGCAAGCAGATCACGGCCGATTATACGGGGAAAGATTTCGTTTTGGTGGGAGTGTTGAAGGGGGCCTATGCCTTCTATGCCGATTTGGCCCGCGCAATCAGAATTCCCATGCGGGTGGACTTTCTTATGGCGACGAGTGAGGGGGGGCGGACAAAAACAGCCGGCAAGGTTAAAATCGTGACTGAACTGACCGAGGATATTAAGGGTAAAGACGTCTTGCTGGTGGAAGACATCGTCGATTCCGGATTGACGGCCCAACACTTGGTCAAGACCTTGGTGAAAAAGAAGCCTCGGTCAATAAAAATCTGTACCTTGCTGAGCAAGCCCGATCGACGAACCAGCAATGTCGTCATCGACTATGTGGGGTTCAAGATTCCGAACAAGTATGTGGTCGGGTATGGACTCGATTACCAGCAGAAGTACCGGAACCTTCCCTATCTGGCTGTCTTGGATATCGAGGGAGATCAAGAGTAAGACTTGCCACACGGTTGTCAGCATGAATGTATATGTGTTAGCATCAACCATGTTCGTATATTGGTTGACCATTTGAGCATGCCATCCACAAGGAGATCCGGATGAATCCCAGGACAAAGAACATACTTTTCTGGGTCGTTGTCGGCCTCTTCATGATTTTGTTGTTCAACCTGTTCAGCGTGCCGCATCATGAGCCTGAAGAGGATGTGATTTTTAGTGAGTTTATGACGAAACTCGACAAGGGAGACGTCGAACGCGTCATCATCAAATCTAGCCACATCAGCGCTATCCTAAAAGACAAGACCCGGATTCGAACCTATTCGGTGGAATATCCTGAGCTGGTGCAGGTCTTACGGGACAAGGGTGTGCAGATTGAGGCGAAGCCGCCGGATGAAAGCCCTTGGTACATTACGTTCCTTGTGACGTGGGGCCCCTTTGTACTGTTCCTGGGGTTGTGGTTCTTCTTGATGCGACAAATGCAGATGGGGGGCAATAAGGCCATGTCGTTCGGGAAGAGCAAGGCTCGTCTGCTGACGGAGGAACGTAAGAAGGTGATGTTCGCTGACGTTGCCGGTGTCGATGAAGCCAAGAACGAAGTGCTTGAGATCATCGAATTTCTCAAGGATCCGCGCAAATTCCAAAAGCTCGGCGGCCGTATTCCTAAGGGCGTCTTGATTGTCGGTCCTCCTGGTACCGGAAAAACACTGCTGGCCAAGGCCATTGCCGGTGAAGCCAGTGTGCCGTTCTTTAGTATCAGTGGATCGGATTTCGTGGAGATGTTTGTCGGCGTCGGAGCATCTCGTGTTCGAGATCTTTTCGAGCAAGGGAAGAAACATGCACCCTGTATTATTTTTATCGACGAAATCGATGCAGTAGGACGGCTTCGTGGAGCAGGGTTGGGTGGAGGTCATGATGAGCGTGAACAGACACTCAATCAATTGCTCGTAGAAATGGACGGGTTCGATACGACAGAGGGTGTGATCTTGGTCGCAGCGACCAACCGGCCGGATGTCCTCGACCCTGCTTTGCTGAGACCGGGGCGGTTTGATCGGCAAGTTGTAGTCAATCGACCAGACATGCGTGGTCGTGTCGAGGTTCTCCAGGTGCATACAAAGAAAGTTCCGATCGCGGCGAACGTGGAGTTGGAAAAAATCGCGCGTGGTACGCCAGGATTCTCAGGCGCCGACCTGGAGAACTTGGTTAACGAAGCGGCACTCTGGGCTGCGAGACTCAATAAGAAGGAAGTGGAAGTCATCGACTTTGAGATGGCCAAAGATAAGGTGCTTATGGGGGCAGAGCGGAAGAGTATGTTCTTGAGCGAAGAGGAGAAAAGGACAACGGCTTATCATGAAGCCGGGCATACGCTGATCGCCAAGCTGCTTCCGGGAACGGACCCCGTACATAAAGTAACCATTATTCCTCGTGGTCGAGCCTTGGGCGTCACGATGCAGCTACCCACCGATGACCGGCACGGCTATTCAAGGGGATACTTGCTCAACCAGCTTGCCATTCTCATGGGAGGACGTGTGGCGGAAGAGTTGGTTCTGAAAGAGATGACGACAGGAGCGGGAAACGATATAGAGCGTGCAACGGATCTCGCGAGGAAGATGGTTTGTGAATGGGGGATGAGCGAAAAAATGGGCCCCCTGACGTTCGGCAAACAAAACGAACAAGTTTTTCTTGGGCGAGAGATGGGAAGCCAGCGCGACTTCAGCGATCAAATAGCCATGGAGATCGATCAGGAAGTCAGGCGGCTTGTGACAGAAAACTATGAGCGGGCGAAGCGGTTGCTCACGGAAAACATGGCCAGCCTGAAGCGTTTGGCCGAAGCACTCTTGGAGAAAGAAGTGCTCGACGGGTCCGATATCGATCATATTCTCATGCAGTCCTCGTCCCAAACGGTTCCTGCCTAAACCTTCAGCATCGTTGGTCCCGGAACGCCATGTCAGGGCATTGGCATCCCGGGGCCGCATATCTAAAAGACGATAGGCGAGAAAGGAATCCTTCTCGCCAGTGTAGTGGTGTGATATGCACCCTAGACTGTCACGATAACGGTGGCCTTGGGTCGCGTGGCGGATCTCTTATACGGAGGCACCGTCGTGTGGTGGATGAGCTGAATATATTGACACGACAGGTAAAAGATCGGCTGATCGAATTTCCAGACCGACCGCTCATTATGGGCGTCGTGAATGTGACCCCGGATTCGTTCTACGACGGTGGCCGCTATTTGGATACAGCAGCTGCTGTGGCCCAATCCATTCGGTTAGTAGAAGAAGGAGCGGATCTGTTGGATATCGGCGCAGAGTCAACGCGTCCGGGCGCCGATGTCGTAAACGAGAAAGAAGAGTGTCGTCGAGCGATTCCCGTTGTGACCGCAGTGGCGAAGGCCGTCTCTGTTCCAATCTCAATCGATACCTCAAAGGCTGCTGTCGCGCGCACGGCACTTGACGCGGGAGCGGTTCTTGTGAACGACGTTACGGCTTTGCGAGGCGACCCCGCCATGGTCGATGTGGTCGCCCGAGCAGGAGCCGGAATCATCCTGATGCACATGCATGGGACGCCCCGTACAATGCAGCAGGCCCCACGCTATGACGATGTGGTTGAGGAAATCTCGGTGTTTTTTGAGGAACGAATCCGTTTCGCGATGACACACGGCATTGTACGAAGACAGATCATTCTTGATCCAGGTATTGGATTTGGTAAGCTGCTGGTACATAACCTTGCGCTGTTAGCACAATTGCGCCGTTTTTTACAGTTTGAATGTCCCGTGCTGGTCGGTGTCTCACGGAAGGCGTTCCTTGGGCAGCTCGTGGACCGCCCGGTTCAAGAACGTCAGTGGGGCACGGCGGCGGCAGTGGCGATGGCAGTGGATCGTGGGGCTAGAATCCTTCGCGTTCATGACGTGAGAGCCATGAAGGATGTGGTGCAGGTAGCAGCGGCGATTAGTCGGCAGACGACCCTTTCCATGAAAGCACAACATGCGTAAACTGTTCGGTACTGATGGAGTCCGGGGGGTCGCCAACCTTGATCCAATGACGAGCGAAATAGCGATGCAGCTGGGGCGAGCTGCGGCACATTTGTTCATGCGCCGATCCGGGCGCCATCAAATCGTGATTGGCAAGGATACCCGTATCTCCGGCTACATGTTGGAATCGGCATTGACCTCCGGGATTTGCTCGATGGGTGTTGATGTGTTGCTGGTCGGTCCGATGCCGACGCCGGCCATTGCATTCTTGACGAGGAGCCTCCGTGCCGATGCGGGGGTGATGATCTCGGCCTCGCATAACCCCTACCAGGATAACGGCATTAAGTTTTTTTCCAACGATGGGCTCAAGTTGCCTGATGAGATGGAAGCTCGTATTGAGGAGCTCATTGTCTCCAACGAGATTGCTCATCTGAGGCCGACGGCGGATGCCATTGGGAAAGCCTATCGAATCGACGATGCCGAGGGCCGGTACATCGAGTTCGTCAAACGGTCTCTCTCAAAAGAGCTGGACTTCCAGGGGATCAGTGTGGTGGTCGATTGCGCCAATGGCGCAGCCTACAAAGTTGCTCCGGCGGTGTTGCGCGAACTCGGAACGAAGGTTGAGGTGATCGGTAATAAGCCGGACGGAATGAATATCAATGCCGGCTGTGGCGCGGTCCATCCCCAATTGCTGCAGAAAGTGGTCCGCGAGCAGGGGGCTCAACTCGGAGTCGCGCTGGACGGGGATGCTGATCGTGCCATCTTCGTCTGCGAACAGGGCCGCGTCGTGGACGGCGATCATATTATGGCGATGTTGGCGCTGGATCTTCATCGTCAAGGGAAACTAGCGAAGCAGACGGTCGTGGGAACTGTCATGAGCAACTTCGGATTGGAGTTGGCCATGACGAAAGCGGGCATCGCTCTCGCGCGGACTGCCGTCGGTGATAGATATTTGCTCGAGCGGATGTCGTCCGAGGGCTATAACTTCGGAGGAGAGCAGTCAGGTCATTTCATTTTCCTGGACCATAATACGACCGGTGATGGTTTGATTTCAGCGTTGCAAGTCTTGTCGCTCATGAAGCGTACCGGGAAGCCTTTGTCCGAGCTGGCCCAAGCCATGACGGCTGTGCCGCAGGTATTACTCAACGTGAACGTGACGAAGAAGCCGATCCTCGATACAGTCCCCGAACTTCAACACGCGATCCGCGCTTGCGAACAGCGTCTCAACGGCAGTGGACGCATATTGGTGCGGTACTCCGGGACCGAACCGCTCTTGCGCGTGATGGTCGAAGGTGAGTGCGATGACCAGATTCGTGAAGTGGCCAATTATCTTGTAGACGTGGTCAAGGTCCATCTGGGTTAAGGTTGTTGCCCTCCATCGAGGGAGGCTTATGCTGCCGTCCCTCACGGTTGCCTTCATTGCCGGGCTCCTCATCGGATCACAGATTCCCTACTTCCCCCTGTCCGCCTCCTTCCTGCTCCTCCTTGCTGGGGTAGGCGCCCTTGTTCTCGAACGACTCAATCGGTTCTCAGTTCGAAAGATAACGTGGCTCTACGGAGCGCTCTTAGTGGGAGTCATCTATTGGGCGATGGTCGTCAACCTGGCTGCCCATGACCCGATGGCCGAGCATCCGTCCAATGTGGCGATCGAAGTTACGGGTCGTATCGTGGCACCCGTGCAACAGGCGCCCGATCGACTGGTCATGATCATCAGGTCGGACGATCCAGTTGATGCATCGGGAGCGTCTAGACATGTTCGGCTGACCTGGCGTACGCCTGAAAGAGTATTTTTCCAAGGCGATCGGGTCGGCTTTCGGGCGTTGTTGCGCCGCCCGAGTGGGGCACTGAATCCTGGTGGATTCGACTATGCGTTGTATCTTGAGCGGCAAGGGATTGATGCGATCGCTACCGTGACCGGTCCTGAGGCGGTGCAGTTTCTTGAGTCGGGGCATGCACATGTCTGGTGGGCGATTTGGAATCAATTCGATCGGTGGAGAGGCAGCATCCGTCTCGCCGCGCTGCAGACTCTTCCCCAGCCTGCACTAGGACTCTATGTGGGCATCATCATCGGTGATCGAGGGTATTTGGACCCAGAGCTGCGTGATCAGTTTATGGTGAGCGGGACAGTCCATCTCCTTTCTATTTCAGGGAGCCACTTGGGCCTCGTCGCGCTGCTCATTTTCGCGGTTGTCAGATGGACAATGATTCTGTTGCCTCCCGATTGGCTTCTTGCGCTGTCTCGGAGAATCACGCCGACTCGCATGGCCGCTGTCTGCACGTTCCTTCCTGTCGCGGGTTACGCCTGTCTGGCTGGAGCGGAACTCGCGACGATGCGGTCGTTGCTGATGGTGACTGTGGGGTTGAGTGCGATCTGGTTCGGCCAGGAGCGCCGTCTGTTTCATGCCCTTTCTGCCGCCGCAGTGGGGATCTTGCTGCATGATCCTCAGGCGCTATTCGATATCTCCTTTCAGCTCTCCTTTTTGTCCATCATTGCCATTGCCGGGTGGCTCTCTTGGCCGACCGCGGCTACAGCGGAAGAGCGGTCGAATGAACCGTCGTTCCTGAGAACCTGCGTTCGATGGGGAAGAGACTCTGTGGTCATGAGCGGGGTAGTGACCCTGATGACTGTTCCTTTTGTTGCGTACTATTTCTATCAACTGCCCTGGCTCGGTCTTTTCACCAATGTGGTGGCTGTTCCGGTGATGGGGATACTGCTTGTGCCGATCGGCCTTGCTTCCGCGATCTGGCAGATCGTGATAGGGGGAGCCGTGCTGCCCCTGGCTTCGCTGAATCAGTGGTTACTCGAATACTTTGTGGCTGGGGTCCGTCTGGTATCGATGCTCCCTGGAGGGGAATGGCATGTTGCGGCTCCTTCGGCTTTCACCATGTTCCTATTTTATAGCTGTCTCGTGCTGCTGTGGCAGCGAGTGGGCGGCGTGGCGTTTCGGTGGTCAGCGGGCGTCGGAGTACTATTGATATTGTTGTGGTGGACCTGGTCTCCACGGATGTTTCTTGATGGGGACCGCTTTCGAGTCACATTTCTTGACGTCGGGCAAGGCGATAGTGCGGTTATAGAGTTCCCTGATGGACAGGTGGTATTGATCGACGGAGGAGCGACGTATGAGCGATTCGACATGGGCCGTTCGGTAGTAGCTCCATTTCTCTGGAACCGCGGAATCCGCACCATTGACCAGGTGATCGGCACGCATCCTCAACTTGACCATGTCGGAGGCCTTGCCTGGGTAGTCCGACATTTTATCGTGAAGCACTACTGGGGGTCGGGAGAAATCCGGGAAGAACTGTTCTATCGACGACTGCAGCAGTCCTTGGCTTTTCAAGGACTACAAGAAGGGGTGGTCAGCGAAGGACAGGAGATCGTATCATCCGGCCCCTGTCGGTTGGTGGTCCTCAACCCACCGGCAGATGAATACCGTGATGTGCTGCGCCACGGTAGCCATGTAGGTGGGCATGGGCTGAACAATCATTCAGTGGTGACGCGTCTGACGTGTGGTATTCATACGATGCTCTTCGCAGCGGATGTCGAGCACAATGGTTTGTCGCGGATGACCCGCTCACCGTCTCACGGCCCGGTCGAGGTTCTCAAGGTGCCGCATCATGGGGCGGTGAGCTCGTTGAACCTTGACTGGCTGGCATCGCTGCATCCCCAGTATGCCGTATTTTCGGCAGGACGCCATAATCCCTACAGACACCCAGCTGCTACTGTTCTCGATGCATATGGGTCGGAGGGCAGTACGGTGTTACGAACCGATCGTGACGGAGGAGTGTGGTTTACCGGAAGAGTTTCCGGCAAGGCGCTTGACGTGTATCGAGCGAGAGAGTTGGAATGGCAACCAACGAACAGTGCCTCATGCCTGTGGACTTGTGAAGCGGCAAACTGGGCTCGGATTTGGAAACAATGGCGAGATTCTCATTGACCACCGTTTGGCCGTATAGTGTACACCTACGTCGCAGAACTGCTGCCGCTGATTTCAGGTGAAGAATCGACGCGCATAAGCGAGCGCACATTTCAAGTACTGGCAAGGCGAAATTCGTCCCTCCCCCTGCCATCAGTAAAAAATCTATAGCATAAGTTCTCAACTTCGCTCAGTTTTCATCAATTGCTAGCAAGGCACAGCATGTGCATGCATCTGTGCTGCTTTAGCATATGTGTGGCTAATTTCTTAGGGAACTAGTGATATGCCAAATCTCGTACGAATCGTGATTCAGTTACCCGTCAATCTCAAAGCCCAACTCGATAGCCTGAAGCAGCAAGGATACACGACTAGTGGCTTCATCAGGGCCATGTTGGAACGTGAGTTTGCCAAAACGGAGGAGAAGCCAGTGACCTCTTTTCCAATTGGGAAGCGAGTGAGTAGTCGGTAACGGGTTGTAATCCTCCTGATCATGAAGGAAAGGCTTGGGGCTCTGTGATGCGGTTAACTGATCTTATTCAAGGACAGTCGAGCCAGGAAGCCGTTAGTCCAGATCCCAAAAACTCCTCTCGCTCCATGGGACCAACCGGCCCTCCCATTCCAACTCCCATGCTTTCACTGTCTGTTGCTGAGATCGATTGGCATCAACGTGCGTGCCATGAGCTTCAGGGAATCAAGCATGCAGTCCAAACGAGGCAGCCTTGGACGATTGATGAATTAGCCCGGATCGCATCCGGTATTGTGGCCTCTCTTGGAACCAATGACAAGCTGCTGGAGACGGTGTTGCGGCACGATGCCGGAGACTATCTCGTCAATAATGCTGTGAATGTTGCAATCGTGAGTGTGAAGATTGCGGAAGTGCTCAGTTACGAGTCGGCGAAGCTCGAACAGGTTGCGTTAGCGGGGCTGCTGCACGATCTTGGTATGTTTGTCTTGCCGGATTCTCTGGTGTACAGGACCGGGATGTTGACGGAAGAAGAACTCCGGGACATGCGGGAGCATCCACAGCACGGGTCCCGTCTGTTCAAGGATGTCGGAGAATCCTATCCATGGGTGGGGAGGGTGATTCTCCAAGAGCATGAGCGAAGGGATGGCAGCGGATATCCTAACCGGCTGACCGGTGATCAGATCGATGAGATGGCCCTTATCATTGGACTGGCAGATGTGTTTGATGCCCTGATGAATTCACGGCCCTATCGACGCGACAGGTCGACGTCCCATCAGGCGATCCGCACGCTGCTCGTCAGCGGCAAGACGGTGTTTCCGCATCATCTTCTGAAGGCGTTGGTCGACCAACTTTCGGTCTATCCGTTAGGCACGACCGTTCGTCTGAACACCGGAGAAACCGGGGTCGTGTCTCAGTTGAATCGGCAATACCCGCTTCGTCCCATCTTGCGAGTCCCACAACAGGCTACATCAGGTCACGCATCGACATCGAAGACGGTGGATTTGCGAACCGAGACCTCCTTGCACATTGTGGAAGTGGTGCCCATCGGTTGATTCGCGATAGGAGAATAGGAGATGAGTCCGTGGGACCACTAAGATCTCGACATCTCATCGGTCTTCTGGGTGCTGGTGCAATTGTCGCCGTGGCGTTTTTCGGGTGCCGCAATCCGGCCAGCTCGTCTTTGCCGCCCTCGGCCATCAGTCCCCCTGAGACCACGGTCTCACCGTTGCCGAAGGGAGACGTGTATGCCGATGAAACCGTTCCGACCTCGGAAACGCCCATCGAAACGGGTGACACGCTCGAGGTAGTGATTCGTCGCGGTGCCGGCGAGGAGAAGTTCGCCAGCGTCGTGCGGGAAAACGGAAAGATTTCTGTTGGGTTTATGGAGGTGGACGTCGGGGGCGTCACCGCAGCTGTAGCGGAAGCTCGTGTTCAAGAAGCTGCGGTGCCCTATATGCGCCAGCCGCGTGTGCAGGTCTTGCTGAAGAAGAAAGTATTAAAGGTCAAGCGCGTCTTCGTGTTTGGGGATGTGAAGAAACCCGGGATGGTTCCCATGCCGAGACACATGACTGTGCTGCAAGCCATCGCTGCCGTCGACATGTACCAGGAAACGGCATTAATGGAGGAAGTCCGGGTGATTCGAGGAGGGAACCTCGCAAAGCCGCACATTCTGATGGCCGATCTCGCGCGCGCGTTTACCTATGGTGATATGACAAGGAACATCGCGCTGGAGGAAAACGATATCGTATTTGTGCCGCGCGAACATTTGGGCGATGCTTCCGAAGCTGCGAAAAAGATCATGCCGATCATTACGGCCGGGGTCGCTCCATTCTATCCTGTATTCCTTATTAATTCGCTGACGGGCAATCAATAAATAATAGGCGCAGTCGAGACAAAAGAAAGACCCTGACCCTATGGCCCAATACGAGCTCAACATCATCGACTATTGGCTGATTGTTAAGAAGCGGAAATATCTCATACTGCTGGCAGCAGGGCTCGTGGTGTTATTCACGTTCCTGTTTTCAGAAATGCTCAAGCCGAGCCCGCTGTATGAAGCGTCTGCGCGAGTAAAGTTCGACCGAACGAGCACCGTAGCCCAACAGTTGATCGAGACTATGTCATTCTCAAATGCCAACGACCTCAACTCCCAGACCGAGTTTATCCGGGGGTTCCCCGTGATGGAGCGTGTGGCGACGGAATTAGGCCGAGTGCCGGAAAATGTGACGCCGGAAGAGAAGCGATCGGCCACCTATCTCAACACGGTGTATAACCTCGGTCAGGAAATCAAGACGCAGCGCGAAGGCGATACGAATATCATTCGTATCACAGCCACCTCGGAGCAACCGGAGATGGCAGAGAAGACGGCCAATTCAGTGGCCAATGCCTATCGCCTGGAAAATATCATAACCCGGAACCGTCTCGTCATGGAGTCGCGACGGTTCGTTGAGGAACAGCTGGCCGGGCTTGAACGGAAGCTGAATACAGCAGAAGAAGCGCTGAGAGCCTTTCGGGAGCGGGAAGGGCGGGTTTTTTTAACCGATGAGGCGCGCGCCGCTCTGGAAACATTCACCAGGTTGGAAGAGCAGCACAATGAGGTGATGCGAAAGCGGGCGGAGGGAGAACGACAGATCTCGGTGCTGGAGCGAACGGAAGCGGTGCTCGGGAATCAAACAGGTCGGATCTTCACAGAAGAACAGAGTGCGTTACTCACGATTCTGAATCAGCGCCTCCTTGACCTCATCCAGGAGCGAAACACACTCCTGATCAACTACACAACGGATCACCCACAAGTTCAAGAGCAGCAGAAGAAGATCGACAACGTCAAGTCCGAAATGCTGTTAGAGCTCCGAACGAAGCTCAATACCATGCAGGACCGGGAAAGTACGCTTTTGGAACAGCGCGACCGCTATCGGAATAGGTATTTACAGTTTCCGCGAGCGGCGATTGAGATGGGCCGCCTTGAGCGTGAGGTAAAGGTCAACGCCGATTTGTTGGCGACGCTCAAGGCCAAGCATCAAGAATTGCAGATAAAGAGCGCAGAACAGATTGAAGAGGTCACGATTGTGGCGCCGGCCATCGTGCCTAGCGCACCGATCAATTCGCCGAACACGGAGATGAATCTCATGGTGGCCTCTCTTATGGGAGTCTTTCTCGGGATCGTCATCGCCTTTGCACGCGAATCGTTTGATACATCGATCGGGACCATCGAGGGGATCGAAGAGTTTCTCAAGGTGCCGGTCCTGGGCGTCATCCCGCAGTTCGATAGTAAGGAAATGCTGGAAGCCGCCCGCGCGGCTCTTCCAGCCGATGCCTCTGCGTCGACCGTGGAAAATTTCTCGAAACTCATTTGCCTGATTGATCCGAAGTCTATCCTGTCCGAGAGTTTGCGTTCGCTGCGGACGAATATTCAATTTGCCAGCATGGACCGGAAGGTCAAATCTATTCTCTTCACCAGTGCGGGGCTTGGAGAAGGCAAGAGCACCTGCGTCAGCAATTTGGCGATCACACTCGCCCAGGAGGGGCAACGAGTATTACTCGTCGATGCAGACCTTCGGAGGCCGATTGTTCATCAGCGGTTGGGTCTCGAACGGACCCCCGGCCTGGCGGATGCCTTGGTGGGCAGTACCTCTTGGCGCAGTCACGTGCGGTCTGCAACGGATTTGATGCTCGGGTCGATGGGAGTGGATCGGGTGATGAGCACGCCGGGGTTGGACAACCTGCATATTCTGACCAGCGGGTCGGAGGTCGGCAATCCGAACGAGTTTCTCAACATGAGCAAGATCAAGACGCTCGTGAATGAGATGAGTGAGGAATACGACCTCGTGCTCTTCGACACCCCTCCCATTCTACCGGTCACCGACGCAGTCGCGTTCAGTTCACGCGTCGACGGGACGATCTTGGTCTACCAAGTCGGGCGGATCGGCCGAAATGCCCTCAGGCGAGCCAAGTTCCTCCTAGACCATGCGCAGGCCAATGTGATGGGCATCGTCTTGACGAACGTAAAATCCGAGGTTACGCCGGACTACGGTGTCTACCGTTACGAATACCGCTGATGGGATTCGTGTCAGGAACGAGAAGCCCGCGGGGCTGCCGTACCCCCCGCTGTGGGGAGTCTGATAGTGCGAATGCAACGAGGTCGATATCGTGCGTGCCATAGAGAGCAGAGTGCCATGGTTCTTTAGCGTTCTTCCTGCGCTTCTCGCAGTTCCGTTTGCCTTGCTCATCAGCCAAACGAGTCCTTCAACAAGCCTTCTGGCCGCTGTTGCCGCGGTCCCTTTGTTGATCGCGTTTTTCTCACCTTTGACAGGCCTGTTTCTCCTTGTGTTTTCTATGCTATTGGGTCCTGAGTTTCTCGTCGGAGGTATCGGGACCGGTAATACGCTCGGTCGTGGTGTAACCTTACGATTCGATGATTTCCTACTGGTGCTGGTTGGGGTCGGGTGGTTAGGACGAGTTGCGGTTTCAGATCACGATAAGGCGTTTGTGAGAACGCCGCTCAATCGATCGATTGTGCTCTATACGGCGGCCTGCGTATTTGCGACCTTGATCGGCATCTTGATCGGACAAGTGCGTCCGATGGGCGGTCTTTTTTTTCTCCTGAAATACTACGAATATTTTTTCCTGTTCTATATGACCGTCAATCTGGTGAAAACGCCGGAGCAGGTGAGGCAGCTGGTTACGGCGAGTCTTGTGACCTGTTCCATCGTCTCGCTCTATGCGATTTCCCAAATTCCAAGCGGTATGCGGGTATCGGCTCCGTTTGAAGGACAAGACGGAGAACCTAATACATTGGGCGGATATCTGGTGTTTATCATGGCGCTGATCGGCGGGTTGCTCGCGACACCCGGCGCCGTGAAGACAAAATGGCCGCTCATGGCATTGCTTGCTGTGGCGGGATTTGCCTTGCAGGCGACGCTCTCTCGATCCTCGTTCCTTGCGGCGGGTGTCGTCATTGTCGGATTTATCATCTTGTTGCGGCGGCGGAGTCCTGCTCTAGTTGCAATAGTGCTGGTCGGTTGTATGGCACTTGCCGTTTTGGCGCCTCAAGCTGTGGTTGACCGTGTGACCTATACCTTTGAACAACCAAAAGAGGCAGGGCAGATCAAGGTTGGAAAGCTTCGGCTTGATACATCTACTTCCGAGCGAATCGGATCCTGGCATGCTGCATTCGAGATTTGGCAGAAGTCTCCTCTGTGGGGACATGGCGTCACCGGAGGACCCTTCATGGATGCCATGTATCCCCGTGTCCTCGTAGAGGTCGGGCTTCTCGGAGCCTGTGCGTTTGCAGCGCTCTTGTATGCGATCTATCGTACCGGGATGACGAGTCATGCCCATTTCGAGGATCCGTATCTTCGGGGCCTTGCCTTGGGGTTTCTCATGGGGTTTATCGGTCTCCTGATCCACGCGCTAGGTTCTAATACGTTCATCATCGTGCGCATCATGGAACCATTTTGGCTGGTTGCGGGACTCCTAGTGAAAAGCCTGCTGCTGGATCAGCAAAAGGGAGTAACTACCAATGAGGACAACTCCAGGCCAGTTCTTTCACTGCAAACCGAGCGGTTGATTGGACCGACAGTCCCCAGGTCGCAGTCGTTTCCAACCAGCATCTTGTGAGTCGAGGAACGTATGTCTACTAGACAGGCAGCTGGGTCTGGGGAACTCAGCCGTGTTTCGTTGACACGCGTCACCAGCATCTTGTTGCTGGGCCGGTCGGTCGGAGTCGTCTTCGGTTTGATTAATGCTATCGTGCTGGCACGTGTGCTAGGGGTGGAAGCGGTTGGCAAGTATGCCTATGCGATGGGACTGGTTGCGCTGTTCGGACTCGTGCCGAACGCGGGGCTCAGTACGGTCATTACTCGGGCCATTGCGATAGATCCCGACCGCACAGGATTGCTTTTTTCGACCGCTCAGAAGACACAGGTGTGGCTCGGCCTGGGTGTGTTCACGGCGATCATGGCGATGGCGATGATGCTGCCTCGTCATTTGGTGTCGATGTCGGACCTGGCATTGGCCGGCGGGCAACTCGTGCTGGGAGCACTCAGTATGCCCTACTTGGCCGTATTAGCCGGACGAGCGCGCTACGATCTCGTCGCTGTGATTGAGCTCTCGATCGCCTGTTTTGGCACCGTCTCTTTCCTGGCCGTTGCCGCGTTGAATGGAGGACTGACCGCGTTTCTTGGCGCGCAGATCGTCAATGCAACCGGCGCAATAGTGATTGCTCGATTGATTTCAGGGAAGTATCTTCCCGGTAGCCCGGGGGCGTCCTGTTCAATGACCGCACTCCTTCGGCAAGGCCTTCCATTCGGGGCGGCCAGCATCGTTCAGAATGTGTATACGCGTCTCGACATACTCTTGTTAGGTCAACTATCGACACCCGTCATGGTCGGACTCTATAGCACTGCATACAAGCCTGTAAACATGCTGTTGAATTTTGGGGCATCGGCATCCGGCACCTTGTTCCCATACCTGGTTCAGGAGTCCCGCACCGCCTCCTCAGGATCTTTTGAACGAGTGTTTAAGCTGGTGATGGTACTGGCCCCTGTGATGGCCTTCGTGATCGGAGGTCTCTCGGAGCCACTCATCGAGGTACTGTTCGGAGTGGACTATGCTCCAGCCGCGGCCATGTTGACGATTCTCGCCTGGTCGGCGGCAGCCAATTGGCTCTATGCTCCGATAGGGATTGCACTTCAGGCTCGCGGCTACGAACGTGTGTGGATGAGTGGATTGACCGGAGCCTTAGTCTTGAATGCTGGGCTAAACCTCTGGGCTATTCCACGCTGGGGTGGGCTCGGTGCGGCTGTGAGTACACTCGCGTGCGAAGTCATACTTCTGCTTGCAAGCAGCATCATGCTCCGCCGGGCGTTTGGGCCGCTGCTGTCCATGCAAGCCGCTCCGGCTTGTGCAGGAGCCACAATTGTTGGGCTCGTCGTTCTGGTGGGACTGCGCGATATGGGGACCATTGCCGCCACGGTTGCGGCGCTCCTTGGGTATGGTGTTGTTCTCTGGTGTTTTCGAGTAGCCACGGCCGCTGATGTCTTCAAGCTGGTCGCACGATTTCGTGAAACCGCGCAAGGTCATGCCCGAGTTTGAGGGGACACAGGGAGATGAGGTCGGAGAGCACGCATACATTGACAGTTGGAATCGATGCCGGTCCTATGATCGGTCGTGGAGGGATCAGCCGGTATGTCGGCCCTCTAGTCCGAACGTTGATCGCGTCAGAGAAGGCCTTCGACGTCCGGCTTATCTTGCGCCGGGGGTGGCAGCAGTTGCCTGCTGCACAGCAACTCGATTCGCTGGCGCCTGTGACCAGACTTGCGATGCCGGATCGTGCCATGACGAGCTGGTGGGATTGTACCGGCTACAGTCTCCCGTTTCCTCGCCGGCTGTGGGGAAGTTTTGACTGTTATCTCAGTACGTCGTTAATGAGTCCGGTGCTCTCGCGAGGCGCAGTCTTGACGGTCGTCTATGACCTCATTCCGTTGAGACTACCCGCGTTGTTTCCAGAGCATGGCATGTTCCGTGAACAGATTCGGCGAGCTTGCCAACGGTCGTCTGCGCTCATTGCAATTTCCGAGTGTACCAAGCAAGACCTCATTGAGCTGATGGATGTCGAGCCTGAGCGGATTCATGTCGTGTATCCGGGACAGAACTGTCATGCACCGCGGCTTAGTCCCGATGAGATTGCTGCGGTGCTGGCGCACCATCGGATCGAGAAGCCGTATGTGCTCTACGTGGGGTCCTTAGGCCCCCATAAGAATGTGACGACTCTGCTGCGTGCATATGAGCAGGCCAGATTGGCGAAGAAAATGTCAGGCGGGTTGGTTTTGGCAGGAGGGACTGACTGGGGGAAGGAGACGCTCGCCGTTCTGGAGTCATTGAAGGTGAAGCAGGATGTGATTGTCACCGGCTTCGTTCAGGATGAGGACTTACCTGGGCTTTACGCCGGTGCTGAACTCTTTGTATTCCCCTCTCTCTATGAAGGGTTCGGTCTCCCTGTTTTGGAAGCAATGGCCTACGGGAAAGCGGTCATCGTGTCTAACGGTGGGGCAGTTCCAGAGGTGATCGGGCGCGCAGGAATCTGCGTGAATGCTCATGATGTCGACGAATTGGCGGAGGCGATGATCCAAGTGCTGGACCATCGGAGCCGCCGTGAAGCGATGGAGCGGGCGAGTCTCACTCAGGCTGCCAGATTTTCCTGGGAGACGAGTGCTGCAGCGTTGGCCGGCGTAATGGAACATACCGCAGGGAGAGCGCGACTGTGACGACGGATGCATTCTACAACGAAGAATATTTTGAGGGAAAGTCTCGGCGCAGTCCGCCTCATTCACGAGACCTCATCTATCCCATGGCGGAACGGACGGCTCGGTTTTTGTGTCGGCATTCAACCCCGGCGCGTGTATTGGATGTCGGATGCGCTAAGGGCTACTTGGTCGAAGCGTTTCATGCGCAAGGCGTCGCGCAGGCGGTGGGTCTCGATGTGAGCGCGTATGCGGTCTCGCAAGCCGAACCTGCCGTGCGCGGCCGATTGCTGGTGGGCAATCTGATGGAGGGGCTTCCACTGGCGACGGGGACATGTGACGTGATTACCGTCATGGATCTTTTTGAACATCTGGCAGATCCCGTCCCAGCGCTTCAGGAGATTGGCCGGGTGTTGAGAATCGGTGGAAGGGCCTATCTGAAAATCTGCCACCCTCGCCATCTCAATGCAACACGAGATCCTTCGCATGTGAATGTTCAGCCGTTGGTCTATTGGACCACGATATTTCGGCAAGTGGGATTCTCGTGGGTTCGAGTCTATGAAACGGATGTGATGGAAGCTGGTTCAGTCGTGAATCGAATGAAGTCTCAGCTCAGACTGTTCCGTGAATGGGCAGTCATCGGCACGCCGGCCGACTACAAGTTTGTTCTGCGGAGAGGGTAATGGAAAATCAGGCTCAGCAGTTCTGGGATACCTACTGGGTGGGCCAGGGCGTTACGGTGACGGCGAAAACGATGACCCAGATACTCGACCGCATTAAGCTTGAGTATTTGCGGGGCATTCTACCGACATCTGGGCGCTGCCTCGAAATCGGAGCCGGCTCTGGACGGCTGTCCTGTTGGCTGGCGCAAGGTGGATACGGGACTGTCTGCATGGATTTTTCTCCCAACGCATTAAAAGCGGCACGATTGAATTACGATAGCGCGACGATGACAGGGGGGTTCTTGGCGGGAGACGGATTTGCACTGCCGGTGCAAGACCACAGTCTTGATGTCGTGCTCTCCACCGGACTGCTTGAGCATTTCGCTGACCCGACACCAATTGTGCGTGAGATGGTTCGGGTCCTCAAGCCGGGCGGATTGTTTTATTCCGATATTGTGCCGAAGAAATTTTCGCTCTTTCGCTCTCTCGATTGGATAGGGAATCTCAAGCGGGCATTGGTCGGGGCTGGGCAGGGCCAGGACAGCTTTTATGAGCGGGCGTTCACATCGGACCAGATACATGCACTGTTGCGTGATGCGGGACTGACGGACGTTACGGTTTTTCCAGCAGGCGTCGTGCCACCGTATCTGCCGCTTCTCTATCGGTCAGAGCGCATGCGAGATATTCAGGTCTCATGGGTTGAGCGGACGCAAGGTCTGTGGCGAGGGTTCGATCGCACGTGGGTCGCTGAATGGCTCGGATTCTATTATTTTTCATGGGGCATCAAACCACTGTAAGGAGACGGGCGTGATGGCGGTACAGGATCACATTGAGCCGGCCGGAACCTATAAGTCCCAATATCGATTTCGATGGCGTGGGGCTGTGCGATTACTGGATCCGTTTCCACGATTGAAGGAATGGCTTGCCTTGTCGGCCCGTGGCCTCTTGAAGCAGGTCTTCGAGCCTGGGATGGTGACGACCGAGCGTGTGATCGAATACCCCTTCGTGTTCCAACATCTCAACGGAGTTGAGGGACCAATTCTTGATCTCGGCTGTTGCCATAGCCGATTGCCGCTCGCGCTGGCCTCTCGTGGGTTTCGTGTCGTCGGGATGGACTTCAATCCATATCCCTATCGGCATCCCGGTCTCCGAGCGTTGCGGGCCGACATCATGAAGATTCCTTTTACGGAGGGAACGTTTTCGGCTGTGCTGGCTGTTTCGGTCATCGAGCATATCGGGATCGGGCATTATGGAGAACCCGAGGCCAATATCGGGGATCAAGTGGCGGTCCGAGAGATCGCACGGATTCTCAAGACAGGAGGCAAAGCCCTGATCACCGTTCCGTACGGGCAAGCGCATACGAATGATTGGATGCGGGTGTATGACCGGCTGAGGCTGGCACAGTTGACGTTAGGGCTGAAGGTCGATCAAGTCGAATACGCAGTCAGCCGCACGGGTCTTTGGATGCCGGCATTGGAACAGGAAGCCGGCACCGTCGATTGGAACGGTCCCCATCGCGCAGTCGCGCTCGTAGTGGCTTCGAAGGCGGCCTGAGGAACGATTCCATGCGATTGCTTTTTCTTGCACCGGCGCCACCATCCGACCGCCATGGGGGTGGTGCGTTACGCATGCTGCATCTCGTGCGATATCTGGGGCAACGATTCGAGGTGGACCTGGTTGCGCCAGCACTCGACGGTCGGCAAGAGGCAGAACAACTATTGGGCAAGGTATGTGCCGAGATGGAGTTTGTGCCGGTGCGAGAGTCCTCGCGGCTGAGCCGTCTCGGTCATCTTGGTCCCTATCAGACCGATCCCGCTGTAGTCGAGGCCGTTCACCGTCGAATTGGAACAAGGCATTATCAGGCGATCCAGGTGGAGAAGCCCGCAATGCTGCCGTATTTGCCGAAGGAACATGGCCTGCCCATTGTCTTAGACCTCTGGGCCTACGGTTTGAGCGGACCCTGGAGGGCGGTGAAACATGAACGAGGTGGGCTGGCTCGAATGCGCAATCTTATCCGCTTGGTTCGATTCGGATACTTCGATACGTTTTGTTGGCCGAGTCTCTTTTCCTTATTAGTCGTTTCCCAAGAGGACAGTGTCCGTTGTGGGCGCGCCAGACCGCGCCAGCGCACCGTGATTGTGCCAAATGGGGTCGATTGCTCCGCCGTCATCGGTAAGCTGGCCTACGATGCATCACACCCTGTGTTGGTGTTCACAGGGGATATGAGCTTTCAGCCGAATATCGATGCGGCAATCTTTCTCGAACAAGAGGTGTTCCCTGCAATCCGCCGCAAACATCCGGATGCCGAATTGCGGTTTGTCGGGCGCAATCCAGGTCCGCGCATTCTGGCCATGGCGCAGAGGGGGATCGTCGTAACTGGTGGTGTATCGAATGTGCTTCCGTATCTGCACGAAGCGACGGTGTACGTGGCGCCGCATTTCACCGGCGCTGGAACGAGAACGAAACTGTTGGAAGCGATGGCCGCGGGCCTTCCGATCGTCACCACGACTGTTGGAATTGAAGGAATTGCCGCTCAGCCTGGGCGCGATGTGTTGATTGCAGATACGATCACCGACACGATCGACTCCCTTCTGAGGCTGTTGGCAAGTGTCGAAGATCGGCGCCGGTTCGGACTCGCTGCGCGTCAGGTTGCGGAAGCGCGTTACGACTGGAATCGTTGTCTTTTTCCAGTGGAGCAGTTGTATCGAGACCTTGAACATTCAGAGGCGCGTACATGTTGACGGTAAGTCTTGTGATTCCCATTAAGAATGCGATCAGGACCTTACCGGCTTGCTTGGCCGCGCTCGATCGCCTCAACCCGGCGCCCACGGAAGTCCTCTTGGTCGATAATGAATCGACCGACGCATCCGCGGTGTTCCTTCAGGCTTGGGCAGAACAGACACGACACTTTACGGTCCAACTATTGCGCGAGGTGAAACCTGGAGCTGCTGCGGCAAGGAATGCGGGGATTCGTGTGGCAACCAGCGAGATTGTGGCGTTTACCGATAGCGACTGTGCGCCTCAATCGGATTGGTTGGCCCATCTCTTGGCGCCATTTGCCGATGCCACAATCGGCGCTGTCGCCGGTCGCATCGTCGGAGTCTTCAATCGAACGGTATGCGAATTGTTCTGTTCGCTCTATACGTTGCAATCGTCTCGCGAATCGACTACGCATCGAGAGTGGACCCCCTGGTCCGGTGGGTTTCCGACCGCCAATCTTGCCGTGCGTCGCCGTCACTTGGAACAACTCGAAGGGTTCGACGAGAGCGTCAAGATCTACGGCGAGGACTATGATCTCTGCGCCCGACTCTATGAACAGCATGTGGCGCTCGTCTATACGCCAGTGGCTTGCGTGACGCACCACCATCGGACGACCTTGTCTGGCTTAATCCGGCAAGCATTCGGTTTCGGCCGGAGCCATGCGTACCTCTTGCGCCGGCATCATCCTCAGGGTATGTGGATCGAAATGCCCCGTCGGTCGGTCCGATGGCCTGCGCTCCCTTTGCAGTGCTGGGTGGATATGGCATCGCCAGACAAGAAAGCCTTGATGTTATTCGTATTGGGCTGCCTGTACTGGCCCTTGATGTGGCTATTTCCTCTCTACCTTCTGTGGTTGATTCATGAGACAAGTTCTCGCGCACGGGCTGCGTGTTTCCCGGTATCGCTGTCCCATTCCTTCAGCCTGGCTTGGCTGTTGATAGCGAAGGCCGGCGCGATAACGGCGGGCCGATGGTGGGGCTCCGTCCGTTACGGCGTAGTCTGTTTGTAGGGCGTTGATATGAGCGCAAATATTCGTTGTCGCAACATTCTGAAAACGTGAACCATTATGAATGAGTTGGTATCAATCATTCTCTGTTCGAAAGATCGGCGACAAGATTTGGAACATGCGGTAGAGACCGTGCGAAGGTCTGGCAGAGTCGGTGCTGAGGCGGAAATCGTCGTGGTCGAAGAGACGAATCGGCCTGAGCCGATTCCCGGAGTTCAGTACGTCGCGCTCCCACGGCAGGGTCGTGGCTTCGGCTATGCGCGGAATCATGCATTGCGAGCAGCAACCGGATCAATCTTAATGTTTATCGACGATGATTGTGAAGCGGAACAGGGATGGGGTGAGGCCTTGCTGGCGCCGTTCCAAGAAGATTCAGAAGTACTGGGCGTCGCTGGAGCGGTCGCAGTGCATGATTGCGGCCTGATCGGTTATGCGGAAAACATTCTTGGATTCCCAGGGGGCGGTTTGCGCTATGCCCATGATGCGCAGGGTCATACCGTGCCCACGCGTCATCTCTCTACCTGCAATTGTGCCTATCGGAAGGACGTGTTGCAGCGCGTGGGAGGGTTTCCGGAGGAGGCGCGTGCGGGCAGCGAAGACGCGCTCATCGCAGAGAGCGTTGCTCAACTCGGGCCATGTCGCTACACGCCTCATGCCGTTGTCTATCATCGGACGCGAGACCGTGTGTCCGCTGTCATAAGCTGGTTCGTGCGGCGTGGCTACAGCGAGATGGCCTCCATTCAACATCGTCTTGGAAAGAGTCCGTTTCTCACGTACGTGATCCGCAGTTCATGGACGTTGCGAGTCGGCGTGGCGCTGCTCTTCTCCACCTGGTTGCCGTCGTTGTGCGCGCTCATGCCGATCGCCTTGGTGCTCTACTATCTGATGATGCTGTGGCGCTATCGGTTTGCTCGAGCCTATCCTACCCATCGTGCCGCCTGGTGGGTGGTCCCGTTTGTGAAATTGACGATGGAGGTCGGCAACGAAGTCGGTCGATGGAAATATGCGCTGGCGAGGCCGGCTATATGAGCAGGCCGCAATCGATTCTCTTCATTTCGAATCATGGCGACATCGTGGGAGGGGGAGAGATCAGTATGCTCCAGCTAATGTGTGCGTTGGACCGCTCGCAATGGAAGCCGCTGCTCGTTGTGCCTTACGAGGGGGCCGTGGCGAAGGAAGCGCATGGCTCAGAGATATCAACCCTTGTGGTACCGTTACCTGCTGTCTCCGACACGAGTATGGCAAGCCTGTCCAGTATTCTGGCCTTGTGGCGGATTATTTATCAAGAAGACGCACAAATCGTCCATGCCAACGGCACACGGGCGATGATGTATGGCGGGTTGGCCGCCAAGTTCGCGCAACGACCTGCGATCTGGCATGTGCGTGTGGCCGATTCGGATGGCTGGCTGGATCGTGCGCTGTATCAGTTCTCTGCCAAGATTATCGTGAATTCTGAAGCGGTCAGTCGGCGATTCACGTGGGGAACGGCAGATCATGTGCGCTGTATCCATAACGGAGTCGACACGGTGCGGTTTGCCCCGCGCCGTCCGTCGTCGGAGCATCGTGCGGTATTGGGTTTGAGCCCTTACGATCGCGTGGTGGTGAGTGTCGGGCGATTCGTTGCGTATAAAGGATACGCAGATCTGCTTGCTGCGGCGGCCATCCTCCATCGGCAGGATACAGGTGTGCATTGGGTGTTGGTCGGCGACGGTGAGCTCCGATCCGATTTGGTCCGCCAATCCGAAAGGCTTGGCATGAGTCACCACGTGCATTTTACGGGATGGATGGAGGACATACGAGAGACACTCGCATTGGCGGACGTATTTGTGCTTCCTTCCCACGGCGAACATTTTGGTCGGGTCTTAATCGAGGCGATGGCGATGGAAAAGCCTGTGGTGGCGACCGAGGCAGGGGGTGTGCCAGAAATCGTTAAGCAAGGTGAAACGGGTTGGTTGGTCGAGCCTGGTCAGCCGGATCGTTTGGCGGAGGCAATAGGGAGTCTTCTGGCTGATCGTGCACAGGCTATCCAATTTGGCGAATCGGGGAGACGCGTCGCTGAGGATAGGTTTAGCCTTCACAGGCATGCCCAGCGGGTCCAGTCACTGTATCACGAACTCATGGGAGTCTGTTGTGGATAGTTGCAATCTCTGTGGCGGGACACAATTTTCCGTGGTTGAGGATCACGAAAGCGTACAAGTTGTGCGATGTACTTGCCAGCTTGTTTTCGTGACACCGGCTCCATCAAGGGATGCGATCGAAGAGACCTACCAGGACGACTACTATGATGCCTGGAAGGTGCAGGATACGACGAGGCGAAAGATCTGGACAAGGCGATTGCAGGCATTGCGTCGGGTAGCGGGACGACCCGGACATCTTCTGGATGTTGGATGTGGAGAGGCGACCTTTCTCAGATTGGCCAAGCAAGCAGGCTGGCAGGTGATCGGGACGGAGCTTTCGGAGGCGGCGGTTAAGCAGGTTCCAGAGTTGGATCTGTATTGTGGAGAGGTGTGGGAGGCAAGATTGCCCGCAGATACCTTCGATGTCGTGACCAGTTGGCATGTGATTGAGCATGCGTCCGACCCGAAGCGTATGGTGGAGGAACTGTTCCGCCTCCTGCGCCCAGGGGGATGGCTGGTGCTGGCCACGCCCAATTTACATGACTATGTGTTTCGGCTTGGGTATTTGGCGGGGCGAGGCCGCTGGCCGACTCTGTATGAGGATGACGAGCGCGAGTTACACCTCTTCCATTTTTCTGCAGGGACGCTGTCGAAGCTCGTGCGATCAGTTGGATTTACCGATGTCCAAGTTGGATTCGATCGGGGAGCGGCGGCAGTGTCGAGTAAACAGATGGTTAATCAGGTGGCCTATGGTTGGTATCGTCTGACCGGGCTCAATTGGGGCATTGGACTTGAACTCGTTGCGAGAAAACCAGTCGCGACACGTTACGTAACTCAGAGTTCCTGAGGGTGATCTCGATGCGTGTGGGTATTGATGGACGTGAATTGCAACGGGGGGTGCGAACCGGTATCGGGCGTTATGTACGCGAGGTACTGTGTGCGGTTTCAGAAAGAGGGTGGGAATGCGTGGTCTATGCGATGCCCGATGCAGATATCCAAGGTCTTCCTCGCAATATCGTCTACAAGTCGGTTCCTTCAATGTGGACGCAGTGGTGGGATCAGGTCAGACTTCCTCGTCAGTTACAAGAGGATGGGATTTCTGTCTTCCTGTCTCCCTACTATAAGGGGCCGGTGATGGCGTCCTGTCCGGTCGTCCTCACGATTCACGATTTGTTTTTTATCGGCTATCCAGGGCAGAGGAGGCCTGCCTACGATACCCTGATGACCGGTTTGGGAAAGCTGTACGCACGGCGCGCCTCTGCCATCATCGCAGACTCCGAATATTCGAAGAGATCGATCATGTCGCAGCTTTGTGTGGGTGCCGACAAAATTACGGTCATTCCCGTTGCGCTCGGGAGGGATTTCCGCCCTCGGGCGCTCACGCTTTCCGACAGTGCCAAATATGGACTCAGGTCTCCCTATATTCTCTATGTGGGCAACTTCAAGCCGCACAAGAATATTCCACGCTTACTGGAGGCCTATGCTGCTCTTCCGGCGTCCATCAGAGCGGTCTACCAACTGGTCTTGGCCGGTTCTGATCAAGAGCATCGACCCGTCTTACATAAACTGGCGAATTGGCTTGGTGTGGGAGATCGAGTCGTGTTTCCTGGTCTCATTGCCGACGAGGATTTGTCCGCGGTCTATAGCGGCTGTGCATTGTTTGTGTTGCCTTCGCTCTATGAGGGTTTTGGGCTGCCTGCCTTAGAGGCGATGGCCTGCGGTGCTGCTGTAGCGGCGGCCAATCGTACGGCTATTCCCGAGGTTGTTGACCAAGCTGCGCTCTTGTTTGATCCGGAACAGGTCGGCGAGATGACTCGCGTCATGCAACGGGGAATCACCGAAACAGGCTTGCGAGAACAATTGCGAGATCGAGGGTTGGCGCGGGCGCGCGTATTTTCTCCAGGCCGCACGTCCGGCCTGGTGCTGGATCTCCTGCAACTGGTGGTCAGACAAGCTGCGTAGCACACTGAGGGGCTTATGTTGCAACAGAGCGAAGGAATCATGTGTATCTGCGGGGCCTTCATGGAAGCATACATGGAGGGCGGAGGGGGCTACGAACGACTCTGTTGTCGACAGTGCGGGTTGCTCTCACGGGGAGAGATCCCCACGGAAGAGGAAACGGATCAGTGGTATCGAGAGAGTTATTGGAAACAGTTTGGCCAGGAACAGCTTGGGACGGCTCGTGAGAATGTGTGTCGGCACGTCATGGAGCGAATTCTTGCGGTGCATCAGAGCCCTGGGATATTGGTTGATATCGGTTGCGGGGGAGGGGCTCTGCTTAAATGTGGGGCCCGCAGGGGATGGCGTGGAATCGGATTTGAACTATCCAGGCCTGCGGTTAGCCAAGCACGATCACAGGGACTCGAAGTCTACGAACAGAGTTGGCTTTCCTGTCCGTTGCGCGCCGAATCGGCTGACGCGGTGACGTTCCTGAACGTCCTTGACCATCTGGTGCAGCCGTTCGACGCGTTGAAAGAAGCCTGGCGGGTGTTGCGGCCTGGGGGGCAGATCTATATCAGAGTTCCAAATGGACCGTTACATGATCGCGTATCCCGTATCCTGTCTGGTTGTGGATTGAACCATCTGACGGTCATGCATCTGTATGGATTTGGTCGGCGCGCCCTCTCATTTCACCTCACCCGGCTGGGTTTCGAATCTGTCGATGTGCGCACGTCGCCTCCAACCCAGGCGGACGCCTATGGATCCGATCGGAAGAAGCGTGCTTTGTTCCGTCAGCTCGCCAAGCAGATGGATCGGACTGTTTACGGTGTAATGCGCAGGGCCAGCTTGGACCGATGGTGCTGGGGGCCTTCCGTAGAGGCGCTGGCGAGGAAACCGCTTGCGCCTGTGAAGGAGAGCTAGATGATCCCGCGACGATGGAGGTCACGATTGCGGCTTAGTAAGGCGACCGTATCCTTGGCCGTGGTCGCCGCACTGATGGCTCTTGGGCTCGCATTCTTCCTGAGGTCGTACTACAACTATAGCCAGAATGAGTATCGCCCGTTCGATGCAGGACGTGAAAAGGCACTCCTCGAAGGTCGCGGAGTCAATCGCTGAGGATTGAACGATGTGTGGAATTTGTGGACATAGCGGCCAAGGTGAGCCGGAAATAGTCGATCGCATGCTAGGCAGGCTGGTTCATCGAGGACCAGATGAGAAGGGGCGCCACGATGAGCCAGGAGTCGCGCTTGGTATTCGTCGTTTACGTGTGATCGATCCGCAGGGCGGCACACAACCGGTGACGAATGAAGCTTCAACTGTATGGGCCGTGATGAACGGAGAGATTTACAATTACCGTGAATTACGTGATGAATTGATCAACAAGGGACATCGGTTTACCTCCCGGTGCGACACGGAAGTGTTGGTCCATCTATACGAGGAAGATGGAGAGGGGATGGTCCACCGCTTACGAGGGATGTTCGCCTTTGCATTGTGGGATCGAGCGCAGCAATCCCTTCTGCTTGTCCGTGATCGGCTCGGGATAAAGCCACTCTACTATTCGGTTCGTTCGGGCCATGGTAAGGGGACGAACGTGTTGTTTGCATCGGAACTCCCGTCTCTCTTGACAGCGATTCCTGCTCCCCCCCTCCGCCCAGGGGCCATTGCGGATTATCTGTCGCTGCTGTATGTGCCGGGACCTGAGACGATCTACGAGGGAGTCTATGAACTTCGTCCCGGTGAGTTGCTGCGCCTGCAGAACAAATGTGTGAAGTTTGAGCGGTATTGGACGCCTCAGGAGGCGCTGATTGCCAGGGATTGGCAGACGCCAGGGGAGACCGTCGAACACCTACATGCGCAGTTGCGGGATGCGGTTCGGAGCCATCTCGTGAGCGATGTCCCTCTTGGGCTCTTCTTATCAGGCGGCATCGACTCGAGCACGCTGCTGGCCTTCATGCGTCGCGAGGTGACCGGTCCAATTAAAACGTTTTCGATTGGATACGATGCGCCGGAAGATCGTGCGTTCAACGAACTCATTGCCGCTAAGCAGGTAGCAGATCATTTTGAGACCGATCATACAGAGGCTCGATTGCGGCCCGATGCAACGGCATTGTTGCCGAAAGTCGTCGAGGCGATGGCGGAACCGTTCGCCGATTCCTCTGCCATCCCAACCTATTTGCTGTGTGAAGTTGCGCGACGCACGGTGACGGTTGCCTTATCGGGAATCGGTGGCGACGAACTGTTTGGTGGGTATCCGCGGTATCTTGGAATGAAGACCGCGGCCCTCTATGCTCATGTGCCTTCGGCTATTCGCTTAGCCGTCGCCCGCGTCGCCGGTTCCTCGATACGAGAAGGAGTCGGCGGGCGAGACTATGCCGGCCGTGCAAAACGCTTTCTCGATCAAGGTTATCAATCACCCGATCGACAATATTTGCAGTGGACCTCGTTTCTTCCTGATCATGCAGGCGGCTCTGCATTAACGCCTGACCTGCTGGATGCTTGCGGGACAGTCGACCGTGAAGCGACTCGGGGCTATCTCTTGAGAACCTGGCCATCGGTTGATCCTGCCGATCGGGCAATGGGTCTGGATGTGCAAACCTATCTGCCTGGCGATTTGTTGCGCATGGGTGACCGAATGAGCATGCGACATTCCCTCGAGTTGCGTGTCCCATTTTGCGATCATCTTCTCTTTGGGTTTGCAAAAAATATCAAAGCTTCAACGCATCTTAAGGGATTTAAGCTGAAGTCTTTTTTGAGGAATGGGCTTAAGGGGGTGCTTCCTCCGTCCATCCTGCAAGGTCCTAAGCTCGGGTTTCACATTCCATTGGCTCGATGGCTCCGCGAGGACTTACGACCGATGGTTGAAGATCTTTTGTCTGAAGCGACGATCCGGCGGCGTGGGTATGTGAAGCCTGAGTATGTTCAGTCGTTGTTTCGCGAGCATGTGGCCGGCCGCCATAATCATGCAGATCAACTCTACGCCTTGACCGTGCTGGAGTTGTGGCAACGCCAACAGGAGCGCTGAGCAGAAGAAGGAACAAGACATCGATGAATGTCGCCATGTTTTCCGAGGTATCGACCGACCGAGTCATCGGTGGAGCTGAACGTGTGCTCAGAGAGCAGGCGCTGGGGCTCAACAAACTCGGTCATCAGGTCCGTGTGATTACGAGAGTGCCGCTGAGCGATGATCGCGTGAACGTCATGGTCGAGGGTGTGCATGAAGAACGGTATCCAGTATCCCGTGCACATGAGCTTGCTTTTGTGTCGTCCACTATAGCCCAATCCGTCGAAGCCTTCGACCGTTCCCGCCGGAGTCAGCGTTTCGATGTCGGACTGATTCATCAATCTCTCGCCGGATTGGGGCCATTGCTTCGGCGAAGGCGCCAGGTCTCCCATTGGCTCTACATGTGTTTGTCCCTCGCGCATGAAGAGTATGTGACGCGTGTCACACCTGGTCCATCGACTGCCATGCAACTCCGCTGGAAGTTGAATGCTCTGGTGCGGCGTCGAATAGAACGATTGGTGATGAGCCGGTGCGAGCACGTCGTGGTGCTCAGTCAGTTCATGTGGGATCGCGTGAAGGCGTTTCATGGCATTCCGGAGCGGAAGCTGTGCCTGATTCCAGGTGCGGTCGATCAGGAGGAGTTTCGCCCCCCTCTCGACCGCGGGGCTGTACGAGCCAAGCTCATGTTTCCGAACGACCGGACCCTGTTGTTCACGGTCCGTAACCTGGTGCCTCGTATGGGGCTCGAACACTTTATCGATGCGATTGCGCGTCTCAGGGAGAGGAAGAAACAGCTTCTGGTCCTCATTGGAGGAGAGGGGCCGCTACGAGGGAAACTCCAGGGCCTCATCGATCGACATCAACTTGGGGAGGTTGTCCGATTAATCGGTTTTGTTCCCGAGAAGGACCTTGCTGGGTATTATCAGGCTGCCGACTTAGTCGTGATCCCCACGTTGCAGTTAGAAGGATTCGGCCTTGTTACAGTCGAAGCCATGGCCTGTGGGGCACCTGTCATGGCCACGCCGATCGGCGCGTTGCCTGAAGTCATCAACGAGCTGGACCCACTTCTGCTTGCAGAGGGTACCGATGGGGCCTCGCTTGCAAGAAGTCTTGAACGTGTGCTCGAACGATTTGATAAAGATCCAAGTTGGCAGCCGCATCTTGCTGCAAAAGGTCGACGCCTCGTGACAGATTGGTATAACTGGACACATCATAGCCGTGAGCTCGATCGGGTGCTTCAGGACTGCACCAGGATCCGATCGATGGCTGCATAATGGTCCCAAGTGGATCGATGTTCGACGATCAAGGATGTGGCGATGGCACCCAGAACCGTCATACATGTCATCACGCGGCTGGATCATGGAGGGTCAGCCGTTAATACTATGTTGACTGTGCTGGGTCATGATCGGGCAAGGTTTGAGCCCCTGGTGGTGGCCGGCTCCCCCGGTCGATGGGACGCACAGGGGGGCCAAGGGGCGACAGATGAGAACCTACGGTTGCTTGAGAAAGAAGGAATCCGGTCCGTCCTGATTCCCTCTCTGGCTCGATCTCTTTCACCGCTGCACGATATCCTGACCCTGTGGGCATTGGTCAGACTTTTCCGCCGTGAGCGACCGGCGTTGGTCCATACCCACACATCGAAGGCGGGTGTATTGGGTCGAATCGCGGCCCGGTTCGTGCGAGTTCCAGCGGTTGTCCATACGCCACATGGACATGTGTTTTATGGACACTTTGGGCAGTTCACGTCCTGGCTCTTTCTCCAAGTCGAACGGACTTTAAGCTGGTGCACTGATCGGATCATTGCATTGACGGAGTCTGAGCGGAAAGACCATCTCGATCGGTTAGTTGGCGCAGCTGACCAATTTGCTGTTGTGCCGAGCGGCATTGATCTCAACCGATTCGGTCAGGCCAGGGTGAACGGCAGACGCGTGCCGGAATGGTTCGGCTGTCCATCCGGTGCGGTCGTCGTCGGGTCGGTAGGATGGCTGACTGACGTCAAGGGACACCGGTTTTTGCTTGAGGCGGCCAAACAAGTCACGCAGGCACATCCTGACCTTCATATCGTGATTGTCGGGAGTGGGGATCAGCATGATGCGCTGCGGCAACAGGCAAAACAGCTTGGGCTTGAGGCTTCGGTCCATCTGCTCGGACATCGAGACGATATCGATGTCTGTTTGGCAGGGTTCGACGTGTTTGTGTTGCCGTCAGCGAACGAAGGGATGGGACGCGCGTTGATTGAAGCGATGGCCGCAGGGCTGCCGGTCGTCGCGACCAAGGTCGGCGGCATACCGGCTCTGATCGACCACGAGGTGAACGGTCTACTCGTTCCTTCTGCTGACGCTCATGCATTGGCCGAAGCGTTGAGAGGGCTTCTTGATCAGCCTGACATGGCTAGGAGACTGGGTGAAGTTGCCCGCCAGAGTGTCGGTGCGCGGTTCGGCGCTTCCTACATGGTGCGGGCCATCGAAACACTCTACGAGGAGACATTGCGCGAGGTCGGCGCATGATAGACCTTCTTACGCAACAGCGTGCCTACACCATCAACAGTCGATCTAGGCACATCCGTGTGATAATTGCCGCACTTGCCTGTCTGTCCACCATAACCGGTCAGACGATCGGCACCCAAGCCGAACTGGCTCAGGACTATGTGACGCTCGTCGCAGCCGTACACGTCCACAGTACGGCAAGCACAGGAACGTTGAGTCTCGATGCCATCGCTACGCGTGCGGAACAGCTGGGAATCGATGCCGTGCTTCTCACGGAAAACCTGTCACTGCGGTATGAATACGGCCTGTACCCTTTGGAATCATTTATAAGGGTCTCACGATCATTCCATTCGCTTATGGATTATGGTGTGAACCGCTACTTAAATGATGTTGTTGAGGCGCAAGCACGCCATCCGCGCGTCATTCTGATCCCTGGTCTGGAAGTCGCGCCGTATTACTATTGGTCGGGCTCTCTTCGATCCGGAGACCTCACCATGCACGATGCCCAGAGAAACTTGTTAGTCTTTGGCCTGGCCAACGCCGAACAAATCGAGACTCTGCCTGCAGCGGGCAACATCGCATCCTATTCCTATGGTCCGCAGACCTTGATCGTGCTCTTGCCGATGTTACTGGCGGCTCCAGCACTGCGTGTGTGGCGTACAAAATCTGACGTCGTAGGAAGCGCCCATGCATGCATCTCGCGCAAGAAGCGTATTGCCGGGTTCGGATTGGCGACGATTGCAGGCTTTCTGACCATCAACGCATGGCCGATCGGAGAACCGCCGTTCGACCCCTATGACACCACATTGCGCTATACACCCTATCAGGCGTTTATCGACAGTGTGACCCAAGCTGGTGGAAGCACACTCTGGTCGATGACGGAAGCACGGGATTTTCATCAGCTTGAACTGGGGCCGCTCGGAACCACCACGATCAAGACGGATCCTCACCCGGATGCGTTAATGTTGACGACCGGCTATATGGGCTTCGGCGGGCTGTATCAAGAAGCACGGCATATCACGCAGCCGAATGACATCTGGGATCAGTTGCTCAAACTCTATGTAAGCGGCCAGCGTAAAGATCGTCCGGCGATGGTAGGTGAAATCGCATTTCACAGTTCCGATCATGCGAGCAAGGAGCTTGACCAAGTCCTGACGATCTTTCGCGTACGGGAACGGAGCCAGGCTGGGATCCTCAATGCCATCCGGCAGGGGCGCGCCTATGCAGTTGAGCGTTACAAGAAGGAGTTTCGACTCACGCTGGACGATTTCCATGCAGCCGCAGGGGATGGTAGTCAGCGTGTCGGACCTGGGGAGACCTTGTTAATAACACGGGACAGCCCCATTTCCCTGCACGTATCAGTCTCGACCACGGACAACCAAGGACACCCTGTCACAGTGCGGCTGATCAAGTCTGGCGAAGTCATGGCACACACAACCGGAGTGACGCCATTGCGTTATGACGTTCTGGACCCGCATGGCTCCAGTGGAACAGGCGAGACCTATCGCCTGGAAGTCAGCGGTGGGCAGACGGGCGAACTGTTGACCAACCCGATTTACCTAGTGCCGCATGGACAGGGAGTAGTTGGCTGACATGCGTGTCACGATCCATCAACCGCAGTTTCTGCCCTGGCTTGGGTATCTGGACAAGATCGATCAGGCAGACTTGTTCATCGCCTTGGATTCGGTACAGTTTAAGAAGAACGAGTGGCAAAATCGCAATCGGATTAGAACTGCGGATGGCTGCCAATGGGTGACCGTGCCGGTTCTCCATCGGTTTGGCCAACTGGTGAAAGATGTCCGAATCAATCAGGCCGTAAATTGGCGGAGCCAGCACCTACACGCCATCAAGATGCACTATGCGAGGGCGCCATTCCGAGATCGCTATCTGCCAGAATTGCGTAGCCTCTATGAGGCGCCATGGGAACGATTGCACGAGTTGAATCTGGCGGTGATTCGCTGGCTGCTCGGGGCGTTTGGTATGACGACGCCTGTCCGGTGTGCGTCGGAGTGGGGGGCGCGCGAAGAGCCTACTGACCGGCTGATCGATCTCTGCCATGCCGTTGGAGCATCGGGATACCTCTCCGGTGCCGGCGGGGAGCAGTATTTAAACGTCACGCGATTTGAATCGGCCGGATTGAGGCTGGAGATTCAACAGTTCCAACATCCGATGTATCGGCAAGTCTATGAACCATTCATGCCGGCGATGTCGGCAATCGATCTGTTGTTCTGTTGCGGCTCGGAGGCGCTGACGCGATTGCGCGAGGCCCGGATAGGACAGAAGGTGGTCGCGAGTGCGTAGCATTGAGCGAGGGGGATGAGATGGCGAATGATCGTAGAAAGCCGATGCGAATTTTGGCAATCGGTGCACATCCTGACGATATCGAGGCTGGGTGCGGCGGAACGTTGCTCAAGTATGCGCAAAAGGGGCATCGCATTTTTCTGATGGTCCTGACAGCCGGCGACAAGGGCGGCTCGAGTGAGGTGCGCACCCGTGAGCAGGAGCAATCGGCGAAACAATTGCGGGTCGAGAAGATATTCTGGGGTGGCTATGAGGATACGGCGGTGCCAATGGGACGCGAATTGATTCAAAAGATCGAGCAGGTAGTCAAGGAGGTGCAGCCGCACTTCATCTTCTCGCCCTATCAGGACGATACCCATCAGGACCATCGGCATCTGGCGTTAAGTACAATCACCGCGACCCGCTATACCAAGAACGTGTTGTTCTACGAAGGACCCACCACCCAGAATTTCTCGCCGACCGTCTTCGTCGACATCGACCAGGTGGTCGAGGAGAAGGTCAAATCGATCGAGGCGCACGCATCGCAGGTGAAAAGGACCAACATCGAAGGGCTGAGTATCGTGGACGTGATTCGGGCCGGGGCGCATTTCCGAGGCATCCAGGGTCGGGTGAAAAACGCAGAAGGCTTTGTCCCATTGCGATTGTTTATTAATATCGGCGTATGACGACTGTGGCGACAATGATTCCCCACTCACGGCCTATGATCGACCAAGAGGATTTACGTGCGGCAGCCGAAGTGCTGGGTTCCGGGCAGATTGCCCAAGGGCCTTGGGTTGAGCGATTCGAGCGCGACATGGCAGCGTTCTTTGGCTTGCAGGGTGGCGTGGCCGTCAGTTCGGGGACTGCGGCGCTCGAACTGGCCCTTCGGGCGCTCAGGATTGGTGCCGGTGACGAAGTCATCATGCCGAGTTATGTCTGTCCGGCGCCATGGCTCGCGACGCAACGAGTTGGGGCACAGGCTACGCTCGTCGACATCGACCTGAATTCGTTCAACATCGATCCGCTCGCAGCCCACCGAGCGGTGACGAATAAGACTCGTGCGATCATTGTCCCGCATCTTTTCGGCCTGCCTGCAGATCTGACGGCGCTTGCACGGTTGGGGATTCCGCTGATCGAGGATTGTGCCCAGACGTTAGGGGTGACGGAGCAGGGTCGGCCTGTCGGCACGGTCGGACAGCTCACCGTATGCTCCTTCTACGCGACGAAGCTGTTGTGTGCCGGGGAAGGCGGGATGGTGCTGTCGAATGAGGGGGCGTTACTTAAACGAGTCAGGTTGCGACGCGAATATGATGGCGCAGCCACACTGGATCCCTCCTCCTTCAATCTCAAGCTGACCGACTTGCAAGCAGCCCTTGGGCTCTCCCAGCTGGGGCAGTTTGCGGCCTTTCATGAACGGCGCCGTGTTCTTGCGGCAACCTATCGGGAAGCCCTATCCTCCATGGTCGCTGTCTGCCCGAGCGTGCCTCCAGGCAGGACACATGGATATTATCGATTTGTCATCAGGCTGCCGCATCTCCGAAACGATCCTGATGGTCTCATTGGTCTGATCAGCAGGTTGGAACTACAGGGAGTTCACTGTCGCAAGCCCGTTTTTCGACCACTCCACCGCTATCTGGATCAAGCCGGTTACCCGAACAGCGACGAAGCGGATCGAACGGCGTTGTCGATACCGCTCTATCCCGATCTCGCAGACGACGAAGTCCGGAAGATTCAACAATCGTTGGCCGAGGTCCTTTCGTGAAAGCCATTGACGTCGAGGTCTCGACGTTTGCGTTGCGCAGCAGCCGGCGCTGGCTGACACCGGCTGCGCTGGGGGCACTGCTGGGAGCGGTGGCCTTGGCGATCCCCACGGTTCGTGGACTTTTTGTGTTCGAAGGTCTTCGGTGGCTCTATATCCTGCTCTTTGCGTCTCTCGGCGCCGGCGCGTTGACGCCGCTCATGGTGCATCTCAGTCATCAGTGGAGGCTAGTTGATCAACCGTCCGATCGCAAGATCCATGTGTATCCGACTCCCAGGCTCGGTGGTGTGGCCGTCTATCTTGGATTCCTTGGCTCGGTGCTGTTGAATTCGATTCTGCCGGACTGGATGATCGCCACCCTCGCGGCTGGATCGTTGCTGTTGATCGTCGGTGTCGTCGATGACGTGTGGGAATTGCCCGCGTCGTCGAAGCTGGTCGCCCAACTCGTGGCTGCCGGGATCGTTATTGCCACGGGCAAGGTCCTGACGCTGTTTCCCAGCGGGCCAGTCGGCGATGTCGCGAATGCGCTGCTGACGTTGCTCTGGATCGTCGGGATCACAAACGCCTTCAACTTTTTCGACGGCATGGATGGGCTGGCCACGGGGATTGCGATCCTCATAGCCGGATTTATGGGGGCGGTAGCGTTTGAGACGAACCAGCCTGGATTGGGCTGGCTCGCCATCGCCATCATTGGTGCAGGGGTGGGTTTTCTTCCCTACAATTTTCGAGGGCATAAGCCTGCCGTAATTTTTCTTGGAGACGGGGGGGCGACCTTCCTCGGATTCACGCTCGCCTGCCTCGCCGTCGAAGGGAATTGGGCAGACCATAGCCCGATCGTCTCATTCAGTAATCCGCTTCTCATTTTCGGGGTGCTCATCTACGACATGATCCATATCACCGTGGAGCGGGTGGCGACAGGGAAGGTGCGGTCCATCAAGGAATGGCTCGACTACGTCGGCAAAGACCACCTTCATCACCGGCTGGAGCGCGCGTTGGGGTCTCGTCAGGCGAGTGTCGCGATGATCTGTCTCATGACAATTTGCCTTGGGCTCGCGGCCTTAGCTCTCCGTCATGCCGGAACGGCTGAGGCACTGTTGTTGCTCGTGCAAGCCTGCTTGATTGTGGCCATGATCACGATTCTCGAGTGGAGCGGTCGCCAGAAACACTAATCTCCCCCTTGCACTACATCCCAATTCCCGCTACAAGATTCCGCATGGTTCCTACCGTTGAATGGAAAGACGGCGCAGTACGGCTGCTTGACCAAAGCCGGCTCCCGGAGTATGTCGAATTTCTGGACTGCCGGGACTATCAGACCGTGGCCGAGGCCATTCGCAGCCTGAAAGTCAGAGGCGCTCCGGCGATCGGTGTGACCGCGGCAATGGGGGTGGCGCTTGGTGCCCAGGCTGTCACGGCATCCGACGACGAGGCCTTCGCTAAAGCGGTGCTCGTGATCTGTGATCACCTCGCGGCCACCAGGCCGACGGCGGTCAATCTGTTTTGGGCTATCGAACGGATGAAACGCCTGCTCGCTTCCTTGGGCAGGCAACCCATCGCCTCCATCAAGGCTGCACTGCTGAAAGAGTCCCAAGTGATTCTCGATGAAGATATTGCGCTCTGTAAGGCGATGGGACAGCACGGAGCGAAACTCATTGCGAGCGGTCAAACAGTTCTGACCCATTGCAATGCAGGGGCGCTGGCGACAGCCGGCTATGGCACGGCATTGGGTGTCATTCGCGCGGCCTGGGAACAGGGGAAGAAGATTCAGGTCATTGCCGATGAAACCAGGCCGGTGCTGCAAGGTGCGCGGCTCACGGCCTGGGAGCTGATGCAGGACAAGATTCCTGTGACGCTCATTACGGACAATATGGCCGGCTCACTCATGCGGCAGGGAAAGATTCACCTCTGTATCGTGGGGGCCGATCGCATCGCGGCAAATGGGGATGTGGCCAATAAGATCGGCACCTACTCAGTCGCCGTGCTGGCCAAAGCCCATGGGATTCCCTTCTACGTGGCCGCGCCCTATTCCACAATTGATTTGAAGACCAAAACAGGAGCAGACATTCCGATCGAACAACGGAATCCATTAGAAGTCACCACCATTCATGGCAGCCATCCCATCGCACCAGCCGGAGTCGCAGTCTACAATCCTGCGTTCGACGTGACCCCGGCGGAATTGATCACCGGCATCATCACCGAACGGGGCGTCTTCAAGCCCGGGGAACTCGCCGACGAATTTCGGCGGAACGTGACTCAGCCAACGTAATCCGGTAACCTTGCCTGATACCCTTCGAGGGGCTATAGACAATCGTGAAGTTCCATTGACGTCGTGGGGGAGGCAATCGTCATGCAGGGGGGAGGAAAAATTCTTTGTCGCTAGTCGAACAAAAAGCCTGTGGGCTAGCTTGTACCATTCTGACATCCGAACCACGAGTAAAGGTATTTCTATTCGGTTCAAGAGCGACCGGGCGTGCCAGCTCTCGATCGGGTATCGGTCTGGGTATTGATCTCGGTCATGCGATTGCACCGGAGGTGCTCGTGGCGTTGCGCGATGCGTTCGACGAGTTGCCGATCATGCCAAAAGTAGACGTGGTCGATTTTTCCGGCCTGGAAGAGGCCTTTAAAGCGGTGGGTCTTCAGCAGATCGCGAGTCTCTATGAGCGAAAGCTGTGTAATCTACTGCGGCTCTTGGATACCCGCTGACGCGGCCTAGGTACCTTGGTTGATTGATGTTGATGTGGGAGGGTATTGCTCTGGCCGTAAGGGTCTCGCAATGCTCGTTGTGTCGTTCTGTGAGCTATGCAGCGAGGGGCGTGCTGGCCATGAAGTGTTGGAGATCGGCGTCGACCATCTCGTGAACCAGGGCCTGAAACGAGTGCATGGAAGCCCACCCAAGCCGAGCCTTTGCCTTAGAGGCATCGCCTAAGAGCGTCTCGACGTCGGCTGGTCGTTGGAATTGGGGGTCAATCTTGACGTACTGTCGGTAGTCTAGGCCGACGTGGGAAAACGCTGCCTCGATAAACTCGCGCACAGAATGTTGCACGCCGGTGGCGACGATGTAATCGTCAGGTTGGTCCTGTTGCAGCATGAGCCACATGGCTTGGACGTAGTCGGCGGCATGACCCCAGTCTCGCTTGGCTTCAAGATTGCCCAGGCGGATTTCTTTGGCGAGGCCGAGCCGGATCCGTGCTGCATGCGATGTGATTTTTCTCGTGACGAACTCGTAGCCGCGGCGAGGGGATTCATGATTGTACAAGATTCCATTGCAGGCGAACAGGCCATAGGCCTGGCGATAGTTCCTGGTGAGGTGATACCCAGCGACTTTCGATATCCCGTAGGCCGATCGAGGATGAAAGGGTGTGGATTCGGTCTGTGGCGAGCGCTCGACGTTGCCGAACATTTCGCTCGAAGCAGCAAAATAGAACCGGCATTGGGGCACGACATCGCGGAGGGCCGCCAGCATGTGGTGCGTGCCGTTGATATTGGCATTCAGTGTCGAGAACTCGTCCTCAAACGAATAGGCGACGAAGCTCTGGGCGGCGAGATGATAACATTCATCAGGTCGCACGGAGTAGAGCACTCGATAGAGGCTGGGAAGGCTTTCAAGTGATGCGGCGTGGAGGTGAAGTCGGTCTTTGACTGACAGGATGCGGAAGAGACGATGGACAGGGTCTTCAATAGCCACCCGTCGAACAATGCCGTGGACCTCATACCCTTTGGACAAGAGAAACTCTGCTAGGTACGAACCATCCTGCCCGGTAATACCTGAGATCAGTGCTTTCTTCATGTTCTACTGCTTTTAGGTATGTGAAATGAACCGTAGATGCAGGGTAAGCCTGAAGCCGTGTTTAGGCAAGGACGAGCTGACTTTCTGCACGGCGGTAGTAGGGGGAGTGAGGATCCACGATTTCTTGACTCGGGATAGAGGCCCCCTGTGTAGGATCCGATTCGGTAAGTGGGCGTAGCTCAGTGGGAGAGTCCTCGCTTCCCAATCTAGTTGCCATGGGTTCAAATCCCATCGCCCGCTCCAAAAACACGTGAAACATTACGCGGGAGAGACGGAGCACATGAAAAGCAAGCGCTTCCAAGTCCTTTTGTGCCTCATGGGCAAGCCGTCTGACGGCACAGCCAATAGCTCTTGTGTGTGACAGAAAGGAGGCGTTGTGAGCCGAAGGCATTTTGAGTTCGGTGTTGACGACCTGCATGGCCAGTTGCTCGCGATTTTCAATGCCATGCTGAAGAGCGGAATACGTGGCGGGTGGCGATGAGTCAGCCTGCGTGATGTTCAAGACCGGTGCTGATTCCCATTCCTCAATTCGTGCCGCGCAATGAGTCTGCGCGCCGGTGTCATGCGCTGAACCCAAGATTACTTCTGCTTTGGTTTCCACTCCCGGGCGAGCTGTTGGGCCGCCGCCACTTGGGCCGGGGTCATCTGTCTGGCGAGCCTCTCACGAGACTCCACGGCGCGCTTTTCTCCCTGTGCGGCCGAGAGGCTGTACCACATGTAGGCCTGGATAACATCCTGAGGCACGCCTCGCCCCCGTTCATACATGAACCCCAGCTTCGCGAAGGCGAGGGCCTCGTGTTGCGCCGCCGCCCGGCGAAACCAGAACAACGCCATCTGGTCGCTTTCCAGCGCCCCTTGCCCGAGGAGATATAACGTGCCGAGATTGACCTGCGCGCCTGCGTCCCCCTGTTCGGCCGCCTTTTCAAACCACTGTTTCGCGAGTATCCGATCCTGGGGGACTCCCTGGCCTTGATTGTACAGGAGACCGAGCCTGTTCTGCGCAGTGGCGTTCCCTTGCTCTGCGGACTTGCGGAGTGTGTTCACGGCGGCCTGGTCCACACCGCGCGTCGTCGCGGGGGGCTCCACCTCGGCGCAGGCGGACAGGGCCACGCACACGAGCGACAACAGGAGGGTCGGTATCGTGCATCGCCGCGACACGGGAATGTGCTCGTGCGCTACGGACGTCGCGCTGGTCCTCAAACAGAGTTGCACAGGTTCTGGGCCTCGTGAAGGCCTTATCCTACTGAGCCTGGTCGAGAGAGCGCAAGCCCGGCGCGCCGATCTTCGACTAACAAAAATCGCTTTTGGATGTCTCGCCTGAAAGGGCGTGGTACAGTAGTCCGGAGGCGATGGAGGAGTGATGTGAAGGGGATGGGGCAGAGAAAAGAGCGAATGGCGTATGGCATGAGACTGAAGAGTCTGGAAACCGGCGAGCGACGACTCCGGGTAGTGTATTGAGTTTGTCTGGTTTATCTTGTTCCTCTTGTGAAGCGAGGCCAAAGGAACAATCTCCTCGACCGTCCATCCCAGCCCTCGTATAATTAAGGGCATCATAAGGAGGGCTATCTATATGGAGCCTATCGCTGAGCAACGCAAGCACCGACGTCATTCCGTCAATTTCCAAGGGGTCTTTTCCTCTGATACAGTGAAGGCGGAAGAAGGTGTTGTACAAGATCTCTCCTTGGGAGGGTGTCGGGTGGGGAGCGAGATTCCCATGCCGGCTGATACAACGATTCATCTTCAGATTCGGCCTCGTCAAGCTCCCCCTATTTATGTTCCCAGTGCGATCGTGCGTTGGGTCAGGGGCTCCGCATTCGGTGTGCAATTCCAAGAACTGGCGGAACACGAATCAAAGGCGTTGACTCGTCTGCTGTGGTCGTTGCCTCCTTCAAGACAAGGCGGGGCATCAGATCCGCGTAACGAGGCCTGACACTCTGCCGAAGGCTATCGAGAAGTGTGGATAGTAAGCGTCAAATCCTACATGCATGCGATGAGCTGCCAGGCACCTGGACAGGAGCGGGAATGTACGCACGCGATGTGGGATTCTTCTGTCGGGGAGGTGTCTCTCTCGCTCGTCGAACCAATAAACCAGACAGAATGACGAGCCCGATAGATCAGGTCCCTGCCCTGCGCCGAGATGGAGTTCGGGCGTCGAATTCTTACCACCTCATTTCGTTCTCAAATCGCGCTAGCCCATGGCTGCCCAGATTTTCTGCGCATTCTCACCTGTAAATGTCACATCATCCTGAGATGTAGCGCTACGTTCAAAATAGAGGTGCAGCAGTCCTCCTCAAAAGTGAGCTTCCCGGACCAGGTCGAGATTGATCGCAACGTCACCCGTACGTTCTTCATCCTTCACTGAGGAGTTTTCAGTGGCTTCGCGTGATTGCACAGAATGTTTCATTCCTTCAGTGCCGCCTTCGGTGTGCTGACTACGCGGCGGTGAATCGTGTCCTCAGCTTATCAAAGTATATCTGTTCTGTGGTCTTGCTGTCAGTGCCTTGGGCTATCTGTGCTGGGTATAGCACGGCAGGTACTGTCACACTTCCTGATGGGCTCTGTTGTCATAGGCCTGCACATACACCTCTTCGTACGTCACTTTCCCCCACAGCCGTTCCACAAACACAACGCCCCGTCGGCAGCCTGTGCCGTCCATACTGATCTAGATGTCATAGCCTTTCAGTAGCCCCATCAACTCCTCCACTATCTCTTACCTCCCCGAAGGCTCCAAGCTCACTTGGGCGGTCGATCAGGACATCCATCGTTCACCGTCAGCTGATTTCGTGATTCTCGTTGCCCCACTTTAGAGAGGCTGCTATAGATTTCCTGTGGCATCAGATTCTAGGCGTTTCCCTTTTCCCCTCTTTTGGCGTTGACCCTGTCGTGTGACTGATGAATAACTTAGGTAATAACATCGTGAGACATACGACGGTGAGCATATGGTTTGCCATTGGAACGATGGCCTTTCTTGCCGGCTGCGCCTACTTCAATTCGCCTGACATCAAGCGGGGGGATCAACATCTTGCAGCGGGCAATTGGGAGGAAGCCGGCCTTGCCTACAAGCAAGCGCTGAAGGAGGATCCCTTCAATTCCACGCTACAGAGTAAATACACCATGGCTCGAGAACGAGAAGCGGCGGCGTATGAGGAGCGAGGACGGGCGTATCTTAAGGAGCATCAGCCCGATCTCGCATCGGAACAGTTTAAGCGTGCACTCACAATCGAGCCGTCCGGTCTCGATCATCAATCGGGCCTGCTTGAAGCGCTTCGCTTGAATGATGCGCGCAGCCAGAGTCGAGAGGCAGATCGCCTCGCTCAGCTCGGTCGGACTGATGAGGCCATGGAGGCCTATGCCAGGGCGGCTGAGCTGGATCCCTCGTTCAAGGAGCCTCTCGAGGGGATCTCCAAACTTACCGAGGAGCAGCAGGCGCTGAACCGTGACGATCGACGAAAGCAACCTGTGACACTTCGGTTTCGCAATGCCGGGCTGAAAGAAGTCTTGGAAGGGATTGGAAAGGCCAGAGGGATCAACCTTATTTTCGACAAGGATGTCAGAAATGATCCAGTGACCATCAGCATTCAGGACACGCCGTTCGAAGAGGCCTTCAATCTCATTCTCAACAGCAATAGCCTATTCGCCCAAACCGTATCCCAGGGCGTCATGATTGTCAGCCCTAATACCAAGCAGAAACAGGAACAGTATCAAGATCTGATGATTCGGACGTTCTATTTGTCCAATGCCAAAGCGAAAGATATGCTGGTGCTGCTGAGGAGTATGCTCGATTCTAAACGGATGCATGCCAATGAACAATTAAACACGATCGTCATTCGGGACCAACCGGAAAAACTCGAGATGGCCGAGAAGATCATTCTGTCCAATGATCGGCTGGACTCCGAGGTTTTATTTGATGTCGAGGTTCTGGAAGTCGATCGCACGGTGAATCAGACCTATGGTCTCACCTATCCCAAATCAGTCGCAGCCGCCCTCGTCCCTCCAGGGGCCGGGGTGCCGAATTTCCTTTTCGGTCAGCTGGGGCAGCAGTTCACGTATCGTCAGCTCACCAGCCTTGGTCAGGACAGTTACCTCTTTAAGCTTCCGACCAACGTACAGTTGGATTTCCTTAAGCAAATTACCGATGCGAAGACTCTCGCGTCGCCAAAGATTCGCGTGGTCAACAATAAGAAGGCGGAGATTAACGTCGGGGACAAGCAGCCAATCTTACTTTCAACGACGAATGTGCTGCCTGGACAGGCCACAACAGGGGCAGTTCCGACGACCTCGACGGTGACCTCGATCGAATTCCGCGACACCGGAGTCAAATTGACCGTTGAGCCTTCCATCCATCTGGGGAATGAACTGTCCCTGAAGATGAAGATTGAAGTCGTTCGTCTTGGCGAGCGAGTTGTGCTCCAACAGAGTCCTCTCATTACCCAGTTTAAGTTCGGCAATCGGTCGGCGGAAACCATGCTCAATATCAGAGATGGCGAAACCATTGTGTTGGGAGGGCTGCTCCAAGAAGATGATCGCAAAACCCGCACCACTATCCCATGGATCGGCGATCTCCCTTTCATCGGCAATCTTTTGAGTTCCTTTATAACCGAACGGGTCACCACCGAGGTGATCCTGACGATCACGCCGCACATTATTCCAGGAATGACTCCTCCCGGGCTCAGTAAGCAGGTGTTCTGGTCAGGGACGGATTCAACCTATGCCACAAGCCCGCTGTTTACCCCACAGGGGAAGAAGACTCCCTTGATGGGAGGTGGGGTGTCCGGTTCAGGTTTCTCATCGTCGGGGGGGCCTGTAAAAGGGAGAATGGCAGGAAAGGCCGCTGCGGCGTCACTCACCCCAATGGCTTCGGTAGGACCGGTTGCTTCGATTAGCCCGGATGAGCCGGTGATCCAAATGGGAAAAGAATTGAAGCTTGCCATCACTGACGAACGTTTTCGCCCAACGGCGGAAGGTGTGTTTCAGCTGCATTACGATCCACAGGTGCTGGAATTCAGAACGCTCCTGAATGGTGAAGTCATACAGTCAGACGGCACAGGCGGGCAGGCGTCTAGTAGTTCGGAGACGCACGTAGGAACGGTTGCCTTCAAAGTCCCACCATCAGTGAGGCAGGCAGGGGGGCGGACCGTTACGGTCACCTTCTACGCCAAGGCACCCGGTGTGTCTCCTGTACGTGTAGCGCTGGTGGATCCCACCGTGGAATCATCTACGGCCCCGCTCCAAGAAGGAAAAGGTATCGTGAGGGTGCGGTGAAAGAATCAGGCGTAACCCTCTTGGAGCTCCTGATCACTCTGACAATTGTGATGGTTCTCGCCTCTGTCGCCATGCCGCTTAGCCGACTGTCGGCAAAACGGACTCATGAAATAGAGCTGCGGCAGCATTTGAGGATCATGCGGGCTGCTATCGATACCTTTAAGCTGGAGTGGAACCGCGATAAGGACGTCTTATTGGGGCCGGCTTGTATAAAGAATAAGCTCACGTGCAAAGACGTGTCGAGTATGTACGGGTATCCGAAGTCGTTGGATAAATTGTTGGGAATCAAGCTTACCGGTGAAGAGGCGACGGTCAGGGGCACGACGACGAGGCGCTATCTGAGGACTCTTCCCCTCGATCCTTTGACCGGCAAGGCCGATTGGTTGGTCCGATGTTATATAGATGCGCCGAACGCATCGAGCTGGTGTGGGGATGATGTGTATGACGTGATGACGCAGAGTCAGGACATGGCATTAGATGGCACGAAGTATCGAGATTGGTAAGTGTGGAGCACGGGGTGCGCATGGTTTCACCCTGCTTGAGCTGATGATCGTCGTATCGATCATCGGCATTCTCGCCACCCTGGCGGTGCCCTCGTATCAATCGTCGGTTGTGAAGGCCAAAGAAGCTGCCTTGCGTCAGGATCTCTCAACAGTCCGCGATGTCCTGGATCAGCACAAAGCAGACCGGGGAAAGTATCCTCCGTCTCTGTCGGCACTGGTGAGCGCCGGGTATTTGCGGGGAATCCCCAAGGATCCATTCACCGGTGCGACGACCACATGGCAAGAGATCTCTGATCCTGTCGAGGGGGGTGTCGTCGACATCTTTTCAGGGGCCGAGTTTGTGGGGACGAACGGTACTCCGTATAATCATTGGTAAGTATGCCTATAAATCATCGTCATCGCAGCCTGTTCCAGGCTTCGGTTGAGGCAGCACGCGCCTATTATCCGACGGTGCGAGTCGGCGCCCTCTGTGCTGTCGGCTTTGCTTCAGCCTTGTTTGCGGGATGCGGCGAACTTGAGCCGATGCGTGAGCCGGAAGTGGTTGATCTTGAGCTGACCACAGACACGTTAAAAGCGTCGGTGCGTGATGCGCAACGGATGGTTGCTGAGTTGCGGGCTGACCTTGAGGTGCGGCGCAGGGAATTGGCAGAAGCTCAAATCGCTCGGGCGCAGCTTGAAGGGCGTGTCAGAGAAACGGAACGGCGGATCATCGAAGCCCGAGAGGTGATCGAGCTGCAACGGGAAGAATTGGCTGTAGCTCGGACGGAGCGGGCACATGTGCACCAAAACAGTCTTCAATTACAGGGACAGATGTGGCAGCATCAGAAGCCGCTCTCAAGGACGAGGAAATCACGCCCTGTTCATGACGGGCCGGAAGCGGTCCCTCTACCATCCAGCGATGCGATACACAAGGGCCAGAAGGCCGTGCAAGTTTCCGCACAACGAAATCAATCCTCAGAATTCTCGGAGGGGCTTCAGATGGTGGCGCCCTCTGCAGCTGTGATGCCGGTGCCGGTTAGCCATAAGTCCTCGTCAGATGTTGAACAGCAGAGGACTTCACTGAAACATGTTTCGGTGAAACCCGGTGATACACTCTGGAGCATTGCGCAGAAGTATCACGTGAATGTGGAACATCTGCGGACTCTCAATCAATTGACCAACAATAGGATTGTCATTGACCAGATCCTCTGGTTACCGGAAGACCGGCCCATGTTAAGGGTCGGCGCCGACAAGGGCACATCGACGCCGTAAGCCGATATTCCCGTTATCGGCCCGACATTCGTGCAAGCCTGATCATGCCTGTATTTGCTTACAGAGTGGCCCGTCCTGATGGCTCAACCTTCAATGGGCAGATTGAGGGAGAGGAAGAACATTTCGTCCGGGCCAAATTAGAGAGTCAGGGTTTCCTTGTCTTTCGGTTGCAGCGGCGCGGTGCAGCTACAGCCGGTTTGGATCTAGGATGGCACGCGTTTCGAAAGCTCCCGCTTCAGGATTTCTTGGTGTTCAATCAAGAGCTGCTAGCTCTCGTGAGAGCAGGTCTTCCCGTGTTGCGGGTGTGGGATCTCTTAATCGAGCGAGCCAACCATTCAGGATTTCAACAGGCCTTGCGGACAGTTCGGCAAGATATTCGTGGTGGGGCGTCGGCGTCGGAAGCGCTGGCAAAACACCCGATCCATTTTTCAGAATTGTATATTGCGACGATCAAAGCCGGAGAACAATCGGGGAATTTGGCGGAGGTGTTGCAGCGATTCATTGCCTATCTGAAACTCATGATTGGACTGCGTCAGAAGGTCTCGAAAGCGCTTGCGTACCCCGGTTTTCTCGTGCTGGTCGGTATTGCCGTCATCGGGTTTCTATTGAGTTATGTCGTGCCGACGTTCGTGTCGGTCTATGCGGAGACGTCGAAATCCTTACCAGTTGCCACGCAACTGTTGCTTGACTTGGTGACGGGGGGCCAAGCGTATGTGGTGCCTGGACTCGTGGGGCTTGCTGTTCTGGGGATCGCAGGCCGTGGGTACTATACGACGCTGGCTGGGCGGCTAACCGTAGATCGGCTGTTATTGAGCGTGCCCGTCTTGGGACCGATTTTCGTGAAGCATTACACGGTTCAGCTCACGCGCACCCTCGCGACGATTCTTGCCGGGGGCACCCCGCTCGTGGACGCATTGTCTATTGCACGAGGCGCCATCTCCAATCGGTATGTGTCGGTTGGAGTTGCGGGTGCGGTTGTGGAAATTCGCGAAGGGACGACCCTGGCCGCCGCACTGGATCGCCCAAAAGTATTTCCTAAATTGGCGGTGGAGATGCTGTCGGTCGGGGAGGAAACCGGATCGTTGCCCTCAATGTTGCACGATGTGGCAGAGTTCTATGAAGGAGACTTGGATCTCCGGCTTACGCAACTGACGACGTGGATTGAACCGGTATTGCTGCTGATCATGGGAGTCTTAGTGGGTGCGATCGTCATCGTCATGTATCTGCCGGTCTTTCAAATGGCCGGGTCGGTGTAGGGCTGACTGATGTACTCGTGCGGTTCGGCTTGGCGCTCATGTCCGAGAAGTGAGTAGGGAACTATGGCGCGGACTGTGACACGACCGACACTGGCGGATGTGCTTGTCCACCAGGGGATTCTGACGAAACAGACGCTCGACCAAGTTCTCAGCCGACTGGGCGGTGTGACGGCATCCTTCGGCCAGACCTTGGTGAGCGAGGGGATGCTCTCTGAGGATCAGCTGGCCCGTGCGTTGGCGGCCCAGTTTGACTTGCCCTGTGATCTTCTGGCGGAGTTCCGTGTCGACCAGTCGTTCTATGATTCCATGTCGGTGAAACTCATGCAGCGGCATCCCTTCATACCGATTGTAGAGCATCAAGGTCGCCTGACCATTGCCATCCCCGATCCGCAGAATCTCCTGGCACTGGATGAATTGGAACTGCTCTTGGGGCGTCCATTGAACTTGGTGGTGAGCTCGAAAAGTGCGATTTTGGCGGCCTTGGAGCGCAGCGAAGGCTCCAGCCAGGCCCTTCGGGAGCTTGAGGCGGAGTATCGATCCGTATTGGTGAAGGAGGATGAGCGGGGAGAGGAAGTCTTCACGATCGATCAAGCTGGAGAGGATCAAAGCCCTGCCGTCAAACTGTTAGATTCGATTCTCCTAAGCGCAATGCAGCGTCGGGCCAGCGATATTCACATTGAAGCCGCCGATCGCGCCACCAAGGTGAAATTGCGGGTCGATGGGATTCTCGTTCCGGCGATGGAGCCCCTTGATATCCGCCTCCACGCGCCGTTGGTCTCGCGGCTGAAAGTCATGTCGGATCTGGATATCGCCGAGCGGCGGGTGCCGCAAGATGGAAGCTTTCGGATGCGACTGGAGCGAAAGATCGTCGATTTCCGCGTCTCGATCCTTCCAAGCGTGTTCGGTGAATCGGCCGTCGTTCGTATTCTCGACCGCGAAGCGATCACGACGGGTGTGTCGACGTTACGGCTGGAACGACTTGGGTTCAATGTGGAGGATCTCAAGCGTTTTCGGCGCGCGATCACGCGACCCTACGGCATGGTGCTGGTGACCGGTCCGACCGGAAGTGGAAAGACGACGACGCTGTATGCGGCGATTACGGAGATGAATATCAAAGAAGATAAACTGATCACGATCGAAGATCCGGTCGAGTATCAGCTGTCAGGCGTCGTGCAAATCCCCGTGAATGAGAAAAAAGGCCTGACCTTCGCGCGAGGGCTCCGATCCATCCTGCGTCATGACCCTGACAAGATCATGGTCGGCGAGATCCGCGATGCAGAGACTGCACAAATCGCCATCCAATCGTCGCTCACCGGTCACTTGGTCTTGACAACGGTGCACGCCAACAACGTATTCGATGTCATCGGACGCTTTGCCTCGATGGGAATCGATGCCTACAACTTTTTGGCCGCGTTGAACTGTGTGTTGGCGCAACGGCTTGTTCGAATGGTGTGTCTCGCCTGTCGAACGGCGGTCAAGCTCGACAAATTGTTGGCGGAAGAGTCCGGCCTCGACTTCGAGGGATATAAGGATGCGCCATTTTATGAGGGCAAAGGATGCCAGGAGTGCCATGGAACAGGGTATCGTGGCCGAAAATGCATCACGGAGTTTCTGGATCTGAACGATGAAATCAAAGAAATGATTCTTGCCGAGCGTCCCCTGTCCGAGATCCGCTATCGCGCGGTGACCAGCGGGATGATCACCTTGCGGCAGTCCGCACTCAGAAAGGTGCTGGAAGGTTCCACCACCTTGCACGAGATCAATCGAGTGACGTTTAGCGAGGAAGGATAAGCGATGTGGGGGGTGGCCACCAGCCGTCCGCGGCACTGCTTGAAAATCGGAGCGCAGACTCTTGCCTGGGGAGAGGCCGTCCGCACCTGGCGGGGGCAGTATCGCTACCGGTGCGTTTTCTCACCGACGCCGGCTGGGGCTATCAAGCTGTCTCCTATGGATCTGAATCTGACAGATATGTCTACAGTTGAAAGTTGTCTTCGGTCGCTGACAGGACCACGTCGAGATGTTCGGTTCGCAGGGCATGTATGGCTGTCTGACGTTCCACGCCCGATTGTGTTGTTGTTGCCTGATCTGTCGGTGCGTGCCACTGTATTGCAGCTGGAGCAGTTCCCGGCGCAGGCGGTGGAACAAGAGGCGCTGATTCGCTGGCGCCTAGGGCAGGAACAGTTGTTGCCCTTGGCCGGGGCCAAGATTGTCTGGCAGGGGTTTCCCTCACATGGGGCGAGGGGCGAACGTTCCCAAGTTGTCCTTGCCGTGGCGATTCAAGAAGACATCTTGAATCAATACGAGTCCCTCTGTGAATCGGTCGGGTTGTTTCCACAGGAAATCGGGGTGACCAGCTATCGTCTGTTTAATCTTTGGCTGAAAGCGTCAGGTGGGCGGAAACGGTTGGGCCGCGATTTGCTCTGGGTCAGTGTATCGGACGGCGGGTTGACCTGCTTCGTCATGCAGGATGGCCGATTGGCTTTTGTTCGAACCAAGCTGTTGAGCGCCGAAGATCTACAAGATGAAGAGAACATGGGTAGAGACTTGGCCGATAATATTGTTGAGGAATGCGCAGCGTCTCTTCGTGCCTGCCGCGAGCATCATCCTGGCCTGAACGTGACCGAGATTGTCTTTGCGGGCGATAGCCCATTACCGACGATTGAACAGGCGCTGAATAGGGAACTCGGCCTGTCGACTGAGCGACTGGACTGGGATGCTGTCGAACGGGCGGGGTGGACTCATGACGGGGGGAGTACGTCATGGGCAACGCTCCCTGTTGTGGCAGGGGTGATGTAGACGATGGCGCCTGGACGAACATCCCTTCCTGTACTTGCCGGCAGGGCGAATGGTTTTGGAGGGATGCCAGGGAGCGCACGATATTTTCATATCGAATTGAGTAGCCGGTACCGGTGGTATGTTGCGCCTACTCGCCTGGTGCTGGTTGCGCTCAGCGGGATCATAGGGGGAGCAATTCTCTGGAGTGTGACCCAGACCGTAATGACCATGCGCGACCGAGGCGACATACAAGCGCGCCTGGATCAGGTTCGCACGCAAGATCATGAGCTCCTCGCCCAGGCCCAACAGGAGGGTATTGATCTCTCTGGGCCTTCATTGCAGCAGTTACCGGCTGAAGTCAGTTTGGCGAACCAGTTGCTCACCAAACGGCATTTTTCCTGGACACTGTTTCTGTCTGCTCTTGAGGCGGCCATTCCCCAGCACGTGTCGATTAAGAGTATACGCCTGGATCCGGGGAGCGCCGTCGTCCACATGACAGGGTTGGCGGTGACGGTCGAAGATGTGACGGCATTGACGGTCACTTTGCAAGACCACGCCGTCTTCCGCAATCCTGTGCTGGGCCAGCATCGGGTGGGGCCAGATGGATTGGTTGAGTTCGACCTGACGTTGCGTTATCGGCAACCGGGTGTATAGCAGAATGATGAAAAAGTCCGCCAGCATACGAAAACCGTTGTCTGGTCTGTCTGGTTTGTCTTGTTTATTTGGTTGAACCAGCCCAACTCGATGAACTAAACGAGCCAGATAGTCCAGATCAACCAGATGAACAAGACAAACCAGATGAACCAGATCAACCTGTCTCGGGTGTCAAAATAGTTGTTTTGCGCAGCCTGGTAGAACTACATGATCGATTTCATCCGTCAACAGTTGCGAAAACCTTACGGGACCTTGATTCCTTGGTTTGGGATGGTGTTGCTGTTGGCCGGAATCTTGTGGGCAGTCCGTACCGTTGGGGTTGATGGGGCCGAGCAGAGTCGGGCAAAATTGGAGTTGGAATGGAATCGAGCCCGTCAAGAATTCGCGTATCATAAGGAGGCTCAGAAAGCGCGAAAGGATCTTGCGCAGGTTTGGTCGGTCTTGCCGGTTGAGCGGGATTTTGCTCCCTTAGCTCTTGGCATTACTGAGGAGGCAAAGCGTGATCGTGTCACCCTCCCTGCTTTTTCCTACAAGACTGAGCCCACGCCGGTGGCCAATATTAATAAGGGTGTGCTTCAGGGCACAATGACCGGTCGTTACGAGGATCTTCGACGGTTTCTCTATGACGTGGAGACGGCTGAGGAATTGGTCTACATCGAGGACTTGGAACTTGTGCGCTCAGACACTCAGCAAAGCCAGATGTTGACCTTCGACATTAAGATCGCCACATATCTTCGCGGCGAGCCTAGTAACCCAGCGATTCAGTAGCGCTTGGATATGCTCACGACAAATCAACAGAAAACAACAGCATTGGTTACGCTAGGCCTGCTCTGGGGTGGGATCCTCGCGTGGGAATGGCTGACCGTGAAAGAACCCGTGCGTATGCCGCTGACGAATGTGAGCGGCCCTGCTTCCATGCCTCGGCCAACCCGTGGAAGAGTGGATGGGTTGCACGTGCAACTGGATTTCCTCGCAGCAGCCCGGACTCAACGGGAGATGACATTTACGCCACCACGCAATATCTTTGCACCGCCTCGCAATGATGATTCGGGGGCTGCTCCTGCTAATCAGTCAGAGTTCGATGCCGGGTCGGAGCAGGCACTGCGCCAACAGGCGGCTCTTGCAGAATTGGCCCTATTCCACTATCTCGGGTTCGTGCGCCTGGATGAGGGGTTGAGGAAGAAGGGCGAAATGGCTGTGCTCACGAAGGATGACGACCTCCATGTCGTCCGGACCGGAGAAACTGTGGAAGATTACATCGTGGTGAAAGCGATTACACAAGAGAGTGTGACGTTGCAAGACCGTCAGTCACGAGTGGAACATACTATATTACTCTCCGAAGAATCTCCTTTGCAGCCATAACAGGTCAATGGTCATCAGCCGCCGGCAACGCGTCATTAATGAACGAGGGGTCACCTACCTCATGCTTATGTTCGCCGTCGTCCTCATCGGGATTGCCACGACTGCTGCGGCGAAACAATGGAAGGCCATTGTGCAACGGGAGCTTGAGGCGGATCTTTTGGCAAAAGGGATCGAGATTCAGAATGCACTCGCCTTGTATTCTGCGACGTACAAGGCAGGCCGCGTGATGCCGGGAGAACTCTATCCCCAGACATTGGCTGATCTCACGAGATTGCCCAAACCCTTCTTGCGCAAGGTCTATCTTGATCCAATGGAGCACGGAGAATGGGAATATCTTCGAGCACCGACAGGCGGTATCATGGGTGTTCGGAGTAAAAGCCGCGCGAAGCCGTTTCGACAGAGCAATTTCCCCCCTGCCGTTCGGCATTTCGAGGGACGCGCTACCTATCGTGATTGGGTCTTTCAATACCCAAGTCCCTCATCGGCTCCAATCGCGCCGCAAGGGACTGTGCCCATTCCTGTGGTGCCATCGATGGAAGAATCGTCGGTCGCTCCTGATGGAAGCGCTCCAATTGATCAGCCAATTGAGGCGGAGCAGGCCCTGAATCCGTAGCCTCTGCCGGCGTTCCGTACGATTCTGGTATATTTCATGGTGTTCGCGACAAGAGAAGAGCAAGAGTACAACCTATCGAACAACCAGACAGACCAGATCAACCGTCGCACCGATCTCGCGCAGCAATCCTGCAAATCTGCCTTGACCGCATTGAAACTTGCGCTGTATCCTGTTTCTGTCCGCACATCATCAAGATAAGGTCTTATTATGCTGTCTAATCCAAGTAAGCAGGCGGAAGGGTCGGTCGAATCCATTGAATCGGTAGGCGTGGAGGTGGTTCCGCCCATCCCAATTCCAGAGTATATCGACAATTTGGTCACGCGAGCCAAAGGTGCTGCGGGCCGACTGGCTACGCTGTCGACTGCGGTGAAGAACCGTGCGCTTCTCGTAATGGCAGAGGCGCTGGAAGAGCAGAAGGACGCGCTATTGGCCGCGAATGAATTGGATCTGGAGGCTTTTGGGTCTGCGCCGGAAAAGAAGGCAATGGCGGATCGGCTGCGTCTGACGACCAAGAGGATTTTCGAGATGGCGGCAGGCCTGCGCGAGGTGGCTGCGCTTCCCGATCCACTCGGGAACATGCCGAAAATGTGGACCAGGCCGAACGGGATGCAGGTGGGGCGTGTGCGGGTTCCGATCGGTGTCATTGGCATTGTGTATGAATCCCGCCCGAATGTCACAGCGGATTCCGCCGCGCTCTGCTTGAAATCTGGGAACGCCTGCGTACTTCGAGGAGGGAGCGAAGCAATCCATTCAAATACAGCAATCGCGACAGTTCTATCGGAAGCGGCAGAGAAAGCCGGTGTCCCGGTCGGAGCGATCAGTTTTGTCGCGAGGCCAGACCGTGAGCTGGTTCCTCTTCTGCTGAAGCAAGATCGCTATATCGACCTGATTATCCCGCGCGGTGGTGAATCGCTGATGCGCGTCGTCACCGAGCATGCCACGATCCCCGTTATCAGACACGATGCCGGAGTCTGTCACATCTATGTCGATGCCGACGCCGATCCAGCCATGGCAGAGCGGGTCTGCTTCAACGCAAAGGTACAGCGGCCGTCGACCTGTAATGCGGTGGAGACCCTCTTAGTGCATCAGGGCATTGCGCGGCATTGGCTTGCACCATTCATTGAGAAGTTGGTGGCGGCCAACGTCGAGGTCCGTGGCTGCCAGAAAACCTGTCAGCTGTCATCGTCGGCTAAACCTGCGAGCGACGACGATTTTGGAAAAGAATTCCTCGATCTCACCGTCGCGGTGAAAGTGGTCAAGCATGTCGATGAGGCGATGGAGCATATTGCCAAGTATGGCTCACGCCATACGGAAGCGATCGTGACATCCGACTATCCGAAAGCCATGCGGTTTCTGCGCGAGGTCGATGCCAGCGCGGTATTGGTGAACGCCTCGACCAGGTTGAACGATGGCTATCAATTCGGATTGGGAGCCGAAATCGGGATCAGCACGTCCCGCATCCATGCCCGAGGGCCGATGGGGCTGGAAGAGTTGACCTGCTTTAAATTTATCGTCATGGGGAGCGGGCAAGTCCGCGAGTAAGCAGACTGCTGAAACAGGCCCCCAACTTCATTCTCCGTCTTTCGAACCCCTCAACGTACCGAATGTGTACGCTTCGGGGTTCTCTCTCCTTGTGGCCTCGTTGGCTGACCTGTTTGAGCAGCCCGCAGCATAATTGAGTTCATTTCTTGTGAATCCATCAGCGCTCGCCAACCCCGGTAACATCAGCTTCTCCGGGAATCATTTATTTGCTCGCGATCTTGCCGCAGCTGGAGGCCGTTGCGTCGAACAGTCAACAGGGCATCTTGTCTTCTATCGCCCGGACGGTCGTCGGTTTCTGGCTACTGATCCAGAAGGAAACCCGTTACATGAATGCGAGTGGGGGACTGATGCCACAGGCGATGTGATTCTCTGTCGCGCTCGGATACGTTTGGATTGGGGGCAATGGGTCGGGTTGAAGCCGTCCGGCTTGGTGAATGAAACCAACCTCGATCTCACCAGTAAGCCTGGCTGGCAACGGCTCACGTCCGACGATTTGCGGGCGATGGCCGCTCAGGCGCTCCGGGTTCCGCTGGAGGAAGTGCGATGGTTCTATCGGGATGAAGATCTCCTGATCGAGCCGACTGGCAAAGCGGCGATCCGTCAGCGAAAAGACGCCTTTTATGTGCTTGAGGACGGCGACTTCGAACGGGCCCGCTTCATGTCTTGTATGGGGGCGATGAATTGGTCTTCTATCGATTTCCTGCCGGTGGTCGAACTCTTTCAGTCGCTGTTGCCGGGAACCGGGTCTGCCGTCTTTGAATTGATTCGCGGACTCTACGACGATCAGAATGAGGGAAAGCCGACCCCGCGACCCTTGCGGTACCGAGGTATTCCCCCCTATCCGTCGGAAGCCGCATTCCGTTTGTTTAGTAATTTCTTTACCCCACAGGCGCCTGGTGGGAATACCCCGTTCACGATCTTCATGAATCCTGAACGGTCCCATCAAGTCATCTGGCTGCCTGCTTCAACACCGCCGGTTCGACATTTCGATCAGCGCTTGGAGGCGTGTCTGACCTTCAAGGGCGGCTTGCTGTACAAAGTGACGGTGGCGTCAGACTCTTCCGGGCTGTCCTATATGAGCCCAAAAGGTCGTCGATTCGTCCCGTTCGATCGAAGTGCAGAGATGGCCAGAGCCCATGTCGTCTTGAAGGATCGTCATCGTGAGACGACATTGGCTGTGACCCTGCCGCAGAGGAGTCTGGAACAGGTTGGTGAGCCTGTGGCTATGAGCCCGGTCGACTGGCGGTCGGTTTTTGTCCAGGGCGTTCCGGCGATCCCTCCTGCCGATGCCTACGGAGCGGTGTTGCTCTATCCGGAAGACGAATCTGAAATCGGTGAGTGCTCGGCGCAACCGTTCGTGGCCGATTACGTACAAGATATTGGCGAGCAGAATCGAGAAATCGGTGCGGTTCTTTCGCGAGCCCAACGCGTGCTCATCGACAATGGCGATGCCGTGGTGGCGACCTGCGTCACGTTTGATCGGCCGAGAGACTATACCGTGCTGGTACGGTATCCGGCCTTTGCGCAAAAGCAAGCACAACGACTTTGGAGCATCTGTGCCGAGTTGCAGCGGTGGGATTGGCTTTCGCGCATTCGATTCGTTTTGAACGAAGGGATGCAGGATCGGGAAACCCCGCATTCCTATGACGTGGTCTACCACTGGGTACCCTATGACAGCGGAGATATACTGGCCAGCTTGTCCGAGCGCTTGAAGGGGATCAACCGAGTGCTTCGGGGGGGAGGCACTGCGTTTGTCATCGGCCCAGCCCAGCTCGGGCAGATTGGTACATCCCACGGATTCCACGTTTGTTGGGGAGAACCGGTTGAACAGCTTCCCACGTTTCGGATGCATCGCACCATCCTGTCGAAAGCTAGGCTGAGGGCTGGCCTGACATTATTCCATATGAAGAAGGTCTAACGAGCCTGCACCGGGTTTCCTTTCTCCCTTATGGGACGGTCCTGTCCCGAAAAAAGCGAAACAGTAAGTAGGCATTGAGCATCATCACGATCGTGAGAATGCTGTAAGTGGTGAGCGCGGTGGCCAGGTCCAATTCGATCAGTACCCTGGACAATCCGAATGCGACGATCAAGGCATCGAAGGCCATGCAAATCCGCCTAAACGATTCAGGATTCATCCAACGAATGAGATAATGTCCGAGGGGAATTCCCAGCAGGACGCTCGGGACGATATAGGGAATGATCTCCATGCTGCCATAGCTAAAGAGCCCAATGAAATAATAGGCGATTCCCGTCAAGACCCCTTCTCCCACTCGAATGACGCCCAGCGCGGCTCGGAAATCCTGTTTAGCATATCCTTGATTGTTGAACAGGAGTGCAAGGGGAGGGCCTGAGATGGTGGTGACAGAATACAGGGTTCCGATTCCCACTCCGAAGGGTATCGCGATGGCTTTTTCGGCTTGGATGGGCTTTCTGATACCGGCAGCTTGAAGCAGAATCAATGGCAACAGCATGAAGTACGTCACAAACTTGACCCACGCTGGATGAACGAGGGAGAGAATGTAGCTGCCGATCGCCACACCGATCACGAGGCCGATCAGAATGGGTGCCACGCGCCACCAAATGTTCGGGATGCTCTTCCGATTGATGAAGAGAACATATCCGTTGATCACCAATTCCACGAGCACCAACGCCGGATTCAGAATGCGATTGGTGTAAAAGAGCAGCGCAACTGGAACCGTAATCGAAGAAAAGCCGTACCCCAAGGCGCCGTTGACGGTGGCTGCCACGAACGTGATCAATACGAGCACGACGAGATCCACGATTATCCTTTGCGATGCCCTGAGGCGAAGTCGTCGAGCGTATAGTGGTCTAGGATACCGGCAATGGCATCACGCACCGAACCCATCACATGCTGCACCGGACATTGGGCGTGTTCGGCATAGGGGCAGTCTCCGCATTTCTGATAGGCCGTCTTGCTCACACATCCGATGGGAGCAAGGGGGCCATCCAAAATGCGAATCACTTGGCCCAAGGTGATCTCGGCGGGTGACTTAATCAGCGTATAGCCGCCCTTCATACCACGAGTGCTCGCGACCAACCCGGCGCGCTTCAGCGCGAGGAGAATCTGCTCCAGAAATTCCACAGGGATATGTTGGTGCTCCGCGATCTGGTGGCGCTGTATCGTTGCTTTGCCGTAGAAAAGTGTGAGTTCCAGGAGCGCACGAAGTCCGTACTCGCTTTTTTTCGATAGTTTCATTCAAAATCTACTAATTGTAGAGTTACTTAATCAAGTATTAATACATTAGGGTAATGCGATCATCATGTCAAGGGATAATGAGCAGGAGAGAATGATTGGTCATCCCCATCGTTTGTCTAGATCAATCGCTAAAACGGCAGGCGAGTTTCAATGCAACTCCTTGATGATAGAGGGATTGTTTCTTGACTGTTTCCACGAATTCCTGTTAATTTCTTCTCTTGCTCCTGGGTTCTAACTCCGCAATTTCACCACCTCTCAAGGCTGGTCGTGACCTTCCAGAATCTCATTCTCACGTTGCATCACTACTGGGCCGAGCAAGGCTGCGTCATCCATCAGCCCTATGATCTGGAGATGGGGGCCGGCACGTTTCATCCGGCCACGTTTCTCCGTTCCCTTGGCCCGGAGCCTTGGCGGGCTGCCTATCCCCAGCCATGCCGACGTCCTACGGATGGACGATACGGCGAGAACCCGAATCGCATGCAGCACTACTATCAGTATCAGGTCGTGCTGAAGCCGGCGCCGGACAACATTCAGGCGTTGTATCTGGAGAGTCTGGCCCAAATCGGGATTAACCCGAAGCAGCACGACATCCGGTTCATCCAGGACGACTGGGAGTCGCCCACGCTGGGCGCCTGGGGATTGGGTTGGGAGGTGCGCCTCGATGGGATGGAAATCACCCAATTCACCTACTTCCAGGAAATCGGCGGGATCGAGCTGAACCCCATTACCGTCGAAATTACGTATGGGACTGAACGCATTGCCATGTATCTGCAACAGGTGAATAACGTGTTCGACCTTGCCTGGAACGATTCCGTCACGTACGGAGACGTTCATCACGAAACCGAAGTCCAATTCTCTACCTACAATTTCGAAGAAGGCGATGTGGCGATGCTTATGGCCACGTTTCAATCGTTCGAAGGAGAATGCAAGCGATTGCTGGCGAATCGCGATAAGCGATTGACGCTTCCGGCCTACGAGTTCTGTATCAAATCGTCGCACCTCTTCAATCTGCTCGATGCCCGCGGGGCGATCAGCGTGGCGGAGCGCACGGGCTATATTGCCAGGGTCCGAGCGCTGGCACGCCAATGTGCCGAACGCTACATCGAAGAGCGGGCGGCGATGGGGCATCCGCTGCTCAATCGCGGGACGGGGCATGGTGGGGCGAAGGTGTCCGGTTCTCGTTCCAAGGCTGTGGCACGCCGCTCATAGAACAGCAAAAAGATTCATGACAAAGAATCAGAAACCTCGTCGTCCCGCTCCTGCTGCGAAGAAGGGGACGCGCCCTTCCCCGGCGTCCGCTGCCGAGTTGTTGCTCGAGATCGGCGTCGAAGAACTTCCCTACCAGTTCATCGCTCCTGCCCTGGCTGCACTCAAAGATTCGGCTGAGCAGCTGTTGAAAGACCAACGTCTCGCGTTTCACTCCGCTCGCACGCTGGGAACGCCTCGACGATTGACCCTGGTGGTTGAAGGGCCTCGCGACCCAGCAAACCTCTGTAGTCAAGGAAGCGATGGGGCCGTCCAAGGCAGTAGCGTTCGATCAGGCCGGCCAGCCGACCAGAGCGGCGACGGGATTTGCCGCAGGGCAAGGAGTCGCCGTCCAAGAGTTACAGATTCGCCAGACTCCGAAGGGGGAGTACCTCTTCGCGGTGAAGCAGGAGGAGGGGCGGACTGCCAACGTGGTCCTGGAAGGACTCCTCCCTCAGGTGATCGCAAAACTTTCTTTTCCAAAAGCGATGAAGTGGAATAACACCGGTGTTCGGTTCGCTCGACCGGTGCGCTGGCTGGTGGCCCTGTATGGAGGAGCCACGCTTCCGATCGAAGCCGCGGGGATTACCGCGGGTAACCGGACGGAAGGACATCGCGTGTTAGGGAGCGCGAAGGGGATTGTGGTTCGAAACTATGAATCCTATCTGAAGGGACTTGAACGCCAGGGGGTCATTCCGGATCCGCAGCGGCGCCGCCATATGATCGAAGAACAGATCGCGACCTTGTGCAAGGAAACCGGTTTCACGTTGAATGTGGACGACGACTTGTTGGATCAGGCGGTCTATACGACCGAATGCCCCAATGCCATTATCGGATCCTTCAAGCCGGCCTATCTGGAGGTGCTTCAAGAGATTTTGATCACCTCCATGAAAGAACATCAGGGGTTCTTCTCTTTGATGCATAAAGAGACCGGGAAGCTCGTCCCCCATTTCATCGCGGTGACGAACAATCGAGCCGCAGACATGGGCTTGATTCGCGAAGGCAACGAGCGGGTCTTGGCGGCGCGTCTGGCCGATGCGAAGTTCTTTTTTGACGAAGACCGGAAGGTCAAGCTAGAGGAGCGTGTGACGAAACTTGCCGGTGTCACGTTCCACCAGAAGCTCGGGACCATGGAGAAGAAACAACAACGAGTCAGGAAGCTGGCCGGATTCATCGCCTCAAGTGTGCGACCTCAGGATGGCGAATTGAAACAGGCATGCGAGAAGGCAGCGGATCTGTGCAAGGCTGACCTCCTCACTGGTGTGGTCGGTGAGTTTCCGGAACTGCAGGGCATCATGGGAGGCGAGTACGCGAAACATGAGGGTGAATCTGAGGCGGTCAGTCAGGCCATCAGGGAGCAATATCTGCCGCGATCGATCGAAGGAGAATTGCCCCGGACCATCGCTGGGCAGGTGCTCTCGTTGGCCGACCGGCTGGATTCGGTGGCGGCGTTTTTCCACGTGGGTCTCGTGCCGACCGGATCGGAAGACCCCTTTGCTCTCCGCCGGAATGCCACGGCCATCGTCCGGATTATTCTTGAGGGAAACCTCCGCGTCAGCTTGGGGAGCTACATTGATCATGCGAGAAATCTGGTCATTGGCGATGGCTTCAAGGGAGTTCCAGATTCTGGGCAGGAGGGGCGGCGCCGGATGACGGAATTCATTTTTGAGCGGGTTCGACACTATGGCAGGGTCATCCATGCGTTGCGGGACGATGTCATTGAAGCGGTGCTCAAGCCGGCCCATAATAAGACATTGGACCTCGTCGATCTTGTTCTGAGAATGAAGGCGCTTGAATCTGTGACCACAAAACCGGAATTCGATCCGTTGATCGTCGGTTTCAAACGGGCGCATCGGCTCGTCGAGAAAGAGCAGTGGGATCGTAAGCCGGTGGACAGGGCGAGGTTCGAACATCCCACGGAGTCGGCGCTATACCAGGCCATTGTGGAAGAACGGGCAGAAGATGATGTCCGCGATGACCGGTGGGGAGTATGGCCAGGCCTTGGACGCGCTGGTGCGTTTGAAGCCCGCCATCGATGCGTTCTTCACAGCGGTCATGGTCAATGCAGAGGATCCGGACGTCAGGAGTAACCGGTTATCGCTGCTCCAGGAAGTGGATGACTTCTTCAACTCATTCGCGGACTTTTCGCAGATTGTGGTACAAGGAGGGTAGAGAGTGGAATGGCACCCATGCTGGTCTCCTGCTCCCGGAGCGCGCGCCCGAGGACGGGCCTCGCTCGATGGCCGCAATGAGACCAGCACGGGAGCCATTCCGAGGGAGAGATAGACGAGGGAACAATAAAGGGGCAGTACGGTATGGAGCAGTCCATGGGTACAACGTCTCTTTCCCAACCATTGTCAGACGATCAGCGTCGGGCGAAGAGAGTCCGTCGGTTCACCATCGGCGTGTCTCTTGCCATGATTGTTCTCTGTAATGCGATTGTCCTGGTCGGGTTATGGGTCAGTGGGATTAATCTCGATGAACTGGCAGCGACCCCCGATGTATTCAACTCCAAACAGGATATTTGTCTTCGGCTCGGCTGGCAATCCGTTACGGGAGCGGCGGAACCGGTGCCTCTCTGCTCAGAGTGGATCAATCTGGCCGATCCGTCCGGCAAGACACATCAGTTGCAACGGGAGATCAAGTTTCGGCAAGGGCCGGATGGGCAGTATTATGTCGATCAGGGGGGGCACGCCGACTATCGGTTGCTCATATTGGTGCTGGTTGTTGTGGCAGTCATTGCGTTTGGGCTGGCGGCGAAATGGTATCTGGTCGGCTGGTATCGGCTGCGGCTAGAATCCGCCGCCGGCCATGGGGCGTCACTTGTCCATTGAATTGAACTGAAGTCAAAACACGAAGGAGAGGACAGCGTGGCAAAGAAATACGTGTACTACTTTGGTGACGGCAAAGCCGAAGGCACTTCCAACATGAAAGAGCTCCTCGGTGGGAAGGGAGCTGGACTTGCCGAAATGACGAATCTCGGCATCTCCGTTCCGCCCGGCTTCACGATTTCGACCGAGGCCTGCGTCGAATATTACAAGAATGGGAAACAGTATCCTCCCGGCATGTGGGATGCCGCGCTGAAATCGCTCAAGCGGGTCGAGCGGTCGATGGGCATGGGGTTCGGCGATCCTGAGCGGCCGTTGCTGGTCTCGGTCCGGTCCGGCGCCAGGGCCTCGATGCCCGGCATGATGGACACGGTGCTGAATGTCGGTCTGACGACCAAGACGGTCGAGGGGCTGGCGGTTAAAACACGCAACGATCGGTTTGCTCAGGATAGCTATCGGCGCTTTGTGTCCATGTACGGCAGCATTGTCATGGGCGTGCCGCGCGAACATTTCGAAGCGATTCTCAAGCACAAGAAAGCCGAGGTGGGTGTCGCGCACGAAACCCATCTTGATGCGCGGCACCTCCGGGAATTGGTAACCAGCTTTAAGGCGCTCATCAAGGAAGAGACGAAGAAAGAGTTCCCCGATGAGCCGCTCGAACAGCTTCGCTTGGCCGTCAACGCCGTCTTTTCGTCCTGGTTTGGCGCGCGGTCCGTCACCTATCGGCGACTCTATGGGATTCCCGATTCGTGGGGCACGGCCATCAATGTGGTGGCGATGGTATTCGGAAACATGGGAGAAACGAGCGGCACCGGTGTGGCGTTCACGCGCGATCCGGCATCCGGCGATAAGAATTTTTTCGGCGAGTGCTTGATGAATGCCCAGGGTGAGGATGTCGTGGCCGGCATCAGAACTCCGCTTCCGGTGAATGCGCTCGCGAAGAATGTGCCGGAAGCTTATAAAGAACTGGAGCACACCTACAAGAGGCTCGAGAAACATTATCGGGATATGCTCGATTTGGAATTTACGATCCAAGAGGGCAAGCTCTATATGTTGCAAACCAGGGTCGGCAAACGGACCGGCATCGCTGCGGTGAAGATTGCGGTCGATATGGTCAGAGAAGGCCTCATCTCGAAGCAGGAAGCGGTGCAGCGGATCGGGCCGGAGCAGTTGTCGCAATATCTCTATCCGATTTTCGATACGAAAGAAGAGTCGAAATCCAATCCGCTTGGCAAAGGTCTCCCGGCCGGTCCTGGCGCGGCAGCCGGAAAGATCGCTCTCACTCCCGATCGGGCCGTGACGATGAAAGCGGCTGGTACACGCGTGGTGTTGGTCAGACAGGAAACCAGCCCGGACGACATTCATGGGATGAACGCCGCGGCAGGATTCTTAACGGCCCGGGGCGGAATGACATCCCATGCCGCGGTAGTCGCCCGGCAAATGGGCAAGGTCTGCGTGGCCGGCTGCGAAGCGGTGGAAGTGCTGGACAGCCAGTCCGTTCGCATTGGGGCCAAAGTGTTTCGCGAGGGGGATTATCTTTCGATCAACGGGTCGACCGGCAATGTGTACGAGGGGGACCTGCCTGTCGTCGAATCTGAAATCATTCAGGTCATCCAGGGCAAGTTGGATGCGAAGAAGTCAGACAAGTATCAGCGTTTTGCGATGATTCTGTCATGGGCCGACAACGTGCGGAAGCTCCAGGTCCGCGCCAATGCGGACGTGCCGGATCAGGCGAAGATCGCGCGCGGCTTCGGTGCGGAAGGGATTGGACTGTGCCGCACGGAGCATATGTTCTTCGCCGAGGATCGCATCCCGATCATGCAGAAAATGATCTTGGCGCGGACCAAAGAAGAGCGGGAAAAGTTTCTCGATCAGCTCCTGCCGCTGCAAAAACAGGACTTCATCGGTCTCTATCGCGAGATGGCGGGCTATCCCGTTACCATTCGTCTGCTCGATCCGCCATTGCATGAATTTCTGCCGAAGCGTGAAGACTTGATGGTGGAGATTGCGCAGTTGGAGCTGACCGGAAGCGACGGAGCCAAACTTGAAGAAAAACGCCGCTTGTTGGCCCGCGTCGAGGAACTCCACGAATTCAATCCCATGCTCGGGTTACGCGGGTGCCGACTCGGGATTACGATGCCGGAGATTACCCGCATGCAGGCGCGGGCCATCATGGAAGCCGCGTGCGAGCTGGCCAATGAAGGGAAGAAGATCGTCCCAGAGATCATGATTCCGTTGGTGGGGATGGTCTCGGAAATGAAGGCGCAGAAAGATTTGGTTCGTGAGGCGGCGCAGGAGGCGATGAAGCGGTATAACGTGAAGCTCTCCTATCTCGTGGGCACAATGATCGAACTACCGCGTGCTGCCGTGACGGCCGATCGCATAGCGACAGAGGCGGAGTTTTTTTCATTTGGAACGAACGACCTCACTCAGACTACGTTCGGTTTCTCCCGAGACGATGCGGCAAAGTTCATCGATTTTTATCGAACGGCGAACATTCTTGAGTCTGACCCTTTTGCCGTCCTCGATCGAGAGGGAGTAGGAGCCCTGATGAAGCAGGCCATTGCCGGAGGCCGGAAGACCCGCCCTGGGATTAAACTTGGCATCTGCGGTGAGCATGGCGGCGATCCCAGTTCCGTTGAGTTTTGTCATGAACTCGGATTGGACTACGTGAGCTGTTCGCCCTATCGTGTCGCCATTGCGCGTCTTGCGGCGGCCCATGGGGCCTTGGCCGAAGCCGGATCGAGCGGTTCCCTCTCCAAGCGCAAGAAGTCAGGGGCGGGCATGAAGATAAAGAAGGCGGCGATGAAGACCACGAAGACGAAGTCGGCTCAGCGGCCTCGCAGCCGATCGCGCGTCACGCGCAAGACACGGTGACCGCAACCACGCCGCACCGCCACTTCATGACTCTGGCACTTCGTCTTGCGGCGAAGGGCCGGGGTAAGACCAGCCCAAATCCCATGGTCGGTGCCCTCGTGGTGAAGAACGGCCACATTGTGGGCCGCGGGTGCCATCACGGTCCAGGGCAACCTCACGCAGAAATTCTTGCGCTCAACCAAGCGGGGCCACGGGCCAACGGCGCGACTCTCTATGTCACGCTCGAACCCTGTTGCCACCTCCTCAAACGAACCCCACCTTGTGTGCCAGCAGTCATTCAATCGGGTGTGCGACAGTTGATGGTGGCCATGACTGACCCCAATCCCATGGTCAAAGGACGAGGGATTGCTGCCTTACGTCGGGCTGGGATTACGGTGACGACGGGTATAGCACAAGAGGAAGCGGCGCAGTTGAATCGAGCCTATCTTCACTGGGTGAGGACAGGCCGCCCCTATGTGATTCTGAAAGCCGGGATGACATTGGATGGGAAGGTGGCGACAGCCAAGGGGGAGTCTCGATGGATCACTGGTCCGCGCGCGCGGCAAGACGCGCACCGGCTCCGGAGCCAGGTGGATGCGGTGATCGTCGGAGTCGGCACCGTGCTCAAGGATAATCCTACGCTGACGGCACGACACTCCGACCGGCCACTCAAACTGGCACCCCGGCAACCCTTGCGAGTCGTGCTCGATAGCCGACTCAGGATGCCGCCGACAGCGACGGTCTGTGCTGCGCAGGACCGAGCGAAGACGTTGGTCGCGACCACGAGTCGTGCATCCCAATCACGCCACCGTCCATTTGAACGGGCAGGGGTGGAAGTCGTGTCACTGTTGGCGAAGAACGGGCGTGTCTCGCTCCCGGCGTTGATGACGATGCTGGGGAAGCGCGGGATCACGTCCGTGCTCATCGAGGGAGGCAGCACCGTCAATGCGACAGCGTTACGCGCAAAACTGGTCAATCACGTCGTGCTCTATCTCGCTCCTGTTCTGATGGGAGGGCAGGATGCCAAAGCGGTGATCGGCGGCCGTAGCCCGGCTCGCTTGGCTCAAGCGCTCGCCTTGCGTCACATGACGGTTCGCCGCATCGGGAAAGATTTGGTTGTGGAAGGAGATCTGTGAAACGCAGGCTCCTCTTCGGCGTCCTTGTCGCGATCCTCGCGTCGCTTACCGGTCATGAAACGGATGCGGCGGCTGTACCCTTCTCTGTTGATCTCAAAACACAGGTCTTCCGCTATTTGGATAGTACGGACACTGACGAGGCAGCCCGTATCCTTCAGGCCATACTGTCCGATCAGAATGTCACGATCGATCAGGCGATACGGATCATTCAAACTGAGCGGGACTATGCCCCGCAGTCGACCGGAACCATTCCCGACGAGCGAGTCGATGTGCAGGGGCGTGCCTATCACCTGGCGCTCTCGGTTCCCCTGACCTATCAGCCGGCGAAGGGCTATGGACTGGTCGTGTGCCTGCATGGCGCGGGATTTACCGGCGATGTCTATCTGGAACGTTGGCAAGCTCGATTAGGGGATGACTATGTCTTGGCCTGTCCGACTGCTCCGATGGGAGCCTGGTTTACGAGAAGCGCTGAGGAGCTCGTGCTGGCGACGATTCGTTCCGTGCAACGGCGCTACCACATTGATCCTGACCGGATCTTTCTCACCGGCATGTCCAACGGCGGGATCGGCGCCTGGGTGATCGGCATGCACGATGCGCCCCTGTTCGCCGGCATTGCCCCCATGGCCAGCGGCCTCGATAACGTCTTGATGCCATTCTTGGCCAACCTCCGCTCCACCCCCATCTATATCATTCACGGAGCCAAGGATCAGGTGATGCCGGTAGAACTCAGCCGCGCAATTACTCAAGAATTGACCAGGCTTGGCTATCCCTTTGTCTATCGAGAACATGATCGTGAGCACCCCATGGCGGGTGGGCACTACTTTCCCAAGGAGGAATTGCCTGAGTTGGTGACCTGGCTCAGCGCCCAACGGCGCAATCCTTTACCGACGAGCGTGACGGTCGTGCGTGAGGCCAGTCACTTTCAACCGTTTGGATGGGTGCGAATCGACGCGACCGATACCATTGCCGCGTTCTCCGAAGATCTGATCAGCAAACGAGATGAACGAATCGCGCGTCATGAATATGCGAGACTGGACGCGTCCATCGTGGCGCAAAATCGTATCGAAGTCCGGACCGACCGAGTCCAGCGCTACAGCCTCTTTCTAAATGAACAGCTCATCGATTTTTCTAAGCCTCTCGTCGTGCTCACCAATGGGCAGGTGTCCTTCGACGGTTCTGTGACGCCGTCGCTTGAGACGTTGTTGAGGCAGGCGCGGCTGCGACAAGATTCCCGGCAACTGTTTCCGATCCATCTCGTCATCCAGGTTAGAAAGCAGCCGTGATGCTGCCGACGCGGTTGTGTTCTCGGGGGGCAGGCTCGCTGTCTGTGCTCATTGTGATCGGGCTGAGTACAGCCATCTATTCTAGTCCGGCTCAATCTGAGACCTGTGTGTTGTCTCCTGAGCATGTAGGGATAACCTTTCCGGTTGAAAAGCTCGATCCAGATTGGGTCTGTCGACTGTACGCAATTGTCGATCACTACACGACAGTCAGCAAGGTCGGCCCCATTCGAACCGGTTTGTCAGAATCGCTCTATCGTCAATTGCTGGATCGTCCGCCTCTGGCAGCAGCCTTGATCAAACGCCTAGACCTCGGTTTATATAAATCGGAGGCAAGAGGTCCAGGCCGTTTCTGGGGCGATGACGGTGAGGGTACAAAAGGGATTGTCCAACTCGTCTACCAAGACCGCACTTCTCGGATTTACTATCTCGAAGGATCTCACGACAGTCGGATACTTCCCAACATCGCAGGCAAAGCGGTTGTGTTCCTGCGGATGGATTCGGTGAAGGACGCCGATGGGATAGAAGCGGTGGACAGTACCATGGCCGCCTACACGAAGTTGGACAATCGCGTCCTCTCAGGGTTGGCCTCCTTGCTGCGCCCGCTTATTGGAGGGATCGTGAAAAGGAAGTTAAGCAAAGGGGTGGAGACCGTCAATCGATTGAGTATCCTCATGCGGCAACATCCCGACCGCGTTCTGTTCGAAGCTATGGACCCGCCAGCCTTCCCGGATGATGATGTGGTCTTCGTGAAACAGGCGCTGGAGAATCTTTCGCATCCCAGCGGCGTGACCCCATCCAGGACACCGTCACCATGACGACGTCGCGTAGTTTTACGCTGCTCTGCACCGTCGGCGTATTCTGCTTTATCAGCTACAACATGGTCCGGATGCCGGTGTTGGCGCTGTTCGCAGAATCCCTGGGGGCTAGTCCTGAACGCATCGGGCTCATCGTGTCGGTCTCCACCCTGACCGGGGTCTTCCTCAAGCTGCCGTCCGGCGCACTGTCCGACATCTACGGTCGGCGGTTTCTGCTTCAGATCGGCGTGGTGGCGTTCGGGCTCCCTCCGTTTCTCTACCCCTGGATAACGGATCTCGACGCACTGACCGCCTTACGCTTCTTCCATGGGCTGGCCACCGCCATCTTCGCGCCGAGTGCATTGGCGACCGTGGCTGACCTCTATCGAGAACGGCGGGGCGCCGCGCTCGGCGCCTATACGGCCTCGACGCAATCCGGTGCGTTACTTGGACCGTTTATCGGCGGCTACCTGATATACATGTCGGGATTCTCCGCTGCCTTCGTCACGGCCGGCATTTTCGGCTGCATTGCCATTGCGATCTTCTATAGCCTGCACCTCACACCGCCTCCCCCGCGTATTCAAGAAAAAGGGGTGGCCCCGCTGATGGCAGAGATGTGGAAGGGATTCAGGGTGGTCGCTAAGAATCGCAAAGTCCTCATTACCAGCTCGACCGACGCAGCCAAGATGATTGCGAACGGAGCCTTGATGGCCTTCCTCCCGCTCTATGGCGTCTCGGCGGGATTGAATCCGGGTGAAGTCGGGCTGTTGTTTACGGTCCAGGCCCTCACGTCGCTCGTCTCCAAACCGATTATGGGCCGGGTGTCCGACAGCATCGGGCGTCAGCCGCTCATCGTCATCGGCCTCGTGACCTGCGCGGTAACCTTCGTCTGCATCCCCCAGGTGTCGATGTTATGGCTGCTCTTGCTGCTCTCAGCGGGCTTCGGATTCGGCGAAGCCGTCGTCTCCTCCTCCTCGTCCGCGCTGGTAGCAGATAGCTCCGAGTTCAAGACGCTTGGAGCGGGGATGGGCATGCAGGGGACGATCGGAGACATAGGCCATGCGAGTGGGCCTCTCCTGGCGGGTATCCTGATCGCGCACCTGAACTATGCCAACGCGTTTGCCATTATCGCCGGTCTGCAACTCGTTGCGGCTGCTGTGTTCTGGGTAACGATGAGACGGACGTAGTATCGATGGGATATACTGGGCCTGTGATGAACGCGATCGCGACAGAGAATATCGTCATCGGCACGTTGGCCGGCATAGGCGTGGTTGTCCTACTTGTGATGTTTGTCTATATCGTGAAACGGATCATGCGGGAAGAGTAATGTTTACAGGTATCGTTGAAGAATTGGGCGCCATCATCTCGGTCGACAAGACCCTTGCCGGAACGAGGATGACGATTCTGGCCTCAACGGTGATGGGCGACCTCAAAATCGGGGACAGCATCAGCGTCAATGGGACCTGTCTGACCGTGGTAAACAAGGCGGAGCACAACTTCTCCGTAGAAGTTTCTCCCGAAACGTTGTCCGTGACCACGCTCGGGCAGTTCACCGCCGGCGCACCGCTGAATCTGGAACGAGCGATGAAGCTCAATGAACGGCTCGGTGGACACCTCGTGGCTGGTCACGTCGACGGCATCGGCGCGGTTCGCAGCCGCCAACAGGATGGGAACGCTATCCTGTTCACAATTGAAGCCCCGCCGGAGATTCTACGCCACTGCATCGTGAAAGGGTCCGTCACCGTTGACGGCATCAGCCTGACGATCAACCAGGTAATCGATCGTGGGTTCTCCGTCTCGATTATTCCGCACACGGCGAAGGTCACCACTCTGGGCCTCAAGCAAGTCGGCGATCAGGTCAATCTTGAATCTGACCTAATCGGGAAATATGTCGAACGTTTGCTGCAGGAACGGGGCCAGCTTCCCGCCAAACCGACCCCCGTCATCGACAAAGACTATCTCCAGAAGCGCGGACTCCTCTAGCAGAATGCTGAAAAAGAGGGCGGGCAGCCTGGTCGTCCTCCGTGCTCGCGGAACGCGCACGACTCAGAATGTGCTCGTTCGACGCGCGCAATCGAGGATCGACCAGGCTACCCTTGAGGAGAGAGCAAGCGAGCTTGGATGGATTATTTAGAAGGATGCAGGGTTGCTCGAAGCGCGCAGTTAGGATCATCCCAGCCAGCCCCTTAAAAGTAAAAAGGTTCAGAATGGCACAGAAGGCCTCCATATCTTCTAAACGTCTAACCGTGGATCGATTGCTCTCGAAGCTTGGAATTGCCTCCCGTGGCACGAGCCAGGAATGGGTCCATGCAGGGCGAGTCCAGGTCAATGGTCGAGTCATACGCGATCCAGCCACGTGGGTCTTGTGGCCGAAAGACTCTCTCTCGGTCGACGACCAACCGATTCAAGACTCGGTCAAACGATTCTTCATATTTCATAAACCCAAAGGGGTCGTCACGACGCACAGTGATGAAAAGGGCCGTCAGACGATCTTCGATGTGCTGCCGCCTGACCTGGGATATATGCATGCCGTCGGGCGGCTCGATCAGGCGACCAGTGGCCTCCTCCTACTCACCAACGATTCGGCGCTATCGAGCTATCTCACTGATCCGGCACATAAAGTGATGAGGACCTATCTGGTTTCCGTGCGAGGAGAATTCACTGAGGTTCAAGCCACAGAGGCCGTAGTTGGAATGGTCGATGGTGGCGAGCGCATCCAGTGTCATACCGTGAAGATTCAGAAGAGTTCCGGACGCGAATCACATTTGGAAGTGGTCCTGATCCAGGGGAAAAACCGTGAAATCCGAAGACTGTTCAAATTGTTGAGGCATGAAGTGACCAGGCTCAGGCGTATTCAATACGGTCCCTTCAGACTTGAAGAACTCCCGTCCGGTGCATGGCGCGAGATCCCGATTGAGGATGTCAGGAAGGCGCTCCGACTGTCCTAACGCGTCGCTCGTCTGTCTGGTCTCTTTGGTCTATCTCGTCTGGCACCAGTCAGACCTGAGAGACGGGGCGACAATGAGGCAGACAAAAATACCGCGTCACTGGTGTCGATCTGTTCGTGACGGAAGGGGAGGAGGGCTAGCCTGGAGGAAAGACTACCGAGCTTTTCATCTCTTCAATCGAGGCGAGCGTGTGCAGGTTTGCGGGAACGCAGTCCTTGCTCACTCCTACTGGAGAGATCTAGGAGAGAAAATTTTACTCGTTGCACAAATTCTGCTATACCACATACACATGGATTAACATTTAGACACTGAAAGGGGGTGGAGTGCTCATGGCAACGAAGAAAGCAGCAGCGAAGAAGCCCGTAAAAAAGGCGGCCAAGAAGAAAGTAGTCGTCGCACTATGAGGAGGCGACGGCCACGTCGCCTCCTCACCTTCCCTCAGACCCGAGCCGCATCTCACACGCGGCTGACCAATCGGGGCATTCCCACGCAGAACTTCCTGCAGGCTCGACCACCCGATACAAAGCACGTCATGTGGTAGAGACTGTATTCCAAGACCAGACCTTCATTGGTATGGGAAGGCGAGTGTGTCTGGATGCAACCGGAGTTGCTCAAGCCGACAACGCGACGATTGTGTAGGGGTTGCCATGTCGCCTGGTGAAACCAGTGGACAGGGCCCTCGGGCTCGCCATCCAGATGAGGAGTCAGGCAAGGCAGTAGAAGATGCCCGGCGGGCTGAAGTCGGCAACACAAGAAGTCAGCGAGGCAAAAAAATGGGGAGGTGATGGCCACATCACCTCCCCATTTCCTCTGCGCCAAGGGAGAGCCCAAAGCGTGAAGAAAACAGCGGATGAATCTTACCATGAACATTCCCATGAAAGAAGAAAAAATATTTCATTATAATCAATAACTTATAATAGTATCCTGTTGGAATGATTGGCCGAGGAGAGGAGACAGAGAGACCCCCGCAACACAAACCATGGGATGTTGCGGCAGAGGGACAACAGGATAAATAGGGAAGGAAGGGCAGCCTGGTCGTCCTCCTGCTCGCGGAACGCGCACGATAGAAAGGATTGGAAGGACACCCACGTTGGCCCTGTGCTCCCGGGACAGAGGAGGGGACGGAGCCTGTTGATCTCCTGTGCTCGCGCAACGCGCGGCCTCAGAAGGCCCTCGTTGGACGCGCGCAGTGGGAGATCAATCAGCCCCATCCCTGAAGAGAGAACAAGCAAATTTGGAGGGTGTGGTGCAGGGGGCGTGCGGAATTTTCTTTGCTCCCGGAGCGCGCGGCCTCAGAAGGGCCTCGCCTGACGGCCGCAGTCAATAACTCCGCACGCCCCTGCTTGGCTGGGTATTTAGTTGGAGAAAAGAGCACGAATGGGTGCGCGCAGTGAGGGATAGCGTGGCCGCTCTCGTCCGAGCGTGAAGGGCAAGGTCGATCATTGGTCCCAGTGCTTCTCTCCACGAGGCTCGATTACGTGAGACGTGAGTGGCGATGGTGAGGAGGCAGCCGACCAGCCTGGATGACAGGGCGTCGGTTGTCCACGATTATTCGTGACGGGGCGAGGGGATGGCAATCTTGGAAGAAAGACTGCCGAGCTCCTCATCTCTTCAATCGAGGCGCCTGATCCCAAATTCCCAGACCTCTATAACCAGATAAACAAGAAGACGCGGACTCCCTCACAATCCGACTCTGACGAAGTCGATGTACCCTCGTTCGACATCCGTACTTATAAGCTCTACTCGCACCTTGTCTCCGACATCGAGGCCCCGCTCGCCTGTCACCATCTTCCCTTCGACCGGCGGCTCAAGGAGCCGAACCCACATGCCGCGTTCCGACGCGCCCGTCACGATGGCGTCGAAGCGCTCCTTGATCCGCGATTCGAGCAACAGGGCGGCGGCGGATTTGCGAAGCCGCCGCTCGACTTTCTCCGCATCGTCTTCTTTCTCGGTACAGTGACCGGCCAGATACTTCAGTTCTTCTGGACGGTAGGGCGTTGGTGCGTCGGCCAGCGCCGCTTTGACCAGCCGCTGGGTGATGAGGTCGGGAAAGCGCCGGTTAGGAGCCGTGGAATGGGTGTACCCCTTCACGGCAAGCCCGAAATGTTCCGGAGAAGCCCCCTTCGACTGATCCAATACATATTCGCCTCTGCCGATGAGCTTCACGATGGCCAGGGACAGATCGGGAAAAGTGAGAGGGTCGGCCTGCCGCCGTGTGACGAGGAACCTTTCGAGCGCACTCGCGTCCGGCTCCGGGGGCAAACGCTCATTCCAGCGTGCTGCCACCTCCCTAATCCGCTGCCAGCGTTCGGGAGAGCGCAGAATGCGGCGGAAAGAGGGTACACCTTTTCCCTTGAGATAGGACACCGTTGCCTGATTCGCTGCGATCATAAAATCTTCGATCAGTTCCTTGGCGCGATTCTTCTGCTCGACCCTGAGGTCGGTCAACGCCTCACCGTCAAACACGGCTCGTGGCTCGATCGTTTCAAGACTCAGCGCTCCCTGCTGGTGGCGTCGCGCCTTGAGCCGCTGCGCGACCCGGTCTTGCAGGCGGAGTTGCGCATCGAGGCCGGAAACAGCATCGAGCCGCTCAGGCGCAGACGCCTCCCCTGCGAGCCAGGCTGCGACGCTGTTATAGGCCAGCTTCGCATGGTTGCGGACCAGAGCTCGAAAGAGGGTGGAACTGAGGACCGTCCCATCCTCCGCAATCACCATCTCCACGACGATCGCGAGGCGGTCTTGCCCTTCACAAAGTGACGTCAGACCAGTCGACAGCTTTTCCGGCAGCATGGGGAATATGTCGCCGGCCGTATAGACCGACGTCGTATTGTGTTTGGCGTGAGCATCCAAGGCTGATTCCTTCATGACCAGCGTGTCCACGTCGGCAATCGCGACTAGGATCTTCACAGATTGGTCGGGACGTGGTTCAGCCACGGTGAGTTGGTCGAGATCCCGGGAATCGTCGTTGTCGATTGACGCCCAGAGTAGTCCCGTCAAGTCACGCAGGTTCGAGTCGCGGTCGGTAGCAGCAGACTCTATGCGGGCAAGCTCGGCCATTGCCGCGGAAGAAAAATCAGGCAAGAGGCCGCGTTCGATCATGGCGCGACGGGCGATATTCTTGAGATCTGTGCGATGACTTTTCATGTGCCCTTCATTCCGGGATAAGCCCCGCTTGTTTATGAAAGAGAGAGGAGCGGCCAGGTGCTCTTCTTGCTCGCAGAGTAAAGAGCGGGAGGGTGGCCCCCTGATCTTCTGTGCTCGCGCAACGCGCGGCCTGAGAAGGCCCTCGTTGGACGCGCACAGTGGGAGGCCAAGCAGGCCACCCTCCCGTAAAGCAGAGGATCGGAGTAGAAACTGAAGGCATCTAACCTAGGCTCCAAGTGTCTGCTGCCGGAAAGAACGCCCATTTTGGTATAAGTACTTCTGGAAGCCCGCGAAGACCTTCCCGATCTCTTCCGGTTTGCCCAGGTCGGCCACGGCGTCGGCGATGGAGTTGTGGTACTTGAGCTTGAGCAGGGGCGTGAGCTTCTCCTGGTCGAGTTCCTCCACGCCGACCTTCACGTAGTGCGACAGCACGAAGTCGAGGAAGACCTGCTGCTTGCTGTTGAAGTGGGTGCTGATGTCGACCTTGGCCTTGGCCGCCCGCTCCTCGCGGGTCAGCGGCGGCAGGGCGTAGGCCACATGGGCCAGCACGTCGAAGAGGTCGCTCTTCTCGGCGTCGATGATCTTCTGCATCTCGGCCAGTCTGCTCGCGGCCGAAGCCTTTCTCGGCCAGTCCCTGCAAGAGCTTCGCGCGCGTGTCCGGCGCGCTCCAGAGGGCGCGCAGTTCGGCCTCGTCCTTGAAGAACTCGGGCAGCTTGCCGAAGAGCATCTCCATGAACTGCTGGGCGGACATCGGCGTGCCGTCGGGATGCCAGAAGGTCGTGACCATCATGTGCTGGATGGTGCGCTCCTTGCCGTCGGCGAGCTTCACTTTGACTCTTCTGTCGTGCTGCACGGACTCGGCTGCGCTTCGGCATGGCTCTCGCATCGCAGGCCTGGCCGCACTCGGCAGGCTGGGAGCGGCCTTCGCACTCGGCGCACGCTTCGGTTCCGGCTCCATCGGCTCGCCGTCCCACTCCGGATCGCTGAAGTGGTGATGCGCCTTCACGAAGTCGTAGATCGTGAAGTAGTCCTTGCCGTCGTAGAGCCGCGTGCCGCGCCCGATGATCTGCTTGAACTCGATCATCGAGTTGATCGGCCGCATCAGCACGATGTTGCGGATGTTGCGGGCATCCACGCCGGTGGAGAGCTTCTGCGAGGTGGTCAGGATCGTCGGGATGGTCTTCTCGTTGTCCTGAAAGTCGCGCAGGTGCTGCTCGCCCAGCGCGCCGTCGTTGGCCGTGACCCGCTGGCAGTAGTTCGGGTCCTTGCTCGTCTTCATCTGGTTGATGAGGTCGCGCACGGCCAGCGCGTGATCCTGCGTGGCGCAGAAGACCAGCGTCTTCTCGTTCTGGTTGATCTGCTCCATGAAGAGCTTCACGCGGTGCGCTTCGCGTTCCTTGATCTCGATGATCTTGTTGAAGTCGGCTTCCGTGTAGCGCTTCCCGGTCTCGATCTCGCCCTCGATCAGCTTGTCGTCGGGCGTGTAGACATACTCGTCGAGCGTGGTCGAGATCTGCTTCACCTTGAACGGCGTCAGGAAGCCGTCGTTGATGCCTTCCTTGAGCGAGTAGATGTAGACCGGCTCGCCGAAGTAGGCGTAGGTGTCCACGTTGTCCTTGCGCTTGGGCGTGGCGGTGAGGCCGAGCTGCACGGCGGGGGCGAAGTAGTCGAGGATGCCGCGCCAGTTGCTCTCGTCGTTCGCGCCGCCGCGATGGCACTCGTCGATGACGATGAAGTCGAAGAAGTCGGGCGGATACTCGCCGAAATAGGGCGACGGCTTGCCGTCCTTCGGCGGGCCGCTCATGAAGGTCTGGAAGATGGTGAAGAACAGGCTGCCGTTCTTCGGCACCTTGCCCTTCTTGCGGATGTCCTCCGGCTCGATCCGCACCATCGCATCCTCGGGGAAGGCGGAGAAGGCGTTGTAGGCCTGGTCGGCGAGGATGTTGCGGTCGGCCAGGAACAGGATGCGCGGGCGGCGCGATCGGCTCGCGGCTCAGGTTCCAGCGGCTGTGGAACAGCTTCCAGGCGATCTGAAAGGCGATGAAGGTCTTGCCGGTGCCGGTGGCCAGCGTGAGCAGGATGCGCTGCTTGCTCGGCGGCGATGGCCTCCATCACCCGCTCGATGGCGATGTCCTGGTAGTAGCGGCTCGGATGTGAGCCGCCCTTGTCCTCGAACGGCACGGCGGCGAAGCGGTCGCGCCAGGCGTTCTGCTTCGGCAAAGGTCAGGTTCCAGAGTTCGTCCGGCGTCGGGATAGCGCGGCACCTCGCCTTCCGTGCCCGTCTCCATGTCGATGCCGTAGATGCCCTGGCCGTTGGTGGCGTAGGTGAAGCGGATGGCGAGCTTGCCGGCGTAGTTCTTGGCCTGCGCCACGCCTTCGGTCAGCTCTTCGTCCCACGCCTTGGCCTCGACCACGGCCAGCTTGGTGTTGCGATACACCAGCACGTAATCGGCGGTCAGCGGCTTGCCGCGCCGCCCGTGGCCTTCGATGCGGCCCAGCGTGATCGGATACTCGCGCCGGATGCGGCTGCCCTCGACGACGCCCCAGCCCGCCGCTTTCAGCGCGGGGTCGATGTGCTCGGCTCTGGTCTCGGCTTCGTTCATGATTATGTCGTCCGTGGCAACTTGATGCATAACGTGACGCGACATTCGTGTCGAGTCAAGCAATTCGGTCAGTTGGAGCATTCACGGTTCACGCATTAGCGGATCATGCTTCTAGAGATGCTCGATAACGAGCCAGCCCAGCTTGGTGGCATGAAGACCGTACATGATCAGCGCCAGGTGAAGCATTCGGTTGATAATCGGTCCAGAGCATTCGGCGTGCGGATAATTCGCGCACCGCGTCATTAAAAGCCACGCGCCCAGTCGGCTCAGCAAAATGCTCCATCGACTTAGCTGCAACTCCATAGACATATCGATGGCCGTGGCGAACCGGCATGCCACCCGTTCCACAGTCGGCCATAGATATTCAACACGTAGATGGCATCAGCTGTGAGTTGACTGGATACAAACCGGATGTACCGGTCGGTCTCGGCCTCAAAATACTGGGCTGCTCGCACTAGATCCTTTGCCAATTGCTCTACTGACGTCATCTTCGAACGTAAGGTCGTGATACGGGTGACTGCAGAGATCAAAATGTAACGAGTAGCGTGCCGTCCTGCGTGAAGAGAAGAACGCGTTCATTCGGCTTCAGGGCAAGTGCAAGTGCCTGTTTCTAGCACGACGTCCAAAATGTGCACCCTGTCAGGTCCGCCTCCAGAAAAAGTGGCATGAAAGCACCTGCCGGATCATCTCATCCGTGATGATCGACTGTGCCAGATGCGATTTCATCGACACGACTGCTAAGTGCAGCGAACGTGCCGCTTGGCATCGTTCCGGAAGTAGGTGAGTTTGCCTCGTCGTGGACATGCGATGACCAGTTCCCGAATGCTCCTCTCAGGATAGCCGTCCGCGATTGTTGAATGGCATCGCCACGAAGGTTTGATACTCCGTCAGCTAGAAATTGAGCGGCGACAGGCATCAGTCGCGTTGGAGTTGATAAATGCCATCGACGTTCATGGGCTACAGTTCGCCGGTGAAGGCTTGGTGCAGCAGCGACTTCTTCAACGCGTCCAGCGCGGCGAGCTTCTGCTGGTAGATGGATTCGAGGCGTTGGGTTTCGCGGACAGTCGTCGAGCTTCGCAACGATGCGCTGCTGCTCTGACAACGGTGGCAGTGGAATCTGCGAATCGGCTCAGCACTTCGCCAGTTGAAATGCTGCATGCACCGTTCCACTGAAGTGCTGCTTCAGCTGCTCCGTATCTGTCCTGAGCGAACTAGATAGTAGACAGACAATTGTAGAGCTCTGGCTCTTGAAAGCTCACGCGATCGAACGATGCTGTCTGAAAGTACGACTGGATCATCGTCGTTCGCAGATGGCAGCCCGTCCGGTATCAGCCTGCCGTGCGATAGACACGTCCCCTTTGATCGCGTACATGTTTGCTGTTTCCTGCGGGATGAATGGCATTCGACGACGATCGGATAGGTCGTCAATGCTGAGCCAGCGTACATCGATGTTTCGCAGGTATGACTGGAACTCGTCCGTGGTTCTTTGCGGCTTGATCGAGCGTCTTCCGCGAGTCGAGTGATTCAGCAATTTCGCCAATCGTCTTCTCCACCCACCCCTTGCCGCGCTGGGTGAAGACGGATTGGAGGTGGCTTTCGAACAGGGCGCGGGCGTTTTGGAGGTTCTTTTCGGCGTTGGCTTTGGCGGTGGCGATGCCGTCAAACGCTTCGTCGAGGATGCCGACGATCCGCTGCTGTTCGGGGAGCGGGGGGAATGGAATCTGAACGACTTCGCTAAGCTCGCCATCGTTCAGATGTCTGACGGTCGCTCCAGCTGCGAGCCTGTCGATCTGACCAATCGCAAGATCAGTGCTGAGGACAGTAGTAGACAGAACTCCGGCGATCGACGCTTGGCTCGGTGCAACAGCCGATGCAATCGTCGACTGAATGCAGCCGTCGGTCTTGTCGATGATGCAAGCGCCCGACCGAGCTCGTTGAGCACGACACGATGAATCGCCTTCGTAGACCATGCGTCGAACGCTCGCAGCGCTTCCGGCAGTATCTTGCTCGTCTGTCGTCGCAGATGTATCTGCGACTTCAGATGCGTCACCAATCTTGATCGCAGTTGATGCACTCGGATCACGTCGTCGTTCACGAAATTCTGACTTGGTCGTCGGCGTGCCAGCCGCCATTGCGACTTCGCAGACTTCACCGAGCGTCTTTGTCTGCCACCCGTTCTTCATAGCAGCGCCTTGATGTTCGCCAGCACCTCCGCGCTCTCGGCGTCCAGCGCGGCGATTTCGTCCATGATCTCCTGCGGGCTGCGGTGCGTCACTTCCTCGCCGCCGTTCGGGTTCTTCACGGAGAGGTCGAAGGTCGTCTGGTCGATGGTCTTGGCGTCCACGCTCCAGCGACTTGGGCGAGTCGGCGAAGGTCTTTTGCAGCTTCACGAACTCGGCGAGGTCGTCGTCGTTGAGCGGGTTGGTCTTGCCGAGGTTGCGGCCGGGGTCGAGCTGGTAGAACCAGACCTTGCGCGTGGGCGCGCCTTTCTCGAAGAAGAGCACCACGGTCTTCACGCCCGCGCCCTGGAACGTGCCGCCGGGGCAGTCGAGCACGGTGTGCAGGTTGCAGCTTTCCAGCAGCAGCTTGCGCAGGCTCACCGAGGCGTTGTCGGTGTTGGAGAGGAAGGTGTTCTTGATGACCACGCCGCCGCGCCCGCCGGCCTTGAGCATCTTGATGAAGTGCTGGAGGAACAGGAACGCCGTCTCGCCGGTGCGGATGGGGAAGTTCTGCTGCACTTCCTTGCGCTCCTTGCCGCCGAAGGGCGGATTGGCCAGCACCACGTCGTAGCGGTCCTTCTCCTGAATGTCGGCGAGGTTTTCGGTGAGCGTGTTGGTGTGGATGATGTTCGGCGCCTCGATGCCGTGCAGGATCATGTTCATGATCGCGATGACGTAGGCGAGCGACTTCTTCTCCTTGCCGTAGAAGGTGCGGGTCTGGAGCGTGTTGAGGTCCTTGGTGGTGAGGTTGCCCTTGGCTTTCAGGTAATCGAACGACTCGCACAAGAAGCCCGCCGAGCCGCAGGCGCCGTCGTAGATGCGTCTCGCCGATCTTCGGCTTGACCACCTGGACCATGGCGCGAATGAGCGGGCGCGGGGTGTAATACTCGCCGCCGTTGCGCCCGGCGTTGCCCATGTTCTTGATCTTGGCTTCGTAGAGGTGCGACAGCTCGTGCTTCTCGGTCTGCGAGCGGAAGCGCAGCTCGTCGATGTGGTCGATGATCTCGCGCAGGTTGTAGCCGCTCTGGATCTTGTTTTTGATCTCGCCGAAGATCTCGCCGATCTTGTATTCGATGGTGTTCGGCCCGCTGGCCTTCTGCTTGAAGCCGTGCAGGTAGGGGAAGAGCTTGCTGATTGACGAAGTCGCGGAGGTCGTCGCCGGTCAGGGCCTTGTTGTGGTCGAGCTTGCCGTCCTTGCCCTTGGGCGCGGCCCAGCTTTCCCAGCGGTAGGGCTTGTCGAGGATGAAGGTGTACTTCTTGCCCTCCAGCTCGGCTTCGTCGGCCTTGTCCTGCTCCAGCCCGTCGAGGTATTTCAGGAAGAGGAGCCAGGAGGTCTGCTCGGTGTAGTCCAGCTCGGTGGTGCAGCCGGCCTCTTTCCAGAGGACGTCGTCGATGTTCTTGAAGGCTTGTTCAAACATGCAGGAGTTCTCCACGGAACATCATAGTAATCATAAGGCAATTAACGCCGAAGAATACCCGTTTCCCCGCGAGAAAGCACCCCGACTTTGGGGAATGTGAGACGTGAATGGTGAAGCGTACCGCGTGAGGGCGCAACTGGTTGGGTTGGTCTGTCTGGTCTCAGGCTTATCGACAAGGGAGCCAGATAGATCTAACAGCCTGCGGGAAAAAACGGTTTATACAGAACGCGCGGTTGACATATTTCGTATGGTGTTGGAGCCTGAATCGTCTCGGGATGCGCAAACAGTCCGTCCACGATTCGTGAAACGTGAAACGTTTCGGGGAAAGAGTCCTCACATGTTACTACCCTTATTACTACCCTTACTCACGAGTTACTACCCTTACTCCCCAGATAACGCCATCGCGCTGCCGGGCCCTTGCCCCGGCAATCCGCGTCGCCTGCCGCTTTCAAATCGGTGAGCAGGGAGCGAATCCATTCCCGGCCCACGCCGGGACAGGCCTGTTCGATGTCGACAAGACGGAACTCGCCGGATTGCTGGCGGATCGCCGCGAGTACCAGCCCGGCTTTCGCACCGCGCGGGGCTTTGACCTGACCGGCGCGCCGCTCGAATTCGCCATAGGCGCGGCGGGCGATAGAGAGAAAGTGATTGAGCCAGGGGAGGAGGTCGTGCTTGCCTTCGTGCCAGCGCTGGGAGCTTTGCTGGAGGACGTGATAGTAGTCGTCTTTCCCTTCTTCGATGAGCCTCTCCAGGCTAATGTACCGGCCCATTTCGTATCCGTGCTGGTAGAGCGCCAGCAGCGTGAGCAGGCGGGAGACGCGGCCATTGCCGTCACGGAACGGGTGGATGCAAAGGAAATCGAGCACGAGTGCCCCGATGGCCACGAGCGGCGGAATCTGGTCTTGGTCGATGGCGTAGCGATAGACGAGGCAGAGTTCATCCACGGCAGTTGGCGTGGCTTTGGCGGAGACGCACGTGAAACGCACGATGGGCGCGGCGCCTGGCCGCAGTTCGATGATGTCGTTGTCCACTTTCTTGAGCTGACCGGCATCGCCGCTGCCTTCCTGACAGAGCTGATGGAGACGGCGCAGCAGGTCGGGAGTGATGGGCAAGGTTTCCGACTTCGGTGTGGATGAGATGCAAGGCTCGGCAATACCCGGCGATGTCTTGCTCGGACCGGTCTTTGGGACGGGCATGGCCGAGGACGAGCGGGCGCAGCCGGTCCGGCGCGACGGTGACGCCTTCGATGCGGTTGGACGATTCCACGCTTTGGACCAGAGCCATTTCGCGCAGGGCCTTCAGCACTTGCGGCGACTGACGGGTGTACAGTTCCTGCTTGCCCTTGGCTTCGGCGAGGTCGTTGAGCAGCCAATTGGTGCCCATCGGCACGGCGAAGTCACGAAGGCGATGGTTGCGGAAGGTCATCATGGCTGGTTCTTGTATTCAGTGAAACTCGCTGAGAGTGTGGCGAAATTGTTCGGCGCGTATGGCGAGATTGGGAAGTCAGGGTGAAGCGACATAGTGGTTTCAGAGGGACGCTGAAGTCATTGAGCCGTGCAGAGAATACCCTTTTCTCTACGGGAAATCACCCCGCTTTTCAGGGGACGTGAGACGATGAAAGGTGAAACGTTAGGTGTAAGGAGCCAGGGCGAGAGGGGGGAGGTTTTTGGGGTTGATCTGGTTGGTGAGAAACAGGGCGCGACGAGCGGTAAAGCCTGGAAACGTGTGCAGGGTGGAGGGTTGGTCTGGTCTATCCTCGCTTATCTGGAGTGGCCGAGGCTGCCCTTTCCTGCGCGTATTGAGCGACCACTGCCTCATCGTGGGGGCTCTGCGAGCAAGAAGGGCACCCGGCTACTCCTCCCATTCTTCCAAGCTCGCTTGTTCTCTCCTCAAGGGCAGCCTGGTTGATGCTCGATTGCGCGCGTCGAACGAGCACATTCTTATCGTGCGCGTTCCGCGAGCAGGAGGACGACCAGGCTGCCCGTCCCCTTTTTCAGCATCCTGCTGCTATTGAATGCCGGCCTGGCGTTGCAGCCACCTGACATACTTCACGACTTGATCGACATCTGCCGGAGTGACGGCGTCGATCTTCGGCATGTTGCCGAATTGCCAGTGGTGCGCATTGACGCCGTTGGCGGCAGCCCGTTGGAAGGCCTGGTCTCCGTGATGGTTCGGTTCGTAGACCTTATGCACTAACGGAGGTCCGTGGTCGGTGCCCGTTGCTTGCTTACCATGACAAGCCGCACAGTTCGCGTTGAATGTGGTTTCGCCCGTTTGGAATTCGGCCGGCACAGGACCGCCTACGACTGCTGTTGGCTTGGGCGGCTCCGAGGAATCGCAAGCTGCGAGGAGACACAGCCCCAGCAACCACACTCCGATCTGAAGTCTTTTTGTCATCGGGATTTTCATGGAATCAGGACTATTGTGCTATCTGCCTATCTCGCGTCTCACGGGTTATATCGCATACGCGATCGGATCTACAACCCCGACTTTCGCAAATCCTTCCTGCCGAATCACGCAACTATCGCATCGCCCACAAGCCTGTTCTTCCACCGGATCGTAACAACTATGGGTCAAATGAAACGGGACATGAAGTGCGATCCCTTGCCGGATGATGTCCGCTTTCGTCAGCCTCAGCAAGGGGGCTTTGACATGGAGTGGGTTCCCTTCCATGCCGGCTTTCGTGCCTTCCTTCACCGCCACTTCAAATGCGCGAATGAATTCAAGCCGGCAGTCTGGATAGCCGGAATAGTCGAGCACATTCGCGCCAAAATAGATGAGAGACGCTCCGACGACTTCTGCATGCGCTGCAGCAATCGAGAGAAAGATGAGATTCCGTCCCGGCACATAGGTGACAGGAATGGTCTGGCTACGCTCGTTGCCCGGTCGGTCTTTGGGCACTGCCGCCGGGCCGGTGAGCGCCGACCCGCCTATGGCGCGAAGATCCAGGTTCATCACCAGATGATTCGCCACGCCCAAGGCGGCTGCCACCTGCCGAGCCCGCTCTACCTCCACTGCATGGCGCTGCCCGTAGGCCATCGTGAGGAAGAAGAGCTCGCAACCATCCCGCTTGGCAATGGCCGCCGTGACGGTGGAATCCAGCCCTCCGCTCGCCAAGACGACTGCACGAATCCCTGTTGGCGTCATCGATGCTGCTCCGGCATGCGGCACAGAATACCAAGCGCGGTCACAGAACGCGAGCTGTGCATGACGGAAGAAGAGCCTGGATCATGATTGATGGGGTGCGGATCACGTGAGGCAGGAATAGGACCGATCGCACGCAGGAACGATTAGCAGGACGCTGAAAAAGTCCTCCGGCAGCGTTCTCGCATCGTTCAGGCCCTCTCAACGTACCCCAGAGGGTGCGTGGAGAGGGCCTTCACTCGCTGACACCTTGATGAACGGCCTTTTTCAGCCTCCTGCGGGGATACTCTACTCATGTCCCTGGCGTGCAGGCCACAGCAGTTTTTTTGCCTTTGGCGAACTGATATTTCCACACCCTGTTAGTCAGTGACCGTCGGCACAATGACGATGTGCTGATCTTTCAGATCCACGGTCGCAGTATCTCCATCGCGCAATTCGCCCTTGACCAACTGACGCGCCATCGGCGTTTCAATTTCTTGCTGGATCAATCGCTTCAAGGGCCTCGCCCCATAGACCGGATCATAGCCGCGTTGACCCAGATGCCTCAAGGCTGCTGGCGTCACCGACAGAGAGATTCGTCGTTCTGTCAAACGTGTTCGCAACCGCTCGAGTTGAATCTCCACGATCTTCGTGAGCTGTTCCGTCTCCAACGGATGGAATACCACCGTTTCGTCGACGCGGTTCAAGAATTCCGGACGGAAGTGTTCTCGAAGTTCCGCCATCACGAGGGAACGGACCTCATCATAAGAGGCGCGCCGTTGCTGCGCCTCAAGAATCTGTGGGCTGCCGATGTTCGACGTCATGATTAACACCGTGTTCTTGAAATCGACGGTCCGGCCCTGAGAGTCCGTCAGTCGTCCGTCGTCCAACACTTGGAGGAAGATATTGAAGACGTCGTGATGGGCCTTTTCGATCTCGTCAAACAAAATGACGGAGAAAGGACGCCGGCGGACGGCTTCGGTCAATTGTCCACCTTCTTCGTAGCCGACATAACCTGGGGGGGCTCCGATGAGACGGGCGACCGTATGTTTTTCCATGTACTCGGACATGTCGATTCGAATCAGATTGGCCTCGTCATCAAAGAGCGTCGCAGCAAGCGCACGCGCCAGCTCGGTCTTTCCGACGCCGGTCGGACCGAGAAAGAGAAACGAGCCGATGGGCCGGTTCGGGTCTTTAATGCCGGAACGCGCGCGAAGGACCGCATCGGCGACGGCCTGCACCGCCTCATCTTGGCCAACCACGCGTTGATGGAGCAACTCATCCAGTTTCAACAACTTCTCCATTTCGCCTTCGACCAGCCTGGAAACGGGAATGCCGGTCCAGCGGCTTACGATAGCTGCGATGTCGTCTTCATCGACCTCTTCTTTGAGCAGCCGGCTTTCGCCCTGTTTCTTGCCGAGTTGTTCCTGCTCCAAGGTCAGTTCCCGCTCAAGACGAGGCAACTCTCCGTATCGTAGTTCCGCCACGCGATTCAAATCGTACGCCCGTTCCGCGCGCTCAATCGCCTGTTTCACTTCTTCCATCGCTTCCCGAGTCTTGCGCAAACGCGACACTGAGGCTTTCTCAGAGTTCCACCGCGTCTTGAGTGCCTGCAGATCTCGCTGCTTCTCGCCTAACTCAAGCTCAAGGGTCGCCAGCCGCGCTTGACTGGCTTGGTCCTGTTCTTTCCGCAAGGCCTCTCGTTCGATCTCCAGTTGCATCACCTTGCGTGAGACTTCGTCGAGCTCCGCCGGCAAACTATCAATTTCTGTTCGCAGGCGCGCCGCCGATTCATCGACTAGGTCGATCGCTTTATCCGGGAGAAAACGGTCGGCGATATATCGGTTCGAAAGCTTTGCGGCGGCGACGAGCGCGGCATCTTTGATGCGCACGCCATGGTGCACTTCGTAGCGCTCCTTGAGCCCGCGCAGAATCGAGATGGTATCCTCCACCGTCGGTTGACCGACCAGCACCGTTTGGAACCGGCGTTCTAACGCAGCATCCTTCTCGATATGTTTTCGATACTCATCGAGCGTGGTCGCGCCGATCAAATGCAGTTCGCCGCGGGCCAGCATGGGCTTGAGCAGATTGGCGGCGTCCATCGCCCCCTCCGCCGCACCGGCTCCCACGACTGTATGCAGCTCATCAATGAAGAGCAGAACTTGTCCCTCGGCCGCCTGCACCTCTTTGAGGACGGCTTTCAATCGTTCCTCAAACTCACCCCGAAACTTTGCGCCGGCTACCAGCGATCCCATGTCGAGAGTGATGACGCGCTTCTTCTTCAGTCCTTCCGGCACGTCCCCTTTGATAATGCGGGAGGCAAGCCCTTCGACAATGGCGGTTTTCCCGACGCCTGGTTCTCCGATGAGCACAGGATTGTTCTTGGTCCGCCGTGAAAGAATTTGCACGACACGGCGAATTTCTTCATCGCGCCCAATGACGGGATCCAGTTTTCCTTGACCGGCCAGCCTGGTGAGATCGCGGCCATATTTTTCCAACGCCTGGTATGTGCCTTCCGGGTCTTGGCTTGTCACGCGTTGTGACCCTCGTATTTGTTGCAGCGCGCCAAGGAGCCGTTCCTTCGTTAGACCAAGTTTCTTGAAAATCCCCCCTTCTTGAACCATGGCGAGGACGACATGTTCGACGCTGAGATAGTCGTCTTTCAATGCTCGTTGTTCATCTTCGGCTTTGGTCAAGACTTGATTCAGCCGTGAGGCAATGTGAAGTTGTCCAGGGCTTGCTCCGGCGCCCTGTACTTGAGGGAGCTTCGCGAGTGCCTGCTCCACTGCCTGGCGGACAGAAGGAACCGACAACCCTGCCTGTTCAAGGAGAGAGGACGCGAGACCTCCCTCCTGTTCCACGAACGCAAGCAGAAGGTGCTCCACATCGATCCCTTGATGGCTCCGCCTTGCGGCATGGGATGACGCAGTCTGAAGCGCTTCTTGTAGCTTGATCGTCATTCGATTCATGTCCATTGGATCTCTCCTCTCCGCTTATCCGTGTGTACTGTGGGTATTCACATAAGCATAGGATATGGGAAGTCAACCTCCTACGAGGGGGCGTGGTCGGCTTGACCAGAGAAGCTCCAGCGGACTATTGTCTCTCATGACGCGCATTCTTACTGAAACAGTCTCACTCTATCGGAACGCCTTTCGCAAAACCGGAGAATCTCTTGTCCGCGGCTGGATGACCATAGTGGCCGTGGTGGGATTTGGATTCCTTCTGCTGCTCGCCACTCAGATTGCCTCGCCGCTCGGTATGATTGGAGGCTTTCTGCTCGGTGCGGTGAACGCGCTCCTGGTTGGCGCGACCCTGAGCCTGATCGAGCAATCGATCAGCCATGCGCGGGCGCTCACCCTGCGCGACATTCTTGGTAGTGTGGGCCACTACTTTTGGGATGTCATCGGTATCGGGTTCATCCTGTGGCTGCCCCTTATGGCTCTCGACCTCAGTACTCAGGCGAACCCGTTCGGGCAACTCCTATCGTACGCAGCACTCCTGCTCATTTTTCTCTTGCTGAACCCGGCGCCGGAAATTATCTATCAAGTTCGGCATAATTCCCCGCTTGAGGTGTTGAAGACCTCGTATGAGTTCGTTCTTGAGAATTGGATTGAATGGTTTCTTCCGTTTGCATTGATCCTGATCCCCATCATCCTTTCGCCCACAGGCCTGCAATCATTTTTTTCTCTCTCCAGCCGAGTGGGGAGGGGCGCAGGTTTGGATTTTTCCCAGGTCCTCGTGTTGCCATTCACGATTCTCGGAGGTTGGCTGGGCTATGTGGGTATCCCTTCCTCAATCAGCTGGTATTTAGGGCTGCTGTTCACACCACCACTTGCCGTGGCCATGTTGTTGTTTCGTGGCCATCTCTTTGCATCCTTACATGGGGTGTCACGACGCCAACGCCGATTTGTCTCGCCATTCAAGTAGGGAGGAATGGGATGGCGGAAATGGAACCGCTCAAACATTTCTAGCCCCTTTACTCTCCACAAGGACAGATAATATATGAGAGTTCGTTTGGTAGACCCTTGAGTAGCCAACTGAAATAGTGTATGGAATTGCCTACAGTCGCTACATAAAGCCCAGAAAGAGTTTCGTTCGTGCGTTTATCTGTCTTTTGGCGGATTATTCTGACTTCCCTCGTCATCATCGTAGTGATGGCAGGGGTAAATTTGTATGCTTTGTTTCAACTACGCCAGCTGACTGCGTTGAGTACCAACATGGCCATGCTCCATTACCCGGCGATCGAATCGGCCAAGCATTTGCTTACCGTACTCTATGCACAACTCAATAGTGAAAAGAAATATCTGGTTGTACGCGATGCCACGTTCTTACAACATTTCGATGAAGAAGTTGAGGAATTCCATCGTGGGCTCCAGACCCTTGAGTTACAGGAGCTCACTCCCCAAGGTATTCAGCTGCTTAAGGATATCAAACACCTGCAGCAAGAACGACTCACGATGCTCCATGAAAAATTGGAGAGAAAGGCGTCGGCTTCAGCACTTCCGTCTGGGAACTATGAGGGTCGGCGGGACGTCTTGATGGACCGCATCAGCGCCACACTTCAACAGTTCATCGATCTTCATGAGATGGGCATCAGTGTCGGAGTCAGCCGGTCACGGGAAAACTCGGCCCAAGCCGAAGCGGTGACTGAACAACTGGTACTGCTTGCGCTTGTATTCGGCATTACGCTCGCCGGCTTTGCCAGCTATACGATTCTGCGCCCGCTTCGCCAATTGCAGAGCCATATCAAACAGATCGGGCTGGGCAATTTCCGTACATCACTGAATATTCGAGCCCCTAGAGAGTTGCGAGACCTCGTCGACGCAGTCAATCGGATGGGCATAAAACTCCAAGAGCTGGACGATATGAAGGAGGAGTTTCTCGCCCATGTTTCCCATGAGCTACGCACGCCCATGGCTTCGATCCAAGAGGGCACCCATTTGCTGTTAGATGAAATTCCTGGCCCTCTGTCTCAAGAACAGCGCACGACCTTGCGCATCATGGCAGACAGCAGCCGCCGACTCATCACACTCATCTCCACCATTCTGGATCTGTCCAAGATGAATGCCGGTATGATGGAATATCGAATTGTTCCGACGGACATCAAGCGAGTCGCAGATATGTCGGTCAAGAAAGTTCAGCTTCTTGCCGATGCCAAGCATGTGCAGCTGTTACTGGAAGGGCCTGCACAACAGGTGTGGGTCAAGGCGGATGTGTTTCGAATTGAACAAGTACTCGACAATTTGCTCTCAAACGCCTTGAAGTTCAGCTCGGAGGGGGGCATCGTAAAGGTGGTTATGAAGCCGGACCTGAGTTCGGGAACCCTCGAGGTGAGCGTGAGCGACGGAGGACCTGGAATTCAGGCCGAAGACCTGCCCTACATTTTCGAGCGCTTCTATCAAGGACGCACGAAGGCCAAACTGGCTGCACCGGGGAGCGGCCTTGGGTTGGCACTGGCAAAAAATGTGGTCGAAGCGCACGGAGGACGGATTTGGATTGAAAGCGAAGCCAAGAAGGGAACGACCGTACGATTTGTCCTACTCCTCACGAAACCAGGGGAAGCGGCATGAAGGTTGTCCGCAGAGGCTTCACCCACGGAGTCTTGTCCTATCTATTCTTCCTCGTGGGATGCGCCGCATGGTCGCCAGCCCCGCAATTTTCGCAGCCCTATTTCATGATAGAAACGGGAGAGGCACAATCGCTCCTTGCGTTGGCAAAAAAACAGGAGGCGCTTGCCCTGAAATGTGCCGAGCAGAACTCCTGCGATTATGTTTACTTTATGCGCGCTCTTCTGGGGCTCTACGAAAGTCGTGATAGCGCCCTGAAGTATTTCGAGAAAGTGATTGCCGTCGCGCCACAGAGCCAGCTGGCCTCTTCCAGCAAGCTTTGGGTTGCTCTGCTCGAGCATCATGCCGCTCCCGTTGAACAACCCTGGTTCCAATCAGTCATGGCGGCCCCGGCCATTTCGGAAAGCCAGGCCATCCTGGCTCAGGCTTCAGATCAGCTGGTGCGAGACTTGCTTGTAGGGCTAGTGCGAGACATGCAAGATAAAAAGCTGACTATCCAGCAGTTGAGAGCCATGAAGGATGCCGACTCTCAATCCCTGGAAAACCTCCAGCGGGAGTTAGCCGAGCGTGAACGGAAGATGGAAGGGGGCAGTGGTAAGAAAGAGACCGCAAGAAGTTCGACCGATACGGGCATGGTACTATCCCTACACAAGCAACTGATGGATCGAGATAGAAAAATAGAGGAATTGACGAGCCAATTGGAGGCATTGAAGCGCATCGACCAGGAAACGCGGGAGGAAACGCGGGATAAGGTTCGTCCTATCCGTCCTTCATTGACGGTTCCACCGCCTCCGACTGCGCAGGAACCAACAACACCGTAGAAGGAGCTTCATGGAAAAAGAGCATATTCTCGTAGTCGACGATGAGGAGGGACTGTTACATCTTGTGAAGATGCGGTTGACTGCTATGGGTTTTACCGTCACAGGCTGTACCACAGGCCGTGAAGCCCTTGCCGTAGCCAAGAATAACCGGTTTGACCTTGCCATTACCGATCTCCGCCTTGGAAGCGAAGACGGATTGGATGTGACAGAAGAACTGCTGCGGATTCATCCGGGCCTTCCGGTTATCATCCTGACCGCTCATGGGAGTATTCCCAACGCCGTGGAGGCTATGCAGCGTGGCGCCTTCGGATATCTGACCAAACCGTTCGACGACAAGGAACTTAAGGCCAAGATCGAAGAAGGGCTTTCTCCTCAACGGATGAGAGGCGAGATTCAGCGACTCAAGTCTCTCGTCAACGAACTGTACGGTATGGAAAACATCGTCGCGCGGAGTCCTGCCATGAAGCGCTTACTTCAGCAAGTGGTGCAGGTGGCCGACTCCGACGCGACTATTCTCCTCTTCGGAGAAACCGGGACCGGCAAGGAAGTGTTTGCGCGCGTGATCCATTCGAACAGCCGACGGAATAAAGGACCGTTTGTCGCCCTCAATTGCGCAGCCATTCCCGAAATGCTCTTCGAATCAGAACTCTTCGGACATGTGCGCGGAGCCTTTACCAACGCCCATGGCGCGAAGCGAGGCCTGTTTCAAAGCGCCAATGGCGGTACGCTCTTTCTCGACGAGATCGGCGAAATGCCCCTCTCGATGCAGGTCAAATTGTTGCGAGCCGTGCAGGAACGGGAAGTCCGAGAAGTGGGTTCTGAACTCTCAACGAAGATCGATGTGCGGATTATTACTGCGACGAATAAAGACCTTGGTGAAGCGGTTAAGAATGGGGCATTCCGAAACGATCTGTACTATCGTATCTCCGTCGTCCCACTCTTTATCCCACCGCTTCGTGAACGCCCAGATGATATTCCCTTGCTGGCCCAACACTTCTTGACCGCGAGCGCGAAACGGGCGAATAAAATTCTGCGCGGCTTTACACCGGCCGCCCTTAATCGGCTGGTTGCACATCCTTGGCCAGGAAATGTTCGCGAATTAGAAAATGTCATTGAAAAAGCCACCGTCATGACGCGCCAAGACATGATTACGCCGGACCTCTTACCCCCTATGGGCACATCTCTGGACTCGCCGATGAAACCATTGACTGAAGCGAAGGAAGAGTTTGAGAAAACCTACCTTAAGAACGTCCTGCAACTCACCGGTGGCAATATCTCACGCGCTGCCCAATTTGCTGGACGCTATCGGGCAGATTTCTATAAAATGCTCAAAAAATATGGCCTGCATCCCTCGACTCTGAAGGCCAAAGCGGAAGCCGATTTTGAAGAGCTGGAAGAGGAAGGTGATCTCACGGAAGCCGAACGCTAGCCCGCGTTTCTTTCTGCGATGTGAGCGAGCGATAGACTCCTAGCTGGGATAACGCATGAACTTGAACATTACCCGTAACTTGCTACGGGGTTCGCCTCTGCTTCCGAGAAGTCTTCGACATTGAGTTCTGTGAAACCCCGAAGCTTGTTGCGGGGACCTTCATTGAAAAACTGTTACATCGCCTGATCCCCACGAAGTGGACATATCCCATTCGAAACATCCAGGGTGAAGATTCAAGAACAAGATTCGCTGGTGGTATGCTTCCGGCGACCTAATTCGATAAAGCGATGAGTTGGCGGATCAACCGAAGGTTGGTATGGAGCTGGCGAGAGGAATTGAACCTCCAACCTGCGGTTTACAAATCTCCTTCTCCCGAAACTGAGCCAACCCAGCACGGGCCATCTCCACAGAAAAGCGAAGATTTTTAACAACCATGATCGTCATGGGTCGTCTTGGTTTGGGCTGTTCTGGTAGCAGCGTGGTAGCAGAAGGAGGGGTTCAGTAACCCTTTCAACATAAGTCTCAAAGAACTCTAGTCGCCTTATGCTTATCCGGTTGACTCAGCTTGGCGCAATATCTTGGAAGTGGTCGGTGTGTCCTGAAGCCCCAACCCTATATCTTGGGGTCGGCTGAAACAACCGGATAAGCATGAGTCGCCTATGAGACTTTCTCTCACGGTGGCACCAGCCTTTTCAGGGCATCAACAACACGAGCAGAAACAGCAACTTACATCAAATAGACGGTGAAAAAAGTGACATTTCATGTCATGGAGAATCAATGAGTTACATGAGTAGGTGCCACTGGTGGCATGGCACCTACAAGCGGTATTTAAATTTGTTGCCCCGAGTCGCAGCTAGATACTGATCACACCGGGGCTGATAGCAGTTCCACAACAGTTGTGGCTCGCCTTTCTTGTCTTCCTTCACGTGTGCTCCTAAAATAAGTCAGAGATGCCGACAGAAATTGAGACGCAAGCCTTACATGACAGCACCATCAGCGTGATAACCGAAGACGGGAAAGAGCATACCTATGAGGTGCGCCTGCTCATTCAGGAAAGGTTGGCCAAGTTATCGAAAGGCGATGCGGTCGTGCTTCTGGTCGATGATGAAAAGAAAGTGACGGACGTGTCTTTTGTGCCGAGCACAACAAAAAAATGATGGTGTTGTCTCGAGACGGCGAATTGAATGATGCAGCAGTTGCATGAAGGGATCATGCATAAGAATGTTGGTGCCCAAGAATGATACGGGAACGAACCTTCCACACGAGTAGAGGCATGGTTTCGTAGGGAAGAAACCTCCTGCTAGGGCACCGCCTAGCTTCGAGCAGAGGAGTTTCGCGTCAGGATACGACAGAAACGTTCATCCATACATGTTCGACACGAAGGAGCAACATGCCACATACCAATGCATCGTTTTCCGCCCCCAGCCGGACAGAGCGCCTGGAACGACAAATCGATACATTAGAACAGTTGTCGAAGGATGAGACATTGAACGAAACGAGTGAAACGTTGATTGCGTTCGATGCCGAAACAGAACAATTGCTCATCGATCTCTATGGCCCGGGGCATACCCAATTGGAAGCCTACAAGTATGCAACCCTGGGAGAAGCGGAGGCCATTGTGAACCTCCCAGAATCGGCCCAGCTAGAACCTGATCGTGATGATTTTAAAAAATCCCTGCAGCAACGACGGCAATTACTTCTAGGGTGCGCATCAGAACTTCGTGAGGCTGAAGTCACTGAGGTGCAGGCGCTCACCGGGGAGGATCGGGAGGATCCACCAGCGTTGGGTTGACTTCTACACGTTGGGATCAGGGATGTACTTCATTGCAGTATTACTGGTTCCCTGTTGAGATATCCCAACGTGGAATGACGCCGCCGCCGATTATAGAATCCTTCGATATAGCCTGTTCCGAATCTGTTGACGATAAAACCAGCTCGGTTTTCAAGCTCGCAAAGAAGCTCTCCACGACGGCATTGTCCCAACAATTCCCCGGTCGGATGCACTTCTGAGAGTTATGCTGGTCTATACCACTTCAGACTGGCTCTATAGCCGGATCTCCGGATATCCATAATCACTGCCATTCGACCGCGCCGAAGCCGGAGCTCCCGAGCAAGACATACATGAGACAAATGGTCTCGACCGTCTGGTTGCGGAACTCCACGTTCGGATAGTGTGCGTCCCGATGTGAGACGAGATACCGGAGCGCGACGGCATGTTGACCGATGACTCGGAGGGTGAACGAGCCCTCTCCACGTAGGATGTTTTCTTCTCCCTGTTCGGAAGCAAGCAGGCTACTGACATAGTACTCGCGCCCTGTGAGGTCGATCATCGCTCGGTCGCCGAAGATCAGACGGAGGGCAAGTAAGCCTTGCGGGGTAGTCCCATAGTGATAATCCCGCTCCTCCGTGCGCCGGATGCTGCCGGCTGCGCCATAGCCGGCGCCGGCCAGAGCCGTTCCCTGGAGCGTCACCAGACGCGACAACCACGATTGCCAGATCGTCCCGAGCGAGAGCGCGGTGCTGGACACGCGGAACACCTGTGGTGAGATATAGTCAAAGCTGCCGAAGAGACCCCACACCCCGCGAGTGGCATCACCGGACTCATAGGCGCGACCGAGCAGGAGCCCCCGCGTGTTGAGACTCTCCAGGGTATTCGCCGTGACGGCGGTCACATGGAAATCGAAATAGTCGAACGGACGTGCGTAACTATAGCCGGGCTTACCGGGGAGACCATAGGTGAATGTGAAATCTCCCACGGCGCCATGCTCTTTGACGCTGGAAGAGACGTTGCGGCTGCTTGAGCTGAGCGTTCCACCTACCTGCAGGCGCATGAACGTGGCAGGTCGGTGGCTCGGGAACACCGCGTCGAACTTGTTACCGAACGCCAGACGGTTGAGCCCAGTGGGCGGTGAAATCACCGCGGCGCCGAGTTCACGCCAGAAGCCGGGCCTGCCGTCTTCGGTCTCCAGCAGCAGACTGGCCATTCGAAAAAATGGTTCGCCCATGAATGACCCGCCGATAGGCGTCGCGATCATGTCATTGATCGAAGGATCTGTCTTCTCGCCTCCCATTTCCCAGAGAAAACTCCCGGCGCTGCTATACAGAAACGATTCCCAGAAGTTGAGGCCCGCCGACCGGGCTAGACCATAGTAGATGCTGCCGCCGTAGGGATGCAGGAACTGGTTGACGGAAAACTGGTCCTTGTCGAGGACCCACTTCGAATCAGTCAAGTGTTGCCTAAATGTATCGCCAGTGGTGCGGTAGACATCTTTGGGCTCGGTAAAATGCCGGTCGTACTGATTGAGCAGAAGTAGATAGACCGGAATTTCTGCGATAGGAAGGAAGTAGCTGCGGCCAGCCCCCGTCTCCCAATTTAAGGGTGTCTTCCACCATTCGGAAGGGGTTTGAAAAAAGGCTGGGGACTGACCCGGTCTGTGACGAAGTTCACCCGCGGGGATTGGCCCCTGTGTTTCGTGAGCGGTCCCCTCCTGGGCTGGCTCTGGGGGGGGAACTTCGGCGAAGCCTAGGCCCGTCATCATGAGTACAAGCACGAGAGCGCGGGGGAGCAAGAGGATTCGCAGACACTGAGTGTGAACCCCTGAACCGTTCATCTTTCAGATATAGCCTCTACGGTCATAAGCAAGGTCATGACCTACACGCGGACCTGATCTTGCAACCTCCTTATGTTTCGACGGTAAAGCCGTCGTCCTTCCACCAACGCCATCCACCGTCCAATTCCATGACGGAAAAGCCCTGGCCCGCAAACTCGACAGCCGCCGCCGCGGCGAGATGACAGACTTGGGAATAGCAGTAGAGGACATTCGTCTTGTCCTTCCGCAGGCCTTTGAACGTCTGCCACTGATCCTTGGGCAGATTGACCGCGCCAGGAATGTGTCCCTCGGCATAGTCTTCGGCGGCGCGGACGTCCACGACATTCACCTCCTTGTTCTTCATCATGCGTTCGAGTTCCACCGGCCCAGTGGTGAACGCCATTTTCGCCTCAAAATAGGTCTTCGCCTTAGCCGGGGATTCGATTGTGACTTGTGTCGCCATGATTCATTCCTCCATGCGTGAGATTCAGCCAGTGTGGTTTTGAGATCCACCCTCACCATTTATATATAGGCCCCCTAGTAAACGGTGTGTCCTCGGAAATACCCTTGACGCTGCCTATCCCCCAAAAACTTGGGCACAAAGGTCGTGCTTACGTAAGGGATCTAGCCCAAAATGGAACCTTGGGTCCGAGGGCACCGCAGGCCTGTTGAGGTATGGTATGCAAAGACTCTGGCTGGACAAGAGACCGGCTCAGTGCAGAATGGGACAGTGCATCGGCTCACACGTCCAAGGAACTATAAATCCCTCACGCAGCCATGATGCGCTGAATGGTGCAATTCCCTATACCCAGTTCTCGCGCTATATCGCTCGCATACCCCGCCCTTGCTTCCGTAGGGCCACCACCTTAGCCTCTATAATGGCACTTACGAGAGGACGACCCAATGTTTTGCCCTCGGCCCTCGCTCGCTTGAGGCCAGCCAAGAGATCAAGCGGTTATCGGTGGAAGGTATGGGAGTGACAGGTTTCGATATTGCTCGAACCCCCAGGCCACTCAAGAAGCTCAAGCACTTACGGATGCAGATCGCAGCAAAATCGAGCAAGAAAGACGCAAATCCGCAACCAGCTGCAACCAGGAATCTGACGAGGAGGGAGATTGCTGAGCAACCGCCTTGTCCTCACCACACGCTGCAATCACATCACCCAGAAGGTCAGCATCGCTGGGCAACGCATCCTCGCCTCAGCGTTCAAGACGACGAATACCCAACTGAAATCTTTATTCGACAAAATATCGGCCCGCTGATGAAGAGTCTTGCCGAAGACCTACCTCAGAATACCCTGCAAGAGGAATCATCAGCAAAAAGCGAGGATTTGTGATAACGGACCTCATCATGGGGTTATGGTGGGTCACGGTGTTTTGGCACCAGTTTGGCACCAGGGCTCATAACTTTTCTCCCTCCGAGCGGCTGCCCCTCTCTGCATCTCCTGGTAACTCACCACCTCGAGTTAGCGTAAACTTTGCGTCCATTACATGCTGCCAGCAGATGTCAGTCCTTCCGAGTTTACAGACAAAACACGGACAGGGAAGAGATCCCCTTTAAGCGGCAGGCGGCGGTGGCCTGTTTGAGGACTTCCACGCTACCCGTGCCCTATGGGAACACGGTGTACTGGGGTTTTTCCCAGTACGTCTTATTGAGGAGAGAAGTATAGTAGGGTCATGCTTTAGCGCACGCAATGCAAAAACTGTGGCGGGCACAACGGAAACGTTGTGAAAGATCAGTGGAAGCGTTGCACGTCTGAAGCGAGAAGGCTCGGATCCGAAAGGAACCGGGCCTTTGCTTCGTCAGTAGTCCGAGGGATCCGACACTGAATCCTGAGCGATGGACATACCGTTCGCGATGAGGGCCGCTGGGCTGGAGGAGAATTATTATGGAACAGATTGCAAAAATTGGTGATTACATCACCCCGCCTGATTGTACGACGACAGGTACCGTGAAAAATATCGAGCAAGGAAGTGACGATGCGATCGGGCAGGATCCGATGTCGGTCTATGAGATTGAAACAGACCAGGGCAGGATGCGCATTCCAGCCGATTGGTTAACGAGGCTGATGAGGCCAACATAAAGATGGAGCAGTTGCTATGCAACCATGTTCAACCTGCAAACAACAAGCTGAGTGGCGATATAAGGAGGGCTGGGGCGCCCTGGCCTGTGCCGATTGGTTTGCGGGAACATGTGAAGGGGAGCCGCTTGAAATCGCGCCCCCCTCGGTGGGGGATGTCCGCCCACTCAGCCTTGAAATTGAAGAGGATGAACGCTACGCCCATTGGGTTCGAACGCGCCTCAGAGAACTATGGCCGTTGGAGCGTTCGGCATGAAAATGAGCATACCGGCTCCGCTGCACGTATTGGAAATGACCTCACCGTGAGGCCGTCTTCTCCATGGTTTCTTAAGCTGCTCGCTATCTATTACTTGGTTCAAGGATTGCTGCTGATTGCAGTGGGAGTCGGCGGGTTGATTCTCGTGGATCAGAATCAACTGCTCGTCGTCAAGCAGTGGCTCCGTGTGATCCGCTTGGACCCTGAGAATCGCTTCATTCATTGGCTTCTGACCAAGATTCTGCCAGTTACGAATGAAATGCTGGAGACATTCAGTGTTGGCTCCTTCGTCTACGGCGAACTCGCGTTTGTACAAGGGGGAGGTCTCTTGTACTCGAAGCCCTGGGCCTCCTACCTCTCGGTGGTCGTGGTCGGTTCCTTCATCCCGTGGCAGCTGTATGGCCTGCTCGACGATGTGACCGCTGTGAAGCTTCTGACGCTTTGTATCAATACCGTGATCGTCGGGTATCTGCTGGTGAGTGTATTGCGTGCCAGAGGTGTGAAGAAGAACGAGCCAGCGTCTCGTAAATCGTAAGTCGCGAGGAGAGACGCCATGGATGGGCTGTTAAACTGGATCCCAGAATATGACTCTCCCGCCCTCTTTCTATTGCTCATGCTCGGCATTGTGGGGTTGCCGATCCCAGATGAAACCTTGCTAACCTTTTCTGGTTATCTCATTTTCAAAAATCAGCCGCCCTGATGCCAACGATGGCCACCGCTTTTCTCGGAAGCATCTGCGGAATCATAATAAGCTACGCCATCGGTCGTCGTCTGGGGTTGTATCTCGTCCGCACGGTGGGCCGTAAATTGAAAATTGAGCCTGACGACTTGAACAAAGTTGAAGTCTGGACGAGATGTTTGAATGTGAGAGAGGGCCCTACACAGCCCACTAATTCTTCACCCGGTCGCACTGCAGCTCCGCCGGTCACTCGTCAGACTGTCTTAAATTCGGGTTAACATTTGTCAGCCGATACAAGAATTCACGGCCATGGCAGTCCTGTGGATTTTTCCTCGTGCGGAGCTAGTCTCTCTGGGATGTGGCCAGTTTATGACCAGGAGTGCCAGGTCTGTCACAAGGACGCCTAGTCAGGGCAGGCGGTGAGTCCGACAATCAAATCCTCGTGGGCGTCCCGCGACATGCAATCAACGGCGACGAACGTAAGGCAGCCGTGTCACCAAGTAGCAAGATTAGCTCACGGTTCCCCTGATGTTACCCTGAGGGTTTGTGGAAGGAATGGTGAATGGGTAATGACGATTCATGATTTCGAACGGCTGCGGCTGACCCCGTCGACCTATTACCTTCATCAGTGTTTATCCTAATTTTCCAGTCGACTACCAGTAATCGATTACCTTTCCTTCAGCACCGTATTCACTGTGCGACTCCTCGGCTCGACCCTATTGGATCACGGATTCTCGACCTTGAGAATCTTAATCTTTACCATGAGCGGCTTTCCCGCGAGCGGATGGTTGTAATCCAACTCAGCCATCACGTCCCCCACTTTCGCCACAGTGGCGAGCTCCCCTGCATCATTCCGCAAGACATCTCCGGCTTTCGCTCCCAACGGCAACAGTGTTTTGGGGATCGTCAGTTTTTTACTATCATCATGAGGACCAAAGCCCTCCCTTGGACTCAGTTCAACTGTCTTTTCCTCCCCGGGTTTCATTCCAACGACTTCTCGCTCCAATGCTGGAAAGATCTCGTGCCGACCCTGAACAAACTCACTGACATTGCCGTAGTCGATCCCGGTTGAGCCGGAAGCGCTCGCCACATATTGGAGAGTAACTTTCGAGCCTTCCACAATCTGATCTGATCCAGAGTCCATCCTGTTCGTCGACTGCTCCATCAATGGTTCCCGCACAGATTGGGACTCCACTCCATATGCTCCATATGCGGTCGGAACTGTGCCGAGGCTAAGAACCACGGCCGCTGTACGAAGAAATGTGTGTGTCATGATTGGTCTCCTTCATCAATCCGATTCGATCTATCAACTTCGCTCTCTTCTTTCGATGAGCTCATCCTTGTGAATCTTGGTGACTTTGGTGATTCTCTGGCTCAAGTCGCTATCGCTCAATTCGACATCGATCTTGACCCGATCGCCTTTGGCGATCGGCTGCTCCATGATTTTGGAATCGGCCACTGGCATCGTCCATGTGTGTCCGGTGCTCGTCTGGAATGTAATCGTATGCTGGACTTGATCGATCCCGACGATCGCACCGGCAAAGGTGGTTGCGGCTTCGCTGATGAGCACCGTCGCGACAGCGGTCCAAAGCAGACAGATTATCGTGATTGCGATCTTTGCTTTCTTCATGATGCACCTCCGAGCTGATACAATGTGTGAGACTTGTGCCACAAGATGCCGACGGACCTTCTTTCCGTCGCTCTGCGGCATCTTCTTATGGATGTGTACTGGCTTTCTCAGACGCAAATCGTTTGCCAAAGCGTCTGAAGAGGTACAACCTTCAATATTGTAAGGGCTTAGAGTTTCTTAACTTACGGTGAGGGCGAGAAGGAATTATGGGAGCAGAGGACATCTTGTCCCGTGCGCTCTCCGAAAGAATTGAATTTCCGTAAGAATATGGTCGCTGACATTTTGTCTGGTTTCTGAACATTCCACCCGGAAGACAGGGTCAACTCGAAGGTATTGAAACATAAAGCGATTCGCGGTCATGGCATTCACGCACCCTCATGATCGAGGGACAGGTTGTTCCCCGTTCTTCTTGTGTGGTCACGCTTATCTGCTTTGGCAAGATACCCCTTAGAAAAGATGAGGTACGCTGCTTCTATCTGATTCGGTTGTTTGTGATGAATTTTATCACAAAATTAGCACACATAGCTGAGGGTGTAATGCAACCGATACAGAAAGGCCATGAGATGTTCGCGATCCACGTCCACAGTCCCCGATTCATCCCGGTCCAGCTCTCTCCTCATGGGCTGATCGAGGAACACCTGATGATCGGGTAAACTCATGGGTGTTAGCCCCATCTAAACAACTGCCGTCACGGAGATGAGTGCATAAGCTTATATGGTTAGTCGATTGGTTGAAAGTTAGACAAGGTCGCAGCCGCCGGCGCAGCATCTTTCGGATTGGGAAGCATCTTACTCAGGTCTCTGATAATTGAGGCGAGAGCTTGCACCTCTATGGGATTCAGTCCGTCAAGCCCAATGAGCGAGTCACAGGAAGCCCTCAAGACCTGAATTTCTGGACGAACGGCCGACTCCTCCTTTACTTCAGGCTTTATCTCTATTTCCATATTGAGCGTCTCGCATCCATATTACGATAATTCGGGAAAGCCCGAGCCGCTTACGACTGTCGTGCTGTCAACCTCGAAGACAGGTCCATGTGCGCGTGTTCCGTATTCCACTCGCTTGCAGGCGGTGCAGTGCCAAGCGGAGATGTTCTTCACCTTCACTAAATCCCCACTTACCGCAACGTACTCTTCCAACATTCCTGCGCCGCAGCGTTCACATTTCATCATCCCCTCCCTTTGTTTCGAGCTTAAGTTGAGGAACAGAGCCTTGTCTAAATGGGAAATTACTGAACTCCCAGACCTGTGCATACTGGGGAAAGCCCCAGTCAGATTCAGCAGAACCCCTTGCAGCGATTGGCATGGTCCACTTGAAGAGGTGTCTCTAAAGACAGGGACAGAAACACGGACAATGGACTAAATTTGAGCGGTTTCGAGGGAAGGGAGCCTTACATAGCGGTAAAACAAAATGTGGTTGCGGGGGCTCGATTCGATCACGATTTAACCCCCTCGGTGACAATCCCGTTGACGGCGTACCTTCATTCGCGAGGACTGGCGAAACGGTCCACGACGGTTTTTATAGAGCTCAAGCAGCGGACCCACGGCAGCAAGGGAGCGAATTCTACAGCGCAAAGGCTCGGTATAGACAGGTCCCGGCCGTGGAACACCCAGCCGAAAATCGGAGAGATTAGAAGGGCCCGTGTAGATCTTCCTTAGGCAACCGTCCTACATACGCCATGGCACGCTGAATGGCTCGATCCAAATCTTCACCCGAGGTGAACGCTTTTATAAAGCAGGCATACGCCCCATTTTGCATGGCGATCTTATGGAGTCCCCGTTGCGCATTACTGGTGAGCATCAGCACTGCAATGTTCGGGCTCCTGGCGATAGGGATCAAGTCAACTAATACTCTGAAGCCCGAGCAGTCAGGCAATTCAACCGCAAGGACCACACAATCGATTTGCTGAGACCGGAACAGCGCCAGCCCCGAATCGCCATCGGTGGCTTCCAGTATCCGATAGTCAGGAGAGCGGCGCGTCAGTTCCTCAACAAAAACTGTTCGCTCGGCATCGTTTGCATCAATGAAGAGGACGGTTGTGCGTGGAAGATCGGCATTCCGAAGCATAGCTGGCACTCCAAGGTGCTCACGCGGTGCTTAGAACGTTTTATTGCCGCCCCGCCGTTCTCAGCGGACCGCCATTCCCTTTAACAGTTCAGCTACTTTATTTCCATCCCCCATAAGTGATAGTCTCCCTTCGGATTGGCTACTATGCAAATTCTGAGTGCGCTGTCCCCTTTGTCGCACGAGCTGCTCGGACGAAGAAATCAAACTACGGTAGGTTGTGGCAGGTTCTGCTCTTGTTGATGGCCACGAACATCATTTGCTTCCGTCTTCATCCATGAGCCTTACATCAGATGAATGATGACAGGTTTCGTGGTTATGACCGGGCGGTTTAGGCATGGGAGCAAGAAGTTCCCGCAGAGATTGCGCCAGTAGCAGCCCGATCAGCACCGTATCCCCAATGGAGGTAGGCACGTGACTCGTCGTGGGGTTGCATTAACCTACCGGAGTGGCCTATCGTTGCTCGTAACCACATTGGGATCTGGTGGTGATGAGGCGACCCCAAAAATCGGGTAGAGGGACTCGGAAACGGCCCCCCATAACCCCCACCCTGTCGCTTGCGCCTCGTGATGCTCCGCCAGACCTTCCTTTGAAGGAAACCCCTACACAGTCGACATTTACAATCGTGGGCATCGGGTCCTCGGCGGGAGGGATCGAAGCGCTCGAGGAGTTCTTTCGTCATCTGCCTGCCGACTCCGGCGCCGCCTTCGTCGTGGTGTCACATCAGCATGCGAGCCACAGCAGTCTATTGCCTGAAATATTACGGCGGTGGACGGCCTTACCGGTCATCGAAGCCTCTGACGGCCTCTCGGTGGAACCGAACACCGTCTATCTGCCTCCGCCCGGCACTCGTTTGGCCATCCTCCATGCTGTGCTGCATTTGATGGACGCAGGTGACGGAGTGCGTCCGCTGTTACCGATCGATTATTTTTTCTGCTCGCTTTCCGAAGACCAGCAGGATCAGGCAGTCGGCATCATCCTCTCGGGAACCGGCACGGACGGGTCCCTAGGGCTCAAAGCGATACGAGCGGAATCGGGGCTGACCATGGCCCAGGAGCCACGGTCCGCGAAGTTTGCCGGGATGCCACAAAATGCGATTGCCCTTGGGATCGTCGATGTGATCAGTCGGCCGGCCGACTTGGGACTTCAGCTCTGCAACTTTCTTCATCATCGCACGGTCCTCCGGCCGAAGCAGGTCTTCGACGGCGACGGGAAGCGCGACCTCAGTAGGATTCTGGTCTTTCTGCGTGATCGCATCGGCAACGACTTCTCACTGTATAAATCGAACACCACGTTGCGACGCATCGAGCGTCGGATGAATCTCCATCAGATTGGGACACTCGCGACGTACGCGCAGTATCTCCAATCCGATCCCGTCGAAGTCCACGCGCTGTTTAGCGACCTCCTCATCGGCGTGACCTCGTTTTTTCGGGACCCCTCGATCTACGAGGTCCTCACGCAAGAGGGGCTCCCGCAGCTCTTGGGCGAGAAACCGGATGGGTACACCGTGCGTGCGTGGGTCCCCACCTGTTCCACCGGAGAAGAAGCCTACTCCCTCGCCATGCTTCTGCAGGAGTTTCGGACTCAGCAGAAGCGGAAGTTTACGATACAGATGTTTGCGACCGACATTGATGGAGATGCCATTGAGAAGGCTCGACATGGGCTCTATCCTGAAGGCATTGCCAACCAGGTGAGCACGGAGCGTCTGAAATCATTTTTTGTGCGGGAGGATAGCCACTACCGGGTGAAAAATGAGCTGCGCGATTGCATCACGTTTGCCACACACAACCTGCTTAAAGATGCGCCCTTTACCAAGTTGGATCTACTGTCCTGTCGCAACTTCCTCATTTATGTGCGTCCGGAGACCCAGCAGGGACTGATCCCGCTGTTTCATTATGCGCTGAAGCCACAGGGGCTGTTGGTGCTCGGCCCCGCTGAGACGGTCGATGGGTTCACCAACTTGTTTATTCCCTTGGATAGGAAATCACGAATATTTACCAGAAACGTTGGACCGGCCTCGCTCCCGGTACGAGAGATGCGGCTGACTCCGGCTGGCGAGCGTGGCACGCCGGAGTCTGTGCCGGGGCGGCATCGAGAGCCCGCGCTCGTCGAGTCCATTCACACGTTCTTACTCGACCAATTTGTCCCCTCGGCAGTGTTTGTCAATCGGCACGGGCAAGTGGTCTACATTCAGGGCCGAACGGGGGACTATCTCGAACCCGCGCCTGGTGCTGCGAATCAACAAGTGGTCGACATGATACGACCCGGATTGCGGTCCGATCTGCTGGCAGCGTTGCGACTGGCCCACAAGCAGGGCGGGACGGTTGTGCGCAAAGGCCTGCGTCTCCACACCTCAGGGAGTGTGCGACGGGTGACCCTTACCGTGACACCGCTCGCGCAGCCGGGGCCCTTGAATGGACTGATGATGGTCGTCTTTGACACCGTGTCGTCCCGCACCGTGAAGTTGTCAACAACCCTGGGTGGGGGAGCGTCGTCGAGCAAGGGGCGCGGCGTGAACCTGGAACTTCAATACGCGCAGCAGCGTCTCCATCGGACGAATACGGAATTGCAAGTATCCAACGAAGAATTCAAATCCTCCAACGAAGAATTGCAGTCGACGAATGAGGAACTCCAGAGCACCAATGAGGAATTGGAAACCACGAAGGAAGAACTCCAATCGCTCAACGAGGAACTGATCACGGTCAATGCGCAATTGCAGAACAAGGTCGAAGAAGCGGCGAGCGCGAATGATGATCTGAAGAATGTCGTGAATAGCACTGAGGTCGCCACGATCTTTTTGGATGACGAGCTCCGCATCAAGCGGTTCACACCAGGCGCGTCGCGAGTGAGCAAAGTCATTGCGAGCGATGTCGGACGTCCGTTTGGAGACATCGTCTCCACCGTGCGCTATAACAGTCTCCTGGACGACGCGCGCACGGTGTTGCAAACCCTGGTGTTCAAGGAGCGCGAAGTGCAGGCTGAGGACGGCCACTGGTATCTCTTACGGATCGTGCCGTATCGCACCTCGAAGAACCTCATCGATGGAGTCGTGCTGACCTACCTGGAGATCACGGCCTATAAACGTGCGACACGCCGTGCGGAGTCCATTGTGGACAGAGTGCCGACCCCATTGATCGTGCTGGATACCGATCTCCGGGTGGTCACGGCCAATCGATCATTCTATCAGCAGTTCGCACGTGAACGACACGAGATTGAGCGGCATCCCCTCGACCGGATTCTGGACGGCCGGTTCAATCATCCGGGGTTACGGACTGTCTTGGAGAAGCGTTTCCTCGATGGGACGGGAGTGGGCAGCATCGAACTGGAGCTCGAATCCCTCCCGGTCGGGGACGGCCGGTGGCGGGCGAGTATCAGCCACATTGAACCGGTAGACAGTGAGGCGCCGCTCATGCTCCTCGCTCTCCAGAATGGACCCCGACCCCCGCTGATTGACCGTTAAGGGAGACTGCTATGGCATCAGAACCAGACGACTGTGCCAAGGACATGCGCCATCAAGATGTGGCCTCGATGCGGCGCAAGGATATTCCCACCCTGGTTCAGCAGCTGCAGGTACAGCACGTCCAACTGGAAATGCAAAATGAAGAGCTTCGTCAGGCGCAAGAGACGCTCGCAGAAGCCTGCGAACATTACACACAGCTCTACGACTTCTCTCCTGCCGGCTATGTGACACTCACCCCCGAAGGGACCATCGAGGAGGCCAACCTGCGATTCTGCGCTTTAATCGGCCTGAATCGGAAATTCGTCGTGCAACGGTTATTCACCGATTTTGTAGTGACCGAGGATTGTGAGATCTTCCAACGGCACTGCCAGGAGGTCCTCGACACTGGGACGACACACACCTGTACACTGCACTTCCCGCGACATAGCGGCCCTGCCTTGGTGTTGCATGTCGAAAGCCTTCAAGTGAAGGATCGCAACAGCTCCCAGCGGAAAATTCAATCTGCCATGCTGGACATTACCGGTCTGGAGCAGGCGGAGCAACGGGTGCATGAGAGCCAGCAGAAATTGCAGTATACGGCGGCGAAGCTGATGACGGCGCAGGATGAGGAACGGCGCCGGATTGCCCGAGATCTGCATGACGATTATTGTCAACAACTCTCTGCCATTATTATACAGATCGACCTCATGGCCAAACGAAACCCTGGAGGCTGGAAGGATCCCACTCATCTGCAACCCATACAGGCGATGTTGGTCACCCTGCTGTCGGATCTCCGTGACCTCTCCCATGACTTACACCCCGAACAGACCTCCTCCATCACGTTGGATGCTTCCTTGCGGGCCTATACCGCAGACTTTACCAAGAGCACACAGATTGTGACCACCTACCATGCTCCGCTCCAGCCGCTCAATCTTCTTTCCACTATTGGTACCTGCCTCTACCGCGTGACACAGGAGGGGCTCACCAACATCCGGGTACATGCCAAGGCCACGCGGGCCAGCGTCACGTTAAATGGCTTGCCCGAAGCAATTGAATTGGTCATTAAGGACGACGGACAGGGGTTCATGCCGGAGGCGGTTCTCGGCTCGCATCATCTCGGACTGACCAGCATGCGAGCGCGAGTCGAACAATTAGATGGGACCATGAAGATCACGAGCCGACCTGAATGGGGCACGACCCTTGTCATTCAAATTCCCTTGCGGCGAGAGGATCATACGGAAGATCCGACGCCATAACGTAGGGGAGCGTTGTCGCTCAGGATTCGGAAGGAGATCAATGGTTTTGTCTCCCAAGAAAAAGACAAAACTAGGGTTACTTCTAGTATTGATAATTGGGAAGCGCCGTACAATGGGATCATGCTTTAGCACACGCAAGGCAAAAGCTGCACATGGCACAACGGAAACGTTGTGAAAGAGCAGTGGAAGCGTTGCAAGTCTAAAGCTAAAAGGCTCGACGCCGAAAGGTGCCGGGCCTTTGTTTCTAAGCACTCCTGCTTTTCGTCGCGAGGGTGGCGGCTCCACTCCTCTGGCGTCCTAGTCCGTCGCGCTGGATGGTCATTGGTCGCAGAGTCGTCGGACGCGTTGCAAAACTGCGATGCAGTGGTTCGACCCCGCTCGGCGTCTGCAATCATTCCCGCAGCGCATGGTCATCTCATCCGTTTCTAGAGAGAATCAGAGGCAAGGTGTCACAATTGAGCCACAACATTGGATCTTCCGCATCAATTTTTCTAACATGAGCAATTGTGAGCAGACCATAGACGCACTAGTCGTGCAGCACGATGTTCAGAAGGGAGCTATGCACAACTAATGTGCTATTGTACTCCACAAAGCCCAATTTCCTGAACTTGTTCATGAAGAAATTGACGCGAGGTCGCGTCGTCCCAATCATCTCCGCGAGCATGGCCTGGTTCACGCGCGGAATCGCTGTTTGCGGTTTACCTTTCTTGCCGAAATTCGCCAAGAGGAGTCCGTTGATGCGTCTGGTTGCTTCGACTTCACCTACGACTGTCAGGCCAGAGAAGCTATTCAACCATCGGTAGAGAAGTTCACGGAAAGGCCGAGAGTCATCGACCACGAGAATGCGGATTGGTCCCGGGACGCCGGATTTTTTTACTGAAGTAGCCAAAGGACCCCTCGACTTCATGCGGTAGTTTTATTTTCTGCTTCCAATCCGGCTTCTGTCTGTTCAAAAGGGGGCAGCTCGGCAGAATTCTGCATAGAGCCATTCGGCTAGATCCTGCCCTACTTATGGGGGATGGAATTTGTTGTTGAAGTTGTTTAGGTATGTCGCTCGGGTACGTAAAACGTTGTAGCACCGCGTGAGCATCTTGGAGTGCCAGCTATGCTTCGAAATGCCGATCTTCCCCGCACAACTGTCCTCTTCATTGATGCAAACGATGCCGATCGAACAGTTTTTGTTGAGGAACTGAAGCGCCGCTCTCCTGACTATCGGATACTGGAAGCCACCGATGGGGAATCGGGGCTGGCGCTGTATTGGTCTCAGCGAGTTGATTGCGTCGTCCTCGCAGTCGAATTGCCTGATTGCTCAGGATTCAGAATTTTAGTTGACTTAGTCCCGATCGCCAGGAGACCGCGCATTGCGGTGCTGATGCTCACCAGTAATATGCAACGGGGACTCCATCAGATCGCGATGCAAAATGGGGCGTATGCCTGCTTTGTAAAACAGTCCACGTCGGGGGAAGATTTGGATCGAGCCATTCAGCGTGCTATGGCATTTGTGGGATGGATGCCCAAGGAAGACCTATACCGGTCCTTCTAGTGCACTGACATTCCCACGGGTCTCTGGTGCGAACGCCAGTTTCCGCTGCAATTTAGTGGGGCGGCCGGCCGGTCTGGATACAGAGATGTGACTTGCATCCATCCTTACTCAGTCCAAATCCTCCTTCTGTGCAGGTTTCTTAAACATCGACTTTTCAAGGACTTCCTCCTAGTCTTCATGTGTGTTCAAAAAGAACTAATTTTGAGTGCTGCGCACGCCCACATCTGGATTTCGCAATGGATGAGCAATATCAAGTCGGTAGGAATCTATTCTTTTCTTTGAGAAGTAAGGCTCCAGCCATCCCAGTCAGATTGAATGACGCAACGTGAAAGGGCATACTACATAGGAAGCGCTTCAGCCGCCGAGATACCGAATGTCCAACCCAGATTTTAAATTAACCCCTCCCCCGATCAATTTATTATTGGTTGATGATCATCCTGGTAATTTACTTGCACTCGAAGCAGTCTTATCCGATCCTGGATATAATCTGATTCTGGCGCATTCCGGTTACGAAGCGATCGAGCTTATGAAAACGCATGAGATTGCGCTTGTTCTTTTGGATATTCAGATGCCGGGAATGGACGGATTTGAAACCGCACGACAAATGAAATCAATAGAGGGGTGCCAGGACATTCCTATTATTTTTATTACGGCCGTCTACAAGGAAGATCCTTTTATCAAAAAAGGGTATGAAGTGGGGGGAATTGATTATTTCAGCAAACCCTTTGACCCAGAAATTCTTAGGCTGAAAGTGCGCCTCTATTCGTCGTTTCGGCACAAGACCTATCTTCTTCAAGAGAGAGAAAAACGCATCAAGGAGACCGAAGAGCTTTTGAAGACAGGCCGAAAGTTGTCTGATGCCCTGGAATCTCTTCCTGTGGGAGTTCTGATCGCAGACGCCGATGGCCGGGTGTGCCAGGCTAACGAACAGGCATTGGAAATCCTAGGATTCACAGAGATTGAGGAGAACGATTCTTATGGGGAATTTTTGGGTTGGTGGGAGCATGAAGGCAAGCTGATCAAGGCCTCCCATGAACCTATGGCGCGTTCGCTACGGAGTGGTGAGCCTTCCCATAATGTACTCACTCAGATGAAGTGTTCCGATGAAACCTCAAAGTTTGTACTCAGCTCAACTTCACCTCTGAGAAGTTTTAATGGAGAAATTATGGGCGTAGTCATGGTGATTCAAGACGTGACTGGGCACAAACAAATCGAGCAGGATATAGAGCAACGTATTCAACAACTCATTTCTTCAGAAATCGAAGGCAAGCGGCTAGCTCAGGATTAAATTCAAGTACCGCTTAGGCGGTTCAAGCATGCTCCCCCAATTGTTCTGTTACCATTTGAAACACCGAGTTTTTATAAATACATCTTGCTCACATTCCTAAACCGCTAGTCGGGATCTAGCGAGTTCAAATAGCACGGTTCGCGAAGGATACAGTTCGGGGAGTCGATCAGGACTCGAACCGGAACGGGAGCTCCGATCTATTTACCAAGAAATCGTGATCGAGGTTTTACGGTTTGGTTACGGTTTTGGTTACGGTCTGGTTGCGATTTAGGTGACGATCAGGAATATGTCACAGTCACAAATGATCCTAGTGAGAACCAAGAAATGTTGAATAACTTCAAGAGGATCGTACCAACGATCTCACTCAAGCGTCGTTAATAGCAATTGTCTAAGTAGCTCTTTTAAGGCGAGGGCCCTGGGTTCGAGTCCCAGCCGGCTCACCACATCGTTCAGCAACGTCTGTGTCTCTCTTCCGTGTTCAATGGGTTTGTTCTTTTTGAGGTAGGGAAGGCTTCTTCTATTCTCTCTTTTTATTGGCGCGCGTGATCAGAAACCCAAAACCCATGACTACCGCGAGGAATGCGAGGACTCCTACAATGCCCCATCCGACCACACAGGAATAATCCTCATTGCAGAAATTATACATAAATTGCCAAAACCTGGTCATCTCGGTCTTGGCCATATACTGCACAAACATTATCTCAGCTCCGTGGCTTTTCTAGCTGGGTTTCAGTATAACATCTCCGTCTGTGTACTTGACAGCCTCCAGACACTAGTGAATAATGCAGCGCCTTACAGAGGTCGTCGCGCAGACTGAGACAGTGAATCGTTTCGGCGATGTGATGAAACCGATCGAAGGACCGTTGTCATGTGCGCCGCATGATTCGGTAGCACGAGCCGCGCAGGCGCATGTATGATCCAGCTTCTTCTGCGCAGCCTGTGGTTGAGGATATAGAAAATAGACAGGATGTTTCAAGTGAGTCGGCTGTGTCACCGAAGCCGATCTGTGTGTTTGTTGTAGCGAGAGCAAGACGGTTAAAGAATCGCTCCGGAAACTCCGCGCGCATCGCGCGATGAGCTTGCCCGTTGCGGATAAGGCGGGCAGCTATTTGTGATGCGCAGTTCTGTTCTTCGAATCTCGTCTGTAAGCCTGTCCCCGCTATATCAGCGGCCATTCTTGTGTGACTCATCGGCTCACATATTGCCGCACCAACCACGAAAACATTCATGTAAACGGCGACATCGGAGATGGCACGACTCCGACTCTTTTGAACGGCGGCAATTGGGCAACGAGGCTGGTCTCACATCGGCCCAAGCCGGGCGCGGTCCTCCTTGCCGCTCCAGATTCAATGTCGTCAAGGAGAATTCATATACATCATTCATTCATATCAATGGAGGTTTATTGTAGCCATGATGAATTATAGAAACATCACACTCGCAGTTGTCGGGCTCTGCTTGTCCCTGTCATTCCTTGCCTCACCTGTTGTGGCTGCCGAGAAGGATGGTGTCACGATGAAGGATGGCAAGATGGTGAGATTGCAGGAAGGGAAGGACATTGGCCGGATGGATCGCGAGATGATTATGTCCAATGGTACGCGGGTCAATATGAAAGGGAAGATGGTAATGAAGGACGGAAAAGAGGGACAGCTGCAGGAAGGCCAAGTCATGATGCTGGATGGGAAGTTGATCGAGAATGGCAAGGAGAGCAAGTAGCTTCTCAGAGTTGTTGGATCTGACGATGCCCGACGTTCTGGCGGCCAGCGGAGCCCATCATGGCTCCGCCCCGCCAGGACACCAGGTATCCTGGTTTTTTCTATGAGGTGCGGAATGAGAGAATGATTGTAAAATCGATAGTGCCAACACTCACCCTGAGGCGTTTCGTCCTCATCTGTGCAGGGTTCAGCCTGCTGGGTAAGCCTGCAACACTGAAGAAATTCCCTGTAGATCTTTCCATGTGAGTCTGCTGATCACCAATTAACGAGAGTCCTGGGTTCGAGTCCCGCCGGTTCCCCAGTTTTCAATAGCCTTCTTCCCGTTTCATTTCTCCTCAAGCTCTGTAAGAGCGCTTACATTTCTTCGACAGATATCCATGCGTTGGACAGTTTGTCTACTCACCATCCTCCTCAGCGATTGCCATGGTGTATCACTATTGGAGTGAGCAACGTCAGAAGCCTCGCTATCCATCATGCCGCCGTGGGAGCGCTACCAACAGTGCCTCGTTGCCACCGATCCCATGGAGTTGGCCCTGATCATTGAACAGTTCGAGCAGTCGCGTCTGAGAGAGCTGAACCCTCGTCCTGGGTGAAGGCATGGGTAGATGACGTGATAAACCAACCGCTCCGTACGGCGGTCGATCCCCGAGCGCCGGGTAAGGGGCGTGGCACGTCCGCACCGCACACAAAGCCACACGGGAGAGCCAGTCTGGTGAGAGGTCGCGCTTCTCGATCCGCCTTCAGGGGGGAGCGGGGCAGGCAGTCGGCGGGGCGCATCGTACCGATGTCACTCGGTGGACAACACAACCACTGAGGAGGGAAGGAGCCCTGGTTCGAGGTGTGTCTGGACGAGAGAAGGATCAGGCGAATGGCGTGAGGTTGGCAACTCCGGACAAGATCCGGCGACTCCAAGAGGCACGGGGCACCACCGCCAAGCAGGCGCCGACCGATCGCTTCTCCCTGCGGTACGACACGGTTCATCGAGCGGACCTCCTGGCCTAGGCCTATGCCCTGGCGCAGCAACGCGACGGAGCGCCGGGCGTGGACGGGGAGGTGTTCGAGGCCATCGAGGGAGCCGGGCGGGCGCGAGGGTTGGCCGCTATTATATCGTGGTGCTCGTCGTCTTCACCCCATGAGGCCACCATCCAGCCAGGTCTGTACCTCTTCGAGGCGCGGGCCTGCTATGCCGCCGAGGTCAGTTGACGTGAATGGAAGCGCTTGACAGTACAACCAGGCTGAATCACGAGGAAAAGATCGAGTGGAGAGGAGGCTACAACTGGCGTGGCCATACCGGTGAGTCTGTGCTCCTCGGAAGACCATGGCCACCACCTGCAGAAAGAAAAGGCGATTATTGCCAAAAAATTTAGCCTATGTCCCATGGCGAACTCTGTCAATGGCGTGTCCAAGTCCGAGGAGGACATTCCCCCATTTGACATGAAGATGGAAGCGGGAGTATGAAGACCATAGCTGTCCTCTCACCCTCGGAGAGGAGGTCGCTGATGGAAGACTTTGATTTACCTGGTCGAGAGACAGGAAGCTGACACACGAGGCTCCACCGCATGAGGTGACCGCATTGTCGACGCGAGTTGGCTCAAGACCCTCAATCACGCGTGGGTCTCTCCGGTGTAACACAAGCACATCACGGTCGTCGGCGTCCTAAGCGCCCATCACGAGCAGCACAATGGTCTTGCATTTCTCCTGCTTTGCTTTGATGGATGCCCGTGGCGTTTCTCGATCTGATTTTACTCGGGGGTTCTCTGGAGGGAGCAGTATTTCCGATCTCATTCACCAGAGGAGGTGGCCATGCTTGTCCATGAAGTCATGTCAACCGGTCTCGTGACAGTGAAGAAGACAGATACGATCCGGTCGGCCGTGATGAAAATGATGCACCGTCATTGTGGGTCCATTCCTGTGGTCGAGGCAGACAATCAGCTCGTTGGAGTAGTGACGTTGCGCGATGTCTTGATATCACTGTATCCTAACTATGGCGACTATATTCACGACAACGTACACAGTCGGAGTTTTGTCGAGATGGAAGAAGGATACCCCAAGGTGCTTGGTGGAAAAGTCGAAGACATCATGAGCAAGAATCCAATGACGGTCGCGCCACACGATCCTATTTTGGAAGCCGCCTCGTACATGGGCCTCAAGAACTTCCGTCGCATGCCCGTCGTCGACAAGGGCATGCTCGTCGGGATAGTCAGTATCAGCGACATCAACCGCGGGTTATTCATCGAGAAAGGGATGCAGCACTGAGCGAGGATGCTTTCGGGGTACTGTCCCATGGACAGGGTTACGCGCATCAAGACGACCATACCGAGCCCGTGTTCTCTTACGGCCGTTTGTGTCGATACGCACGACAGCAAGACATTGCGGGTTGGCCTACCTGCCGATGCCACCTTGGACCCGCTCCCCGGACGATCATCTCTACGTCCACGCCATAATCGATGGCAAGTCCGTCAACCGTTCCTGCACACCCTCGTCTCTCCCGGGTACTGTGAGTTTCTTCGATCTCACCGTGAAACGGTACGAAACCGTTGTCATATCGAAGTCCCTGCATGTCCAGCGTCCGGACGACCACTGCGCTGATGAGCGGTCCTCGCCAGGGCGGCCATTGGGTCGATGGCATGGCGAAGAAGGTGGGGGTTCGTCGCTGGCGGCACTGGCATTACGCCGACGATTTCGATCATGCGCTGATTTTCACGAAGCGACTCGAGACAGAACTATTTCTGGTCTTTGCCAAAAAAACCGAGGCCGACAGTATTTTTCGAGACGAGTGGGACCAGGATGTCCGAGCGCATCCGAACTTCCACTGTTATCATGTCGTGGAACAGCCGCAGGCAGGATGGACAGAGAGAAGCGGGCGAATCACCGCTGATATTCTTCGCCGGCATCTTCCCTTCTCCCGGTCCAGAGACCGTCCTCTTCCTCTGCGGGCCAACACCGACGATGAATGCCCTGGAAGAAATAATCCGAGGGCTCAGCTATCCAGAAGAGTCTGTCATCCTTCCATAAATTGGCCTGCCGGCCTCGCGCCGGAAAGATCCACACTGACTTCTTCCTGCTAAAATAGGCCGTCGACCTTCAGCCGGCACAGCCTCTCTCAGGGTCAGTACGATATACCTCATCAAGATAAGGCAGCTCTGAAAACGCGGACATGCTACCCTTCTCATCGATTAGTCCGGGCACAGGGTAGATCGAATTGTGTCCAAAAGAACATATGCCTGGCTGGCCGAGAGAATTGAGCAGCTAGTCGCCGTCTTACCCATCAACCGTAGAGACGACCAGAGACGACCTTCTGCGTCGGTCGTCCGTGATGTTTCTCTCCCAGGGTACTCATCTTTTCTTTGCCTCATTCTGCGCCGGAGTCCGTGTGGGCCTGGCACGGGGTATGCTTGTGCATGCCTGAGAAGATCGGGATTCAGGCTTGTTGACATTCGCTGAAGAGGGGTTATAAGCTATACATTGTACGTGCAACGATTCATATGAAGGTGGACAGCCCAGCGTGCGCGTGTCAGTGCAATCTCCAAGGTTACTCCGAACCAAGGAGGAGGTAGATATGGCAGACCTTAGTCCACCGGACCACAAGGGCCCGCCGAGTCACGGGCGGGCTTCTCGTCAGTTACGCAAGTCGGTTCTCCAGCGGCTCTCGTGTTGCCGGGTAGGCAACATCCATTAAATATACCGATGAGCCGTTGGGGGTACCCTAGGCTGGTATGATGAACACCAGCGGCCTCACAGAGTCGCGTCTCCTTTGACGAGTCGCCTTTTTAACCCCATTCCTCGCACGGGTCTTCATTACCAACTCACAGGGTATTTCTCGAGTACGTGAGAAGGAGGTTAGGAACATGGCTAGTACAACAACATGGGGGGGGCTGGCCGGGAGTATGACATGTCGCTCTGGTACGATTCCAGGCCCCTCAAGATCGGCTGGTTTGCAATCTTGTTTGCGGTGGGATCCGAGGTCGTGTTTCAGCGTTTGTTTGGCTACTCGCATGGATTGGACTCGATGACCCCGGAGTTCGAAACTGTCTGGATGGGGCTGTGGAAGTTTAATGTGATTTCCAACATCATCAACGCGTCCGCGATCCTGGGGTGGCTTTGGAGTACGCGGGATCGTAACCTGGCCAACTTGGATCCCAAGACGGAGCTCAAGCGGTATTTTTACTGGATGATGTGGCTCGCGCTGTACGTGTTCGGCGTCTACTGGGCGGGGAGCTACACGCTCGAGCAGGACGCGTCGTGGCATCAGGTGATCATTCGCGATACGAGCTTCACCGCCAGCCATATCATTGCTTTCTACTTCACCTTCCCGCTCTACATCACGATGGGAGTTGCGAGTTACCTCTATGCCATGACCCGGCTGCCGCAGTTCAGCAAGGCGGTCTCGTTCCCCTTGGTGGGGGCGATCGTGGGGCCGATGATGATTCTGCCCAACGTGGGACTCAACGAGTGGGGGCATGCGTTCTGGTTCGTCGATGAACTCTTTGCCGCGCCGTTGCACTGGGGCTTTGTGACCTTGGGCTGGTGCGGGTTGTTCGGTGGGACGGGCGGCGTGGCGGCGCAGATCGTGGCGCGCATGTCGAATCTGTGCGATGTGGTCTGGAACAACGAGAGCAAGGACTGCTTGCACGTGATCCCGTACTAAATTACACTGGCGGCATTCTCAGCGCCATCCACGGGCGACCTCCTACCTCGGTGGGGGGTCGCCCGTGTTGTTTCGGTCGCGAATGAGCCGAACACGGCGGGGCGTTGCTCCCTGGTCATTCCACGACCCACAGCGTGTAGCCGGACGCATCCCGCAACAACTGATCCGTGATCCCTCCACCGAAGAACCGTTTCATCCCGTTCGATCCCTGACGACTGATCACGATTGTGCCATAGCCTCCGATTGGCGCTTCATCAAGGATAGTCTGTGCGATATCGTCTTCAAGGCCGAACTTCAGCGTGACCCGATCCAGAGGAAATCCGGTTTTGCCGAACAGCTCCTGGCCTATGCCAAAATCGGGTATTCCATCACGCTTTCCGCATGCATCCAGTCATCCTGATCCTGCCGCAACTCCGTGGACAAGTGAACCTCTTCTACGGGACTTTCGGATCCGCCATGTTCCAAGAGTTCGCACGGCATCGGCCTCAGTAGGTGAAACAGGGTCACCTGCACGGTGGGAGCGTCACGTAGCACGGTGCCGATATAGCGCAAGGCCCCGGCGGAGTGTTCAGCGTCATCGACGGCGACCAAGTTTCACGAGAGAAAGTTATTTCCGGAAGGAGTTATCGTCGCGGCGAGGATGCGACACCATAACGTCACCAGACCTCTGCGGGTGAACGATGGAATTCTTCGACCACCGGAAACACGAGTGCGGCAAAGTCCCAGTAGCGCATGCGGATCGCGTCCGAATGGGTCCCGGCTTGGAAGACGATCTCCTCGTCCTCCGTGAGCGATTGATCGACATACACAGGGAGCCTATAGAGGTTGCCGAAGGGCGGCATGGCGCCCAACTCGCAGTCGGGAAACAGGCCTGCGATCTCATCCTCAGTCGCGAGCCTCACCTGGTAGGTGGCAAAGACGGTCCTCAATCGAGGGAGATCCACGTTCCAACTTGCCGGCAGCACCGTCATGACAAACCGCTTTGCCACCTTCACGATCACGACCTTGGCCATCTCCTTCTCAGGGGTATGGAGCATCTGCGCAATAGTAAGGGCGCGAAACGCTTCCGGGTGGGGCAACACATCATAATGAACATGTTCACGATCGAGATACGCGTTGAGTGTTCGTGAGATGGACATGGTGACACCTCCTCTGGTGGCTTGACCTCCCGGCAGAGGTCGCTGCTGGAATGATTGAGGGGGATGGAGGACTGCTCGATGACGACGCGACTGTGGCGGGGACGTGTTTCATGATCAAGGCTCCGCTGTGACCATGATGCTCACTCAGCATGTGCAGTATACGCCGTTTGCAATGTTCAAGTCTTGGGAAAAAGTCACATGCAAAATAACGAGAAAGGAGTCCGTTAGAGCCGGTCAGGAAAGCCAGAGACGATGCCATCCACGTCGCAGGATCGTATCGTCCGCCTGTCGCGCGGATTGTTGTGGACCCTTGACATTCCCTGTCTGGAAGCGGTGGAATATAGAGGCGCAGTACCTGCATTGCAGCATCGGGTATTACTCACCGGTGCCCCATGAGGAAGCGGGTCAGTCTTCAGCGTTCGATCACGCTCTCGGTCCTCTCCATTGGTTTGCTCTCCGGCGCATTCGGTCTGGCCTATGCGTATTGGCAGACCAAACACTCATTCCGCGAGGCCATCGGCCTCGGGTTTCAGGAACTTGCCCGTCAGAGTGCAGATAAAGTCGGGCTAATCCTAGAAAAAGAAATCGAGTGGGTGGAACGGCTTAGCTTCCTTCCGCAGGTTCGTGAAGCAGTCCGAGAAGGCACCAGGCTGACCTTCGACCAGCAAGTCCTTGAGCGCTGGAAGGAGTCGCAACGGCCGTATTTTCGATCACTGGAAATCCTCGATCGTCGAGGCCGTTCGGTCGGCGGACCGACCAGCGAAAACACCAAGTCGCAGTACAGTAGACAACCTTGGTGGCCGGTCGTCTTTGACCAGCGACGATTATGGGTGGGGGAGCTTCGCTTCGACGAAAAGGGCGATGGGGATTTGGAAATCGCCGTGCCGATCGTCGATGAGGCTGGGGCTGTGTTGGGCGCGATAAAGGCGGTGATCGAGAAGGACCAGCTCTTGACCTCGGTCCTCCGAAGCAGGATTGGCGAAACCGGTCATGTCATGCTGATCGGACCCCAGGGGAGAGTGTTGGCCTGTTCGCTCCTCCCACCCGGACGGCATACGGTTCTTGTTGGACCGCTGAGAGACTCACTCGCCTCGGGCCTCACTCCTCCCGATGCTGCCTGGATGGAAGTCCAGGACGATGCCCACGGTCAAGGAGGCGGGATTGTGGGTTTTGCATCCGTGGCGCTCCGACCAAATATCGTCCAGGCGGAAAGGTGGTCCATTCTCGTCCGCCAAGATCCCAACGAAGCCTATGCGCCCTTGCGTCTACTCCTGTGGAAGCTCGTGGCGTTCGGTATGCTGGTCTTTGCCGTGGTCGCCCTGCTTCGATGGCGCCTCGGTCGCCGCATTGTGCAGCCAATCAATGCGCTGGTCGAGCGAGTGCAGCTCTTCGGACAGCAGAGCGGTGAGAAGCCGATGATGGCCACGCAGTCTGCCGGCATTGTGGAGATCGATACCTTAGCTGCGAGTTTCGATGAATTAGCGGAGCGGCTGGAGCGTGCATCGCGGGAGCGGGGGCGGTATGTGGCCGAACTCGAACGAGCGAACCGGGAACTGGTCATTTCCGAGGAGCATTATCGGATGTTGTGGGATCATTCGACGGATACCAGGTTGCTCGTCAACGAAGAGGGAATCATTCAGGATGTCAATCGTCGAGGCGAGATGAAACTGGAGGCACAGGCCGATCATCTGATCGGCACGAAGGTGGAGGATCTATTTCGGGAGGAGGATCGCGCCCGGTTGCGCCGATTGTTGGAAACGGTCATGGTCACCAAGAAAGAAGAGCCTGCCGGCGAGATGCGGATGCCCTCACCGGCTGGAGGCACGCTCATCATGGAAGTCGATCTGGTTCCGGTCGAGAACGCAGGATCACCGGTTGCCGTCATGGTGCAGCTGAGCGATCTTACCGAAAAGAAGCGCCTCGAAGAGCAATTGATCCGTTCGGAACGCCTCGCCTCGCTCAGTCAGTTTGCCTCGATGTTCGCCCACGATATTCGTAATCCGTTGGTGGGGATCAAGAAGACATTGGAGTTGCTCGCACAAGACGAAGGATCGCAAGCGGCTGTGCATCGGCAATGGTGGGACGATATGCGTTTGACGATCGACCTGTTGCTTGGCATGATCAACGACATGCTGGATGTATATCAAGAAAGCTACTCCGGGCTGCCACTCTTGACTTCGACGGTGTCGGTCAAAGACCTCGTCGCTGACGTGGTGCAGCTCTTCCGATCCGAAGCCACCGCGAAGCGAATCGCCTTTCATATCGAGATGCCGGATGACGATGTCGCGATGACAGCCGATCGTCGTCGACTGTTACGGGTGCTCATCAATCTCGTTCACAACGCACTCAAGTTTTCTCCGCAAGGAGGAAAGATTACTGTGACGGTTCACGCGGAGGCGCGAGAATGTACGGGTCGCGAGTCTCCTGGCACGTCATCCTCCCAGGCCATCATTCAGGTTGCGGACGAAGGCCCCGGCATCGCTCCTGAGGATCTTCCTCATCTGTTCGAGATGTTTGGCAGGAGGAAAGATCCCGGAGACATTCGAATTGGACGAGGGCTGGGGTTGCACTTTTGCCGCCTCGTGGTGGCGGCCCATCAGGGAAGGATTCGGGCGGAGAATCGTTCTTCCGGCGGCGCGGTCTTTTCCGTCGAACTGCCGCTGAATCAGGAGGCCTATGCCGGCCACATTGCTGATTGCCGAGGATCAACGGCTCTTTAGGCAAAGCCTTCGGCTGCTCCTCGAACGCGAACCGGACCTGCGAGTGGTCGGAGAAGCGACCGATGGGCACGAGGCGTTCGATCTGGCGATGAAAACCAAACCCGATATGATCCTGATGGACGTGGATATGCCGAGGCTCGACGGGGTCACGGCCACGCGCCTGATCAAGGGCTGTCTCCCTGACGTGAAAGTGTTGATGTTGTCGGTCCATGATGAAGATGCGAGAATCGTGGCGGCAGTTCAAGCCGGCGCCTGCGGCTACATTCTGAAGGATGCCGACCATGCCGAGTTTCTTCGCATCATCCGAGCCACCTATCGGGGGAAACAAGTCCATTCCCCCTTTATGCCGGACGGCTTTGCTCGGAATGTGGTTTCCGCACTGCAAGAGGCTGGGAGTGGGACCTCTGCCGGAATAGCACTGTTGACCGAGCGTGAGCGGGAGATTCTTGCGTATGCCGCGTCTGGGCGGGGCAATAAAGACATCGCGGATCAGTTGTGTGTATCGCTCGATACCGTGAAGACCCACCTCCACCATATCTATCGCAAACTCGGCGTCGCCGGCCGTGTCGAAGCGATCCTGGCCTATCTCAACAGCAAGTAACGTACGCGCTTCTTCCAACCATCACCTGAACGGTGTATGCAAAAACCATCCTTCGGGTGATGGGATTCGTTCGTTGCCTTCGATAGAATAGTGTCAAATCAGAGTGCAGATCAAAGGCAGCCCGGAGGGAGGCCGTGAACTTTTAACAAGGAAAGGAGGTAAGGCCAGGAACACATTGCGGACTATTTCCGTCGGCGTTGACACCCTTCGATTGAATGAAGAAAGGAGGCTCCCATGAAAACAATATTCATGACAATCGTTGCGGTCTCCTGTGCGCTGACCCTGTTCGCCGGGGGGGTCGCATTGGCTCAATCGACGAATTGGATGGATGAACTCAGCAGCTCGGTAAATTTTTATAAAAACACATATCCTCCACCACCAATAATGTACCAGCCAATTGGGACCCCTATCTCAGCGAGCTGTCTCTCATGAAGAAAGCGGCGATACGGGGCGATGTTCAGAAAGTGCGGGTTGGAATGGGCAGTGGTTCCAGATGCTCAAGGATAGGGAAGGCGGAATTAACCCGAAGGCAGCAGACGAGCTCTTCAGAATAGCGGTGTTAACGACGCCCTTCGAGGAATACAAAATTTCTGTTCCGGCTAATAAGGGAGGCCGGTTCTAGTTGAGGGTGGTAGGCAAGTACCGGGCGAGTAGCGTTGGCTGTCATTGAGAGGGAAAAGGCTTGCGCTGCCCGCCCGAGGCAGCAGCGAACTGTCTCCGAAACCAGTTGACCTTTCACGTTTGACGTGTAGCAATTCACGTCTCACGGATCGCTGGATATCTTTTTTGAGCACCTGCTGGCTGTTCTCCATTTGTCCCAGTCCTGTAGTCCATCAAGTTCTTCCATTCACGTCATGCTCGACATCCATCGGTTCCGGTGAAGGAGGGGGCTTGCACGTCTTGACTTCACCTATGACCAAACGTACCATCCGTTTTCGAGGGGTCTCCTGTCCGCACCCTAGCGGATAGAGGATCGCGTCTCACGAATTTTCCACCATTCGTACGTAGCAGGGTCGACGTTATGGCGAGTCGCCTGCGGTGGGTCATCGCATCGCTCCTGGCCTGTGGCTTGGCCGGTTGGACAAGCAGCGAAGGTGTTTGTGCGAAGGATCGCCAGCCGGAATCCGGCGTTCCCCTTTCAAACCATCCTTGAATTCGAGACGACTGCTCGTCTGCTGGCGGTCTTGCTCGATTCTGGTCGAAACGTGATCAACGAGCACCTAATCCTGTTCGATGAGCAGGAGAAATTGGAAAAAGATTTTACCACCTGACGTGTTTGAACGACAATTACTGGATGTCTTTCACAGTCGCTCCGGTACCGACCTGCGAGACCTTGAGGCGGCGCGAATTCCGGCAGGGGCGAAGAAGCTACTCAAAGAACTGGCTTTAGACAGTAAACAAGTGGTCGCGGAAGCCCAAGCTGAGATCAATCGAGTTGGTGGCGGGCCCAATGAGTTAATCCCTGCCATCTTCGGCTCGCGAGTGGCCGCCCGATTCACCGAACGGACACAGGTGCGGCTGAAACAGACGGCGCTGGCGCCTCGCAATCCCCTCAACGCGCCGGATACCGCTGAACGAACGGCATTGGAGGCATTTGCCGATCCCTCGTACCCCCTTGAGAAAGTGATCAGCGAAACCACGGCGAAGAACGGGTCGTTGCGCCTGATGTTTCCGCTCTATACGACAAGGAAATGCCTGGATTGTCACGGTGACCCCAAGGGGGAACTGGACCGGACCGGCTATCCCCGTGAGGGGCTCAGACTCGGGCAAAATGCCGGGGCGATTAGTGTGGTGATCCCGATTCGACCATGAGACGAATAGTATTGTTTCTATGGGTGATGATTGTTGCCGGCTCCAGCAGTCTCTGGGGGGCCGAGCGACCGGAGCCGCCAGCGGGGAAGCCGGCGGGGAGCGGGGTCATTGTTCATAGCGACGGATATATCCTGACGGCGGAGCACGTGATCGCCAATGCGAAACGGATCTTCGTCCTGACCGCCGGGGAATTCCGTGCGCCGGCGATCCTTGTCAGTACCGATTCCGAACACGACCTCGCCTTGCTCAAGATTGAAACGGTAGGACTGACGGAAGCGCCCATCGGCTATGCCGGTGCCGTCAGACTCGATCAAGAAATCATCACCGTCGGGTTTTCGTTCGGTCTCCGGGAAGTGTCCGTGACCCGCGGTCGGATTGCGGCGGTGCGGACGAGGGGCGTCCAGCGGGTCTTTCAAGTGGATGCAGCCATCAATCCCGGCAACAGCGGAGGGCCCATCTTCAATGGACGCGGAGAGGTGGTCGGCGTAATGACCACTAAATTTTCCCACCCTTCCGGTATCGCACCGGAAGGGATGTCCTTTGCGGTGCCGATCAGCTATGCCACGCCCCTCCTCGCGAATATCCCGGATTTCGACTTTACGATGATCGGGAAAGGGAGGAAGGCTCCCAAGAGAGGCGGTGAGAGCAAAGGCCTTGCCCAAGAGGTCGTCCGGACCACGGTGCTCATCGAGACAGTCAGGAATACGGACACGGCTTCGATGTCACCGGCTCCGGCTCAGGTTGCCGGAACATCGCCAAAGAGCGACCATCCGGCGATCGTTTCCCGCCTCAGCCGAGTCCGCTGCGGGACCATGCGTCGAGTCTACAGGACGAGAAGGCGATCGCGCGGGTGAACGACCAACTTCGCGTTGCACAGGAAGATGAACTGAAGCAGCTAGCCCAGCGAGGCATCGCTCAACCAGAGGGGATGGTAGTGATTCCAGCCGGAGAGTTCTGGATGGGTGCGGAGGATGGGCTGCAAGATGCTCGTCCACTACACCGGGTGCATCTCAGTTCCTACTGGTTCGACAAATACGAAGTGACGAACGCGCGGTACCGACAGTGTGTGGAAGGAGGAGGCTGCACGCCGCCCAAAGATCGCCTGATGTTCGAGGACCCTCAGCGCGCGCAGCATCCCGTGACCAACATTACGTGGGGCCAGGCTCGAGCCTTTTGCCAGTGGCAAGGTAAACGGTTGCCGACAGAAGCCGAATGGGAAAAGGCGGCGCGAGGGACGGATGGCCGCCGCTATCCCTGGGGCAATAACGAAGAAGTCTTGAAAAGACATATGAGAAAAGGGGAACTCACGGCCGATGCCAGCGGAGCCGAGCTGGTCGGGCGCCAGACGGCGACGGCGTCGCCCTACGGGGTGTTCGACCTGATCGGCAGCGTGTCAGAGTGGGTGAAAGATTGGTACGCGGAAGATTTCTACCAGGCGTCCCCCGCCCGCGATCCACAGGGACCGTCGCGTGGCTCTTTCCGTGTGTTGCGGGGTGGGGAATGGAATGAAAAAGCGCCGAATCTTCAGGCCAGCTATCGAGGGTGGGATGACGTGACCTACTGGGGGCCGACGCTCGGCGTGCGCTGCGCGGAAGATGTACCCTGATCTCGTGCTCTCCTTCCTCTGTCCTTCTTTCTCGTCTGTTCGCAGGATGCCGGTCTTCCTGACCGGATCGACATCAGCAGCGACCAGGCTGTGCCCTATCTGTACAGCAGCGTTACGCGTAGGGATAGAAGATAAAGTGTGAAACGACCGAATGAGTCAGAAAACGAATCACGCCTCACGAGCTATACTTCATAGATGTGGAGAACGAATCTGGCGGGCTTTTTCAGTTCCCAGGCCGTGTATGTGGCGTGAACCGCGCTCTATCGCTGAGGAGAGCTGTTGATGCGGAAAATCGGTAGAGGGTCATGGCTTGCGGTTGTCACGGGACTCTGTGTTCTTGGGGGGTGCGCTGGGCAAAGCCCGTTCGGTATTTTCGTGGGCTCCACGAAAGATTGTGCGGAGATGCTTCTGCAGGGAGATATTCAAAAGGTGGCGAAGACCAGAGAAGAACGATTCTTAGGGAAGGTGCCGGATACCACCGCTCGTTGTCTTGGAGGAAAGAAGGCCGAGAGTCTCAGGGAGGGACCCTGGTTGGATTGGCCGAATTATTGGGCCGCCGGTGATGCTACGTCTCGAGCTCCTGCGCGGCTTCTGGCCAATGCCAAGGTGGTCGGTCCCAATGCGCATGGGATCAACGGCGCGCTGTACGAGCTGGAGTTGCAACGTATCGAACTCATCAAGTTCAATCTCTTCGACAACAACAAGACCTACGAGGCCTACGTCACAGGCCGAGACGGCGAGGCAGGGCCGGTGCTCAATACCTGGCCGGAAATGCGATTATCCGCAGAGCCATCCCGACTTCACATCTGTCGGTGGGGACCAGGCACAGGTCTGTCGCGGAGAGTTGATACGCTTCCGTACCTTGACCGGCATCTGCAACGACATCCGCAATCCGCTGATGGGATCGACGCATCAACTCTTTGCGCGGAACGTGGATTTCGACACCACGTTTCCCGATCTGGGTCTGAATGAGCTGACCAAGAATCGCCATGGAGATCGAATAGGGCTGCTGAAGCCGGACCCTCAAGTGATTAGCCGAAAACTGTTCACCCGCACGCAGTCGCAGCCGGACAGATGTCGCGAGGGTTACGGCCTGCCTGGTGGCGCAACAGAGGCCGAGTGCGAGTACAAGAAGGCGCCGTTCTTCAATGTGCTGGCGGCGTTCTGGATCCAGTTCATGACCCATGACTGGTTCGCTCATCTGGAAGAGGGGCACAATCGACCGGAGTGGATGGCCGTCGGCTGCGCGACGCAACTGGTCAAGAACATCGAGCAGCCACTGACGAGCGAGGACGTCAAGAAGTTGGGCTGCCGACCCGATGACAAGATCGATCGCGGCGATCATCGCTGAAGGCACGGAGCCCCGGTCATTCACGCAGGGCGGCAAGACCTATCTCACGCGGGCGCCGAAGACCACCGCAAATCATGTCACCGCCTGGTGGGATGCCTCCCAGCTCTATGGATACGACGAGCGGTCCGGCAAGCGAGTGAAGCGCGATCCGAAGGACCCAGCCAAATTGTTGCTGATGCCGGTCAGAGAAGGTGCGGGCGACGGCGACAAGCTGGGATATCTGCCGGTCTTCGAACGCGGTGGATCCGATCAATCCTGAGTGGTCCGGCCAGGAGGCTACGGCCTTTCCCGACAACTGGAGCATCGGGATGAGTTTCTACCACAACGTCTTTGCCAGAGAGCACAACACCTTTGTCGATGCATTCCGGAAGCAGGCCGCGCTCACGCCCGATGGGGACAGTGGCTTAAGAAATCCCGCCAATCCCGATGCAGGTCATCCGCTACAGAGACGTCACGCCGAACGAGTTGTTCGAAGTCGCCCGGCTGGTCGTCGCGGCCGAGATTGCCAAAATCCACACGATCGAATGGACCACGCAACTGCTCTACAACGAGCCGTTGAATCGGGGCATGAACGCCAACTGGAGCGGAGTCTTTGCGAAGCAGGAGAGTGGTGGCGGATGCGCTGAAGGAAGTCGTGCGCCGGCTTGACGACTCGGAGGATGCTAAGAAGGCAAACAGCCTCTATGCGGCGTTGGCCGGCGGACCTGGCATCTTCGGGTTGGGTAACCAGGGTGTATGAGGGAGTGCCGCTCGTGGGCCTGATCGATCCCAGCAAAGAAGACCGTTGGGATTTGAAAAACGACGATCATATCAACGGAGGCGTCAACCACTTTCGGCTCCCCCTTTAATTTCCCCGAGGAGTTCATCACGGTGTACCGGCTGCACCCATTGCTGCCGGACCTGATCGAATACCGTGAATGGAACAAGGAGCCGAACGTCATCCGACAGAGAGTGCCGGTGATCGAAACCTTCCGAGGCAAGGCGACCGAGGTCATGCGGCAGAAGGGCTTGGCCAATTGGGCGCTCAGCATGGGCCGCCAGCGGATTGGGGCGCTGACGCTTCAGAACCATCCGCAGTTTTTGCAGAACCTCAAGATGAATCGCTTGCAATCTCCCACGCAACAAATTGACGTAGCCGCGCTCGATCTCATCAGGGACCGGGAGCGGGGAGTCCCGCGCTATAACGAGTTCCGCCGGCAGTACGGGCTGAAGCAATTGACCAGCTTCGATGATTTCGTCGATACGCGCATATTCAAGTTCTCGTCGGCCCGACGTGAGCAGGAGCAGCTCGTGAAGACGTTGCGTGAAGTCTATGGGCAACACCAGTGCGATGCAGTCCAAGAAGATCACCGAGGCGCAGCTGAACGACGACAAATCGCCCATCAACGATTGTCTGGGGCATCCGAACGGCAGCCTGATCGACAACATCGAGGACGTCGATACCGTGGTCGGATGGCTGGCGGAATTCAGGCGGCCGCATGGCTTCGCCATTTCCGAAACCCAGTTCGTCGTGTTTATTCTCAACGCCTCGCGCCGGCTCTTCAGCGACCGGTTCTTCACCTCCAGTTTTCGCCCGGAGTTTTACACAACATTTGGGGTCGACTGGGTGACGAACAACGGACCAGGCCCAGGAGTGATGGAGCAGGGCATGCCCAATGGCCATGAGCAGCCGGTCTCTCCCATGAAACGCGTGCTGCTGCGGACGATGCCGGAACTGGCAAGCGAGCTTCAGGGGGTGGTGAATGCATTCGATCCCTGGGCGAGGGATCGTGGGGAGTATTACAGCTTGGATTGGAAGCCGCGGGAAGGGGCGGAGGGAGACGAGGCGTTCGCTAACAAGAAGTGAGGGTGGTCTGGTTGGTCCCCCGTGCTCACGGAACCCCCACGATAAAGCTGTGGTCGCTTGATGCGCGCAGTGGAGGGCGGCCTCGACCGCTCCTCCTAGTAGATGTTTGAAACAGAGGAGGGGATGGGGCCTGATGATCTTCTGTGCTCGCGCAACGCGCGGCTTTACCATAGAGGAAGGTGAAGGTTGAGGCTTAGGTTGAGCACTGACCAATCAGACTCGTTGTCTTTTTAACTCTCAACCTGAGCCTTAGCCTTCCGATGAGAGACGCGCAGTGAACGACTGTTTCTTTGGTTCGATGAACGAAACAGGCGAGGTAAGCCAGACAGACCTGATCCCTGGGCTTCTCTTCAAAGGGCGAAGCTTTGGATATCCCGTCAGAGCCTGTAGATAGCAAGTTAACTTGTCCGGTGTATATAGCCCATGATCTGTCCGGTTCTTCCTTTCGAGTCTTTCAGCCGCGCGCCGACATTATGTCGCGCAACGTTGACCTAGGATGGACGATCGGCGGGACGTCCGATCCGTGTGAGTCGGGCCATTACGGGCTAGGTGGGCTCGTCCAGTCTCGATCAGCCGACCATCCGCGTCGTAGCGTGCCAGACACCGGGGACCATGGAACACGGCTAGGGTCCTATCCGGATTTTCGCGGACTCGCACCGTGACCGTCACATCATGGAACCGGTGCAGTTCTGCGGGATCTGCACCCGCTGGCGGTGGAGAGGGCACGGTATTGTCCTTGGCGATAACGCGCTCGTCCTGCAGACAGAGCATCTCGGCGCGGGGCGTGTCGACCCACGGGATGAAGGCGGTCACGACTTTGAGAGCCGGCATGCAACGCGCTGGTTGTAGGCGGGGAGAACCCGCTCAGCGAGATACCGGTGGCCGCCGCCTTCTCGGTGATCCCGGCCAGCGCCAGCTCTTTGGGCAACCGGTCCTGCAGGGTCCGGAAGGCGCGCTCTGACCGGCCCCGCGCTTCCGGCGAATATGACCGGAATGCAGCGTCATCCTCAACTGCTGCAAGGCGCGGTGCCCCTGGGTCAGCCGGATCTTATCGACTTTCCCCCAGCCTCTTCCGTGAACCAATAGTGCGAGCCCCGGTCGGTAGACAGGGAACTGAAGAGCCCCGTTGTCTCCATGACCTCCTGCAGACCGCGCAAGCTACTCAGGATCCCTTCTTTTTCGACGAAGAAGGCCGAATAGATCTCGCGTCGTCGCCTCGTCCAACGGCACGATAACATCCCACTGACAGCCGGGCACCCACTCCTGGGTAGAGCCGTCTTGGTGCAGCATCATCCCGCGCAGCGGTTTGCGCGGTCGCTGCTTGCGATGCGCCCCGCGTCGGGGTGCCAGGGCCACGTGTCCCGCGACCTGGAACGCCTTCTTCATCCAACTATAAGACCGCCTCCCGTCATGCTCGACGTGCCCGCGTTCGTGGACATGTTTGACGGTCCAGCCCGTGTACCGGGTCTCATACAGCGTCACCATGCGCAGCGCCTCATCCACCGGCACCGCCCGCCCCGAGAGGTGTCCGATCCGCTGATCCTGCACCCCCCATCCCCTCGGTTTCATAGCGGCCACTCCAGCGGCGAAACGTTTGCTCGATGCTCCCTAAGATCTCCGCAGCCTCCACCATCGTGAATGTCCGCCGTTGTCGCCGTTCGTACAGCTCCTCAACCCGCATCGGTCTCACCTCCTGTAGGAGCCTTGCCCGTGTCATGCTGGCCCTCCCTTGAGGGCCTACCCTAAACCGGACAGATGATGTGCTATCTACACTTCCGACCAAGAGATTGCGCAGTGGAGCCTGGGCTTTCTGTTCTCCGGTCCAAAAGGCGATGCCGCGCGGCAGCGGTTTCATGAACGGCTGTAAGAAGTGGCGACGAAGCACGCGGTGCCGGTCAGTTCACTTCCTTCTGTCTCCACCTGGGCCGATGTGATCGAGCTTGACGAAGAACGGTAATAGCAGGTGAGGCAGTCTGGCTGGTTTGTCCTCGCGCTGGTGAGGCAACGGGGTTAATATCACATCACTACTCGCATCTAACTCGGGGAGGGTCGGTATGACCAGAACAGTCGCTTTATTGACGGCTGTTGCCGTGTTGTATGGAATGTGAGGGAGATTGTGCGGAATCCACTTCAGCTTGTTGAACTCCGAAGGTTGGAATTCGGATCGCGCCTTTCTCGCGCTTTACGATTCACGAGATGCGGGCTAGGAGGCGACAGCGGTGAGCGTTGATGTCGCGTGATCAGGTCGGGTGGATATCGCGGTTGGTGGCAGGGCACGGACAAGATTTGTGACTCGCTCACGGTCTCCCTGACTATAACGAAGAAACTCCACTCCGACGTGCCCGTCTTTGCACCAGCGAACCACCGAGACTTCTACCGCCAGGGGAGTTGGTTCTTGAGCCACAGCAATCTGTAGTGCGAGATAGGTTCCCGCATTCAGCGCGATATCGCTGCGCATTCTGCAGCCGGCAGGCGAGAGGTCGAGTAAGACTCCTTCTCCGGTGCCGGTATCGCTTTGGATACTCGCTGGATAGCCGACCGGCACTCGCATACGACATCGTGGTTGCATCGTCATAATCTCCGTAGATGAGGTTACTTGTAAGTATCGGCAGAGGCAAGGAAAACTTGATTTTTAAACGGCGAATGTGGCGACGGAACGCAAGTTGAGTGTGCGGGGACTATGCGGCGATTTTGGTGAGGAGTCTCTTCACTTCGACGTGGGCGAAAATAACGTCGGGTTCCCGCTGCAGGGCTTCGTAGTAACTCCGTTCGAAACCGTCTCCTTCCTCCGAAGGACGGATAAGCGATCGGGCTTCTATCAGAAAGTGTTCCACCTCAACAAGCGATAGTCCGGATTTGTCGTCCAAGAGTTCATCGATACGAACCACTAACTGAGATAAGGGGTGCAGCCAGGTAAACCATGGATCGTTCAACACCAAGTGCAGGAGTTGGCTGGTCGACTCGACTCGGCCATTGATGCGCTCATAAGTGACTTGTTCTGCCAGAATGAGGGCCTTGTGGAGACTCAAGAGGCTGCTCCGCACGTCGAGGATCTTATCGCGGAGAGGAGTGGATTTCCTGGTCGAATTTTTCTGTGAGACAGACGCCATAAAATAACTTTAGCAGGTTATTGTAAAAATGGTGGCCCCTATCTAGGACTCGGTTTGGAGGTCGATATCCGTCACTGTGCAAATATCGGCATATTGAGTCTTGTACTGAAGTACGCTGTTGATAAAAACTGCTTCTTTGCTTTCGATGCCTGCAAAGCGAAAAGGAGAAGCTATCTGACGATCTATCGATCTGATGAATCCCGAACATTCAACAGATCATCAGATCAACAGATTCAACCCGTTATGAATCATGCGGCCTAGTTCCTCACCCGGGAGGCAAACTGCGCAAAGAGCTGCCCTGTGAGGTAGCTGGTGTTGTCTGAGTCGCGCACATTCTTGCGGCGAAGATAGTCGTTGAGGATTCGGCCGTCGGCGGTTTTGTGGATGTGGGGGAGGGTGAGATTCATGTGGTAGCGTTCGACGGCGCCAGCCACGCGACTGATGAACACCACGGTGCCATCCGGCTCCTGCCGCTCGACGATCCCCACGTGCGTCAGCGGGTCGTTCGCCTTGCCGTCACCGTTGTAGTCCCACGTATTGTCGAAGAAGACGAGATCGCCGGGGTGAGCGACCGGCCCTTGGTGGAATGTGCCCTGTTCCTTGATGTGCGCATGGATGATCCGGACGCCATTGGCGTGAGGATCGATCGGTTCACTGTCATAGAGATCAATCCCGTGTCTGAGAAAAACCGCTCGAGTCACCCCTGCGCAATCATAGGCGATGCGCCGACCGTTGCTTTCAATCGTTCTGGCACCCACGAGTTTGGCCGCTGTCCGTGCGATCGCGCTCCGGCTCGGCACGCGATCGACGGATCGGCAACAGAGGCGCTCTGTCGGTAACGATGGACGAGGACGTTCGACCGGCGTGACACAGCCCACGAGCGTCACGATGGCGATAGTGGCCATGATCAAGAGGAATCGCATCGCTTCACCGCACGTTGACAAAGCCATAGAAGCGAAATGCTAGCACGAGGCTCGCGATTCACCAAGGAAAGGGCTACTTTGCGCTGAGCGATCGATCGTCAGGGACAGGTGATTTCGCGCAGCGAAAGCCGATTGTAGCCGAACGTTGATCGGGTGCTGAGCCGCCACGGGTTGCCGTTCGGAGCATAATCTGGTGACTCTTCCACGAGCCGCCACGAACGCTCTTATAGCGCCCGCTGGTCGGGCCCGGCGGATTGCGCTCCGGCATGTAGGCATAGTAATCGAAGCCGAACCAGTCCTGCACCCATTCGGCGACGTTTCCCGCCATGTGGTGGAGGCCATAGGGGCTCTTCCCGGCCTCATGAGAATCCACTGGGGCGAGGATGGGGATTTCATGGACATGGTGCTGGCCGAACATGGCAACGGTGGGGCTGGGGGCGGTTGTACCCCAGGGGAATAGGCCGCCTTCGGAGCCTCGCGCCGCTTTTTCCCATTCAGCCTCGGTCGGAAGCCGTTTGCTCTTAGCCATGCACAGTTCGTTCGCCTCGGCCCACGTGACATAGAGCGCAGGCCACCGGCTCAGGGTCTGGTCCGCGACGAAGTGGATTGTGATCACATGCCAGATCAGTTTCTGCAACTCGTCCGATGGATGGAGCTTTCGCTGTTGTAGGAATGCCAGGTATTCCCCAAGGCTCACTTCATCGCGATCCACCTCGTAGGCGTCGAGCCAGACTCGATGCTGGGGGAGTTCCGTATCGTCGAACTGCGTCCACTTTCCATAGGGATCATCATCCACTCGCTTGCTGCCGAGCAAGAAAGGACCGGCCGGAATGGTCACTATCGGTGACGGCTGGGCCAGCCCCGCGATCCCAGCCAAATGGCGGGCTAGATCCGGCGAGGGCTTCGATCCAGCCCTTGCCTCTTGTAGGCTTCCCATGATGATCAGGAGGGAGAGCGCAGTGGCGGGCCATGCGTAATAACGCCGCATCAGGTCTTGCTGGGGGAGGCCAGGGCTTTGTTGACTTCCCGAAGAAGGCTCCGTTCAATTTCCGCAACCTCCTCGGCGCTCACGCTGAGGAGGCGTCCCCCCTGGGCCAGTTTTTCAAAGTCGGCCTTGACGCTGAGCCGGGTGACGTTCGAGGGGAGCGCGTGAAGCGACAGCACGTATTGATTCCGTGAGCCGGCAATTTCAAGCGATACAGGGGCGGAGACTTTCCGCTCTGTCACGTAGACTGCTTTCTGGTCGGTCTTGATACTCACTTTGATGTGGTATCCGTTGCGGCTGAGGGCTTCTTCCACCGTCTTGGCGACAGTGCTCAAGGAACGGGGGATATCGTCAGTCTGGGTCCCTTTCTCCTCGATATGGATGGTCTGCGCCGCTTGGGCTGCTGCGGTTTTCTGGACATCGGCGCTCAGCTTTTTTGCCTGGGCTGTTTGTATCGCCAGATTGTCGGCGGCGGCTTTGGCCTCGGCCTTGGCGCGCTCGGCTGATTTCATCGCGTCGCGCAGCTCCTGGCTCAGCAGATCAATTTGTTGGTGCATGACCTTGTTTCCGTCCTGCAGCGAGGTGACCACCGATTCCTGCTTAGCCAGTTGCTTGCGGAGGGACTCATTTTCCGCTTTGAACGGTGAGTCGTCAGGCTTGCAACTGCTGGCTAAGAAGCAGAGCGCGATCGTTCCGATCCACATAGGCCACTGGTTCGAGTGAGTCTTGTCGCGCACGGTATGTCCCTCCCATTTTTTCGGATTATCCACGCTTCGTGCCAACTTGTCCACGCCGGATTCTCTGAATTGACCTTGTTCGTGCCGGGCGCTATGCTCGATCTAGTAGGATGCTGGAAAAAGGATATGGGGTAGCATGGCCGTTCTCCTGCTCGCGGAACGTGGACGATAAGAATGTGCTCGTTCGACGCGCGCAATCGAGAATCGACCAGGCTACCTTTGAAAATGAAATAGGGAATTGGGAAGACGCGCGCAGTTGGGATCATCCCAGCCACCCTTTAGTAAAGGCGGTAAATGGTTGCTTGCTGCGACTTTGGCTGGGACAAGGCGCGTCCCCTGGCGAAGGGGCTATCTTGGCAGATTCAGGGCGGGCGGGGAAGTAGCCGCCGGGTTGGGCGGGTAAGAAGTCCGGCCTTTTTGAGCATCCTGGGCGAGCTTGGCATCGGCACCGTTATGGAAGATTCCAACAGTGGAATGTGTATGAACCGAATTTTTCCGCAGACTCTAGGATGACTCGCTTGAGGGTCCTCCTTATAGTTGTGCTCCTCTTGGGTGGATTCATAGAGGTGCCGGGAACGGCGGCGGGATTCGATCAGAAGGCCGATGCCATTTCTGCTGAAGACTATGCTTTATACGACCAAGTGGTGGCGAGTAAATTTGTCACGTCAGCGACTCAGTTGGTTGTGATCGAACGCATGACCCGGCTCCGTCTCTTTCCAGACCAGGAGGGACCGACGACGATCGGAGTCTTTCAGGAACAGGGCTACTTCAATGACGAACTGCCGACGGACCTGATTCGGGAATTCATCTCCGCCAATCTGCAAGTAAGCCGGCTCGAAGGGCGATTTCATTTTGCTATAGGCTACCGGTTTGCCATGGAGGGCAAGCTCGAAGAGCCGGAGGTTTCTTTGGCTCGCCCAGTCACGGTAGCTGGCTCGACGCAGGTTCAAGCGCCGCAGGTCTTGGATCGTCTGGCTTTTTCTCGTGTGGCGCGAAACCCCGGCAATGATCATGCGCTGTTGTATGTCGAAACTCTTCGTCCCGACGATACCGGAGCGGGATTCCTCGTATGGTGTCGTCGTCAAGGACGAAGTTGGACATTGTTCGATACGGAGGTCGCTTGGACCATTCAGTCTCAGAGAGAACCAGAAGAAGAGCCGCTGCTTGCGCCCTGATGGGCTTGGACGGTAGCATGCCTCCATGCTGACGACAATGATACGAAAAACCTTTTCCGTCCCACCCCTTGGTTGCAATTGCTCGATCATCGGCGATCCGGTGACGAAGCAGGCAATCGTGGTCGATCCGGGCGGCGCCTGCGAGCGAATTCTGCGCGAGGTGCAGCAACTTGGACTGACGGTCACGCATATCCTCCACACCCATGCCCACTTCGACCATTTTCTTGCTTCTGGCGAAATGAAGAAGGCTACGGGGGCGACGATCTGTCTGCATCAGAATGATCGTGAGTTATGGAAGAATCTCGAAGTGCAGTGCCGGATGTTCGGCGTTGCCTACGTGCCTGTCCCGATGCCCGACTACTGGCTCAAGGATGAGGAGAAGCTCTTGGTCGGTCAGGTCTCCGCTGTCGCACTCCATACGCCAGGCCACACCCCTGGTTCCATGAGTTTTCATTTCGCGGGCGACAACCTCGTGTTGGCCGGCGACACGCTCTTTCGCGGCAGCATCGGGCGCACCGATCTCTGGGGTGGAGACTTCGATGCCATTGAGCAATCCATTCGAGAGCGATTGTACAGCTTGGAAGATGCGACGATTGTAGTGACGGGGCATGGACCGGAGACCGAAATCGGATTGGAGAAGGAGACAAATCAATTTGTCCGTGTCTAGCAGGATGCTGAAAAGGATGTGGGGTAGCTGGGACGACCCCCGTGCTCGCGCAACGCGCGGCCTCAGAAGGCCCTCGTTGGACGCGCACAGTTGGGATTATCCCAGCCACCCTTTAATAATCGCCTGCCTGCGGCCTTGCTGGGGCAAGGCGCGTCTTGGCGCGCCAGGGTTGGGCGGTTGAAAAGTCTGACCTTTTTGAGCATTCTGCGAGTCTTCTGTTGTGGTGTACCTGTGGATCACCGAAGTTCTCGCGCGCCGATATAGTTTTTCCATAGCCTGACAGCTCGCTGCGGGAGGTATGACCATGATGGCATGCAAGCGGTTTTTCCTCACTCTTTGTTTTCTCGGTGCGCTCATGCAGCCGGTTGCGCAAGCAGCCGAATCTTCACCGGCAACCTCAGAACAGGTCACGATCGCCGATGTGCAGGTTCGCATCTCCGATCACGGCACCGTGGTGCTCTTGCTGGCCGAAGGAAAGGCCATCCCGATTTTTGTCGACCTGACAGTCGCACTGTCCATTCAAGGCGCGTTGAATGGCGAGAAACTCTCTCGCCCCCTCTCTCACGATTTAATGCATACGATCTTGAACGCCTATGGAGGGAAAGTGTTGCAAACCGTCATCACCCTACAAGGCGGTACGTATTTCGGTGCGTTGACCGTTGCGGTGCAGGATCAGGTGAAGACATTTGATAGCAGATCGTCCGATTCGATCGCGCTCGCCGTTCATTTCAAAGCGCCGATCATTGTGGGGCGGGATTTGCTGAACTCGGCCGGAAGATTGCTGGAGAAGCCGAAAGCCGACACGTTATGAGGCATTACTCTTTGGCCATCCGCTCTTTCAATCGTGCGAGGCGTTTCTCGGTGGACTGCTTAATGAAGGCCATGTTTTCTCCGAGGTGTTGCTCGGCGTTGATTTTTCCTTCCTCGCGCCGCTTCAGCTGGTCCAGCCCGAATTGCGCGATCGAGGGGCCGTCTTCCTGGTTCAACGCCTTCCAGATCGCCGCACAGGTGGCCTGTTTGGCAATAGGATACTTGTCGCAGGGTGGATCTACTGCCCATGCAGTGCTCCAGCTCGCTCCTAGTAGGATGAATGCCAACGCCAGTGCAATCATTATGCGTCGTACGCGTATTTGCGGCATGAAGGGTTTCCATGGCCCGCAATATTCATGAACGCTTCTGCTGTAATCGCCGATCCGCGGCTATGACGAGCCTCCGGCCAGCGGGCTCGCCCTTCGAACCCTCACTCCACTGCACGAGCACGCATCGGGGCCTCAGGGCTCCGCGCGCTGGTCTCACGACGCGGCTCAGCGATTTCTCGACGAACCGTCATGAATAATGCGGGCTATCTTAACTTACGATAGCACAACTCAACTTGTCTTGCAGACGATCGACGCGTACGAACGGTCGGCCAAGGAGTGTGTCGCCCGCCGGAACAAGCGGCGGCATCGTCAACCACCGTTGTTGGCCAAATGGATTCAGCGTCTCCCTGCCGATGCGAGACTGTTGGACCTGGGCTGTGGCGGAGGCCAGGATGCGGGTGATCTCGATCGGCGCGGGTACCGCGTTATGGGCGTGGATCGAACGAGTGCATTGCTCTCAGAGGGACGACGCCGATATCGTTCATTGTCGCTAGTCCGCGCCGATTTCCGCTTCCTTCCCTTTCAGGCGAAGTCGTTCGATGGTCTCTGGGCTGGCGCCTCGCTGATGCATCTTCCGAAACCGGACGCACGTCGTACCCTGGCCGATCTGTATAGGCTTGTTCGTCCAGGCGGCCTGTTTGCCGCGACGGTAACCCATGGCGTGAAGAGCAGTCTCGTGACGGATGGATGGGTTCCCGGGCGCTATTTCGCTCGCTGGAGGAAGGACGAACTCGCTCGTGCGGTTCGTCGAGCCGGATGGAACATTCTTGAACTAAAAATAATAACCAACCGGGAGCGCAAGGGGCGGTGGGTAAACCTACTCGCTCAGAAACAGGGCTGAGTTGGTCTGTGGGCTACTTCGATAAGGTCGACCCCAATGCCGTGCGGTGATTCAGCGTCACATAAATCTTGTCGTCGAATGTATAGTATCCGCCTTGGTCGATGTCGTTCATGATACAAATTGGTGAAAAGATAATGAGGCAGGCGAAAATGTCTCCGACGACCCACCAGGACCAGGTGCGGTCGATGCTGAGCGAGGTAGGTTCATAGCCATCCTTGCTCGCTTGGGCGAGGTGGTTGCCTTTACGACTGAGAGTGACTGTGCCCGGAGCTGTGAGGTGCAGGTAGTCGTCGATGACGACCGCGGTCTCCGGCGGGTTGGTGAAAATGGTGACCGACTGTTTGTCGGAATGCATCCAGGTTCCGCAGCCCGAGAGTCCTCCGACCAGGAGGCACATCACGAGCCCTCCTTGCCACATCTTGTAGTCCCTCATCTTCTACCCCGTTTAGATGTTCATCGCCTCGTTCACGTCGTGGAGCGTCGCTTTGGCGACCTCGCCGGCTCGGCGGCTGCCCTCTGTCACGATGTCGTTCAGGTATGCAGGGTCTTTACTCAGTCGCGCGCGCGCGTCCCACATCGGTGTCATGCGTTCTACGATTCGATCGGCGACGAGTTTCTTGCAATCGATACAGCCGATGACGGCTGTCCGGCATTCGGTATTAATCTGCTCCTGAATCATCGGCAATGAAAATATTTTGTGAAAATCGTACACCGGACAGAGATCGGGATTTCCAGGGTCGTGGCGTCGGACTCGGGCAGGATCTGTGACCATTGTCTTGAGTTTCTGTCGCACGACTGGTTCGGGGTCGGACAGGTTGATCGTGTTCCCGTAGCTCTTGCTCATCTTCCGGCCATCCGTACCGAGGACTTTCGGAAATTGAGTGAGCTGCTCCAGCGGCTCAGGGAACACCGGCTTGTAAAGGCTATTGAATCGACGGGCCAGTTCCCTGGTGAGTTCCAGGTGCGGCAGCTGGTCTTTCCCGACCGGCACGAAATCCGGTTTATACACGAGGATATCTGCCGCTTGGAGAACCGGATAGCCGAGGAATCCGTACGTGGTCAGGTCGCGTTCCTTGATCTCTTCCTGTTTTTCCTTATAGGTCGGATTCCGCTCCAGCCAGGCGACAGGAACGATCATGGAGAGCAACAGATGCAAAACAGCATGCTCCGGAATACGCGATTGCACAAAGACCGTGGCTTTTGCGGGGTCGATGCCCCCCGCAAGCCAGTCGATCAACAACTCATGGACAAATTCTCGGATGCGGCTGGTATCGGCATAGTTTGTCGAGAGTGCGTGCCAGTCCGCGACAAAGAAATAGCACTCGAACTTGTTCTGAAGGCCTTTCCAATTCTCCAAGGCGCCGAGATAATTGCCGAGATGGAGCAGCCCGCTTGGTTGCATGCCGCTGAGGACTCGTTTCCTGGGTGTGATCATGGGGTGTTTCCTGCTCCGAAACCGACGGCAGTGGAGAGAATTGAATTGGAGAGACTGTGGGTCAAGGTACTCGTGACAGCATGGATCAGGTGGATCTGCGGATCGAATATAATCAGCGCCATCAGGATGAACATGCCGTAGGGTTCCACACGCATGAGTGCCGTCGCTGCGGTAGCTGGGAGGAGGCTTGTGAGAATTCTCCCGCCATCCAAGGGGGGGATCGGCAGCAGATTGAACAGCATTAAGAGCACGTTAATCAAGACGGAATAGACCGACATCACGGCGATCGGCAGAAGGAACATTTGGTGCCACGTGTCTGGGGGCGGGGTCCCTTCTGATTTGGACCAGTAGCTCTCGATTGTGGGATCGATCGACAAGAGGAGCGCGAAGAGGAGAGCGCTGCCGATGGCCAGTGCGAGATTCATGGCCGGCCCTGCCGCTGCGACGAGGGCCATGTCGCGGCGTGGTTGGTGCATAAGGCGCGGGTCGATCGGGACCGGCTTGGCCCACCCGAGAAAGAATCCTCCCGGTATCAGCAGGCAGAGCAGCGGCAGGATGACGGTTCCGAAGGGATCGATGTGTGCCAGCGGATTCATGGTGAGCCGGCCCTGGAGTTTGGCGGTCGGATCGCCGCATCGATTGGCGACCCAGCCATGGGCGTATTCATGCAAGACCATGGCGAAGAGGAGCGGGAGCCCCATGTAGGAAATCGTGTGGAGGATCTGCGGTAAGGAGTTCATGCGGTAGTCGGCTTTCTTAATTTACCTGATGGAATCGGCCTCGTTTGATTTGTATGAGGAAGAGCGGACGATTCAATGTTCCGTCCGGTCCGAACGCTGCCGGTCCTGCAAGGGAAGAGAGGTCCGGCTGTGTCAGTAATTGGTCGCGGACGGCTTCGCCGGAGGAGGCGCCTTTTCGAACCGCATCGAGCACCAATTTTGCGGCATCGTAGCCTTGCATCGCAAAGAGTGTCGGGTTGGTTTCAAACCGTTTTTTGTACCGAGCGACAAAATCCTGCACGGTCGGGGTGTGGCTGTCCACAAAGAAGCCGTCGACGAACACGGCTCCGTCGATCGACGAATCGTCCGTGCGGGCGAAGTCCGGCGAGTTCCATCCATTCGCGCCCAGGAAAGGAACTTTCATGTCGTGGAAATTAAGCTGGGCTGTAATGATGCCGGCGTCGGCGGCGCGGCCTGGAATGAAGATCGCATCGAAGCCCGGCGTATAGAAGACTTTCTTGTCCAGCTTTGTCAGTTTCCCTGTCAGTTTCGTCTGATCGACCGGCACGGACAAGCCGTATCGGTTGAGGTCCTCCGCCTTCATACGTTTGAGCTGCCCACTCACGTCGGCTTCGCCCTCTTTGTAGGATTCGATGGCGATCACTTCCCCCTCGTGTTGGCGCACTTCTTGGGCGAAGAGCCGGGCCAACTCGCGGCCATAGGTGGTGTCGGGATGCAGGATGCAGAATCGGCGGAAGCCTTGCTCTTTGATGGCATAGGACGCGATTCGTTTGGCTTGAAGTTCATAGGTGAGCGCCGTGTTGAACACATAGTTGCCGAGTCGTCTGACGTTGGGGAAGGTCGCTGCCGGCGTGATCAGGGGGATGTGGGCTCGTTCGGCGAGTTCGGCCATGACCGGCAGATTTTTCGAGAGGAGGGGGCCGATTACGGCGAGGGGGCGATCGGTGTTCAGCAGTTCGGAGAATTCGTCTAAAAATGAGGCAGGATCGGATTCGAGATCTTTGACGATGAGACCGACCGATGGACTTCCTGTCCGGTCTCTATTGGCTTCGACGGCCAGCTGAATTCCGCTGAGCACTTCACCGGCAAAGGGAGCGAGTTTTCCTGAGAGCGGCAGGACGACGGCGATGAAAAACTGGTTGGATTTTTGTTTGGCTTGGAGTGTGGCGAGCAAGTTCCGAAGTTTTTGCTGCCTGCGGATGGGTCGGGAAATTCATGAGAAATTGTTGGATTTGCCGGATGGCCTGGTGTTCTTCTCCACGGCCGATGTAGAGATCGATGAGCCGGAGGGACGCGAGATCGCCGGGAAAGTTGCGTGGAAAGGTGCTCCGGATTTGCTCCAGGGCTTTCTTGTCGGATGTCCCGTTGGCCAGCTCGGCGAATGCGGGTACGCACATCTTCTGCTTGGTCTTCGGTTCCCAAGGCCACTTCGTCAAGCCACGCCTGAATGGCGCGGGTCGTGTCGCTTTTTTGCGCGTAGAAGTCGCCGCTCAGCCGCAGAGCTTCGCGTTTTGTGGCGTCATCTTTTGACAGATTACGCAGGCCGGTCAAGATCGGCAGGGCAAGGTCGAGGTTGCCCATCGCCGCATGGACTCGGGCCTGCATCAGCTTGCCTCGATCCGTCACCTCTGAGTTGGGGAACTCGGTCTGCAGTAGCAGCAAGTATTTTAAGGCCTCCCCATATTGCTTTGTGCCATGCAGCGCAGCACCGAGGAGGAGATACGTATCGTCGAGCAGATCGGGCTTTGGAGAGGTGGCCAAGAAAACGACGGAGTATGGTGACGGCTTCTTCAGCCTTACCTGCATCGATCAGGCGCTTCGCCTGGTTCAGCGTGGGATGGCTCGCTGGCTTGGCGGGCCCTGTTTCTGCGTAGACGGGCGAATGTGAACTCGAACCCAGCGGCTGGCCAGAGCATGCTCCAGACAAGTGCAAGCGCATGGCACCAGCGTACTGAAAGGGTGTGCGTGCGATGTGAAGACAGAGATATCAACGGGCGGGCCATGAGCTCCTAGCAGGCTTTGGGAAACTCGGATTATACATAATACACCGTTGGGATATTACATAATGGTGCCGGGGTCAACAGAGCCTCAGGATGCTCAAAAAGGCCGTCCAGCAAGGCCGCAGCGAGCGAAGAGGCGAGGCGTACGCTTCGGTACGTTGAGTCTTTGAGCGAAGCGAGAACGCCGCTGGCGGACTTTTTCAGCATCCTGCTGGCGGTGTGACGGATGTGTCAGTTGCATGTGACTACTATCGGAAACCCTGTAGGGTGTCAAGGTAAACCCCGCGCAGGGTTCGTTGTGTTCATCTGTGTGATTGGCTATCATGGCACAGATGATGTTACACCCGCTGGCTGAGAGATATTTGAGTCGTCTCCGGGTGGAGGGTGGTCTCTCCGTCAATACGATCGAAGCCTACCGCCGCGACCTGAGTAAATTTCATTCCTACTTGCATCGGACCGGCGTTGTGCTGCTCGGGCCTCTGACGTCGGAGACATTGACGGGATTTCTCCGTTCCATGCACGAAGCACGGTTATCTCGCGCCTCCTCGTTGCGCTGCCTCTCGGCTATTCGTGGATGGCTCGAGTTTCTGATGCGGGAACGGATCATCGAAGAGAATCCTACCATTGGACTGGCTCCGATCTCACGCGGCGTCCGATTACCCAAAACGCTGTCGCAGCAGGACGTCACCGCATTGTTGGACCTGGGGGCAGTCCCGACCCCTGAAGACCTGCGTGACCGTGCGATGTTGGAGTTGCTCTATGCGACGGGGCTTCGCGTGTCGGAATTGGTGATGGCTGAAGTGGCGCTGGTGAATCTTGATGTCGGGTATCTCCGGGTCACGGGCAAGGGCGCGAAGCAGCGTCTCGTGCCGATGGGTGAGAGGGCTCGGCAGCTGCTGCAACAGTATGTGGAAGAGGCGCGGCCACGGCTGCTCAAGAAACGGGCGTCACGGTATGTGTTCGTGTCGAGGCGAGGCGGGCCGTTGACAAGGCAAGCGTTTTGGAAGTTGCTACGACGGCGTGCACGGCGGGCCGGGATTCGACAGATCATTTCGCCGCACATGCTTCGGCATTCATTTGCGACGCATCTCCTTGAGGGTGGCGCCGATCTTCGGTCTGTTCAGGTCATGCTCGGCCATGCAAATATTGCGACAACGCAGATCTACACGCATATAGAACGAGGGCGCCTGAAGCGTGTGCATGACAGATATTTCCCACGGTCGGGCCGGCGTCAAGGGCAAAAAACATAACCGAGGAGATGCGACTCAATGAGCGGTGTTCATAACCGGTGAAAACGAGAAGGAGAGTGCGAGATTCGATTGACAAGGGGATGTGGAGTTGGTAGCATCCGCCAAGGTTGCTAAGAAAATCGGGCGGATAGCTCAGTTGGGAGAGCGCTGCCCTTACAAGGCAGAGGTCACAGGTTCGATCCCTGTTCCGCCTACCAGTCTATCGCTGGCCCATGGGGAGCAGGACAGATCATTGAACAACAATCTTGAAATTTTAGACGGGACCGACCACAAGATATAGTCTTGTCCCTCACATCTTCCGCTATACGTAGAGTTTTATGGGGCCGTCGTTCAGCTGGTTAGGACGCCAGATTGTCAATCTGGAGGTCGCGGGTTCAAATCCCGTCGGCCCCGCCATTTTCTCCTGTGTGCGCTTGACTCCGCAGGCAGAGTTGTGAGTGCTTCCTAGCAGGTGGTGGAACAACGCTCTGGGTATGCCAGAATTTCGTGTTCAGCATGGGTGGAATCACAGCAGTACACCACGCAGGAAACAAAATAAAACTGCCTATCATAGGTCGTAGTCGGAAGCGTATCGTATGCTTCGGCGATGGCGCGTTGGGGTTGAGTTGGTGAAAAGGGCAGCGTGTTTAGTATCCTGCTAGAGTCTGGAAAGGTCATCGCCGCATGTTTCAAACAGGTCTAATAGGACTGGTGGGCTCACTCGGCGCGGTGTCAAAAATTGTGCTCGTGATCCTCTTCATCTTCTCGGTGATTTCATGGGCCATTATTTTCTCAAAATGGCGCGCGTTTCGTGTAGCAGACCGAGAGGACAAGCAGTTCTTAGCTCTCCTTGTGAAGGCACATAGTCTCGACGAGTTGTATCGGCAAGTTCGACGGATTGAAGGGAGTCCCAGCGCCTGTGTCTTCGAAGGGGTGATGGAGCGTGTGGGATCTGGGCGAGTCGAAGGGAGGGATGGTAGCGGTTCAGGACCAGTTGAACAACACGTGGTGGAGCGGGCGGCGTCCCATCTCGCCCAAAGTCAGCTCTCACGTCTTGAGAGCTATCTCCCGTTCCTTGCCACGACGGGAAACATTACTCCGTTTATCGGACTGCTCGGGACCGTGATGGGAATCATTGATGCGTTTCGTGAGATCGGCACCCAAGGGACTGCCAGTATTTCCGCTGTCGCTCCTGGTGTTGCGGAGGCTCTCGTTGCAACGGCAGCCGGTCTGTTCACTGCCATCCCCGCGGTGATTGGCTATAATTACTTTCTGACTCGGATTCGCAGCACGGCGTTTCGCTTGGATTCAGTCACGATTGAGCTCTTGTCGTCCCTCTCGACCGCGGTATCGAAGGCGAAGAAACCAGTTCCGGTCGGAGTTCAAGGATGATCCTTGAGTCTCGTCACCGCCGGTTTCTGGCAGAAATCAATGTCATTCCCCTCGTCGATGTGGTCCTCGTCCTCTTGGTGATTTTCATGGTCACCGCACCGATGTTGTATCGAGGGATGGACATCAAACTGCCGACTTCTGCCACGAATACGATCAAACCGGAAATGCGCACGGTGCTCACAATCGAAAAGGATCAACGACTGTATCTCGACAAAGATCCGGTTGGGGTAGCTCAGCTGGAACAGAAATTGAAGGTCTTGAAACAGGACCATCCCGATGTGTCGCTGTACCTCAGGGCCGATCGCGACGTACCCTACGGTATCGTGGTGCAAGTGATGGACGGCGTCAAGAAAGCCGGGATCGAGAAGATCGGGATGGTCACGGAGCCGATGGGGCCGGAGCGCATGGGAGCGCCACAAATCCCGGGTCTCACGCCGCGAAAAAATTGACGCAATGTACGCGAGGGGGCTGGTTGTTATGGCATCCCAGGCGTCGCTCCTCTCGGGTTCGTGGTTCGATCAGGGCGATCAATCCAGACTGTCCGCTCGACTCAAGCGAACATTGGTGCTGTCGCTTGTCCTTCATGTGGTCGTCCTATTTATTGCAGTGGGGCTTCGGCTTCCACAACATGGTGAGCGACCGTTGACGTCTGTGGAAGTCTCGTTGGTCAGTCTGCCGACGCCTGTAAAGCAAACTGAGCTGCCGAAGCCAGTCGAGTCGGCAAAACTGCCGGATTCGAAGCCAGCCCCTGCGCCAGTAGTCAAGGCGGTGACTCCCAGTGCAGTCCCTACTTCCGCGCCTCCAAAGGGCGAAAAGAGAAGGGATATGATGCAGGATCTTGAGCTTCCCCCGGACGCACCGAAGTTTGGAGATTTGAGCCCTGCAACAAAAACGGTGGCTCAACCCCAACAGATGGCGAAGGTACCGGACATCCCGCGTATCCCGGATGTGACACAAGATCCGGTCGCGAAGACGCCGCAGCGGTCGACAGTCAGCGAGGATCTGAATCGTGAATTAGAAGAAGAATTGAAAAAGATCAAACAGTTTCAGCCTGCGGCCAAGCTGGCTATCCCGAAAGAGGTCACCCCAAGCGAGACGCCAATAAAGCCGGTGCCTCAGCACGAGGTGAGAGTTCCGGCGGTCAAGACCCCCGAGACGACTCTGAAGATTTCCGGCACGGCCGGGTCGAATCCCTACTGGGCTCGAGTGCAGTCTATCATTAGTAGCCAGTGGGAGCCTCCTCCGATCGATATGGCCGGACAGACTTATACGATGATCGTCAAGTTTCGGCTTCAGCGGGATGGGATGATCAAAGACGTGGTCGTCCAGCAGTCGTCCGGGAATGCCTATTATGATATGGCGGGCCAGCGCGCCGTGCAGCAGTCACGGTTCCTGCCCCGGTTTCCTGCCGAGATGACAGACAGTTATAAAGATGTCGAGATGGTATTTCGGGTTGGAGAGTCGGTCGGATGACACAGGTGAAATTGATCAGTGCCTGGTTCGGGGGAGTGCTGCTATTGGCAGGAGTGGTCGGTATTCTTGAGTCTGGAGCGGCGGATGTGTTCCTTGAAGCTACCCGTCCAGACTTCCAAAAGATCTCCCTGGGTGTTGCTGGAATACAAAATGCGGGAGGTCCCGACTGGTTGGGGGGGCGGATCGAAGAAGTTCTCAAAAAGGATGTGAAACGCTCCTTGGTCTTCGATCTGGTGGATTTGCCCAGTCTTGGGGTCCACACATCCGACATCGGTAACGGGATGGGGGACGGTTCCAAGGTTATATTTAGACAGGCTGCTGAGAAGGGTGTTTCGGTCTTAGTCTGGGGAAAAGCAGGCCTGAAAGGGAATGACAAAGATGCCGACGTGAGTATGGAAGGTTTCGTCTATGACAGCGGCAGCGATGAGCTCGTGGGGGGGAAACGCTACGCGGGGTCGCCCTCGGTTGTGCGGCTGATGGCGCACCGCTTCGCCGACGAACTGGTATTTCGGTACACGGGCGAGCCGGGCATCGCGCGGACGAAGATCGCGTATGTGGCTGAACAGGGGTCTGCCCGCGAGTTGTTCGTGATGGATTACGATGGCCACGATACTCGCCAACTCACCGCCGATGGATTCTTGAACCTCATGCCGCAATGGTCCCCGGATCGCCGTTTCCTCATCTTCACCGCCTATCGCAATCGTAATACGCAGAACATCGACATGATCGAGTTGGCAACGGGTAAGCGATGGACGGTGATTGCCCTGGGGGGACTGAACATCACTCCGTCACTGTCTCCTGATGGAAACTTCCTGGCGTTTGCCTCCAGTCACGAAGGCAACTCCGAACTCTATCGGTTGGATACAAGGACGAAAGCCATCCAGCGCCTGACGGTAAATCCGTCCGGTGACTTGTCTCCCTCCTGGTCTCCGAACGGGAGAGAGCTGGTCTTTGTGTCAGATCGGGGTGGCGGGCCGCAGTTGTTCCTGATGGGCTCAGACGGGTCGAATGTGCGTCGCCTGACATTTGAAGGCGAATACAATGCGGCGCCGGCGTGGTCGCCGCGCGGGAACTGGATTGCCTATGTGTGCCGGACGCAAAAAGAGTATAAGCTCTGTGTCATCTCGCCGGACGGACAGAAACGAATGCAATTGACGACAGGACCAGGGGTCGATGATTCGCCCTCCTGGTCGCCGGATGGCCGGCATCTGGTGTTCAGTTCGACGGCCGATGGAAAGAGCCATATCTACATGATCGATGCCGATGGTAAGGACCTAGAACGGCTTACCTTCCAGGGAACACATAATAGTGCGCCCTCCTGGTCTCCGGCATCGTGAGGATGACGTTTCGACCCTACCAAGATGAATGAAGGCAAATTGATCGAAATCACTAACGTAGGACAAGGAGAAAGAGGTATGAACAAGACACTCTGTGCATGTGGCTTGGGGCTGATGATGAGCATGGCATTGATTGGTATGCCTGGCTGCTCCAAGAAATCCGTACAATCCGGCGGCGATTCTCAGCCCGCTCAAGAGATGGCGAAGGAGGGGATAGATAGTTCCATGTCCGGTGTGGGCAGCTTTCCGGACACCAGTGGTCAGTCGGTCGGCGGTGGACTTGGAGGTATCGACAAAAACCCTTCGGAAGAGCGTGTGGGCGGTGGCACGATGCTGGCGAAGGTGGATCCATCCGGTAGTGCTGGGCGACAATTGGATGAGATCCGTGCCGAGCAGGCGGCTTCAGCCGCAGCGGGCTTGCGCGATGTGTTCTTCGGCTACGATAGCTGGACGATTTCCGAGGATGGACGTCAAGCGCTAACTCGCGATGGTGAATGGATGAAGTCAAACTCGAGCGCACTGGTCAAGGTCGAGGGGCACTGTGACGAGCGGGGGACCTCCGCCTATAACCTCGTACTTGGTGAGAAACGGGCGAAAGCCGTTCGGAATTATCTGGTCGAACTCGGTGTCAGTGCGAATCGTCTGTCCGTGGTGTCGTACGGGAAAGAGCGGCCGTTTTGCAATGAACATGCGGAATCCTGCTACCAGCAGAATCGGCGAGGACATCTTGTGGTGAAGACTGGGAAGTAAGCGACGTGTTCTGTCTCGCAGCCGTTGTGACTCCGGTATCCGCGAAGTGAAAGCGGGGCATTCTTTTTCCATAGTGGGTGGAACAATGTGGAACCATTCAAATACGAAGAGTGCCTGGACGACGATTTGTGCGATCTGTGCCCTGTTGTCAACCAGCTGCATTGCCCAACAATCCGATCTCAAACAGACGGAGAAAAATCTTCAGCTGCGCATCAAGCAGTCGAGCGATGAGTCGGCCCAGACCCGTGCGCGACAGAGTCAGGAGATCATGGTGCTTCGAGAGCAGGAGTTGCCGCAGTTGAGAGGCGAGCTGGAGCGGGCGTTGCATCAAGCTCAAGAACTCCAGGGTAAACAGGAAGACCTCAAGCAGCGCTCCGCGCAACTTGAGCAACAAACCAAGCGGCTCGAACAGTTGGCCGGCAAGCTGGAGGCGGAGAGTACAACTCGCTACAACCAGGTGCGAGAGAGCCTCAATGCTCAAGATGTAAAAAATAAACAGGAGCGCGATCAGCTCCGCATGGACATGAACGCTCGACTTGACGACGTGAGCCGACAGATGGAAGTTGTGCGAAAAGAGATCATCGAGGTCGTGCAGAAGACGAATAGCGGACTTGCCAAGAGTCTCGATGCACGTCTGGAGGAGCAGCATAAGGCGCTGGCGGATAACCAGGCTCGGACCGAACAGTTGTCGGTAAAATTCGCACAATTCAGTCAGTCCTTAACGGCATTCAGGGATTCGCTGACAGGACTGAGCGAGCGGATGAGCCAAGAAGAGCAGGAGGGCAAAGCATCGGCATCGCATATCAATGAGATGAACAAGGCGGTGACCGGTCACTTAGCCGAGGTCAATAAGAGTGTCACGTCTGTCGCCCAAAAGTTTTCAGCCCGCTTCGATGAGCAGGAGCGTCGTCTGGATGCTCTCTCCAAGGTCGTTGATCAGGTCACGCAGGATGCGCAAGGACGAGGGGGAAATAAGGGAGCGGCGGGGGCGCGTCAGCCACCCACAAAACCGGGCCGTCGATCGTCGGCGCCTTCGTCTGAAATCCCAAAGGTAGAGCAAGACACGTCTTCGGCGTCGCTCTCTGCGCAAGTTGAAGCGGTAACATCGGCAGTCGAGTCCGAGGAGTCGCTGCGCCCGCAAGCCAGTCAGAGTGGTGAGCGCTCCGACCAACTCGAGTACGAACGTCTCTTGGGGCTGTTTCGTGACGGAGACTTGGATGGAGCGCGGCAGGGGTTCGCCGTATTTTTGCGTGACTATGGGGACTCGAATCTGTCTCCAAATGCCCGCTACTGGCTCGGGGAATCGCACTACGGCAAGAAAGATTATAGACAGGCGATCGATTCATATGACCGCGTCGAACTGGATTTTCCCCGGAGTGAAAAAGTGCCGGCCGCGATCTTGAAGAAAGGGTATGCGTACCTGGCGATGAAAGATAAGAAACGCGCTTCTTTGGCCTTCAACCAGGTGGTGACGTTGTATCCACGGACTCCTGAGGCAGGAAAAGCATCCGATAAATTATCCCAGTTGAAGGAGTCACGATAATCGTGATGCGTATGACAACAGGGTCAAGGGGGCTGGTCGTTCTCATGGCCGGGGCGATGCTTTTGCTTTGGCTCGTCGGATGCGCCAAACACGCGGATTTTACGGAACTGCGCGACCGCTTGGCGACTGTGTCGAAGTCTCAAGATCAAGATCAAAAGCGGCTCGATGCGCTGCAACGACGTTTGGAGTCACTGGAGCGGGTGAAGGATGGTGAATCCTTTAGGCAGAAACTCGATCCGAAGTTCGATGAGCTGTCTGCACGGGTCCAAAAGTTAGAAGGCCGGTTGGTAAAAATCGATGAGACATTGAGCATTCCTGTTGTGCCCAAGGCGGAGCCCTCTCAAGTCGACACTGCTCGTCTCTCTAAAACACAGAAGCCGGCCTCTGCTGCAGATGTACCGACGATGATGCCCGGGGTTCCCACGATTACTCCGACGTCGGCATTCAATCTGGCCTACAATGACTATCTTAACGGGAAATACGATCTTGCAGTGGCGGGCTTTCAGCGATTTGTGAAAGACTTTCCTGGTACGTCGTTGACGCCGAATGCCTACTACTGGTTGGGTGAGTCTTCCTATCAGCAGAAAGATTACATGCGTGCGATGCAATCATTCGAGTATCTCTCGACGGAGTACCCGGGAAACGAGAAGGTGCCGGCGGCGCTCTTCAAATTGGGGCTCGCGGCAGGAGAAACCGGAGATCTCGCCAAGTCGAAGAAGAATCTCAAACGGGTCATCGAAGAGTTTCCAACGTCGGATGAGGCGAAGCTGGCCAAGAATAAGCTGGCCGAAATTCGGTGATCGGATGTCCATCGAGACGGCTCGTGGCGTCTCTCTTATTCCCGGCGTTCCCTGGAGTCTAGTGTCATGCCCGCCGCCAGTTGTTCCGCCAAGATCCATACCCTCCCAGACGACGTCGTCAGCCGTATCGCGGCCGGTGAGGTCATCGAGCGTCCTGCCGCCGTCGTTAAAGAATTATTGGAAAACAGTCTCGATGCAGGGGGCTTGCATATCACGATCGATGTGAAAGATGGCGGACTGGCCTTCATTCGAGTCGCGGATGATGGAGAGGGAATCAACCGTGTCGATCTTCCCCGCGCCTTTGAGCGGCATGCCACCAGCAAGCTCCGGTCCGATCGGGATCTTGCCTCGGTGACGACGATGGGCTTTCGCGGCGAGGCGTTACCGAGTATTGCGTCCGTCTCTCATGTGCTGATGACAACCGCGACCAGGCAGGATACGGTGGGATCGCAGTTCGCCCTGGTCGCGGGAGCAGGCGGCGCTATCGTAGACGCACCTCCTATCCCTGGTGCCAGAATCGAGGTTTCCAATCTATTTTTTAATCAACCGGCCAGAAAGAAATTTCTCAAGTCAACCTTGACCGAGTTCTCCCATATCAGCCATGTCGTGCAACTCGCAGGTCTCGCCTGGCCGGCGGTGCATTTTCGCCTGACCCATAACGGCCAAGAAATTCTCAACTATCCCTCCGTGACAGCGGAACGCGATCGAATCCTTCAGGTCTATCGCCAGGCATTTCTCGATCGGACCATTGAGGTCCGAGGCAGGGCAGGGGGATTGTCGATCCGTGGCGTGATGGTCGATCCTCTCCATTCGCGGTCTTCGAGAACGCCACAGGAATTGTTTGTGAACCGGCGTCCCATCCGCAATGCAACTGTGTTTCATGCTGTCATGGATGGGTATGGATCATTTCTGCCTAAAGGGAATCATCCGACATTCGTGCTCTTTCTGGATATCGAACCGAACCGACTTGATGTCAATGTGCATCCCACGAAGAAAGAGGTCCGCTTTGCGGAAACAGAAGCGCTTCATCAATTGGTGCGTCATTCTGTTCGCCACGCACTCAGTAGTTCTGAGCGGAAGGTCCTGTTGAGCCTCTCACAGGCGGGATTGGCGCCGACGGGACCGGAATTCGCTCCTGCGGCTGAGCGGCAGGCGGCATCGTTCCGAGATTCTCAGCCGGCCGCCTCGATATCAGTTCGCAGACAGGACTCATCCGGGGTCGATGTGAGTGACGCGGTGTCCCTGTCCGGCGTCGGCGAGGGAAATCAGCTGGCCTTCGCCCATGAGCCAGTCATGGCATATCGGAGGGCAGAGAAGTTCGACATCGTGCCGTTCGGACAAATCCTTCGGACCTATCTCGTGGCGCAGGTGGGTGAAGAACTGCACGTGATCGATCAACATACGGCGCACGAGCGCGTCCTCTTCCAACGGCTCTGGCGTGGGTGGCAGAGCCGGGATATTCCCTCGCAACCGCTGTTGATTCCGGAGCCGATCGAACTGTCGGCGGCGCAGAGCATGCTGTTACTCAAACGCTGTGATGATCTGGAAAAGCTCGGGCTTCTGATTGAGCCGTTTGGCAACTCGGCCGTGGCGATTCGCGGGGTTCCGGTCGGCCTTGGCAAGGTGGATGCGGCTGTCTTGGTACAGGATCTGCTCGACGATTTGACAGAGTGGGACAGCGCATCGTCTCTTGAACTGCGCGTTCAGCCCGTGCTGGCCTCGCTGGCTTGCCATGGAGCGGTGCGCGCCGGACGTCCCTTGACCCTTCCTGAAATTCAACAACTGATTCATGATTGGGTGGAGGAAGGGTTGATCATGACCTGTCCACATGGGCGCCGCACGGCGTTTCGTCTTTCGACAGATGAGCTTGCCAAGCTGTTCGGGCGGGTTGGATGGGCATGATGGCTGTTCGAGCGAGGGCGATGCGTCATCTTTCCAAAGCGCAGGTTCATTGCAAGCCAGTGGTCGTGATCGCGGGGCCGACTGCTGTGGGGAAGAGCCGTGTCGCGGTCGAGGTGGCAAAGGTTTTCGAGACCGAAGTGCTCACGGCGGATTCCCGGCAAGTCTATCGTGGTATGGATGTCGGGACAGATAAGCCGGCCCCAGAAGACCGCCAGGATATTCCCCATCGGTTGATCGACCTCGTCGGTCCTGACGAATCGTTCAATGCAGGGTTGTATCGCCGCAGGGCGATCGATGAGATCGAGCGCCTCTACGGAGACAGCCGCCTTCCTTTGGTGGTGGGTGGCACAGGGCTCTATGTGCGGACACTCCTCAAGGGGTTGTGCGATGCGCCACAGGCCGACCCAATAGTGCGGGCGGCACTCAAGCAGGAGGTAGAGGACCAAGGGTATGATCGACTCTATGCACGGCTTGTGGATGTCGATCCTGAGGCTGCGGCGCGGTTGCATCCGCGCGACGAATCGAAAGTGATCCGTGCGCTGGAGGTGTACCAGCTATCCGGACGTCGGATGTCGGCGTTTCAGCAAGAACATGGGTTTGCCGAGCGGCCATTTTCAGCCTTGGTCATCGGATTGAACCGAGACCGCGCCGCGCTGTATCGGCGTATCGAGGAGCGGATCGATTGGCAGCTGGCTCACGGCTTGATCGAAGAGACGCAGCAACTCCTGGCTCAGGGGTGTCAGCGCACCAGCGCGGCGATGAAGGGTTTGGGGTATCGGCAGGTGGCTGAGCACTTGGCCGGTGAATATGACGTCGTTGAAATGGTTCGGCGATTCAAACGGGACACACGACATTTTTCCAAACGACAAATGACGTGGTTTCGAAAGGAGCCGGGGATTCAGTGGTTGACGATTGAGGAGTCGGAATCCTTCCAGCACACGGCAGCGCGGGTGATTGGACAGGTGGATCGATTTCTCGCCACGCTTGGGGACCAAGGATGACACGACAAGGGAACGCGGCGCGCGCAGACATCGGGATCATCGGCGGTAGCGGGTTGTACGATGTCGAGGGGCTTCGGAAGGTCAAGGAGCTTTCGGTCAAGACCCCCTTCGGGGCTCCCTCCGACACCATGCTGCTCGGCGAATTGGACGGGATTCGTATCGCCTTCCTCTCGCGGCATGGACGTGGCCATCGGGTCAATCCTTCCGAAATCAACTATCGCGCGAATATCTATGGGCTGAAGTCGCTGGGTGTTCGGCGGGTGATTTCTGTGAGCGCGGTCGGCAGCATGAAGGAGTCGATCAAGCCAGGCGACGTCGTGTTGCCGGATCAGTTTATCGATCTCACCAAACGGCGGGTTTCGACATTTTTCGAGGGGGGTATCGTTGCGCACGTGGCATTCGGCGATCCGGTCTGCGCCTCGCTCGGGGCGGCATTGTCTGACGCGGCCCATGCGGTCGGCGCTACCGTGCATCGGGGCGGCGTCTATCTCTGCATCGAAGGGCCGCAGTTTTCAACCAAAGGAGAGTCCCGGTTGTATCGCCAGTGGGGTGCGAGCGTGATCGGGATGACGAATCTTCCTGAGGCCAAGCTCGCACGCGAGGCGGAACTCTGTTACGCCACGGTGGCCTTAGCGACCGATTACGACTGTTGGCATGAGACGGAAGAGGCCGTCACCGTCGAGGCGATTTTGAGCACGCTCCGTCAGAATGTCACGTTGGCCAAGCGACTATTGCGGGCGGCGATGCATGCGGTGGCCGACGTCAAGACCTGTCGCTGTCACTGTGCGTTGCAGGATGCCATTATTACGGCGCCGGATCGGATGCCCGCCTCGCTCCGACGGAAACTTGCCTTGTTGATGGATCGGGTTATGTTGGAGAAGAAAGGAGTTCGGTAAGCCATGGGGAAGCTGCTCGTCGTCGGATCAGTCGCATTGGATACGGTGAAAACACCTTTCGGGGAGGTGAGCGAGGTTCTTGGAGGTTCAGCCACTTTTTTTTCAACTGCGGCCAGCTATTTTACCAGTGTGGATCTCATTGCAGTGGTGGGGGAGGATTTCCCCCCGCAACACCTGACCTTCCTTCAGAGCCGTGGCATCGACTTGACCGGGTTGGAGCGGAGGCCTGGGGCGACGTTTCGATGGAAAGGGGAGTACACGCATCAGTTAAATGAAGCGCATACGCTTGATACGAAACTCAACGTCTTTGAAACCTTTCGCCCAAAGATTCCTGAGACCTACCGATCCCCGGACCTCTTGTTCTTGGGCAATATCGATCCGGAACTTCAGTTGGATGTGCTGCAAAAGCTTCCCCGTCCGCCATTGGTCGCGTGCGATACGATGAACTTCTGGATCAACGGCAAGCGAGATGCGTTGTGGCGAGTCTTGGAGCAGGTCGATATTCTGATCGTGAATGATGGAGAGGCTCGGGCACTCGGCGAAGATTCAAATCTGGTAAAGGTTGCACAAAAAGTACTCGCGCGTGGGCCCAAGCACCTCATCATCAAGCGTGGGGAGTATGGGGTGTTGATGTTCAATGAGAAGCAGGTGTTCGGGGCTCCGGCCTTTCCGCTTGAAGACGTGCGCGATCCAACCGGTGCGGGAGATACCTTCGCCGGTGGTTTCCTGGGCTACCTGACGGCCACTGGCAACCGTTCAGTCGAGGCCTTCAAGCAAGCGATTATCTTCGGGAGCGTCATGGCATCATTTGCTGTAGAATCCTTTAGTCTTGACCGTTTGCGAATCCTGGACTACAAAGAGATTCAAGAACGGTTTCGCGCCTTTAAACACTTGACTCATTTCGAGGACATTCCGTGATGGAGATTCCCTCTGCCGCGTCGATTGTTCGCCTGTCCGTCTGCCCATGGCTTGTGTTGGTCCTGGTGATCGGATGGCTGCCTGGCTGTGCCACATCGGAAGGCTCGGTTCAAAAGTCAAAAGGGTATTACCAAGAAGGTGTCGCGAGCCTGGAGCACGATCAGCAAAAGGCCTTTGTGTCATTCCAGAAGGCTGTGAAGCTGGATCCGAAGAACAAAGAAGCTCGGTACGGGCTCGGTCATATTCTGGCGATGCAGGGTAAATTGCTCCAGGCCGAAGAAGAATTGATGGCCGCGACGAAGCTCGATGAGAATTACTCGGAGGCTTATACGTATCTAGGCCAGATCTTGGAGAAACAGGGGCGGTGGACGGAATCGATCGCCGCATTCCGTCAGGCGCTGGCCAATCCCCTGTATCCAACACCGGATCTGGCGAGATTCCATCTCGGCCGATTGTTGGCCCACGAGAGCGATTACCAGGGCGCGATGGAGGCATTTGAGGATGCGTTAGTAGTCAATCCGCCCAATGTTCCCCCCGCTCTCTTACACTTGGAGCTGGGACGTGCGTATTACAAGCTGGGGTTCGAGCGACGCTCCAGGGAAACGCTGACCAAGGTGATGACGCTTGATAAGGGCGGCGAGCATGCCGCAGCCGCGAAGGAGCTGCTGACACGGCTGAAGCCGTAGAGAGACACTCATGGAATCGATCGGAGAATTTTTTAAGCAGGTGCGAGAAACCAAGGGGCTCACGATCGACGAAGTCGCGTCCAAGACGCGAATTCGAACCGATTTTGTGAAGGCGTTGGAGGAAGGGAACTTCGCAAAGTTGCCCGATCAAGTGTTTGCGAGAGGCTTCGTCCGGTCCTATGCCAGGTCTCTCGGGCTCGACGAAGACGATGCGATCCACCGATTTACTCAATCGGCAGGTGCCTATTACGACAAGCAAGGCGAGCGGGAACGTTTGAAAGTGAGGCAGGCGGTAGAAGAGCGGAAGCGCAAAGCCAATAGAAAGGCCGTCACAATCGCGATCGGCATCGCGATTCTCACGCTCATCTTCCTCTTGAGCCGGGAACAGTCGTCGCTCCTGGTCCGTCGTTCGAGTTCAGACCTTCCAGCTTCCACATCCAAGCGGATCGCTCCACCGATTTCAGAATCGCAAGACACGCCGCCAAACCAGCAGGCTGAGGCAGTTCCGCCGACGCCGGCCCCCCCAAAGACCAAACCCAGCGAGCCCCCTGCCGTGCCTGCCAAGGTGGCCGAAGAAAATAATGCTGGTTCAGTGAGCGGCTCAGCACCCACAGTTTCTGCCGCGTCGGATCTGCCAGCTCCGGTACCGTCGCTGGGGAGCGATGGGCCGTTGGGAGGGATTTCGCTCGAGGGGTCTGCGGCAACGGAAGGACAGTTGGTACTCGACCTCGAGGCGACAGAGCTGAGTTGGGTCGTTGTTCAAATCGATGGCGGCAGTCCACAAGAGGCCTTGCTCCGGCCTGGAGAAAAGGCCAGATGGAAAGGCCAGGATCAATTTATCCTGACCCTCGGTAACGCCGGTGGCGTCAAGGCTGAGCTCAATGGCAAACCTCAAAAGCCCTTCGGTCCGAGCGGCAAAGTTGCGCGCGATATCCTCATCAAGCGATAACTGCACTTCAACACCATCCCTCCGGGAACGATACGTACGCTCCTCACCCGTCTCGGTGGCTGACTGTCTTGGCACATTGCCCTGGGCAGTTTGTTGAAAAACTTTTAACGCATGCCGCAATATCATGATCGTGAGCTGTCACTGAGTGCACCGGGACAGCCTGCAGGTGTTTTTATAATGCCGTCCAGCGCGGCCGCAGCGAGCGAAGCGGCAAAGCGCATTCTGCGACGTACGACGTACGTTGAGCCTCTGAGCGACGCGAGAGCAAAGCTGGCGGACTGTTTCAACATGCTGTTAGGCATGTGCAAGATCGAGGGATGGGGCGCCGCAGCAAGGACTGAGGCGCAAATGGTGCCACCCTCGTGGAACTTCCTGGATTGCGGGGATTCTAGATGCCCCTAACTCGCTGAAATATCGTGCCTTGACGTAGAGGTGTTCTGGCATGAGCCTTGATACCTATCTGGTTAGGATTGAACGAAATCCGGCGAAGTGGAAGTGGGTATAAAGCCGGGAATGGGGTAGTGAAGCGAAAGAGTCGTGGAGTAGACAGATCTTCCGATAGCACTCTGGATTGCTTGACATGAGTGGAAGGCCATTGTTATATTCCCCCGCGTTTTGTCGCTTTGCCATGGATCTCATAAGCCAGTGGCCCGATGCCGAGTTCACGTGCGGTAGTTAAACACAAAGGAGGAAGTCTGATGGGGTATTTTTCTAAGTTCCTGGGAATCAGCGCAGCACTGATCCTGCTGTCGGTCTCAGTAGTGGGAGCCGAGGAGAAGGATCCACTCAAGGCCCGTGTTCCGGCTGATCAGATGGCCGACGCGAAGGCCATGAAGAATCCGATTGCTTCGAGCCCGGAGAGCATTGCCAAAGGAAAGGCGCTGTTCGAGGGGAAGGGTACCTGCTTCAATTGTCATGGTAAGGATGGAAATGGCCAGGGCGAGGCCGGTAAGGTCCTGAATCCGAGCCCCCGCGATTTCACGAATTGTAAGTTCCATAAGAAACGGAAAGACGGCGAGCTCTTCTGGGTGATCAAGAATGGTAGTGCAGGCACAGGCATGATCTCCTTGACCCCGGCAATTATCAGTGAAGAAGAAGCCTGGACGATCATCAACTACGAGCGGACGTTCTGTAAAGCCGAGTAGTTTCGTCGCAGCTCATGTTCAAGAGGGTGGAGGACCGAATCCTTCACCCTCTTTTTTTATCTTCCGATCCTGGACTCTTCTCGTTGAACATCCGCGGAAAGAGTGAACAGCGATTCATACTTAATGGTCACACGAGCGCTGCAAGCACACCGCCTGGGAAAGGTGTGTCTCAGGGCAAAGAGGCTGTCTTGGCAGACTCAGGGTGGGCGGGTGAAATAACCGCCGGGGTTGAGCGGGTGAGAAGAGGAATTTTTTCAGTATTCTGTTAATGGGCTTCGACCCCCTGGATCGCAACGGGCTTGGTCAATATCAAGGCAGCAGAAAGATCGGTTGGGCTGATTGCTGGAACAGCGAACGGGCGTTGCTCCTGGTTCATGTAGGTCTTGGAGGCCCAGCGCACTTTCTGGCTGAGATAGGCCACTGTTTCGCCGAGTGTCACGTCGCCATCCCGGTTGGTGTCGGCCTCACCGCGCAGCGCCCGCAGTAGATAGTAGGTGAACAGGCCGTGCTGATGATGGTTGTCCTCCAACCCCTGCCCAATGCCGCTGATTCCGATGATATGGAGGGTCGAACTTCCTATAGAACTCCATTGGGGGAGGGCGGTCGGGGCGGTCTTGGTCTGGCTATCCGGTCCCATACGCGAAACAATGCCATCGAACAGAAACACCGTCTGTTTTGCATTCAAGCGAGACAGTGCAGCCTCCAAATCTTTGATCGGGTATGATCGTGTGGTGGTCGTGGCCGTCCCATCATACGGCACCAGGAACGTCTCTCCCGTCGAAGAGACCAAAGCCAGACCGGCGAAATAGACAATGACGACCGCGTCTTTGTTCATGCGAGGCGGCAGCCAATCCAGCAGCGCTTCGTCGATATCCGAGCGTATGGCTTTCCAGTCTTTCAGGAGAAGAATGTTGGAGGCAGGCAAGCCACCGAGGGACTGAAAATAGTTCGAGACCATCTGGGCATCCATGGAAGCGAATTTGCGGGACGGGATTTGCCGGTTTCGGTAGGGTCCGATCCCAATCGAGATCAAGTAGGTGTGGGGCTGCCGAAATTCGGTGACTACGGCAGGGATGTGATCCACGTCGTCGGACTGGATGCCGGTTGGCTGGATCGCCAGAACCAGGGTTTGAGTCGGCGGCTGAGTACGGGTACCGGAATCAGAGACCGCCACGTGGATCTCGGCCTTCTGCTGTTGGAGGGACTGCGGTACCGTCGCTACAAATTCGATCGAACGGGATTGGCCTGGCTGGAGTCGTCCAATCGCCAGTGTGGTGGTCGGAAACTGGGCGAGGAGCGAAGCGGTTCCCGTCATGGACGCCGTGACACTCTGAAGTTCCTGTTCTCCTCCGTTCACGAGGTCGATGCGCACCCGAATGCGCTCGCCTCCTTCAAAGACCAAATTGCTGTTCTCATCCAGCACAGTGGCCTTATACAAAAGTGCCGATGGAGTGCCTTGGGCTGGTATGGTCGCCGACGGTGGAACCGGGTTCACGGGCAATGCTGCCGCTGATGCGGGAACGGTTCCACCCGTCGCTGCCAACTGGGTACGGACGGCGCGCATAAATTGCGTTGAGAGAGCGATCCCAGCGTCATGTACGAACTCCCCCATATTGCCGTAATCGCATCGGCGTGAGGTCGGTTCTAGAATGAGGCGTTGGTTGTGCGTGATGGAAATGGTCTGCTGGCCAAGCTCTTTTCCCGCGGCATCCTTCAGGGTTAAGCGCGTCTCGAGGGTCATGTCCGCAGGCACCCGATCATAGACATTATCAGCCCAAAGTTTGAGACCCGAGCGTTGGAGGGTGACCACGACCTCTTTGTCGGGCGGGATCTGTGCGGGGATTCCACCTGTGACGGTGACGGCTGTAAAATTTTGGGAGGCCGCATCAATCATCAATGATTCGATTTCTTCCCCCACGTTGAGCTCGTGGGGGCTATTGCACCCATCGGTGTACTGCATCTTGAGATTAGTGAAAGAGGGGTCGAAGGTCAGTTTGACGGAGTTGGCCAGACGCGGACCCAAGTCCGGTAAGGGGGTTCGGTGAAACGCCGACGTCACCTTCTCGCATCCCGACAGCCCATCCACCGGGATGAGTAGGCACAAGAGAATGGCCCATCGCATCAGGAGTCGTTGAGGAGAGCCTGTCGGAAGTCGTTCGATGAGCATAGCCTAGGGGAAGCGGTCTGCGGAGACTAGAGTTCAAGCCCGGCATCGTATCGAAAAGTCAGGCTGAATGTAAGAGGGCGTGGGGCATTTTGCGAGCCTAAGAGCTCTCAGATATCCTGTGTTCCTGATGCTGCCATCGGGTGAGGTCCGGAATAATTGCAGCCGCCCGACGGCGGCCTGCATCCCGCGCCGTTACGACCTCATCGGTACCTTGGCGCCGCATGCCTCCCCCCACCGCAAGCCGTGGCATCGGTGCTGCCGTCGGTCACCTACGAGGACTGTATGGGTCTGTCCTCGGTCTTGCATGTATGATGCGCTGTTTCGAAGAGAGGGCAGACTGCTGGCAGCTTCGTTATGGGCTGGGGCGATGATCGACCATTATGGAGTCTGAAGCGTGTCGGCAGGGCATTGAAAATCAGCCTTGTTGCGATGAAGCGCGGCGGCGCCGGACCAGGCTCCACAGAAATATGGTAATGAGCCACAAACAGGATGTTAAAGAGGGAGGGTTCCGCCCGACTTGACAGACTCGCCGTTGGGGAGCGAACGTATACTGGTGGAAATGCAACGGCGGACAAAGCTGCATAGTCTGAGGTAGGAGATGCGCCATCGGCTCAATCAACTCAGCCTCATGCTCAGCGCGGTCTTCTTGGTGTCTTGTGCCTCCGCCATTCCACCTGCACGGATCGGCGATTATGTTTCATCGGAGCATCAGGCCGGCGGCGAGGCGTTCACGAGGATCGATCAGCGACCCTTACAGGCAGGGCTTGTCATGGTGTCGGATATGGCAGAGCCAGGCGCGGCTCCGAATCTGCCGGAAGAGGCGCTGGCTCGCCTTGGCGAAATCCTGCAACGGGATCTTGGCCGTGCGATTCCTGTTGCGATCACAGAGGTGATCTCAGCCGATCGTATCAGGCCGCAGCCATACGGGGACTGGGTCCAGTTCGCTGAACTGGGGCGGCAACGCGGGCTCGGCTATCTGGCCGTTGTGGTGGTTTCCAGCACTGAGCAGGAATATCCCTTGACGCTCTTTCTAGGATTGACCACGCATGCGCAGCCTGGATTTCGTCGAGATAACTGGTCGCTGCTTGAATTTGCTCTACTGGATTTGAAGCACAATCAGATCTTGGTGCAGGCCGAGGGACGGGGCTGGGCCACCCTGGATCGTCCGAGTGCGCCAGGGATCGATCAATGGTATCCAGCGATCTACCTGCGTCCCCAGGATGAGCGGCGTATCTGGCCTCCGACATACGCGGGCGCGCCAAATACGCTCCGTGTCGTGTCCTTTGGGCAAGCGGCTCAGCGGCTGGTGCTGAAGCTCCAGAATTCGTGGCGTGGGGGATTAGAGTATGAGGCGGCGACTCGGAAAACCAGATCGTAACAGGTTGCGGAATAGCCTTGTTGGGCGAGCGGGACATCGAGAGACGGGGGTCGAGGTCTGAAGTTCAGGTTAATCGGGACTTCGAACCCCGAACGTCGAGTCTCAAGCGCAAGATAGTACCGTTTTCATATCCCGTGTGCGTCACGGACATACTGAAAGTTCCCTTCTGGCTCTGTCTGATGAGGGTCCGACGGGGGCTATTAGTCTTTGAAGCCCTCGGAACGGATAGTGTACAATGTACCGTTCAGCTCATGCTGTCGCGTCGGTTAACCCTGTGGAGGAACGCTGATATGGTCACGCGGAGTAAGGGATGGAATATTCGAGGTCTTGTCGCAGGTATCGGTCTGGTCATGGGTGCCGTCGCCTGTACTGTCCTGCCTAGTGAACCCACAGTCTTTGCCGCCGGGGTTCCCGCCGGGATGACACAAGGATTTTCAGAGATCGTCAAGATGGTCACGCCGGCGGTGGTGAACATTGCGGTCACCGGGGGTGGAGAAGGCAGGGGACGTGGCCGGAAGTCGCCGTTGCCACCAGGTCCCTTTGGTGGGCCTCCGGGTGAAGAAGCGCCGGAAGGTGAACTTCCGACTCCTCCGCCGATGCCGCCAGGTGGAGGACATGGACGCCCTGATCAAAGCGCCGGGTCCGGCGTCATTTTTGATTCGAACGGGTTTATCGTGACCAACAATCATGTTGTCGAAGGCGCCACGCAGATCACCGTCACGCTGAGCGATCGACGTGAGTTCAGCGCGAAGGTGGTGGGAACCGATCCGAAGACGGACTTGGCTGTGGTCAAGATCGAGGCGAAGGATCTCCCTGCCATAAAATGGGCCGAGTATGAGAAATTGCAGGTCGGCGACCTTGTGTTGGCGGTCGGCAGTCCATTCGGGCTGAGTTCCACCGTGACTCTGGGCATTATCAGCGCCTTGGGACGCGGTAACGTCGGGATTGCAGACTATGAAGATTTTATCCAGACCGATGCCGCGATTAATCCCGGCAATTCCGGCGGCGCATTGGTCAATCTGAACGGCGAACTCATCGGAATCAATACGGCCATCTTCTCGAGGACCGGCGGGTCGGAGGGGATTGGATTTGCTATTCCGAGTAGCATCGCGTTGGACATCGTCGACAGCCTGCAGAAGACCGGCAAGGTCGTACGCGGCTGGATGGGTGTTGCCATTCAAGAGATCACACCGGCCTTGGCAAAATCGTTCAAGTTACCTGAGCAGCGCAAGGGTGTCTTGATCAGCGATGTGAATGAAAATGGCCCCTCCCACGCAGCCGGTATTCGTCGGGGCGATGTGGTGATCGCGTTCAACGGCAAAGACGTCCAAAACGTGAGCCAATTGCGGAACCTCGTCGCGCGCACGATGGTCGGAAAGGATGCGCAGGTGAAGGTGTTGCGAGACGGCAAGGAACAGACCATCGCGGTGAAGGTGGCGGAGCGACCGACGGATGAAATGTTGGCGAAAAAGGAGCCGTCAGCTCCCAAGGAACCGGTCGAGACGGCAAAGTTACCCGATAATGTCTTGGCCTCTCTCCGTGTGCAGGGGCTGGATGCGGCTACGATGAGTCAATTGAACATCCCAGCGAAGATGACGGGTGTTGTTGTGACGTCAGTCGAGAGCGGTGGTGCAGCAGAAGCGGCGGGTCTGCAGCGCGGCGACGTGATTCAAGAAGTGAACCACGAAGTTGTGAAGACGCTCGAAGACTACCAGAAAGCCTCGAGTAAGTTGAAGAAAGATGAGTTGGCCGTCCTGCTTCTGAGCCGGCAGGGGAATAACCTGTTTGTCGCGGTCAATCCCAAATGACAGATCTGACGCTGGCCGCGACCGCTCGGATGCCGAGCGGTCGCGACTAGCCATCTGATGAACGGATCGTATGTCCATCGGCCCGAAGTCACTCAACCAGTGGCTGCAAGACACGATCTTTAAGCCGCTGGAAGATAAAAAAATGCCGGTGATGGAGCACCTCGTGGAGCTCCAGGTCCGGCTGACGCGCACGGTGATTATTATTGCCGTGGTGTTTGTCGGTACGTTTTTCTATGCCGATATACTGGTCAAGTGGCTCCGCATCCCCCTCCAGAACATGTTTACGCCGGGCTCCTTGTCGTGGGTGCCGACTGATCTGCCGACGGTTCCATTCGTGTTCCTCGCGCCGGCTGAAGCGTTATGGCAAAACGTCAAGGTAGCCGGGCTCTTTGCCCTCGTCGCCGCAACCCCGTACATTCTGTTGGAGGTCTGGCAATTCGTGGTGCCTGGCCTCCATGCCCAGGAACGGCGCTTCGTCGCGCCGTTTGTGCTGTTGACCGCGGTGGCTTTTTACGCAGGGGTGGGCTTTTCATTTTTCTTCGTGCTCCCGTTCGCGCTGAATTTTTTGATCTCCTATGGCGTCAACGCCGGCTTCGTTCCCCAGATCTCTATTGCGCAATACGTCGGATTTGCCCTTTGGTTCTTGATGGTCTTCGGGCTGATTTTTGAAGTCCCACTGGCGATCACGCTCATGGCAAAATTTGGGTGGGTCGATGCGCCGTTTCTCAAGCGGTATCGCAAGTGGGCTTTATTGGGATCGTTCATCTTTGCTGCAGTTCTTACTCCGACGCCAGACCCATTCAACCAATGTCTCATGGCTCTGCCGATGTATATTTTTTACGAAGTAGGGATTATCAGCGCTGGCTTCTTCAATAAAAAGAGGCCGTTGTCGGAGGAGTCCGGTGTGCCGGCCATGGCCGCTGCAGCGGCGGGAAACGGCAAGGCCTCGGGTGGGCTTCCTCATGTGGGAGGGGGCGACTACGTCGGCGTGCCGACAGATCGACGGCGATAAGGAGAGCAGGTAGATGGGTGTAACGTTTTTATTGAAGGAACAGACATGGCTCGTGAATTGAACGTCATTCAACCTCCCAACTCCGGCGGCAGCGATGCCTGTATCTACATGTGGGCCTGCGCGATCTGCGATGAGAATGAAACCTGTCAGAAGGACAAGGAGGGGCATAGTCGCTGGCTGGTGGCCAAACGGATGGAGCGAATCGAGTATAAAGTGCTCATCATGAGTAACAAAGGTGGAGTCGGAAAGAGTACTTGCACGACGAACCTTGCTGTGAGTCTCGCGCTCAAAGGATGGCATGTCGGTATTTGCGACATGGACATCCATGGCCCGAACATTCCTAAGATGGTGGGGGCCGAAGGGCAGAAGCTCAAGATCAGTAGTTCGGGCGGGATTATCCCGTTTCAGGCATATAACCTCAAAATTGCGTCGATGTCCTTCCTGTTGCAGAATTCGGACGATCCGATCATCTGGCGCGATGCGTACAAGTATGAGTTTATCAACCAGCTCTTAGGTGGGGTCGAGTGGCAGGATCTTAATTTTTTGTTTGTCGACCTGCCGCCTGGAACCGGCAATGAATCGGTCACGACCATCGATCTGCTCGGCAATGTCAGCGGCGCGGTGATCGTGACGACGCCGCAGGAAGTGGCTTTGTTGGATTCACGCAAGTCGGTCACATTCTGCAAGGATAGCGAAGTCCCGATCATTGGGATTGTCGAAAATATGAGCGGGTTAGAGTGTCCCCATTGCCACAACCATATTGAGGTGTTCAGGAAAGGCGGCGGAGAAGCCTCCGCGATGGATATGGGCGTGCCCTTCCTCGGGCGGATACCGCTCGATCCCGATGTCGTGATCCAGTCCGATGCCGGTGAGCCGTTTGCGATGTTCAATTCCGACACGGCCACGGCCGAGTGTTATCACGAGATTGCGAACAAGGTCGAAGCGTTCTGCAAGAAGCGCGGGTCCCTTGTGAACGTTGCATCCAGGCAGGCGCACTGATGAAGGAGAGACGGTGAAGGCCATAAACGGGTCAGAGGGGCTCACACAACTACAAGAGGCGCAACGGATCGTATTGGAGGCCACGCCGACGTTGGGCTTGGAGAAGATTTCGATCCTCGATGCCCTTGGCCGTGTCCTCGGAGAGGACATTGTGGCGGAACGGGATAATCCTCCTTGGGACAACAGTGCGATGGATGGATTTGCCGTGCGGTGGGACGATATCAAACAGGAGCATGCGATTCAGAAACCGGTGATGCTCACGATCATCGAAGATGTGGCTGCAGGCAAGATGCCATCAAAGTCCGTCGGCGCCGGGCAGGCGATTCGAATCATGACCGGAGCCCCGCTCCCAAAGGGAGCAGACACGGTTTTAAAGGTCGAGGATACCGAGCACACACCGGATTCCGTTCGTGTCTTCAAGCCAGAACAGCAAGGCGCCAATATTCGGCCTCAAGGCGAAGACGTCAAGAAGGGCGAATGTATTATCGGCAAGGGGACCCAGATTCGTCCGGGTGAAGCAGGGATGTTGGCGATCCTCGCCAAGTCGTTCATCTTTGCCTATCAACGCCCCCGTGTGGCGATCCTTTCAACCGGAGATGAATTGGCTGACTTGGACGAGCGGTTTAGCGAAGATAAAATCATCAATTCCAACAGCTATGGGATTGCTACAGCGGTGCAGGAGGCGGGCGGCATTCCCCTGTTGCTGGGAATTGCGAGGGATACCCCTGCCGCGTTGAAGGAAAAGATTTCGCAGGGACTGACGGCGGATATTCTGGTGCTGTCCGGGGGCGTGTCGATGGGCGACTATGATTTTACGAAAGCGGTCTTCCATGAACTGGGCGCAGAAATGAATTTCTGGAAACTGGCGATTAGACCTGGGCAGCCGCTTGCCTTCGGCAAGATTCAGGGCAAGCTGGCCTTCGGCTTGCCGGGGAATCCCGTGTCCTCGATGGTGACGTTCGAGCAACTGGTGCGGCCAGCCATGCTCAAAATGAGCGGGCACCGGAACTATGGCCGTCCGGTCGTACAGGCGATTTTCCAGGAGAGGTTTTCCAAGCGGACGGATCGGCGCCACTTCCTCCGCGGTGTGCTTACAAGAGAAGAAGGGGTCTTCAAGGTTCGCACAACCGGCGCGCAAGGGTCCGGGATCTTGACGTCTATGGTGAAGGCAAATTGCTTGATCGATATCCCGGTCGAAGTCGAACGAGTGAACCAAGGCGATCTGGTATCGGTGCAACTGTTGAGCGGAGAAGCCTGGGCCAGCCATTCCGGGCATAGTCACACCGATCCTCACCGGCTGTCCTGTTGCTAATAAGGAAAGGATGTCAAGAGTCATCCGTCACTAGGCGATGGCGGGAATCACACTTCCCAGCCATTGGCCAGTCACGATGGACCATTGACCAGTGACTCGTATGGCAGTACCTATTCTCTCTTTTGTCGGTCGTTCGAACAGCGGAAAAACCACGCTGATCGAGCGCGTGATTCCCGAATTGGTCCGGGCCGGCTACAAGGTGGCGACGGTGAAGCATGCCGGACATGGGTTTGACCTCGATACAGAAGGGAAAGACAGCTGGCGCCATAAACGCGCCGGTGCCAGCAGCGTGATGGTGCTTTCCAAGGGGAGTATGGCGATGTTTGCCGATGTGTCTGATCAGATGCGTGTCGAGGACGTGCGGGATCGGTTTCTCGATCGCACCTACGACCTGATCATTGCCGAAGGATGGAAACACGAAGGGTATCCGAAGATTGTCATCGTCCGTGATCAGATCGGCGAAATTCCTGTTTCTACGGAAGGGTTGCTTGCGGTGGTATCAGATAAGCCTGTGGATCTATCCGTACCACTATTCGGACTGGACGATGTCGTCGGCGTGGCCGCCTTGATCATGAAGCAATTCCCAAGATCACAGTCTCGTGCGGAGTATGGGCTGGAAACCTAAAGCGACCGTCGTCCTGGTTCTTGTTGCCTGTGCCCTCGCGCTTTCACCATCCTGCTAAGCCGCTGACCATTCATGTCCACACCTGTCCTGCACGTCCAACACCTGGTGAAACGGTTTGGCGGGTCCGTCGCGGTCAACGATATTTCGTTCGACATCAGACCGGGAGAAATTCTCGGACTACTGGGCCCGAACGGCGCGGGGAAAACCACCACGATTCAGATGTTGCTCGGGGTAGTGACGCCGACCGCTGGTTCCATTCAGATGTTCGGACTCGATCTGGCAACGCACCGCGGCGAGATTCTGCAACAAGTGAACTTTTCTTCTACCTATGTCTCCATGCCGCAGGCGCTCACGGTCGAGGAGAACCTCTGGGTGATTGCACGGCTGTATGGTCTGTCTCAGATCCAGCAGCGGGTCGATGATATCGTGAAGCGGCTTGAGATGGAGGAGTTTCGCCATAAAGTGACGCGCAAGCTCTCCTCCGGTCAGAGCACTCGTCTTGGGCTGGCCAAGGCATTCTTGACTGAACCGAAGATTCTGTTCCTCGATGAGCCGACCGCGAGTCTCGACCCCGATATTGCGCAAAAGATTCGGAGCTTCCTCAAGGAGGAGCGACGATCGTCAGGGCTCAGTGTGCTTTATACATCGCACAACATGCACGAGATGGAAGAGATGTCGGATCGGATCATCTTTCTCCAGCGCGGACAGATTGTGGCGGAGGGGACGGCGCAGGAGATTGTGGCGCGGTTTGGAGAGGCGGACTTGGAAGAAGTGTTTGTGAAGTTGGCGCGGGAAAAATAATAGAGCGGGCCGGCGGGGACGCTCCCTGTGCTCGCAGAACGCGCACACGCAGAAGGTGCTCGTTCGATGCGCGCAGTGGGGACCGTCCCCACCGGCTCGCGATGTGCGCCATACCTCTTGGAGTGGATGGGGGAAAAGGATGAAATGAAATTCCATCGGATCTATGCGTTGGTGGCGAGGCATCTGTACTTGTACCGACGCAGTTTGCCACGCATGATGGAGATCTTCTATTGGCCGTTTCTGGACCTCGTCATTTGGGGATTCATTACGGTCTACCTCATGAAATTCCAGGGACAGATCCCGGGGGCGGTGACGTTCTTTTTGGGTGCGTTGATCTTGTGGGATATCCTGTTTCGATCTCAGCAGGGGATTACGATTTCGTTTCTAGAGGAGATTTGGGCAAGAAACCTCATGAACTTGTTCGCCAGTCCGCTCAAGCCAAGCGAGTTTCTGGCGGCGACAATGGTCATGAGCATTTTCAAGGTCGTGGCCGTGTCGGTGGTGATGGTGGTCTGCGCTGGCCTGTTCTACTCCTACAATATCTTTGTGATCGGGCTATGGCTGGTTCCGTTCGTCTTGAATCTCGTAATCACAGGATGGATTATCGGGGTGTTGACCACGGCCCTCATCATGCGATTCGGCCAGGAAGCAGAAGTTCTGGCTTGGAGTATGGTGTTCCTGTTCCAGCCCATCTCCTGCGTGTTCTATCCGATCGAGGTGCTTCCAGGGTGGTTGCAGGCGATTGCTTGGATGAACCCGGCAGCCCATGTATTTGAAGGGATGCGCGCCGTGATCAGTACCTCTGCCGAGCCGATTGCCCATCTTGGGTGGGCGACGGGTCTTAATCTATTGTTTCTCGGCATAGTCATTGCTGCTTTCCATTGGACATTTGAGCTTTGCCGTGAGCGGGGGCTGCTGGTGCGTATTGGAGAGTAAACCGACAGGGAGGCTGGACTTCTGATTGCCATTTTCAAGAAGGCTGTGATAGCCTACAGCCGCCTGACCGTAGGGGCCTGGCGGTGAGGTTGAACGAAACATACAGGTCTGCAGCATTGATGTTGGCTTGCCCGAGAATCTCGTCGGAAGTCAGACCTAAGTCGCCGCATTTTTTGCGTCTTCGGCCAGCTCCTTCCTCCGTCCCTCGAGTACAAGACAATATCATCATACTCATAAGGAGGAACCCCAGATGGGTTCGAAGATTTATGTCGGTGGGTTGCCCTACTCGGCGACCGAGCAGGAGTTGAGCGATCTGTTCGGGCGACATGGCGCCGTCGCTTCCGCACGGATCATAACGGATAAGTTCACGGGACAGTCACGCGGCTTTGGCTTCGTCGAGATGTCTTCGGATGCGGAAGCGCAAGCGGCCATTACCGCTCTCAACGGTACGGAAATGGGTGGCCGGACTTTAACCGTGAATGAAGCGCGTCCCCAGGAGCCTCGCACCGGGGGTGGCGGATTTGGTGGGGGCGGTGGTCGTGGCGGTGCAGGCGGAGGCAAGCGCGATCGCTGGTAGTCTGGCATCGTCAGTACGAACGGGGGGCTGTTATCGTGAAGATAACAGCCCTTTTTTTGTGCCGGCCCTGGGCTGATCGACGAAGTGGCGGATTGCGATAAGACGGCGGATGTCGAGGTTGTCCAACCACGTTGTTCAGGAAGAGCTGATGAGGATTCAAAGGGAACCGATGTTCGAGTCCGTATCATTGGCTGACTTGCCTTCATTTTCTTTCCACGAGAACCCTGTTCTGGTCGTCAAGAACTTCTGGCCGCCGGAAGAACGGCAGTTCTTCTGCGAAGGGATGCATCACGCTGCCTGGAAACGTTTGGCGGATCTTCAAAAAGTAAGGGAGGACTTTTCAAATGCGGGGAACTGAGCAAAAGCAGAAATTGTCCTGGCCCAAAAGCAGCGATTACTCTCGCGCTTACAGCTACCCTGTATTCAGGCATACATGGAGTCTTTTTCGCATATCGCACGGAGGGGGTACGCGAGTTTCAACTATTATTCGTACGCGGCCGGAGATTGTCTGCTGCCCCATGACGATACCGACCAAGGCTATAAGATCGGGGGCGCTACGGCGCCCCGTCGGCGTCTCGCGCTGGTGAGCTATTTTCATGATGAGTGGCGGTCGGATTGGGGCGGAGAACTTATCATCTATGCAAAGCGGAAGGCTCACGTCTCCGGGAGCCCGACCTTGAAGTCACGCACTGTATCGAGCCCCGGCCTGGCTCGCTCGTGATGTTCACGATTCCACGCTTTCACCGCGTATGTCGGATAGATCGAGTCGCAGGTGATGAGCGGCGACTCTCAATTGCCGGCTGGTTTATGACCGAACATCCGTGAGTTCCGCTAATCAACCCATCCATCACCGACTTTTGGGATTCTGGGCTGGCCCGCTGTGAGGCTTTCAACCGAAGGCGGAGGTGTGTGAAGAGTCTGTTGCACGAGTGTCACGAGGGCTTGGGGCTCAAGCGGTTTGGGAAGAAATGGGACCTCCCCCCGGTGTACGCTGTATCCTGCCAAATCTTGGTCGATATTTCCTGACATGAAAATCACTCGCAGGTTTTTTCGCATGCGGAGCGCGCGGACAGCCAGCTCGTGGCCGTGAACGTGGGGGAATTGATTGGTGCTTGAGGCCAATTGAAAGCCCGGAGGGGGGAGGATGAGGTCTGTGAGCAGCAGATCGATGGGGCCTTCGTGCTGCATACAGATTTTGAGGGCCTCTGAACTGCCGTCGGCATGGAAGACCGAAAAGCCTGCATGCTGAAGTATTGTCGTGCATAGCTTCGTGACGGCCGACTCGTCATCGACCACCAGGATAGTTTGGGGCAGGGATAGAGGCACGATGTCTTGCTGTCCTGACATAGTAGGCAATCCTTGACGACAGCATAGTACCGGACAGAGTTCATGGCGAGAGAATCCACGTTTGTGGCAACACGGTTAGGGAATGGGTCAGGCGGGGTTTCGAGTGGGTGACGGAGTCCAACCTCCTCCCAATGCTTTAAAGAGGCCAACCATATCCGTTAAGCGAGTGCGTTCGGTGAGGACCAGTTGGGTTTCTGCTGTCAGCGCCGTTCGCTGTGCATCCAGCACATCCAAATATGTCACGAGGCCTTTGCGATATCGGACGTCGGCTAATCGCACGGCTTCCTGTGCAGCAGAGAGTTGCTCACGCTGTCGCGCGAGCTGTTCAGCCCTTGCGCTCCGCGAAGTCAACAAGTCCGCAACTTCCCGAAATGCCTGTAAAATAGTCTGCTGGTAAACTTTCCAGCATCTGCACATGGCGTGACTCCGCCGAATCCAACCGAGCGAGGTTGGTCCCGCCTTGGAAGATCGGCAGGGTAATCGATGGACCGATGCTGTAGTTCGAGCTGTTGCCGGTAAACCAATTGGAGAACTCGACACTTTGTAGGCCGCCTTGGCCGGTAATGGACAGAGTGGGGAAAAAATAGGCGCGGGCCTGGCCGATGCGAGCGTTAGAGGCCATAAGGGTGGCTTCCGCCTGGAAAATATCTGGGCGCCGTTCCAGAAGTTGAGAGGGGAGCCCAACAGGAATATCCGGCTGAACGACGACAGCACGGAGGGGCTTACCGTGAAGGTCAAGCGATCCCGGAGACATTCCGTTCAGCACCTCCAGTCGGTGCGACTCCACGGCTCGAGTTCTCGCCAGATCCGGAATGATGCCCGCCGCTTCAGCAACCAACACTTCAGTGCGTTTCACGTCCAGCTCGGAGGCCAAGCCGACTGAGGCACCTTTCTGGATGAAATCTAGGTGCTCTTGATGATTCGCAGTGAGTCAATCTGTGACGAGGGAGTGCCCATATGTGGGCACCGTAACATGGCAAGGGGAGGTGAGGAAAGTCGGTGTGAGACTCGGACGGTTACTTGCGGGCCGACCGGGCCTTGAGCGCATCAAGCCGTTTCTTCTCCAGACTTATATGCACCGATTTCTCCTGCGTCACGACGACAGCTCCCGGCGCTTGTCCCTTTGCCTTCTTGACCCATTTGCGTCTCGTGTAGATGACGTCGCCTTTGCCGCTTTTCTTTAAATCGCTATAGAGCAGCGCCAGCGTGGCGGCATCTCGTATCGTCTCGGGTGGCGGATCGCTTCCTTTTTCCATACGTACCACGACGTGTGAGCCAGGCGCACCGCGGGCATGCAGCCAGAGGTCGTCGCTCTTGGCAAGGCCGAACGTCAGTTCGTCGTTCTCCCGCGCGTTTCTTCCGACATAAATCGCCAAACCGTCCGACGAAGTAAAGCGGCGGAACGGACCCTGCCGTTGTTCCTGATGGAGCTTTCCCCCGCCTATCCGCTGGCGGATTCCTGTTCGCGTGATTCGGCGAGGTGTCTCGGGCGGTTGCCAGTCTCCCTGTTCAATGGCAGCCATTTCCTGGAGCAGGGTTTCCAGCTCTCTTTCTCCTTCTCCGATGCGTGGCCGCAGCTCACGCTCTGCCGCCAGATGCTTTCGATACTTTCGGAAGTAGTCATCCATATTGCCTTGGGGAGTTTTGGCTGGGTCGAGCGGGATCGTGAGGTTGGGAAGCTCCTCATCGAAATAATCCACCACGGTTACGTCGGTCTGGCCCTTGCGGATAGTTCCGAGGTTCGCCTTGATCAGTTCGCCATAGCGATTGTAGGCCTTGTACTTCTCTGCCTTGGCGAGGTCTTCGTGCCAGGCCTCAATGCGACGGCGGAGCTTCTTGATGGATCTTCTCAGTATTCCTGCCCGGGTATTCCGTGCGGTTTCGACGACTGAAGCACCCTCGGCTGTGCGGTAATAGGCCTCGATGGCAGCCGACAGAGGGAACGGTGATTCTGGGATGTCCTGGCTGAATCGCGCCTGGTCGGCAGCACCTCGTTCTCGTTGCTGGTGAGGGGGAGGAACGTACAGCTGCCCCACACGATCCTTTCCCCCGCTCAGGTCTCGTCGGATACGGCTTGCCTCATCGAGGACAAGGAGATTCGATGTTTTCCCTGTCAGCTCTGCGACCAATCTGCAGGGACCTTCTTTGGCAGTCAGTGTAAGCTGAACGATTCGGTCTTCCTGAATCTGTTCGACCTGGTCGATGCGTGCTCCTTGCAGATGGGCGCGGAGAAATTGACAGAAGGATGGAGGTGTCGGTGGATTCTGAAAGGCTGCCGTGGTGATGTGGAATCGGGCGGTTTCGGGGTGGCATGAGATAAGGAGTCGGTGCGTCCGTCCCGGCGTGCGAATCTCCAGCACCAGGGTACGATCTGTCGGCTGATAAATTTTTTGAATCCAGCCTCCAGCCAAAATCGGGGCACATTCATCCATCACCTTCGCAATTTCTGTCGCGCTCAATGCCACAATTCGTCTCCGATCGGCCACGGTGCTCAAAGAAAGCAGCATAGATCGACCCTGAAGGAGGAGCCCGACAGGTTGTTCAAAAAGGCCGTCCAGCAAGGCCGCAGCGAGCGAAGAGGCGAATCGTACTTCCTCCCGTACGTTGAGCCTCTGAGCGATGCGAGAACGATGCTGGCGGGCTTTTTCAACAACCTGCCAAGCATTTTTGCCGCATGGGACCAATTGTGTCACATCTATCAGCAATTTAGGCTGAGTGCTGCCCGTCAGTACTCTACGATTCATTGGGAAAACACGCAAGCCGTCGCAACAACGCCGGTGGCATTGCGATTGCTATCATTAGGAGGCAAACGGCTGGTCACACGTCTGCTAGGCTTTAAAGGGGAGTGGGTAATGGCGTCGTGGGTTTCAGCGTTAACAGAGGAGGGTCCCATGGAGTGCGCAAGATGTGATGGTCTCATGGTTGCCGATAGCCTCATCGACATTCAAGAAAGCAGTATTCCGATGTGGATGAAAGGATGGCGATGTGTGTCTTGCGGGAACATCGTCGATCCGCTCATTCAGCAACATCGGATGATCCAGCGGGCGGGAGCAGTGCGATTGCTCGAAACAGAAACGGCCAGGCCGCGGCTCCGTCACGTCGCGTAAAGCGGCGGCCTAGGATTGCTGACCGCATGGGGCTCTGACTTCCAATTTCGCGATTGGAGGAGAATCGTTCATGAATCATGCGGGCAGAGGACGTATCGCGTCGTTCTTCCTTGTCAATCGTAAACGAGACAGCGAGACGTGCATGACAGGCGCGACTCGCACAGATGAAGCTCCTGGTCAGTCTCGCCTTCCTCACAAGTCTCCCACGAACAGCGAAATTCGCTTCACGCTTCACGAACAACGTTTCACAGGTCACGCCGCTTAATCACCCCATCTGCCAAAGCCTCCGGTTCCGACCACGACGTCCGCCTCACGAGGCTCAATAGTGGCGCGGGTATGTGAGGATTGACAAGCCGCCCTCCATACCAGAAAGAGGAGCGATGCTCATTCGATAATTTGAGCCTCGGTCGTGCAGATTAAGAATTGCTCAACAACTTCAGGATGCGGTTCGCGAGATGTTCGTTGATTTCGGTGTGACGTGGAACAGGTTGGGAGATCTTCGTGGTGGGGTTATGCTACCACTCGTGCTTTCCGCCGTGGAGAAACAGCACGCTGCCACTGGCTTCGAGCTGTCAGATGAGGTCTTTGCGCTTCACCGAAGCGTCAGCTCGGCGAGCTTGCGGACCCCTGGAATTTCTCCGCTGGTTAGGTCTCGGTACAGGTCGCAAAGATGGGACTCCAGCTCCTCAAGCGACTGCCCCTGCGTCCAGTAATCAGGGTAGTCCTGAGATAGCCGAACCACTGATCCTTATCCTGCCAGTAGATGTATTTCGTCGATTCCATGCAACCCATTATAGCCGCAGCCTCTTGGCTTGCAAAGGGACCAGCCACAATTTCCATTCCTGCTATATCTTCGATGGATGTGTGCAGTGAGGGCTTGATAGGTAGGAACTGAGGAGGGAATGGAGGCTGATGATCTTCTGTGCTCGCGCAACGCGCGGCCTCAGAAGGCCCTCGTTGGACGCGCGCAGTGGAAAATCAGTCAGCCCCCATCCCCAGAGGTAGCGAGCGAGCTTGGAAGGAGGGGATAGGGAGACGTCAGACCATCCTTCTTGCTCGCAGAACGCGCACGAAGAATAGAATTGGAAGGACACCCACGTTGGTCCTGTGCTCCCGGAACGCGCGCCCTGAGAAGGATTGGAAAGGAGCGGCAAGGTGCCCTTCTTGCTCGCAGAGCGCGCAATGAAAACGTGCTCGCTCGATGCGCGCAGTAAAGGGCAGCCTCGGCCACTCCCTTAACGAGAGGTAGAAAGGATTGAAGGCTCGCGCCAGGGCTACTGGCATGTCCCGGCGTGCCAGTGGGTGGGGGGTAAGAAGGCTTCACGCGCAAACCTCTCGATTCAGGGTTGACTCACTCCAGGCATAGCCGTAGTCTCTCCTCGCATCCGTTTCCATTGTCTTTGGCCGGACGCCTCCGATCCACATGGCAGGCATTGTGTATGGTCGCAACAGCTGACTCTTAAGCTGTGCTTTCTCAAGAACCGGGAATAGAAGTGAATACCCTAATAGCTGACTTGATCAATAAAAAAATCGAGACTGCCAATCTCGATTACAAGGAAGGTTTCGAATGGACTAGGGAGAACCGAGATAAGCGATTTGAGCTCATCAAGGACATCCTGGCGATGGCGATCACCCGCGACGGCGGGACCATCATCCTGGGGGTGAAAGATGATACACGCGAGCTAGCCGGAGTTAGCAAGGAGATTTGGGACTCATTTGATCAATCGTCCGTCGCTGAGATGGTTCATCGATACGGCAAGCCGAAGGTGAATCTTCAGGTCATCAAGACCGAGGTTCACGCTAAGCTTGTGGTGGGTTTGACCATCGCAGAATTTGAAGACGTTCCGATTATCTGCACGGATACCATAACAGAAGTGCTGAATACTTCTCGGACGATTCTTAGGAAAAGTGCTGTGTACATCCGCACATCAGCGGCGACCACAGAAGAGATATCGTCTGACCAGGACATGAGGGAGTTGCTCAGCCGAGCCATGTTGAAACGGGGCGATGATCTCTTGTGAAGCGTTGAAAGACTGATCAAGGGGAAACCGCTCAGGCCGGATGAACAAAGTACAGGTCTCTATCATAAAGAGTTCCAGGAAACGGAAGTCTGGTTTCGGGATGTTTCACAGAAGGGGTTTCAAAATTCTTCTCGTTGGGAACTCATTGCTCATCCCTCGCAGTATCTGTCTGAGAGAGTTCCGAACCTGCCTGATTTGGAACGGCTCATCAAAGAATCGCAGGTAAGCCTCGGAGGAAGGCCATTCCCATACCTTGGCAATCAAGCGAAGCAATCAACCTTCAATATCGGGTTTCAAGGATATGTAGATTTGGAAGACCACAGAGAGGGGTTTCGGTTCCATAAGAGCGGCCAGTTTATATTTAAACGAGCCCTTTGGGAAGATCTCATGGGGTACAAAACCCAGAACGGGAATCGGACATTATCTTTCGTCAGTGCCATCTACTCGTGTACCGAATGGGTGCTTTTTCTTTCACGGCTCTATCAATTGCTCGCTGAGGCCAACACTGTCAGGATTTTGGTCCGACTAGTTGGATGTAAGAACCGGCAATTGGCCTCCTTTGATGTGTCGATACCGGTTCACTCTGACTGGTACGAGAGCCAGGAAGACGTCATCTCGTTCCAAAGAGACTACACAGTTGAAGAATTGCGAGCTTCTTCAAGCGAAATTGCAGGGACGATCGTGAAGCATATTTTCCATGTCTTTAACTTGACAGACATAACAGACGAAGCAATAGCTCATTGGCAGCATAAACTCCTGACTCGGTCCTATTAAGGTTGCCCGCCTCACCAGCCAGTCAGCTTCACCATACTGGCCATCTGCCATTGAAACTAACTAGCGAGGTCATTGCTTAACCTTGCGCCTCGCGGTTTGGCGGTTTCCGAAAAAGTTCCCGCCTCGTCCGCACGCGGCATCGCGTGGTTGATCCTGCCTCGTGAGAATCCTTCTAAGTTGATCTTCTCTCTGAGACTGGTTGATCCCATGTGGGGTTTTGCAGATGTATCGAATAGGCGTCGTCGGCAAATTGAAGCGCGGATGCAGCGCACTCAATTCCGCTAAGAAGGAGCTGTGAACACTGGTTCCTAACACCGTTGTCTGTCCTAACGTTTACGCGTGCGCCGTGCACCGCCGGCCGGATGCACTATTACCCTAGGCTTGCGTCGCTCCGATAGGAGTCGCGGGTTTTGTCGCCGTCACCACGAGACCTGCGACAGGGAGGCCGGATTCCACGCGCAACTCCGCACGCGCGATGTCCGCCTTCAGACCCGCATCGACGAGCACGCGCTCGACGTACTGGGCCCGGTGGTTGAAACGGCCGTGAGGCTTGATGCAATACGTCGATGGGGCGTCGTTCTCGGTTGCTTCCTCGACGGTGAAGACGAGCCGTCCGCCGGATCGCAACGCTCCAGCCGCAGCGACGGCGACATCCTTGAGGGCCCCGAAATAGACGAGCGTGTCCGCCGTCACGATCAGATCGAACGCGTCGTGGTGATCCTGAAGGTAGGCAGTCAATTCGCCTCTGACGAGCTCGTCATAGACGTTCTTCTCCCGAGCGTGTTCCAGCATGCCTTCCGACAGATCTACTCCGACCAACCGTCGGGCATAGGGTGCCACAAGGGCACCACAGAGCCCGGTTCCGCACCCGGCATCCAGGACATCGAGGGCCCGTGCCGCGGAGAGACCGGCATCAGCCAGCGCCGCAGCCACCAGCGCCGGCGCCTGATAGTGGAGCTGCGCGAGCTTGGCTTCGAAGCTCGCCGCAAAGCTGTCGAACGTCTTCTGCACGTATGCGTCGGATGCACGTGTTGGAACGTCGTGGCCCGACACTGCCGCCAGTGTGTGTCGCGCCACCGGATCATCCGGCTCCGACTTCAGCCACTCCTCGCACACGATGACGGCCTTGTCGGGTTGGCCGATGACGCAATACGCGAGCGCCAGCAGGCGACGCGCTTCCGGATACTGTGGTTTCAGCGTGAGAGCCTTGCAATAGCACGTCACCGCCTCCTGGGTGCGATGGGTCGCGCTCAACAGAATGGCCAGATTGTGGTACGCGTCCGGCTGATTAGGGTTCAGGTAGATCGCCGTGCGATAGGCTTCTTCGGCCTCCACGGTCATACCTTGCGCCCTCAGCAGGACGCCAATGTTGTTGTGCGCGTTGGCGTGTGTGGGTTGGAGCGCCAGCGCCCGCCGGTAGGCGACAACGGCCTCCTGCAGCTTTCCCCTGTCCTGGAAGATGATGCCAAGATTGCTGTGCCAGTCTGGCTGATCGGGCGCGAGGTCGAGACTCCTGGTAATCAACGCAATCGCTTCTTCACTGCGACCGTGCTGGTGTGCCAGCACGCCTGAATAGTGCAGCGCGTCGGGCTGATCGGGCTTGAGTTCCAGAACCTTTCGATACAGCGCCTCCGCCTCGGCCAGTTGGCCGTTCTTCTGGCACCGAATGGCGATCGCCATCGCCTCGTCGACGGTGACTTCACGCGGCGCGGCGGGCGATTGTTCCATGGCGAGTCTCTCCTCGAAGCCTGCTCGCACGTCTACCTTTTGGAACATGTCGCCGGCTCCCGCCCCGGGAGAGTGCGCGCCGCTCGACCTAGCCTTCCTTGTTCAGCTTGATGTCGTACTTGAAGTGCACGCCCGCGTCGAGCGATCCATCCGCCTTCTGCGGCCTGTATTCCAAGTCGACTTTCGCGAGCTTCAGGCTCACGCTCTCAACAACGATCTCGCCCCCGCTGAGTGCAGGTTGAACGCTCGTGATGATGGATGTCGTTCATCTTGATGATCAGGAACTCCTGCTGCTCCTTGCCCGCCTTTCGGTTGATGATCGTGGCGCCCTTGATGTGCTTGCCCGTGGCGCAGGCTCTCATCAGAAGCAGGCGACGCTTTGTCGATGTGGTGAGTAAAGTTGAAATCCGAAAAGCTCGGTTTGCCGGCTCCTCCTCCACCCCCGGGCCCCATGCTACCGGCTTGTGACACGCCCCAGGACCATGAAAGTACCTCGATCTCATCCTTGTGCTTGGCGTCGAGCGATTCACCCTTGATATCTCCGATCTTTGCGAAGATGTCTATTGCCATGGCTACGCCCCTCCTCATGAAGTAGAAATTCATCCTCCTGTCGTCGGCGCTCTGTGCCGATGCAACGATGCCTTCTTGGTGCTGAGTGTGCCCGGTTGCGCTCAATCCAGGTTGCTGGCGCGTGTTCGGAAGCTGGGCCGGCGCTGCCCGGACGCTTTGCAACATAAATGACGGCAAATCATGCCGTCACTACGCGCAGCAAGTCAAGTGCAGGCGTGTGGCGCGTTTGGCAGAAGAAAAAGGTGTCAGGGACCATTGTTCACCAGCTCCTTCTTAGGCTGTCCTCGTTCTCGGTGGAAGAAGAGGGGGGAGGCTTTGCTGGAGTGCCTCGTCCGCGCACGGGCTTGACGGGAGAACCATGCAGAGATTTCATCTCGTCTTGGGCGTCTGGGATGTGGAGGCTACTCCGCCGAGCGTGAGGGGTGAACGGGGGATTCTTAAGCCCACATTATTTTCATGACGGTTCGTCGCGAAATCGCTGAGCCGCGTCGCGAGACCGGCGCGTGGAGCCCTGAGGCCCCGATGCGTACTCGTGCAGTACGTTGAGGGTCCGAGGGGCGAGCCCGCTGGCCGAAGGCCCGTCGTAGCAGCGGATCGGCCTGTCTGCGTGGGGACACGCACAGGCAGACGATTGCAGCGGAAGTGTTCATGAATAGTGCGGACTAGGAGCGCGTGCCGGCCGATCAGCGACGGAAGAGATTCCAAAGACTTGGCCTTCGTGCATAGTTGTGTATGTCTCCCATCCCGCTTTCGAGCTAAGGCGCCCACCCTACCTTTCAAGTTCCTTCTCTTCAGCTTCGGTAATTAGGCCTGGGCTCGGCCTGTACCCCCTGGTATTGGCTGATTCATGGGAGGATAATGTAGAAGTCGCCGCACCGGTTGCCCCGCACCTCCAGGAGGCTGCTATGCGAATTCTTCTGGCCGTCGACGAGTCCGAGAACTCCCATCGGCTTGTCCAGTATGTTGGATCTCTCCTGAGCCGAACACCTGATGTCGTCATCACCCTCTTTCATGTGCTCAAGCCCATGCCGCGGGGGTTGCTGGAGCATGGTGGATCGGAGAATCCTGTCGCTGAGGCGCAATTGAGTGTGCAGTTGCGCGATGAGCAGGAAGCCTGGATTCGGAAGGAACGGGAGTCCGAGTGCCATGTCCTGAAGAAGGCGTGGAAGACGTTGGCACAATCCGGATTCGACATGAGCCACGTGGCGGTGAAGTATGGCCATGAGGACGATATCGCCAGAAATATTCTCGAAGAGGCACGCAGCGGACAGCACGAAACCATCGTCGTGGGACGGCAGGGGACGTCTCGGATCAAACAGATCTTCGGCGGCGGCGTGACCGATCAATTGTTGCGCGATGCAAAGGGCTTTGCGATCTGGGTGGTGGAATGAAATAGCCAATGCCTCCCGCGAGAAGATAAGGGGCCGGGAGTCATTGTTGGAGCAACTCGTCCGCGCGCGGCATCGCGTCGTCGACCCTGCCTCGTGAGAATTCCTCCAAGTTGATTGTCTTTCCGGAAAACAAAGGGGGCTGAGCTGCCCCATTCACCGCGCAGCCCTTGCGCCTTCCTTCGCCTCCTTCATAGAATGGCCATCCCTGCGAGGCTCCCTATGCCGTTTGTCCTGCGTTCCTACCGTTGCGTTCCCCTGCTATGCTCTGTCGCGTACAACGCGGGATCTCTCCTTATCCTGCTGCTGGCCTACTTCTCGGGTTTCTGGTTACTGGCCACGCTCCTGTTTCTGAGTAGTGTCCCTGCGTATGCGGAATGGCTGGCGGTTGAGAAGGACTATCTCTCGCCAGGACTCCAGACTGTGTACGTCGATCCAGAGAGCATTCTCAGAGAGGGGAATCTGGTAACGATGCGGCAATTAATTGACTTTAAGTCGATGCAAGGGAGTGCGAGAGGACCCCACCGATTTTTGTCTACGAAGACCCACAAGCAATTCGACTGCGCGGAAAAACGCCTTCGGTTGCTTGCATTTACGGAGTTCTCATGCCATATGGGAACCGGTGTAGCCGCTAATGGATACGTAGACCAGGACAACTGGCTACCAATTGAACCAGAGAGTATTAATCAAGCTTTGGGGGAAGTTGCCTGCGGCAAGGAGTGATCGCGTAGCCCTAGACTACCTTCGAGCAGATAAGGGTACCCGCGACTGAGCACATGGTAGGCGTATTCGGCCACTTGTTCGCGAGGAATGCGAGGGATGGGAAGAGTACGAGACGCCGAAGAAGAGCCGGAATGTATGAAAAACCGGCCTATTCCTCCCTTTCCACGTCGCCTGCGAATTCTGCCATTACTATGTCTTCAATTTCTCAAAGACGCCTAGTGGCGAATAGAGGGCATGCCGCCAACTACTTGGGCCAAAGGAATAAAATGTGTATGCCCAGATGGCCACATCGGTCAGGTTGCCCCATTCGGCCTTTCCTTGCCACACATGATACAGCACTAACAAGATGCCTATGAGGGCGACGAAGCGAAGAAGGTGGCAGCCCACCGACAGCCGAAGTAGAGAGAGCGTCGTGGCTCCTATGAGAGCGCCGGCGAACAAATCTGATGCGAAAAGGCTACCATCGGTAAGATCTCTAGACAAAAAATGCCAGGCTCCCATCCACATGAGGAGAGCATGAAAGCCCCACCACGTGATCGTCCCAAGAAGCGCATCTCTCTGCGAAGTCTCCATCGAATAATCCTCATCTAGTCCGGTTACTGACGACAGTCTTTCGCGTGATGCGACCCTTCGCACCCGTGTCTGCGATCGATAGCCACTGCATGTTGCTTGCTGCGCCGGCACCGCCGCAGGCACTGGAACCCTATGATCGATGTGGTGACCAGGCTGCCCGTGCAGGTAGCAATCCGATCGATTGAACGCCTTCCGAGCGGATTGGTTCCGTGCAATATAGCAGAAAGCGAGAGCGAAAAGCGGCAAGTAGTATACGTGCCATGATGCAGAAACTGACGACTTGTGATAGGGAGAAGTGGCGACAGGCTTCTGGATGCGTGTAATCTATGATCATCCATCATTCCATGCTGGTACGAGGCTGGTAGAGGAAAAGAGGGTGAGCCTTTATCCGAGACGAGTTGATCCTATGTGCCATAGTTGGTCGATTGAGATGAGGCACTATCTAGCGGCGTCCGCTGTATTGGTCGTTGTTGCTTTGGTGGATCCATGTGGTGCGCAGACGCCGTCACCAGCGCCGCCGGTTCAAAATCAAACGGTACAGATTCCAGAAGCCGAGCCAAGTGCCGGGGTATCCAGCCAGGCCACTGTCGGGCCCACATCAGTACCTGCTCGCAGGGTTGGCCCCTCGACGAGTTCAGGAGCCAGGAAGAGCTTTGGTTCCGCTGGGCAAGGGCTCCCCGGAATGCCTGCTGGACCGCCGATTAAGGGATCGATGGGGTCTCAGGATCCTTCAAGCAGTTTTATGCGTCCCCCGGCCATTCCACCTTTGCTGTGCGACCCGGCCGTCAATATTCCCTGCTAGAGCAGGATGCTGAAAAAGTCCGCCAGCATCGTTCTTGCCTTGAAAGCATCCTCAACGTAGCCCAGAGGCTACGCCTCCAGTGTTTTCATCGGCTACGGCCTTGCCGGACGAGCTTTTTGAGCATCCTGAGGGAGAGTGCATAGTGCGGGGGTATTTTGCTTTCGTGGCGCTGTTCCTGGTGCTGCCTCATCTGCTAGCATTTCTTCCCGCCCGGTAGTTGTCTATACTCCTCCACTGTTTTGATGCATCAGAATTGCTATCCTATTTTGAGCGAGGTCGTGGCATGGCCCCATCGGAGTATGTCTTTCAGCGAGTTGAAGATCAACGAGAACTGGAACGGCTTCGGATGATCGAGCAGGTGTTCGATCCTGCGAGTCGGAGACGGCTGCTCGATGCTGGTCTGCAAGCCGGCTGGCGCTGTCTTGAGATCGGGCCGGGTGCCGGGTCTATCATGGTCTGGATGGGAGAGGTGGTAGGTCCAGCCGGTCGGGTCGTGGCGGTGGATCTCGATCCGAAGTTTCTAAATGAATCGGGGCGATCGAATGTGGAGATCGTCCGAGCCGATATTCGCACGGCTCAGTTACCGCAACAGTCGTTCGATGTGGTTCATGCCCGGTATGTGTTGATTCATCTTCCTGACTACGAAGTGGCGTTGACGAAGATGTTCGACTGTCTCAAACCTGGAGGCCGGCTTGTCCTGGAGGAGCCTGACTTTTCAGCCTCCCGTGGCATCACTGGCGATGAGCAGGAATTGGCGTCCTTGCGCAAGGTCAATCAGGCCATCGAGCAGATGTATGCGACATTGAGAATGGACTATGCGATGGGACTGAAGTTGCCGGCCTTGATGCAACGGCGAGGACTGCAACGTCTGACCGTGGAGAACGATACTCCGCTCTGTGCGGGTGGGTCCGGCATAGCCACAGTGATGAAGTTGTCTGCTGAGCAATTGCGGGAGAAGTATATGGCCACAGGAGTCGTTGGACCGTCCGATCTTGAACGGTATTGCCGATTTGCCGACGATCCGAACACCTGGGCCATCTACTACGCCACAATCGCTGTGAGCGGTCGGAAAGCCGGAGGCTGAGATGTCCGTAGATACGCCGGTGTTAGTTTTGCCAGGTCTTGGAAATTCCGGCCCGCAGCATTGGCAAACGCTCTGGGAGTTATGCCATCCCGATTGGCAGCGCGTGAATCTGGAAGATTGGGACAGTCCGGCCTGTGACGAATGGGTTCGTGCGTTGGATGATGCCGTGCAGGCCTGTCCTTCTCCGCCTCTGCTGGTGGCTCATAGCCTCGCCTGTCTCCTGGTGGCTCATTGGGCTAGCCGTGTTCGGGCTACGGTCAAGGGTGCGTTTCTCGTGGCAGTGCCTGATCCGCAGAGCGCAAACTTCCCAGTTATGGCACATGGGTTTGCACCGGTGCCGATGGCGCCGTTCGCTTTTCGGAGTCTCGTGATCGCCAGCGCGAATGACTCGTTCGGATCGCAGGCCCATGCCGAACATTGCGCGATTGCGTGGGGGAGCACGTTCGTCGATATCGGCCAGGCGGGGCACATCAATGCCGACAGCGGGCATGGTGAATGGAACGAAGGCTACGCGCTCTTTCAGCAACTCGCAGGGTAATCTATGTCCATTCAGATTGCTCATGCTCGGCCTGGGGATGCTGATTCCGTCGCCACGCTGGTTGGGGAATTGCTCCGTGAGATTATGGTGGTCGTGAAAGAAAAAGTGTTTGATTTCCATCACGACGACACAGTGGTTCGTGCCCACTCGTGGTTGAAAGACGGTCTGTACACGGTGCTCCTTGCGTACGAGAGGTCTGAGCCGGTCGGCTTCCTGGCTCTGTATCAGAGTTATGCGCTCTACACAGAAGGCGCGTACGGCACGATTTCGGAGTTCTATGTTCGTCCAGCGCACCGATCGAATGGTATCGGGACGGCGTTGCTGTCAGAAGCGAAACGCGTGGGGCAGGCAAAAGGATGGCGCAGGCTGGAAGTGACCACGCCGCCGCTGCCTCAATTCGATAGAACGTTGGCCTTCTATGAACGGGAGGGGTTTAGCATCTCCGGCGGACGGAAGCTGAAATTGGAGTTGTCATGAAACCGGTGGTGCAGCTCGAACGGACTGGGTGTGGCATTGCGAGTGTGGCAGCGCTGGCGGGCGTGAGCTACGCACAGGCGAAGCGTGTGGCAAATCGGCTCGGAATTTTTGCCGACGACCCGAAGCTGTGGTCTGAGACAGACTACGTCCGCAGGCTACTTAAGGAGCACGGAATCAGGTCGGCAAGAATTGAAGTACCCTTTACCTCATGGAAGGCCCTTCCAGATCTTGCGCTGATGGCTATCAAATGGCACAAAGAAGGGGATCGCGCGTTCTGGCATTGGGTGGTGTTCTGGCGCGGGCCGAGCGGTTCGGTGGTGCTCGATCCTCAACGCGCGCTACGAACTCAAATTCGGGCAGACTTCGGCCGTATGAAGCCCAAGTGGTTCATCTGCATCGAAGCCTCTACACGTAGGCGCTCTGGTACTCCTTCGTCGCCAACGTCTGTCTCTCACATCCCACTCGATCGCGAATACCGTCGAACGTGCCGAAGACAAGGACAGCAGACGCTTCCCGTCCTTGAGCCACCACACTCTCGGCTTGACGAAAATCGAGGGTCTCGTCTGGCCCGGTCCGATTGCAGACGAAGAGCGGGAGACCTGTGTCGCGGGTGCATCGCTCCCATTCGCCGTTTGGGCCATGAAGGCCCGGTGCCCATGCGGCTGATGAGACCAGGAGTTGCGCCCCTTGGTTGTACAAGTTTTTGGCGATCTCCGGTGTAAACGCATCTGCACAGATCATCATCCCGATGCGTCTGAACGGAGGGACCGGTATGGCGACCGCCTGCGTTCCGGGGGTCGACCAGGCCTCCGATCCAACCCGCAATGTATTAATTTTTCGATGTGTGCCGAGAAGAACTCCATTCGATGCAATTACGAACAGGCTATTGTAGAACTTGCGGGATTTTCGGTCCTGTTCGGGGCAAGATAGGAACAGGGTCACGCGCAGATGAGCGGCGAGTCGTGAAATGCGCGACATCCACGAGTCGGGCTGCGGCAAGATCCACTTCGTCCCGATGCTGTCGGCAAAGGTATAGCCGGTGACAATGAGTTCGGGTGTGATGATCCAAGTCGCACCGAGCCGTGCGGCGGCGGTAACTGCCTTCTCGACAAGCCGGCGGTTTCCCGTGAGGTCGCCCGGGACAGGCGCAAGATGGAGCAAGGCGATGCGTAATGTGCCTGTCGGCATGTGATCGGGCTGTCAGATTAGAGGAGCATGGCTATTACGTCCACAAAGGTAACACAGACGAACGCATAGGTGAAACCTTGAACCGGCGGCACCCTCTTCTTGACAAGGCATCGTGATATGGGAAGTATGCATGAAAGGCCTGCTAAGCGCACGTCTGTCGTATTCTCGAGAAGGATTGCCCATGGGCAGCCCCGCGGCCTTCAATCAACGGGCGAGGCTCAGTATCTCCGGCGGACGGAAGCAGAAACGAGAGCGGTCATGAAACCGGTCGTCCAACTTGAACGGACGGGGTGTGGTATTGCGAGCGTCGCCGCGCTGGCCGGCGTGAGGTATCGGGAAATGCAGCGCGTAGCGAATAGGCTTGGTATTGTTGCCGACGATCCCAGATTGTGGTCCGAGACAAGCTATGTTCGGAGACTGCTTAAGGAGTTCGGAATCAGGCCGGCAAGTACCGAAGTGCCCTTTTCCTCATGGGAGGATCTCCCGGATCTTGCGCTGCTCGCCGTAAAATGGCACAGAGAGCGGGGTCGTTCTTTTTGGCATTGGGTAGTGTTTTGGCGAGGACCTAGCGGACCTGTCGTGCTCGACTCGAAATACGCACTTCGTCGCCACGCGCGTACCGACTTCGGTCGCATGAAACCGAAATGGTTTATCCCTGTTGAACTGAAGTAGAAGGCGGCTGCATTTTTGAGCCGATGCTTTCTTGATGGCTAAGCTCCTTCCTCCAACCTCCGATAGTAAGACCCGTTGCGGATGGGTTGGTGGTAAGCCGCATTTCATCGCGTATCATGACCAAGAGTGGGGTATGCCGATTCACGATGACCGGAAACATTTCGAGATGTTGCTGTTGGAAGGCGCGCAGGCTGGTCTGACGTGGGAAACGATCTTGCTGCGGCGGGATGGTTATCGTCAAGCGTTTGCGGAATTCGATCCAAAGAAGGTGGTGCGATTCACTGCGAAGAAAAAATCCCTTCTGCTGAAGAATCCCCGCATCATCCGTAACCGGCTCAAAGTTGACTCAGCAGTGACCAACGCGCAGGCGTTTCTCACCGTCCAGGAGGAGTTCGGTTCGTTCGATCGCTACGTCTGGCAGTTTGTCGGGGGGAAACCGAAAGTGAATCACTGGACTCGCATGTCCCAGGTTCCTGCCACGAGCCCTGAGAGCGATGCGTTGTCGAAGGATCTCAAGAAACGTGGCTTTCGATTCGTCGGCAGCACGATCATCTATGCCTACCTGCAAGCAGCCGGGCTGGTGAACGATCACACGATTGATTGCTTTATCCGTGCACGCCGCTAGTGGCCAGCATATGGTAGCTGTCCTTTCCTTCCATCAGCAAAGAGAAGCAGTCTGGTGATGAAGACGATGTCGGTGCGTTGCTGCATTGCGGGAGGCGGTCCTGCCGGGATGATGCTGGGCCTCCTATTGGCGCGTGCAGGCGTCAACGTTGTGGTGTTAGAGAAACACGTCGATTTTCTCCGTGATTTCCGGGGCGACACCATCCATCCATCGACGCTGGAAGTTATGCACGAGCTGGGCATTTTGGAGCGTCTGCTTACCTTGCCCCACCAGAAAACGCCGCGGATCAACGCTCAGTTCGGCGATCTGGCGTTGACGGTCGCGGATTTTTCGTCTCTCTCGACGCATTGTCGCTTTGTCGCCTTCATGCCGCAATGGGACTTTTTGAACTTTCTGGCTGAAGAGGCAGCGCGGTATTCGACATTTCAGTTGCGGAGGCAAGCGGAGGTGACGGGGCTTGTCGAGGAGAAAGGTTCTGTGGTGGGGCTCCGGGCAAACACCTCAGATGGTCCGCTTGAGGTACGTGCCGACCTTGTCGTGGGAGCCGATGGGCGACACTCGATCGTTCGTGCGAAGGCTGGCCTCTCGATCGAAGAATTCGGTGCGCCGATGGACGTTCTCTGGTTCCGTCTGTCCAGGCGGGCGAACGACCCAGGAGATCCCGTAGGCCGCTTCGACGCCGGTCGTATCTTCATCATGCTGAATCGGGGCGACAATTGGCAGTGCGGCTTCGTGATCCCAAAGGGATCGCGAGATCAACTACAAGAGCGAGGGCTACCGGCATTTCGTGATGTTGTCGCACAGCTCGCGCCGTTCATGGCCGACCGTGTCGGCGAACTCCACGACTGGGAGCCGATTAAGCTACTGACGGTTCAGGTCGACCGGCTGCGCCGGTGGTATCGCTCAGGGCTGGTCTGCATCGGCGATGCGGCGCATGCCATGTCGCCGGTCGGTGGTGTCGGGATCAATCTGGCTATCCAGGATGCGGTCGCGACGGCGAATCTCTTGGCCGCTCCGCTCCGCGACGGCCCGGTTACCATCGAAGATTTACGCAAGGTCCAGCAGCGGCGCGAGTGGCCGACCCGCATGACGCAACGAGTCCAGCTCGCTATTCAGAATCGCGTCATCAGGCGCGTTCTCACCAATAGGGACAGGTTCTCGCCGCCGTTCGCCATCCGGCTATTGGCGTTGATTCCATTCCTCCGTCGGATTCCCGCCCGGATGATCGGACTGGGAGTTAGGCCGGAGCATGTGCATACGTCTGACACAAGGAATACGCCCGCATCACACTAACAATGGTTTTCTTGTTTATTCGATTTGCTTGCTTGAACGAGACTAACCAGATGAACCAGGGGAAACCAGCCGGTTCTCGCGGGTTAGGCAGCACGACTTGCGTCTTTTTCAGAGGTTCTCCGTCTATTGAGATGAGGGAAGGCATGGCGCTTTCCCATTTACGTGAAAGGAGAACCTCATGAGACCTCATCTTTCTCTCGACGTGCGCAACGTGCCGGCCTCGGTTGAGTTCTATCAGAAGGTCTTTGGTGTGGCGCCGCAGAAGCAGACGATGGACTATGCCAAGTTCGATCTGACGGCGCCGGCTTTGAACTTGTCGCTTGTGTCGTCCACCGGCGCGGTGAGCGCGGTGAACCATCTCGGCATCGAAGTCGAATCTGCCGATGACATCGCGATGTGGAAACAGCGGTTGCAAGAACAGGGTATCCTCGAAAGGATCGAAGAGGGTGTAGCCTGTTGCTTTGCGAAGCAGGACAAACTCTGGTTTACTGACCCGGACGGTAATCCATGGGAAGTCTTCACGGTTCATGAGCAGTTGCCTGCGACAGGAACGTTGAAGAATACCGGTTGTTGTGTGCCGAAGAGTAGTGGTGCGTCCGAGTCGGCTGCTTGTGCTGCCTCATAAAGGGAGCTACCGTATGGGCAGACATCAGGGCGGGATGAGCATGATACCTGACAGTCAGAATATCTGGAGCGAAGTCCAAAACGGGCTTCGAGCCTTCATTGCGAAACGGGTGGCCGATGAGGCATCAGTGGAGGATCTTTCGCAGGAGGTCTTTGTGCGGATGCAGCGGGGCCTTGGCGGGCTAAAGAAGAAAAGTCGGCTGGTGTCGTGGATCTATCAGATTGCGCGGCATGCGATTATCGATTATTACCGTGCGCGGGGCCGGCAGATTGCGCGGCCGGTCGGTCTTGCGAGCGAACTTGAGAGTTTGCATCTTACCTCCCTGCCTGTGGAGTCGTCTGAGGGTTCCGGACAACTCCGCACGGAGTTGGCTGGCTGTCTCCGCCCCATGATCGAGCGGTTGCCAGAGGACTACCGGCAGGCAATCACATTGGTCGATCTTGAAGGCATGGCTCAGCATGAGGCGGCTGCGCAACTTGGTCTGTCGGTCTCGGGTATGAAGTCGCGTGTTCAGCGGGGACGCCGTCAATTGCGGGACATGCTGGAGGCCTGTTGCGTGATTGCCCTCGACCGGCGACGCGGGGTGGCCGACTACGATCTGCGGAACCAGCAGGCTGGTTCCTGCAGAAACCTTCCAGGATGTTGAGAAATTCTGTCAGCATGTCTGTTCCATTTGGTCTGTTCAGTCTGTTTGGCTGAATTAGACTAATCAGATAGACCAGACAAACCAGATGAACCTTCTGTGTTTTATTGGTTGAAACTCTCCGACGAACTGACGAAAGATTTGCGGTAGCCGGTTACTTTTTCCAAGTAGTGGCGGGTCTCTTCGTAGGGAAGATGTTGGCGCAACTGGGCATAGACGCCGGCCGGTTGGAGGCTGTTGATCTGGTTGACGGCAGTGGTGCGGTCCCGCGAAAAGGTGCGGAAAACATTGCTCGGGCCGGTATTGTAAGCCGCAATCACACAGTACTCGCGTGACACATTGTGATCCACAGCTTCCAGCTGATTAAACATCAACACGTTCAAATAGGCGGTGCCTAACTCGACGTTGTTGGCAGGATCGAACAGGTAATCCCGTGAGGGGGCTACGTCCTTGCCTTTCGCTTTCCGGTAGGCTTCCCGCCCACCGCTGGTGGGGACCAGTTGCATGAGTCCGTAGGCCGGGGCCGAGCTGACGGCATAGGGGTTGAAGTTGCTCTCTGTGCGGATGACCGCGAAGACCAGACTGGGGCTGATGCGATATTGTTCTGCAAACTGGTGCACCAGCCTTCGGTATTTGTCCGCCTGCTTCACGACGAGGTTGGACACCATCGGGATCTTGACGTAGTGAGCCGTCTTCTTGGTTCCATCCTGCTTGACCACGCGCGTGGCAGATTTCTCCTCGAGGAGATAGGCGGCAAAGAGCTCGGCTTCGGCCGGCGTGCGCACCGGTTTGCGTTGCTGATCGAGGACGAGGCCGAACAGGTAGGGGTCCTTATCGCTGGTGAGGACGATTTCTTTGTCGGAAAACAAATCGACCGCGCGAGGATCCTGCGGGGTCAGGATCGTCGTGATCACGGCATTCTTGAGACTTCGCTGAGGGTCTTGATCGTCCAGTGTCTCGACCAGGATCTCACCTGAATCGAAGTCGACGATCGCCCGGCTTTTGTAGTTCTGCGTGTATTTCACATACTTCTTACGTTCGGGCAGTTTGACCTCCTTTTTTCCCCAGGTCTTTCCGACGTTCACTCCGAGGGCGGCGACGATCGCCTCGAAGTCCTTTTTTGCCTCACGCAGATCCTTGATCAGCGCGTCAGGATTGCGCGCGTACTGGTCAAGACGTTGCTTGGCAATCTGTTTCGGATCTTTTCCTTGGGCAAGATCGATGACGGAATGGCCGGTCCGGCTCCTCACGGCGCGTTCAGCCGCCGTGAGGGCTCGATCGGTCGTCTCACAGCCGGAGGCGAGCAAGGCGAAGGTAAGGACCAACAGCGTATAGAGCGAGGTCGATGGGCGCATGGGTGCATTGTACAGATTTTGTAATGGCCTACAAGTGCGCTGGGGGGAGGGATGGCCTGGTGAGTCCCCTGTGCTCGCGCAACCGTGGCTTGAGAAGGACGAGAGAGGAGCCACCAGACTATCCTTTATGCTCGCGAACGCGCACGATAAAACTGTGCTCGTTCGATGCGCGCAATGATGGATAGTCTGGCAGCTCCCCTGAGGGCAAAGTGGGGGAAATCGGAAGACCCTCGCTCGGGCGCATGGCACGTCCCTGGGAAATCGATTGCGCAGCAATCGGAGGGTAGGGCGGGTGAAAAATGTCTGCCGGTGGGTGGGCGGGAGAGAACGTTGCGCGCAGTGGTGGGGCTCATCTTGGCCATCCTGGGATAACGTAAACGAGCAAGAGTCTGCTCGCCGCCCCTGACCCCATTGGCCGCCGATATGCTAAATTAAGCCCCTCGTGATCGTCCACTTGTGGAAGGGGGATTGCCATGGCTGAGAAGAAAATCGTTGCGGTGGTGGGGGCAACAGGAGCGCAGGGCGGCGGATTAGTCCGCGCCATTCTGAGCGACAAGAATGCGGGCTTCACCGTGCGCGCGATTACTCGAGATGTGCAGTCTGACAAGGCGAAGGGGCTGGCGGCGCTGGGGACCGAGGTCGTGGCGGCAGACTTGGACAGTCCGGAGAGTCTGAAGAAGGCCTTTGCGGGAGCATATGGCGCGTTTTGTCTGACGAACTTTTGGGAGCACTTCTCACCGGAGAAAGAGTTGGTCCAGGCCAAAGGTCAGGCGCAGGCTGCGAAGGACACCGGAGTTCAACATGTAATTTGGTCTACCTTGGAAGACACGCGCAAGTGGGTGCCGCTCAGCGACAATCGCATGCCGACCTTGATGGGGAAGTATAAGGTGCCGCACTTCGACGCGAAGGGTGAGGCCGACGCTGAGTTTACAAAGCTCGGCTTGCCCACGACTCTTCTGCTCACGTCGTTCTACTGGGACAATCTGATTCACTTCGGCATGGGTCCGAAGAAAGGGCCAGATGGGACAATGGCATTCACATTGCCGATAGATGACAAGAAGCTTCCTGGTATCGCAGCCGAAGATATCGGAAAGTGCGCACTCGGCATTTTCAAGAAGGGCCGTGAGTATATCGGCAGGACTATTGGTGTCGCAGGTGAGCACCTGACCGCTACGCAGATGGCTGCCGCGTTGACCAAGGCGCTGGGCCAAACAGTGCGCTACAACGCCGTGACGCCTGAGATGTATCGTGGTTTTGGATTCGCCGGCGCCGAGGATCTCGGCAACATGTTTCAATTCAACCGCGATTTCGAAGCGGTCTTCTGCGGGGCGCGCAATCTCGACGTGTCGCGCTCATTGAACCCTGCATTACAGACGTTCGATCAATGGCTGTCTCGAAACAAGGGCCGTATTCCGCTCGAATAGTCTCGCGCCGAGGTCAATCTGTGAGTTAGATGGGGTTCGCTGTCTGCAGGGTGCTGAGAATGTCCGCCAGCTTCGTTCTTGATACCCGTTGGTCTGGTCTGTCTTGTATATTTTCTTGAACCAGGCTAATCAGATAGATCAGATCAACCAGATGACCCAGAGGTGTTAGGACTGGGGCTGGCCGGCGGACAGTGTCTGTTTCCCCTCGAGTTCAGTCCAGCGGTTATAAAGCCGTTCTGCGGCTGTTCTGGCTGCGTCCAGCGCTCCGGATCTTTCTTGTAGCGCTACTGCATTGGAGGCAATGGCAGGGTCTTCCACGGCGGCTTGACAGGCGGCGATGGCCTCCTCGGCCTGGAGAATTCTCTGCTCCATTTTTGCCCACTCCTTTTGCTCACGATAGGACAGGCCTGTTCGCTTTGCCTTCGGAGTCGATTCCGACTCGGATCGGGATGCCTTGGAGGGGCGTGACGTCGAGGCACGAGTCTGTTCTAACGCTTTTCGCTCTTGTGCGGATTCCCATTGCGCATAGTCGGCAAACCATTCGGCCTGGCCTGTGCCGTCCAGCGCAATCAGTATGGTGGACACGCGGTCTAAGAGCCACCGGTCGTGTGTCACCAGCATCAACGCGCCGGGGAATTCCACCAGACTGTCTTCCAGCACATCGAGCGTTGGAATGTCCAAATCGTTCGTCGGCTCGTCCAGAATCAAGAGATCGGCCGGTTGCAACATCAACCGTGCAATGAGGAGACGCGCCTGTTCGCCTCCGGAGAGGCGGGAGACGGGAAGATCCAACTGCTCCGGCCGGAAGAGAAACCGTTTCGCCCAGGAGACCAGATGCACCGAGCGGTCTTGATAAACGACCGCATCGCCGTGCGGGGCGAGGGCTCGACGGAGCGAGGAGGATTGGTCCAGCGATTCGCGGTGCTGCTCGAACGTGACCACGCGCAGCTTATCCGCGCGGGTGATGGTGCCTGAGTCCGGCTCCAGCGTGCCCGCCACCAATTTCAAAAGTGTGCTCTTCCCACTTCCATTCGGGCCCAGCAACCCAAGCCGTTGTCCTGGCCCGAGCAGGAGATCGAGATCCTTCACGATCTGCCGCCCGCCGAGCGATTTGCAGAGTTGCGTGGCCTCGACCAACTGTTTCGACCTGCGTCCCGATGCGAGTTGAAATTGATGCCCGCTGTGCCTTGGTCTTTCCGGGCGTCGGCGCTGTTCAGTTCCTCGATCAAGCGGCCGGCTGAGTCGATCCGTGATTTGGCTTTCGTCGTGCGGGCTTTGGGGCCGCGTCGGAGCCACTCCACTTCGCGGCGGACACGATTGGCCAATGATGCTTCATAGTTGGCTTGGGCGTGCAGCGCGGCATCCCGCTGTTCCAGAAAGTCGCTGTAGTTGCCCTTGGCTTCGAACACCCCGGTGGGATAACCGCGATTCAGTTCGATCATTCGCGATGTCACGGCTTCCAGAAAACGTCGATCGTGGCTCACAACGAGAAAGGCACGGGCTTCGGCCCGTAGCAATCGTTCCAGCCATAGGATGCCTTCGACATCCAAATGGTTGGTCGGCTCGTCCATCAGAAGGACGTCCGGCTCCAACATCAGGGACCGGACGATGGCCAGGCGTTTCTTCCATCCTCCGGAGAGCGTGGCTGTGGACTGGTCGGTTGAGGGAAACTCTCCCAGGCTGAGAGCCGAAGACGAGCGACCACTATGGTCGTGGGGATCCAGACCTTGGTCGATCAGGACCTGTGCGAGTACTTCTTCGACCGTATGCGCTCCGTCAAAGGACGGGTCTTGAGGTACGTAGCCGATGCGGAGTTGCCGGCGCATCGATCTGGTACCCTCATCGGGTTCTTCGAGCCCTGCCATGATCTTCAGCAAGGTGGATTTGCCGGAGCCGTTAGGCCCGACCAATCCGACATGGTCGCCTTCGGCTAACCCGATCGATAGATCGGCAAACAGCGGTTTTACCCCGTAGCTTTTGCTGATGGACTCGCAGCTCAAGAGAATTGTAGGTGGCATAGCTCTACCGAATGAATGACTAAATTATTGATCAGCTGATAGACGATCGGGCAGGACTGTTCAGGCCAGGCTGGATCGCGAATGCATTAGTGTACGGGTTGGGCGAGAGAACTGCAAGTGGGGAGGATGTGATGCAAGGGCATGAGGAGTTTACTTTGCTCCCGGAGCGCGCGCCCTCAGAAGGGCCTCGCTCGACGGCCGCAGTCAAAAGCTCCTCATGCCCTTGCTTAGTTGGGCATTGAAATGGAGAAGAGTGTACGAATGGTCGCGCACAGGGGAAAACCATCTAGCCCAGCCTCAAGGGTAGATATAGGATGCGGGCATTTGAGGATCGATCAAGCTATCCTTGAAAGGAAATAGCTGATTGGGAAGACTCGCGTGGGGAAGAGTACGAGGTCGAGCGGGGCAGTATCCCGCTCGACCTCACGAGGGTTACGGAGCCGGAAGCTTGTTCACGATTTCAAGAAGTTCGATCTCGAACACTAACGTTGCGCCGGGCTTGATGAGGGGGGGGAGGCCTTTGTCGCGATAGGCGAGACTTGATGGGCAGACCAACTTGCTCTTGCTGCCGACTTTCATCTGCTGCATCCCTTCCACCCAGCACTTGCTCATTTCATTCACTCTGATCATGGCCGGCTCGCCCTGCTTGGCGGAACTATCGAATACCGTCCCGTCGATTAGGGTTCCGAGATAGTGCATCTTCACCATATCCGTGACTTTCGGAGTGGCACCATTCCCTTCCTTGAGGGTCATGAGAATTGCGCCGGACTCGGTTTTCTTCGCGCCGGGCTCTGCCGCAGCTTTTGCGAGGAAGGCAGCCCCCATTTTCTTTTCCGCTTCTGCGACGACCAGGGCGCGGGCCTGTTGCAGTTGTGAAATCTTCAGGCCGAACGCCTGGAGGTCTACCTTTGAGGTCTTTTTGTGGAACCCATCGGTGATGCCCGACTTCACGATCTCAAATTCAGCCTCGCTCAATGTGAAGTTACTGAGCGATTGGTTGATGGCTAATCCTAGAGCATACAGGGTCTTTTCTTCATCGGTCGTGGGTTCTGGGGCCGCCGCGAATGATGCAGTGGTTCCAAGGCAGAGCACGGTCACTAAACAGGAGACAACGAAGCGCATGAGCGGTCCTTTCTTTGTGTGTGACGGCGACGGATCCCATATCGCAAGGCTTGAGGGTGTATAAATTATGCGATGTCGCTGCGAGGATCAAGACAATTATGTCCACAAGGAGGCTCACAGGAGCGCACCCATCATCCATCGCGTGAGCCGGCAAATCTTTCGTCGAGTGGATGGCCAAAGGAGTCGAGCGGGACACTCTCCCGCTCGACCTTATGAGGACGACAGTGAGGAATTACTTGGGAGCGACGATCTCGAGGAGTTCGACCTCGAACACTAACGTCGCGCCAGGCTTGATAGTGGGAGGCGCGCCTTTGTCGCCATAGGCGAGATTCGACGGGCAAACTAATTTGCTCTTGCCGCCGACTTTTATCTGCTGCACCCCTTCGGTCCAGCATTTGATCACTTGGTTCAATCCAAACGTGGCCGGTTCGCCCCGCTTGACGGAACTATCGAACACCGTCCCATCGGTCAGAGTTCCGTGATAGTGCACCTTCACGGTGTCCGTGGCTTTTGGGGTCGCGCCTTTGCCTTCCTTGAGGGTCGTGAGGATTGCGCCGGACTCGGTCTTCTTGGCGCCGGATTCTGCCGCAGCTTTCGTGAGGAAGGCGGCCCCCGCTTTCTTTTCCGCTTCAGCAACGACCGAGGCGCGGGCCTGTTGCAGCTGTTGAATCTTCGGGCCGAATGTCTGGAGGTCTACCTTGGGGGCCTTTTTGAAGACCCCATCGGAGATGCCGGACTTCACGAAATCAAGTTCAGACTCGCTCAGGCTAAAGGTCCCGAGCGATTGGCTGATGGCCAATCCCAGGGCATAGAGAGTTTTTTGATCATCGGTCGTGGGCTCTGGGGCCGCCGCGAATGCCGCGGTGGTTCCCATGCAGAGCAGGGTCGCCAAACAGGAGACAATAAAGCGCATGAGCTATCCTTTCTTTTATGTGTGACGGCAACAGACTTGATTTCGCAAGGCGTGGAACTTGTTGTGTAGGGTATGCGATATTGCGATAGGGCTCAAGACAATTATGCTTGGCAGGATGCTGAAAAAGTCGCTCTCCTCACCCGCCCGACCCCGGCGCGCCGAGACGCGCCTTTTCCTATGCGGCGTTCTCGATTCCTCAAAATTCTCAACGTACCCCACTCGGGAAACGAGCTGTCTTGGCACCTTGGGGAGGGCGGGTGAGGAAAGGTACGCCTCTGGTTTCGACTTGCCTTCGGCCTTGCTGGGCTGCCTTTTTTAGCATCCTGCATGTCGAGTATTTTTCCACAACCTGCTAAATGCAAGAAAGCGGATGGGTGTCAGGGAGTCTTTGTCACCAACGGTGGGCCCTATGGCGGGGTCCATAGTAGCGTGGGCCGAAGATGTATGGGCGATCAAAAAATGGAGGTCCGTAGATCCATGGGCTCCCCAAGGAAAAGCTGAGTCCCACGGAGGGATAGGTGTAGATGGGAGGGGCCATTTGCACGACGGCGGGTGGGCGCACCAGTTGACGTTGCAGTTTGGTATTCGTGGAGGCCTGACGGTCGAGCTGATCTTGTAAGAGATTGACTGTCTCTTGTTGCGCTTGCAACTTCCCTTGGAGTGCGGCAATCTGATCTCGCTGCGACTCGGCGAAGGTCTCCACACAACGGGTGTGGGCGTCTCCAGTATAGCTTGAACATTCCCACGGTGTCTTCGACTCGCTCGCCTGGGCCGGTAGCCCGGCCAACAGCACCGCTATTCCGATCGCTCCAATGAAGAGCTGGGGCCACAGCTCTGGTGTATTTCCAGAGAACTCTCGACGATGGAATTTGTGATCGTTCTTCATAATAGGGGATCCTGCACGATCGCAACTGGTATTAGCCTACCATGGATTTATCCAAGAGAGCAGAGGGTGAGCTGGATGCTGAAAAAGTCTGACAGCTTTCTGGAAAGTTAAGGCCGAGGTCACGGCTGAGCAGAAAAGTCTGATCTCCGCTTAACCTTAACCGTGACCTCAGTCCGCATCTTCCGTTGCGCCCTTGCCGAAGCCTCGCTAGAATTCGCTTACACATATGTCTAAAACGCCTGCATGATTCTCGGGTTCGTTATTCTTTATCTGCTCCTGTCGGTGGGGATCGGACTGGCTGCCGCCAGGCGGGTCCATACCACAAAGGATTTTGCGGTGGCCGGTCGGAGTTTGCCGCTGCCGATCGTGATTGCCACGGTCTTTTCGACCTGGTTCGGAGCAGAGGCCGTACTCGGAATTTCGGCCACGTTTGTGAAGGAAGGGCTACGAGGCGTCGTCGCTGACCCTTTTGGGTCGAGCCTCTGCTTGATCCTGGTCGGGTTATTCTTTGCCCCCCGTTTCTATCGGCTGAACCTCTTGACCGTCGGCGATTTCTACCGTCTGCGGTACGGCCGCGTCGTCGAGGTCCTTTGTGCCGTGTGCATTGCAGCGTCCTATCTCGGATGGGTGGCTGCGCAGTTCAAAGTGTTCGGATTAGTGCTGAACACAGTTACGGGGGGCGCAGTGAGTCAACCGGTCGGGATGGTGATCGGCGCAGTGATCGTTCTGGTCTACACGACGTTCGGCGGCATGTTTTCCGTTGCCATTCTGGATTTTGTCCAAATCTCCGTGATCATGGGGGGGTTGCTCTATATCGCATCCGTGGTGAGTGGGTTGGCCGGAGGTGTGGACGTGGTCATCAGCCATGCAGCCCAAGCCGGCAAGCTGGAATTGTTTCCGCCCGCTACGTTCGCGGCTTGGATACCCTTCGTCGGGGCTTGGATGACGATGATGTTGGGGTCGATTCCCCAACAAGACGTATTCCAACGCATCACATCGGCGAAGGACGAACGCACGGCTATACGTGGATCAATACTGGGCGGCACGCTCTACTTCTGCTTCTGTTTTGTGCCGATGTTTCTGGCCTATGCAGCGACGTTGATCGATCCGGCTCTGTTCAATACGCTCCTCGCTCAGGATTCTCAGCTTGTGTTACCGACCTTGATCCTGCAACACACTCCCGTCTTCGCGCAGATTGTATTTTTCGGGGCGGTCCTTTCGGCCGTGATGAGCTGTGCCAGCGCCACATTGTTGGCGCCATCGGTGATGCTGAGCGAGAATGTGATTAAAGGAGCGTTGCCTCACCTCAGTGATCAGGAATTTCTTCGTGTCATGCGGTTCGTTGTGGTGATCTTTGCCGTCCTGGTTTTGACGATCGCTCTAACCTCCAACTCCAGTATTTACCAGCTTGTGGTGGGTACTTATGAGGTGACGTTGGTAGCAGCGTTTGTTCCACTTTGTGCCGGGCTTTTTTGGTCCCGATCGACGACACAAGGGGCCTTGTGCGCCTTTGTGGCCGGGCTGACAACCTGGATAGGGCTGGAACTGTTCGGCCCGTCCGGCTCGATCTGGCACCCTCAACTGGTCGGGTTTGTGGTGGCGGCGGCAGGGATGGTTGCCGGCTCGCTTCTGCCTCAGAAGATCGAAACTCATCGCGCGTGAAAGGCGAAACAAGCGGGACAGTTGAGATGTACACAGATAGGATTTCCGCTTTGCCCCACCTGTCTCGCGCTTCTCGCCCATCCCGCGTATCGGTTATGCCGTGGTGAGGTTGTAGCCCGCATGATTCATGAACGCTTCTGCTACAATCACCGATCCGCTGCTACGACGAGCCTTCGGCCAGCGGGCTCGCCCCTCGGACCCTCACCGTACTGCACGCGTACGCATTGGGTCCTCACGGCTCCGCGCGCTGGTCTCGCGACGCGGCTGTGCGATTTCGCAACGAACCGTCATGAATATGCGGGCTAGAAACGTGAAGAGACCTACCCGATGGGTCACATATGCGAGCATGGGCCTGGCAGGCCTTGTCGCCGCGCTGGGTCTCATCGTTGTGGCCTATGGCGCGTATTTGGCAACCTTTCTTGCTCTGCCCAAGAGCGACGAGCATCCTCCGCTGCGTCTATACAGTGGACCCTTCTTGCTGCAACCCGATCTCTCGCTTGTGCACAGCCACCTGCTTGAACGACTGCAACGGCTGGGTTATCGACGAGCGACCGTCCCGGTGCAGTCTCCCGGCGACTATCAGCTGACTGATGAGGCCTTGACGGTCTATCTCCATTCGCAACCAGAGGGCCATGTCGATGCGGCGAGGGTGACCTTGCCGTTGGATCAGGGACGAGTGACGGATGTGCTCTCTCCGCTCGACGGGACGCCGCTGTTCCCTATCTTTCTGGAACCGGAACTCCTGAGCGGAGTGCGCGGTGAGTCGCGTCAGGTGCGCGAATGGGTTCCGTTGACGCAGATTCCTCCACAGATCGTGGAAACAATCCTCACCATCGAAGATCGCCGATTCTATTCCCATTTCGGCATCGATCCTGTTGCTGTGGGACGGGCGCTCTGGACCAATATTACGAAGGGCGGAGTGGTGCAGGGCGGCAGTACGATCACCCAGCAACTGGCGAAGAATTTGTTTTACTCGCCGCAGAGAACGATGGGGCGAAAATTCAAGGAGGCCCTGGCGGCGTTGGTTCTGGAGGTGAAGTATACAAAACAGGATATCCTTGAAAGCTATCTGAATGAAATCTATCTCGGGCAGGCGGGATTCGTCTCGATTTTTGGGGTGCGCGAGGCAGCCCATCGCTATTTTGGCAAGACCCTTCAGGAATTGACGATCGAAGAGGTCGCGATGATCGCCGGTCTGATCAAGGGGCCTAATAGCTATGCGCCGACGAAACATCCTGAGTCAGCGAAACAACGGCGCGATGTTGTGTTGCGGCGGCTGCGGGAGACGGGTCTTCTGACAGAAGAGGCTTGGACACGTGCGATGAATGAACCGGTGCGCGTGATTCCGTCAGAGGACGTCCTCACCGATGCGCCCTACTTCGTCGACGCCGTGCTTCGCCAGGTGGAGGAGGCCGGCGTGGTCCCCTTGCCGGAGGGCTTACGGATCGATAGCACGCTCGATCCCATGATCCAGCAGGCGGCCACTGAATCGTTAGAGAAGGGACTGGCCAAGTTAGAGGCTGCGCATCCCCATCTCAACAGTGCTCTGGATCCGGTGCAAGGGGCGGTGGTGGTGCTCGATCCTAAGACTGGTTCTGTGCTGGCGTTGGTCGGAGGGCGGGATTATCGGCGGAGTCAATTCAATCGCGCCGTTCAGGCGCGGCGGCAACCGGGCTCGCTCTTCAAACCCTTCGTCTATCTTGCGGCGCTGGAAGCGGCCCGTGATGGTCAGGCCGGTCAGCTGACCGCAGCGAGCTTGCTGGTGGACGAGCCGGTGACCTTTGAGTCGGAGACCGGTCCCTGGTCTCCGCAGAACTACGACAAACAATTTCATGGGCCTGTCACCGTACGGAGCGCGTTGGAACAGTCGTTCAATGTGCCGGCGGTACGGGCAGCCAAGACTCTGGGGGCGAAACCGATCGTGCAGCTACTGCATCGCCTCGGCGTGACGAGCGCCATCGGCGACGATCTTTCATCGGTGGCCTTGGGTAGTTCGTCGATATCGTTGATGGAGATCACGGCGGCGTACGGAGCGGTCGCCAACGGAGGGGTCGCTGTCAAGCCGACTGCGGTGCGATCGACCAGGGACCGACAGGGAGATATCGTCTGGAATAGCGTGCCGGATCGGCAACAGGCGGTCTCGCCACAAGGGGCCTATGTGTTGACGTCACTCCTTGAGGGTGTCATCCAGCGGGGCACTGCGCGCAAAGCCAGAGTGATCGGATTCCAAGGCTCAGTAGCCGGGAAAACCGGCACAACGGACGGCTATCGCGACGCGTGGTTTGTGGGCTACACGTCCGACGTGGTAATCGGGGTCTGGGTGGGGTTCGACGACGAACGGCCTCTGCGTCTCACGGGATCGCAGGCGGCTCTGCCGATTTGGATGGATCTCGCGCACCGGATCATCCCGCCTACGGTCCCCGCATTCGTGATGCCGCCCGGTGTCGTCGCCCGCAACATCGATCCGAAGACCGGGCAGTTGGCCACGTCTCAGTGTCCTGAGCAGGTATCGGAGGTATTCATTGAGGGTACAGAGCCCAGTATCTACTGTGAGGTGCATGGAGAGGGAATATGGGAACGTCTCCGGCATACATTTGGATTCTCCTAGGCCTTGGCAGGATGAATAGTGTAAGCTGGCCTCATTGATTGGCTGTGAAGGGGGAAGGGGGAATGACATATGAAGAGTAATAGCTTCGCTGGAGATGACAACATTACCCTCTTGGCAAAAGGGGTGGTATTGAAAGGCGAGATTCATGTCGAAGGGACGGTGCGTATCGATGGCCGTCTCGACGGCGACATTCAGACCAAGGGACATGTTATCATCGGCGAGGATGGCTTGGTGCAGGGAACGATCATGGCCGGCACGATGGTCAGCAGCGGCCGCATCAAGGCGAAGGTGACGGCGAATGAGCGCATCCAGTTGCTGAAGACGTCGACGCTCATCGGAGAAGTCTTGACGCCGATACTCATCATGGAAGAAGGCGCCAAGCTCCAGGGTGCGACGGACATGGGGATAACCGCTTGGTCCGACGAGCTTCCGAAGTTGCCGGGCAGCGTCAGTGATCTCTCCGCACACCGGGCTAAGCAGGTTGTGGTGCTTGATAAAGAATCCAGCGGCGACGCGCACCGATAGGTCTGTCGATTCTCTCCTGTTCGTGTCCGATCGATGACGAAGCCGCAGCTCTTCACTGCCGTGTTCTTTGCTCTCCTTCTGTTGCTCCTGTATCAGATCGCCCTGATGTTTCCACCGTTTCTTTTCCCTGTCCTTTGGGCCGCACTCCTGTTCGCTGACTCCAACCAGGAGCCCAACGCACTCCGTGATCCCGTTGCACCAGCCACGCGCTCCATGGCCGCACTGACCAAGGTCGCCCGCCATACGCTCACTGATGGCACCCCGGCCCACAGCTTTTCCACTTTGCTGGCCGAGCTTGCCACCATCGTGCGCAATACCTGCCACATTCCCATGGCTGGACCCCATGCGCCCACCTTTGAAGTCGTCACCAACCCCAATTCCAAGCAAAAACGCGCGCTCGACTTGATACAGCAGATCACACTGTAGTCAGAAACCAGAAGCGTAATTTCACACGAACTCATTGCAGCAACTGGAAGAGTTCGCTCTGCGATCGCAGGAACTTCAGATTAACGGCGGTGACGGTGATCCTCGCGCCGCTACCTTCGGCGCGACTGCATTGGTGTGGGGGCCGGTTGTGCGAAACTCCTCATGGCCGGTCCGCTGTGGAAAGCGCTGGTCATGTTGGGCTGGGGAATCGTCGTCATATCGATGATCGATCAGTTTCTTCGACCCTGATTGATTGGACAGGCAGTCCAGATCCCCGCGCTCTTCTTCGTATTTAGCGTCCTCGGCGGGCTGGCACTCTAAGGCCTTATCGGGCACCTTGTGGGGCCGGTTCTGGTGAGTCTGTTGATGACCACGATACAGATTTATCGGGAGGAATATCACCACGCTGAACAGGTACGCCAGATGGTCCTGCCACGCCGCTGTAACGTCCAGTCAATCGTTATGCGTCCACAGTCAATCGTGAGGATGGGTGTCTCGTCTTCGCGATTGACGAATGACCGTTGACCAATGACGCCTGTTATTCTAGCGGGATCGTAATCGCGATCCCACCCATCACATCGTTGAGCTTAAAGTCCCGTTTCGGGCTGAGCAGATGCCCGTTGTGGCAGTCGATACAGGCCTGTGAGACGGCGAGGTCAGGATAGATCGCCTGAAAGTATTGTTTTTGCCCACTGCTCACGATTCCGGTGACCGGCAGGTCTGGATTCTTTCTGAGAGACTCCAGCGCGTTGCGCTCCAGGTCGCTGGCCGGAGCGTTGCGCCGGTAAATGGGCCAGAGACCGATCAGTCGATACCGGACCCCACTTCCGTTCTCGGCTGCCAACTTGCCCGAATGCTGGAGAAACTGGGCCGGCAACATGAGGGCGTTCTCCAGCTCCCAATGTTCAGACGCTGTAGTGACGCCCTTTGCCCGGAGTCGATCGACGATTTCTGTTGTGTAGAGCGTGCGATCGGCTTTGATGACGGCATAGATATAAGCAGCCGCTTTCTCCGGCGGGATGCCGGATGATCCAGAGCGTTCCTTTGCGGATAGGGCATAGGGTCCCCACCACAACCCGAAAATTAGGATGGTGAGGGCTGTGGTGTAGAGCGGGATGTTGACTCGGTGCATGAAGCCTCCTGTGTGAGCGGCGGAAGAGGAATCACCGGGATGGTGACGATGCACGAGGTGCCTTTCCCCTCCTGGCTCTCAATTCTGATGTCTCCTCCAAATTTCTTGATGATGCGGCGTGAGACGGTCAAACCGAGTCCGGATCCTTCGCCCTGCCCCTTGGTGGTAAAGAATGGATCGAAAATTTTCGACAGATGCCGTTTCGGAATGCCGGGGCCTGAATCCACGATCGTTGTCACGACAGAAGTATCGACCAGGGACGTCGAGAGATGCAAGACGCCCCGGCCCTTCATCGCCTGAAGGGCGTTCATCAACAAGTTCGTGAACGCCTGTCTGAGTTGGTCAGGGAGGGCCAGTACACAAGTGTCTCCTGCGTATGTTCTCTGGATCGAGAGTCCTGAGGTCTCCATGCCGTCTGTGATTGTCGTGATGGCCCGATCGAGTTCTTGTTCGAGGTGAACCGGTTGGCGTTGATCCGATGTCTCGCGAGCCGTGACGCCGGTGAAGTCTCGAATAATCGCGGCCATCCGACGACCGTGCTGGACGATGTCGCGGGCATAGGATCTGACGCGGTCGAGGTCGGCTTCTTCTCCGATGGCTTCCCCCAGTCCGAGAATTCCGAAAAGTGGATTGTTCAACTCATGTCCGATTCCGGCGGTGAGAGTCCCAAGGCTGCCTGATTTTTCGGCCTGGATGAGCTGGTCTTGGAGGCGGCTGTCGTCAGTCGTATCCCTGAAGACAAGGCCGATCCGGTCTTCTCCCTGGGTTCTCCCCGCCATGTGGAACCATTGATAGTGATACCGTCGGGGCCCAATCTGAATCTCCTGTCGGTGGTTTGGTTCCGCCGTTCCTATCACGGGAGCCAACGGGTCACGGGGGGTGTTGACGACAGCGGCATCCTCTGTTCCAGATGCTGTCGCGCTACTGTCTCCGGTCCGCGCACGTTTGAATTCTTTTCGCAGGTGCTCTCGTACAGCCGCATCGACGGGGAGTATATCGAACAAGGGGGTTAGTGTAGTCGCAGCGGGTATGGGCTGAAAGGACTCGCGTCCGACCTGGTTGATGTATTGCACCTGTTCGTCTTGATCGACCATGATAATCGGGGTTGGGACTGCATCCAGGATTTGATCCGTCGAGTGAAGCAGGGACTCCACTTGTTGAGTTTTGATGGTCACTTGATCGGTCAGGCCTGCAAAGGCGGCTTCCAATTGGCGATTCATTCGATTGAATTCATCGGCCAAATCCTGGAGCTCATCGCCGGTCTGAATGTCGATGGGCTGCCGAAGCTCACCGCGCCCGATCGATTGTGCGGCTGCCTGTAATCGGCGCACCGGCGTGACGATACGATGGGCCGCAAGGTAGCCGAGGGACGTCATCAATCCGACGGCGAGGAGACTGAATACGGCCATCCAGGTGAGGAGGTGACGAATCGGGGCAAAGAGTTCATCGGAGGCTTGCCACACGAAGGTGTGCCAGGAACCTTTGCCTCGATCATCATTGGTGGCACGGCTGGTTTCAGGCACCGGGGCGAATCCGATCAATGAGGTCGATTGTCCGCCGTGACCATCGCTCGGCGCGCTGACCCAGCCTGGCTGAAGAGGCGTGACGAGGGGAATGAGCTGTGCGTCGGAGAGCGGGACGCCGGTCGGAAGAATTGGGCAGCTCAAGACGATACCGCGATGGTCGATCAGCATCACATGACCGGTCTTGCCGAAGCGAATGGGAGAGATCGAAGGCGAGATCAACTCTTTGGCGTCGATCACGCGATGGAGCACACCGACTGCTCCATATCGGATGCGATCCATAATGGGAAGCGAGATACTGATGACATAGCTCTGGGTACGCTCATCGAAGTGCACATCTTCGATGAAGAGCTGGCCGACCCCGCCATGGGAAGCGCCTTTCCACCAGGCCGTGTCTTTATTGGCAAAGGGAGGCATTGTGCTCGACGCGGCAACCAGGTTGCCCTCAACGTCGGTGATGTACAGCATCTTGGTGGCAGACCGGACAACTTGTGGTATCAGTTGATCGGCTTCGCTCTTGGCTCCCGAGAGATACTCCTGAATGAGGCCGGCCATCTTGTTTCCCGTGATGGCCTGGACCGCCGCGGGATCCTTAGCCTCCCAGCCTTCTTTGAGCCTGTCCACCGCTCGTCGACGTTCAGTTTCCGTCATGTTTAGGAGGGCATCGCGCCATTGCTCAAGGTCGAGGATAATCGAAGGGTCTGCTGCAACCCGCGAAGTTCGGGCGACTTCATCCGACATCAAGAGGTCGATTTTTCGTGCGGTCTCCTCGGCCAGAGCCTTGAAGCTTTCGCCGCTGACGACCTGGATCTCGCGAGAGCCTTGCCAAAAGGCGAGACCGAGACCCACCATGAGGGGGACCACCCCAACGAGCAACATGGACAGAATCAGTTTGAGCTGGAGCCCCCATCTTGTTGTCGTTCGAGATTCGGGGGGTGAGGGATTCATGACGGGTTTCCTTGTTCGATCGGCTCGGCGCTGGGAAACGTCAAGGTAAAGGTCGTCCCCTTATCGATCTGACTATCGACAGCAATCGTACCGTGCATTTTGTTGACGATGGTGTTGACATTATAGAGTCCCAGTCCCGTGCCTTTGCCCGGAGCTTTCGTGGTGAAAAATGGCTCGAAAATCTCGTGGATTTTGTCCGGGGCGATGCCGCATCCCGTATCGGAGATCCGGACGTGGACCTGACCGGCAAAGAGCTTGGTCTCGAGCGTCAGTGTGCCGCCAACGAGCTCCATTGCATGGACCGCATTGGTGATGAGGTTGACGAGGACGTGCAGTAACTCATCCGGATTGCCTTTTACTGCGGCTCCTGGCTGGTACTGTTTGATCATTTCAATATCGTGAAGACTTGACGCGTAGCGTGCGATTTTCAGCGCCTCGTCCAGCTTTTCGTTGACAGAGACCAGCACATCCTGGTGGGGGGATGCGTGCCGTGAGTAGCGAGTGAGGTCCCGACAGATCGCACTCGCCCGTTTGACGGCTTCAATAATCTCTCGGGCTTGTTCGTGCACGGCAATGAGGTCTCGTTCCTCTGCGAGGTTTTCCGCCAGGCCCAAAATGAGCTGCAGAGGATTATTGATATCATGCGCGATTCCCGCTGCGAATGAGCCGATTCCAGCAAGCTTTTCTGACTGGAGGAGTTCGGCTTCGAGCTTGGACTCATGCTGAATCAATTTCCACAGCAGCCGAGAGGCCGATCCACTGAGGACGTTTGCGGTAGGAGGTCTGTGGGCATGCAGATAGGTCTCCATGTCTGGATCACCCGTGACATCCAAAATCAGGCTCACGCCATGGTTGCCGATCAGGTCCGGCACATTGGTGGTCACGGGGATCCGAAGCTCACGCGCTCGTTGCAGCCCTGGTGCAGCAGGATCATGGTCGGCAATCCCTACGATCTCAATCGACGGGATGTGGTACAGCAGATCTAACAGTGCGTGGCCGCCGCGGCCTGCTCCCAGAATGGCGACCTTGGTAAGGTCAGAGCTTTCCATTCAGGCGATCTCCCTGTGGCAGGGTTATGCCTCTCTGTGCCAAGGAGAGCAAGGAGGGGAGTGCCTCTCCTTGGCACAGAGAGGGTGGATGCTCATTGTCACAACCGTGCAAGCTCCCTCTGTTCTATCGCTCGCGCGACGGCCGCTCTCAGTTTCTCTCCCTCGACCGGCTTAACGAGATAATCCACCACACCTTGCCGAAGGAAGGAGGTCGCCATATCGGTATCAGGGAAGCCGGTCAGCACGATAAGCGGAACGCGAGGGTAGTTGCTTCGAAAGTAGGCAATCGCTTCGGCTCCATTGATTTTCGGCATACGAATGTCGCAGATGACAACGTCGAGGAGGAGCCGGTTTTCGCCGGAATTGATGACCTCAATCGCTTTCTCGCCGTTTTCCGCTTCAAGGACTTCGTAGCCGGCTTTTTGCAGCGTCATCTTCACGACTTTGCGAATGTCAGGCTCGTCGTCTACTACGAGCACTCTCCCCTCGCAGGCTTCTCCCCCGATGAAAAATCCAGATTTAAACTCATCCATGGCACCCTCCTTGGTTGATAGGTAGATGTGGTTGCGTCATGGGTCGGCCCACATGTTCTTGCCTCACGTGAAAAGCAATGCGTGTGCCAGCATGGCCCTACGGAAACAGTTCAGATTTCACTGCAAAGAGGAGTCTTTATGTGAAGTGGCGCAAGTAAGCGTGGTCGATATTCACCACCATGTGCTGAAATCCACCACTAGCGACAGAAACCGTAGTGGGAAGAATTGCATGGTTCATCTGGTTTATTTGGTTTGTCTGATCTGTTTGGCTTTCTGGTCTGACAAGATCAACCTGATGCACCAGATAGACGAGATAGACCCGATTAACTTGTCCCGCCGTGAGCCTTAGCGGGTCAGAATTGCCTTTCAGCCCGGCGCTGAGGTATCCTTTAACCAATAAGATCGGAGGGGTGATGATTACGCCAGATGTACTGACAGAATATGTGCGTCGGATGATGCCGGATGCTACGGTCACGGTCTCGGACCGGACTGGCACGATGAATCATCTCAAAGTGGAGGTGATCTCAGCAGCCTTCGCAGGAAAGAATCTGCTGGATCGGCATCGCCTGATCTACCAAGCGTTGGATGCCCCGATGAAAGACGGGCGGATTCATGCCCTCGAACTTACAGCTAAAACCACAGATGAAACCTAGGAGGCCGAGCCATGGCAGATCCCATTCAAGAAGAAATTAACAAGGAAGTCGCCACGCACAAGATTTTGATCTACGGCAAGGGCACCAAACAAATGCCGATGTGCGGGTTCACGAGGGAGACGATACAGTTTTTCGACAAGTACGGGTACCCGTTTGAACTCATCGATGTTCTGTCTCAACCCACCAAGCGAGAGGCGCTCGCAAAAATGACCAACTGGCCGACCCTTCCCAAGGTGTTCATCGACGGGCAGTTTTATGGCGACACCGATGTGCTCGATCCGATGGCAGCCAAAGGCGAGATAGAGCCGCTGCTGAAGAAGGCGTTCGGAAAATAGGCCGAAGCGCGGAAACTCCGCCGCCTGCACCTTCGAGGGCACCCAACTAGCCCTTGCTCGCTCGAAGCCTGTAAACTCGTCCAAAGCGACTCGAACAGTACGCGCTTCGCCGTTGCTCATGAAGAGCAACGGTCGCAAGCAGCGGCAAGTTGTGTCCCGCCCTCTTCGGCGATGGCGGTCTCCGTTTCCGCCCGTCGGCCAGTTCTTGTGGCTTCAGCAGCGGTGAGGGGGAGAAAGAAGAAAAAAAGATAACCCGTTCGCGCAACGCGCGGCCTCAGAAGGCCCTCGTTGGACGGCCGCACTTAGACCAACGTGGGTGCCCGTCCAAGAGAGGGAAAGCGAGCGAGCTTGGAGGGAGTATCCAATAAATAATGGATGGAGGTTGTTCGACTTTCGCAGTTGGTGACACAGGCCAGGCTTTGTGCGCCCATTGACAAGCTGTAGCCACATGGATACAGTACTTCATGTTCGAGATTCGCAAGACTGAGACGTATGCCCGGTGGCTTGACGGACTACGTGACATTCACGCAAGGGCGCGCGTGCAGGTACGAGTCGAGCGCTTGGCAGCAGGAAACCCGTGAGATGTGAGGCCAGTGGGCGAGGGCGTCTCCGAAATGCGAATCGATTACGGGCCAGGCTACCGCGTGTATTACACGCAGCGCGGGCGCGAGGTAGTGGTTTTGCTGGCTGGCGGTGATAAAGGCACACAGGCCACCGACATCAAAACTGCCTTGCGCCTTGTACGCAACCTGTAGGAGCACATGATGAACAAAACTACGACCACTCGTTACGATGTCGCCGAGCACCTTCGCACTCCGGAGGAAATGGCGGCGTATTTGGAGGCGTGCCTGGAAGAGGCCGATGGCGACGCAGCATTTATCGCCAAGGCGCTAGGCGATATTGCCCGAGCCAAAGGCATGGCTCAGGTTGCGCGGGATGCCGGTCTCTCTCGCGAAAGTCTCTACAAGGCACTCTCCGGTGAGCGGAGCCCCGACTTCGACACTATCCTTAAAGTGGTTGGAGCACTGGGGTTGAAATTGCACGCCGAAGCACCCCGTGGCAGCTTCCGGGGACCAACCTCTCACTCAAGCAGCCGCACGACAAAACGCCGCGCGGCATAGGGTGCTTCTAGCGGCAATGTTTTTGTTGACCTTGGTTTTGATCCAGGCCGAAGCCACCGTGCTCCAAATGCGGACGAATTTGATGAGCGATCTTCGTCTCTATATCGAGAAGCACAAGCTCACCCAATCTGATGCAGCCAAGCGCCTTGGCATTGCACAATCCCGCGTCTCCGACCTCGTACGTGGCAAATGGGACAAGTTCAGCTTAGAAATGCTGATCACGCTTGAAGCACGGATTGGACGCACAGTTCGCGTAGAATTCGCAGCGTAATGTTTCCCTGAACTTGCATCTGACATCAACATGCTTCAACGCAGCAGGGAGTCTCAGATGCCAAGGCAAGCAACGACCTCAAAGACATACCTACTTTGGTTGGCCATCCCCATTCTCATCAAATGCCTTGATAAACATGCAGATGGCCACAGCCAGAGGGGTTAAACGTAGGCGATCTCCGTTTCTGACGCCACTACGATCACTAAAGGTCCTGTCAGTTAGCAGGTTCTTTTCTATAAGCGTGCGCTCATGTATCTCAACCAGCTCTCGCGATCCGAGCCCAGACTCCTTGGCAATCATATCCAGCCAATCTGTTGCACTATTGGGAAGAGCAGCACCGCCACGTTCAGCTAAGGCAAAAGTAGCATTAAGGACAATCGCCTCTCCTGAACTGAGGGTTTTACATAAACTCATGTACTGCTGCGGGAGTATGCTGTCACTGGAGGACATAGATTCTGTTGCTGCGCCGAGGAAAATAGCTTTTAGTATCGAGAAGCGGCGTGTATCAGGGTTGCCTCGATCAAGAAAGTCCAGCATCTCTTGAAGGCACTCTTGGTGCTGCTCTGTATTTAAGTAATCATCCTTGATCCGCCCTTTTTCTCGATACTTTTCCCATTCCTTCAGCAGCACATTCAAGAATGTTCCACTCCGTGCCTTTTGAAAGATGTAGCTCAAGGAGAGTATTAGTTCGCTTCGGTTCGATGCAGCGACGCCGGTTATGCCCTCTACCAGGCTTATTGCCGTTTCCCGAAGCAAACGAGATGTTGTGTCTTTAGGGTCCTTTTGGGGAACGATATCGTTCATGAATTGGCTCCAATGGTAATTTTCCAGGTAACAACTTGATGGTCACGTCGTGCGATCATACACACTGCCAACCATGTGGATCGGCGGTGTCCTGTCAAAGACAATAGAACAGGAGACGGGAAGAGGCTACTGCTATGCCAGGAGAGAGTCAAACCTGAAACACATGCTTTGCGGGATCATTCAAAGAGAGCTACATCCTCACCCGAATTCAGCGAGGCAGCTGGTATGGTCTCCATCGCGCGCATCGAGCAACCATGTTTTCCCATCTTTTCCTGCGAGTGCGGGCTAGATGGTCTCCCACTGCACGAGTCGAACGACCACCGTATAATGCTCCTTCCAAGCTCACTTGTTTTTCTTTCTCGGAACGACACTCAGGGTTGGTTCAACTGCGCCCGTCGAGCGAGGCCCTTCCGAGGGCGCGCGCTCCGGGAGCAAAGAACCAACATGGGTCTCGTTCCCTACCTTTTTGCTTCCGGCGGCGGCCAATTCAGTTCAGCGTGGCGGCCGCAGTAGAAGCAGGAGAGGCGGTAACGGGCTTTGCGTCTGGGATTCGGCATGGAGGTAAAGGTGATGGGGGTGTCGTCGAAGGGGCATGTGGGTTGATCGTGGAGGAGATGCACTTCAGCCATCATGGTGATCGAGGCGCCGTCCCACGGTGGGATAGGCTGTTCTTTGCCGGTAATCTGCTCCTTCGTATGACACTGTTTGCATTCGGCGTCGTAAGTCTTGATGCGGGCGAGATGAGGGGTGTGGTCGGTGATATCCATTGGCCCACCGCAGCCGGGCTTGGCACAGGTGAGGTGTTCGTGTTGAAGGGCCTGGACAAACCGGCCATGTGCTATCCGTTCCTGTTCTGATTTCATGGGGCCTCCTTCGAATCGTTGTTCCGGTCGCTTCCATTGTAGGGCACTCCCGCTAAAGGGTGGCCCAACGGCTTTTCACTGCGCGCATCGAACGATATACATGCTCCCTCCAAGCTTGCTCGTTTCACTTTCCCAGGAATGGCACCCGTGTTGGTCCCACTGCGGCCGTCCGCTCCATTACTACTTGTTTCTCAAGGGTAGCCTGGTTGATCCACGATTGCGCGCGTCGAACGAGCACCTTCTGAGCGTGCGCGTTCCGCGAGCAGGAGGACGACCAGGCTGTCCATTCCATCCTTTCATATCCCCCATGCACCACTGATTTGAATGTTGGCTCCATTTACGTAGCGGGCTTCGTCGCTCAGTAAGTACCTCACGGCAGCCACGGTATCGTCTACCGTCCCAATGTATCCGGCTGGGATGCGTTTGGTCATGCCGGCGAGTTCTTCCGGCGGCGCACTGCCTGAATCGATGAAGCCGGGCGAGATCGCATTCACGGTAATCCCGTGGGGTGCCAGCAGTTTGGCCAGCGTACGAGTCAGAATCAAGACCCCAGCCTTGGCGATGTAATGGGCCGTGACGTCCGACTGTGAAATCATCTGATCGGCATTGGCCATGCCGAAGTTGATGATGCGCCCGGATTTGCGGGATTTCATTCCTGGAGCAATAGCCTGAGCCAAATAGAAGATCGGATGGAGGTTCCCGTCGAACATCTCGTTCCAGCCTGCCGCCGTTTCGTCGAACAGGTTCACACGATGGTAGGGGCCTGCGCCGTTGATCAGCGCATCGATCCGTCCCCATTGCTGTTCGACTTGGGTGACGAGGCCTTTCGCTGCTTGGGGGTTCGACACGTCACAGCGAATCGAGAGTGCACGACCTCCACGACTGGTGATCGCTTCGCCTGTGGCCCTTGCCTCTGCTTCGCTCGTGCGGTAGCAGATGGCGACAGACCATTGTTGTGCAGCCAGGTCGAGCGCGATTCCTCGTCCGATACCTTTGGCCCCACCTGTGATGAGCGCCACTTGTTCTGCCATAGGTGATCCCTTCCGAGGCCGGTGTAACCGGCCGTGTCACTTATCGAGTCTTGAGTCTGGTCTCGATCAACTGCAATGTGCCGGCTGTTCGCATGGAGAATGCCCGGTCATGGTTGGGGTTTTTTTTGTCCTCTTGGCATTCTGTGGTGAGCACACGCAAGTCCGCGATCGTATCCACGTCGCGCCATGCGGTGGTGAGTCCGACAGACAAGCCCAATGTCTTCGGCCTGCTGCTGCGTGACGGCGAGGACTTGATCGGTGGACCAGGGCACCCCAGTAAAGAGTTGTTCTGTCGGCTGCGTGAGACCGATGAGGTAGTAGCCGCCATCCAGGGCCGGTCCCAAGACCACGTCCGAGCGGCCCAGAATTGCGAATGCCTCTTGATACACCGACAGGGGCAAGGTCGGGACATCGGTTCCCACGAGGATCACCTGCTTGTAGCCTATGGCGAATAAGTCGGTAAAGGTGTGGTGCATCCGCTGGCCTACATCCTCTCCTACTTGATCCAACAGGCGGACGCCTTGTCGTTCTTCCATAATTTTGAAGAACACCAGCTCAGAGGAAGGCGCGCAAGCCAAGTATCGATGGCACGGGAGCTGGAGTATGGTGACAGCGAGCTTGGTCCGTTCCAGCATGTCGAGGACAAAGCTGCCGTGCAGGGTGGCCGCCTCGTCAGGCGTCAGAGGCGGGCAGAGCCGCGTTTTTACCTCACCCGGGATCGGAGCCTTGGCAAAGATCACCAGCGCGCTTTCGGCGCGCTGCAGGCGAGGGGTGAGAGGAGAGGGGCGAGGGGAGGAATGAGCGTCTTTCCTGTTCTCTGATCCTCGTGCCATTCCTCGTTCCATGCGTTCCTCTGGCCCCTGGCCTCGCGCCGCTAGCCTCGCGTCTCCTCACGCACCGTCGTATAGAGGTGCGCGAGACGATGCGGGCTCACGCCACTCCAATACAGGAACCGTAAGGTCCACATCAAGAGGATTGTCCGCAAGGGGCCTTGCTGTTCCCATCGACGAAAAGAGGTGGTCACCGTCGCGGTGAGGGCTGCGGTCGATCCCTTCCGTTTGAGTCTGCGGGAAAACTCGATATCCTCCATCAACGGCATGTCGGCGAAGCCCCCCATCTGTTCGAAGATAGATCGGCGGACGAACAGGGCTTGATCGCCGGTCACGAGGCCGCTCAATCTCGAGCGCCAGTTCATCGTCTTGCTGATGATGGCTCCCCACATCGATGGATGATCGAATCGGACATCGAATCGTCCGCCCACCATCCTTCGATCGGCCAGTGTCGTATCGATCAGTGTTTTTGCATCGCTAGGAAGATGCGTGTCGGCATGGAGAAAGAGCAGGATTTCTCCGCGACCGGCCTTCGCGCCTTCGTTCATCTGCCGGGCGCGTCCGGAGGGTGCAGTCACCCATTGTACAGGACTGAGCGCTGAGGACTGAGTGCTGAGTCGGTATGATTCGAGGAGTGCGGGAGTCTCATCGGTACTTCCTCCATCTACCACGATGAGTTCATCGAAGCCTAGCGCGGCGGTGTGCGCGAGTGTGGCCATGATGGTCCGTTCTTCGTTGAGTGTGGGGATGATGACCGAAATCGGCTTCGCCATGACAGGGTAGCCCGTATGAATCATGCGGGTTAGCCGCGTTTTTTCGGTTCGTAGAACATGAAATACATGACGACAACCACGGTGGACCAAAACAACACTTGCTTGTGCCAGAAGAGGACTTCCCCATAATGGAAGAAGACGGCTGCGAGCAGGAGGGCGCCGCCGATGAGGCTGTAGCGGAGAGTTGGGTTTTCGACAACCGCATTCGCCCACACGGCGACTCCGCCGAAATAAATCAAGAAGGGAATGATGTCGATCTCGAATCCCCCGCTGATCGAGAGAAATACGTCGAGGAAGCCGATGAAAATGAGGGCAGTACCCACAATCATCCCGGCGACGCGCATCTGGTTGTCGCTCCCGGAGTCGTCCTCCGGCTCGCGGCGTTCCGGCTCGTTGGTCGGTTCTGGCGGCATGGTCAGCTGGTTCCTTGTCTTTCGTGAAACGTTCGAATCCCAGCGAACGACGCTTCGGGGGTATCGAGAACACTGCAGAATGTCTGTGTCAACATTCTGCTAAACACGACGTGCTAAGTGTTGCCGCATTTGCAACCTAAACACCTCATGAATACTGTGTTTCATCGTCTATCATGAGGCGTTATTTATGTCGCTATGTTTAGATCTTAAAATGTTTGCTCAGGGTCAGACCTTGACGCTGATACGAGGACCCGAGTGCCGCGCCATAGAGCTGGCTGGGGCGCGCGAGCATCCTGTCGTATACAACCTTAAAAAAGGTTTGTCCATCATGGATCAGGAAGGGCACATCGTGGGGGCGGACCTCCAGGACTACTTGGGTGCCGTGCAGCTCGCCGCGGCCGTACCCAAACCCCGGATCGAAAAACCCGGCGTAGTGGGTCCGTAACTCGCCACAGGCTGCTTCGAAGGCGACCATCTCGGCCGCGTAGCCGGCGGGAACCCGAATCCGTTCTTTCGATGCGAGAATGTAAAACTCCTCCGGCTCTAAAAGGAGACTGTTCTGACGGTGGCGGTACAGAGGTTCCCAAAAGTCGAGCGCTGCATAGTGGCCGACCTTTGACAGATCGATGACGTGGCTATTTTTCTTCGCCCGATAGCCGATAATCGACGAGCCGTCTCGGTCGTCGCCCTTCAGATCGATGCGGAGAAACAGGCCGCGATCCGTCCGGAGATCGTGGGGTCTCAGCGCATGCTTCGTGGGGAGGTTGTGGTAGAGCAAGGGCGCTCGTGTATGGAGCGTCTGAAGCGACCGGTCTGACACGGTGGCGTTGCCGCGTATGAAGCGAATCTGATTGAGGGAGTATCCGGTCTTCACCTTGATTGCGAACGAGCGCGGAACGATTTCCAGATAGAGGGGCCCGGAATAGCCGGCTCGGATCTCATCGAACCCGGTATTGAGATCCGTCACGACGCGGGTAAAGACGTCCAGCCGTCCGGTCGTACTCTTGGGATTGGTCCGCGCCCGGAGGGTCTTGGGTAACACCACACGTTCCAGCAGCGGCACCAGATAGACGTGGCCTTTTTCGAGGATGGCCCCCTCGGTCAAGTCCATCTCGTACATGACGAGGTCGGATTGGTAGAAGTCTAGAACGTTGAGTCGGCTCGTGATCTCGGACAGCTCCGGCAGGAAGCTACTGATCAATCGATAGGCCTTGCGTCCGAGACGCAAGTCGAGACTGGCCGGCTGAATCTGCCGGTCTTCGATCGGTACGTCGGCGTGGATGGCGCCGCTCGTGATCAGCTGCGTAATCTGTTGGTAGGGCAAAATGCCCTGCGTGGTGCGGGTGCTCACAGATCGTCGTGCTCTCCATTACTGCACGACCCCAGTGCAGGCGCTGCGCTGACCATCGGCAGCTCCCGCGCAGATCCTTGTTGTGGCTGCGGATAGTGGAATGCCTTGTTTTCATAGTTCTTCAAGAGGACTCCTGCGGCGTCCATGTGCACCATATAGTCGCCGGGAAGCAACGGAATCTTGCCGCCCCCGCCCGGCGCATCGATGACGAAGTGCGGGACCGCCATCCCGCTGGTGTGGCCCTGCAACGACTTGATGATATTCAGCCCTGTCTCGACCGTGGTGCGGAAGTGATTCGTACCCTTGGTCAGGTCCGCTTGGTAGAGATAATAGGGTTTGATGCGAGCGAGAAGGAGCTGATGCATCAGTCGTTTCATAATGTCCGGATCGTCGTTGACGCCTTTGAGCAGCACGGTTTGCGCCCCGAGCGGCACGCCGGCATCGGCCAACATGCCGCAGGCCGCTTTCACTGCGGGAGTCAGTTCGTCCGGATGATTGAAATGCAGGTTCATATACACCGGGTGGTACTTCTTGACGATCGCGCAGAGTTCCGGAGTGATCCGTTCCGGCAATGTGCCGGGCACACGGGAACCGAGGCGAATCAGTTCCAAGTGAGGGATCGTGCGCAGCGCCTTGAGTATCCGCTCCAATAGATGATCCGGCAGGAGTAAGGGGTCGCCGCCGGAAAGAATGACGTCGCGCACTTCAGTATGTTCGCGCAAGTAGGCGATGGCTTGGTCGAGCTCGCCCTTCTTGAGGAATCCCGGCTTCCCGACCAGCCGCTTTCTTGTACAGAACCGGCAATAGATTGGGCACTGATTCGTGACCATCAATAGGACACGATCCGGATAGCGATGGACCAGATGCGGGACCGGACTCATGAGATCTTCTTCTAGCGGATCGTTTTCCGCTTCGAAGTCGTCCATTTCGGCGATGTCCGGGACCACCTGTTTCCAAATGGCATCGCCCTTTTCTTTGATCGTCGCCATCACCGTGGGGGTAATGCGCATCGGATAGTCGCCCACGATGGCTTCGATCTCTTTCGCATCGACACCGAGCCGATCCGCCAAGTCTTTTGGTTTGACAATGCTGTCGGCGAGTATGCGTCTCCATGCTTCCATGCGGTCTCCTTTACTGTCGAGTGGATCAGCAGGCCTGCGGCTGGATGCTGAAAAAGCCCGCCAGCTTCGTTCTCGCGTCGCTCAGAGGCTCAACGTACCAAAGCCTACGCCTCGCTTCTTCGCTCGCTGCGGCCTTGCTGGACAGCCTGTTTGAGCATCCGGCGAGGTTGTCCCTCTCTGTCCCAGCCATGCAGGTCATCGAAGCTCTGCTGTTCCGAAATGGCTTCTTCTCAGTCTGTTAGCTGCCGGTGATCCGCTCCTGACCGTACGTCTGATCCAGATGATTGAGAATGTCGTCGGTTTCCGTCAGCACGATATCTCCATCCTTGAGAACCGGAACATAATATTGGCCTGAGACTTCGTGGACCGCTTTGCGCATCTGGCGGATGTCGGGCACGACGACGTGCTCGTATTCTATGTGGAGGTACGCCAGTTTCCGGCGCACCACCTCACAGTCGGGACACCAGGCGACGTGATACAGAGTTAACGCCATAGTGCTGAGTCCTAAGTCCTGAGTTATGCCATTCGAGTCTGTGCGTCACAACAGAGCGCTCAGCACTCAGCACTCGTGTCTCTTGTGACCGCGCACGGCACCATGACCGCGTCTTTCATCCCGTGAATCACTTTCTTATCCGCCGGGCAGATGGTGGCCAGGATACCAGCCAGTTCGGTCATTTCGCCACTCACGAAATAATAGGGCGAGAGCCTGGCGCGGCCCGACATCCGGCTCATCTCGCCGCTTACCGGATCGAAATAGTCGAGTTCATACAGACGGCCCTTGTGAAATTCCTGCAGGATATAGGGTGTTCGAGAAAAGGATGCCAGGGCCTTGTCGATGGCGCCGGCCCACTCGCTCTGCGGCATATCATGCCCGACCGATACGCCCCGACTGCCCCAGGCGAGTTCGGAAAACCCCGATGGCTTAATCACGAAGTGCCGTTCTTTCTGGGTTGCCGTGGCCAGATCGTGCCAGTTCATCACGCCCCGTCCGCCGATCGCCAAACCCGGAATAGTTGCGGACGGAGGGATCGGCGCAGGATCGAGAATCCAGGTACGCGGCATGAGGGTGGTCAGGTGCAGGAAGACGTCCCGGTCCAATGCCTGTTCCCAGAAGGGCCGCAAGGCCGGATGATGGAGGAGGGCAAAGGCGAGCTTTTCCTCCAGCGCCGGCTTGTAAGGGGGCGTGACGGCGACTCGGCCCTTCTTGATCGCATATTGGACGAGTTCGGATTTGGGAATGTTCAGGAGGTCGAATAACTCGTAGAAGCGATAAATCAAGGCGATCGGCTGGTCCATTCCCTCACCGATGACTCGAAGGCCTTCTTCGGTAAATCGAATATGACGGGGTTCCACGCAGTAGGCATCGAGCCCAATCGCTCGAAGCCGGGCTGCGAGCCACGTCATTTCAGGCCGATAGTCTTTGGCTTCCTCCGACATCAGAATTGCGACGCATCCGCTATGCTCGGCGGGTTGGGCTTTCACCATATCTGCAAACCCCCGTACCATCCCGTCGGAGCCTCCCACAAGTGTGAGGCTACCGCCTGTTTCCCTCTCGGGATAGAGTGCCGAGAGACATGCGGTCATACCGATTCCTCCCGGGACTGAGTCGAGCTCGGTGATCACCATGCCGTCCTGGGTGGGGATGATATCCGGTCGGATGACTGCGGGAAGCTGGTCGCGAAACCGTTTCATCCGGCTGTACGTCAGCAGACCTTCCGGCTTTCCTTGGTCGAGGTAATCCGCGACCCAGGCTGGTTGGAGGCCGCGTATACTGTCGGCATAGAGGCGGTTCAGGGCTCGATAAAATGAGAGGAGCTGTGGTCCGAGTTGGTGAAAAAAATCTACTTGATCTTTCGTGAGAGGGAACGGGGTGACGGCAATACGCCAGGTCGTCGTGGTTGCGGCTACTTCGGAGGCTGAAGCCTGCCCAGACAGAGATGGAAAGAGCCCAGCTTGGCTCAGCTGGTCACGGATGATTGAGCAGCGATGTAGGAGGTCGGAGGTAGCCAAGTCAGACAGAAGCAGTATCCGTGTGAATGAGCGCCTCTCACGCGAGGCCAAAGAACTGTAACACGGGCTTTAGGAGCGTACAAGGGGCGAGAGGAGTGGGAAGGCAGCGTAGGGCCCACCATACGCACTCAGTCTTTCTCGCCCCCTCCATGGCGAAGATTGCCGCATCGGTAGCGATGCATGTGTTCCGGTGGAATAGACGCAAGGACGGGAAATGTTGTGGCATGTGTTGAGAAGGGAACCGGTGAAAAAATGACATCCCCCTTGGGAACCCCTGCGGAATGGTGTTAGTATGACCGCACATCCAACGGAATCCTTCTATGTCTGCATATACCGATGAGCTGGTAAGTGTGTTCGTGACACCACCGAGCACTCTCCCACAACTCGTGCCGAGTCGTACTTGTCTCCAGTGCGATGTCTGTTGTCGGTTCCCGGATCCCGATAGCGCCCTCCGTCCGTATTTTACTGAAAACGAAATCGCTCTGGCCCTGGCTGAGGGCGTTGTGAAAACGGCCTTTCCCAATCGGCGAGGGTCACAAGTGATCCTGGTTCCCGCTCCCCATGGAGATGGGTATCTCTGCCCCGCATTCGATGCGGCAACCTCAACCTGCCGCATCTACGAGCAGCGCCCGCTCGATTGTCAGCTCTATCCCCTGGCGCTGATGTGGGATGAGCCGCACGACCAGGTATTGTTGGGGTGGGATACGAAATGTCCATTCATGCGAGAAGAAATTCCGGAGGAGATACAGCGTCATGCCGACAGAATGATGGCCTTACTCGATCAACCGGGCATCCGTGACCAAGTCGTCACACACCCTCGCCTTATTGGACAATTTCAAGAGGACGTGGTCGTACTCGCCCGTCTTCCGCGTCTTACCGTTGCTGTGGCCGGTCAATGGGGATCTGAGCCGCTGCATCGGTTCACACTGGATGATATTCCACGTATGACGAGGGCCTTGGATCGGTCAGGGTGGTGCCGCGCTCAGTCGCTTGCAGCCTATTCGCCGGTCTATCACTACATGTGGAATGGATTATTGGCCTATTGGTGGGCGGAGCTTCAGGGGGCCTTTTGCCTCTTCGCGCAATCGCCGGACGGCTGGTTCATGCCCCTGCCTCCGATCGGGGCCGGCTCGATCGACGCGCCCCTGTCGATCGCGATGGGGCTGCTGCGGCGTTGGAACGGCGACTCGTCGGTCAGCCGGGTTGAGAACGTGCCCGCTCAGTTGGTACCGGAGTTGGAGCGGATGGGATATCGTGTAGCGTCCAAGGAACCGGACTATCTGTATCGCGCAGCGGACCTCGTATCCTTGGTGGGCGACCGATATAAATCTCAACGCGCCCTGTGCAATCGATTCGAACGAGAGCAATCTTTTGAGGTGAATTCTTATCAGGTCAGCGACCGCCAGGATTGTCGTGCTCTCCTCGCGCATTGGTCACGACAGAAGCAAGAGGACGAGCACGAATCGTTTGGGGTGATGTTATTGGCCGATGCGGCGTCGGCTCACGAAGTCGTCTGGTCACAGGCGTCGGCCCTTCGACTCGTGGGGAGGGTCGTCAGGATTCACGGTCGGCTGTGCGCCTATACCTTCGGCTATTGGTTGACGAGCGCAACATTCTGTGTCCTCTTAGAGGTCGCGGACCGTACCTATCCAGGTCTGGCACAGTATCTATTTCGTGAGACCTGTCGGACGGCCCTGGCGGAAGGGGCCGAGTACATCAATGCGATGGATGATGCGGGCCTTGCTGGGTTGCGCGCATCGAAGCAGGCCTATCATCCCGCCTTGCTGATTCCCAACTTCGTTGCCGCCCCGGCGCGTGAATCATGAAACCCTCAACGGTCATATCAATCCATGACCCTCGCCGCTATCGGTGGTTGCCCTATCTTCTGATCGGCGTGACCCTCCTTGCGATCCCAGCCGGTATCGTCCTGATGCGGTTCGTCGAACATCGCTTTGTAGAGGCGGCGGGAGAAGAACTTAAGCTGGCTGCGACAGAAGTGGCCGAGAAGCTCGATCGGATGCTGTTCGAACGCCGAGGCGATGTGATCATGTTGGCTCGAGTCGTGTCGTCGCGACCCCTCGATCAGAAATTTCTCTCCGAGTATCTGAAGTGGATGAAGACGACCTACACCCCGGTCTACCAGTCGTTGGCAGTGAAGGACGCTCAGGGTATTGTTGTGGCGGCGACGGAGCCCTCGGTGGTCGGACGCGATTATAGCCGTAGCAAAGCGTTTCTTGCCACGCGTGAGACGCATCGGCTCGACATTGCCGATGTCACGGGGCTGGAAGTGGAGGAGGGTGAGGTCGGTACGATTGTGTTTACGGCTCCGATTCTCGATGCGCAAGATACGTTCCAGGGTGTCGTGGTTTCGCGGGTAGGAGTCCCATTTTTGGAGGAGGTGACCACTGGAACTGTTCGTTCACTTGAAGCTCGACCAGGAGTGCGCGGGCGAGTTGAATATCAAATGTTGACAAGGCAGGGCAGGGTGTTTGTCGATTCGTATCTGGCTCACAGAAGGGGCATCAATCTTAAAGAGCTCGGGCTCCCTTCGGTGCTGCGGAGCGAGGCCGGTGTACCGGGGTTTATCGAGGAAGAGCATCTGCACCGACATGTTCAGGTGGTGACTGGCTATGCGCAGACCAAAGGCTTTGGAGGATTTCCTGGGCTGAAGTGGTCGATCCTCGTGCGAATGGATCGACAGGACATCCTGGCGCCCATTCATACCTACTTCTGGGAAGTCGGGATCATCGGCGCGACAATCTGGATTCCCATTATGGGGTTGTTGCTGTGGGCCACGACACGATTGCGCTCAGAATATCGGCAGGCACAACAGGAGAGCGCCTGGGCGAAAGCTGCTGAAGCGGCGTTGCTCCAGAGCCAGGAACGAAATCGGGCCATCGTCGACACCGCGCTTGATGGGGTGATCACCATCGATTCGACCGGGATTGTGACCGATTGGAATTCGCAGGCCACGGCGATTTTTGGGTGGTCCCGCGAGGACACGTTGGGACGGCTCCTTTCCGAGACCATCATTCCTGAGCGGGATCGTCAGGCGCACGAGCAGGGCATCCGTGAATTTCTTCGAACAGGGGCTGGAGCGATCTTGAACCGACGGGTTGAAATTATCGCCCGACACAGAGACGGGCGAGAGTTCCCCGTTGAGCTGGCAGTGTCACCCGCGAAAATTGGGGATACGTACATCTTCAGTGCCTTTATCAGGGACATCACCGAACGCCGCCGGGCTGAACGGCGTCTCGTATGTCAGTATGCCGTGACCCGAGTGCTCTCCGAGGCCACGACCCTGGAAGAGGCGGTTCCGAAAGTCCTCCAAGCCGTCGGGGAGACATTGGAGTGGGATCTGTGTGTGTTCTGGCGGGTGGACAAGGCGAGCGGGGTGTTGCGCTGTCTTGATCTGTGGAGTACCCCGTCTGTGCTGGCCGACCCCTTTATCCAAGAAACGTGGCAGCGTGTGCTTCCACGCGGCCAGGGTTTGCCTGGAGGTATTTGGGCCAGTGGCGAGTCAACCTGGGCGACGGATGTCGTGATGGGTAGCAATTCCCCTGGTGGAGCGCATGCTCGACAAGTTGGGTTCCACGGGACGTTTGGATTTCCTATTCTCGTAGGGGGTGAGATCGATGGTGTCATCGAATTCTGCAGCCGCCAGGTGCGAGAGCCGGATGACGAGTTGTTGAAGATGATGAAAGACATCGGTCTCAAGATCGGCCAATTTGCCGAGGGGGCCCGCGTGGAGGGGGTGTTACGGGAAACCGAAGCGCAATTGCGACAGGCGCAGAGAATGGAGGCGGTGGGGCGATTGGCCGGCGGCATGGCGCACGATTTCAACAATCTTCTCACGGTGATTCGAGGATACAGCGAGTTGCTCCTGGGCCGCCTGGGACCCGCCGATGCCATGCGGAAAGATACGGAAGAGATCAAGAAGGCGGCGGACCGGGCCACCGGGCTGACCCGTCAATTGCTGTCGTTTAGCCGCCGTCAGTTCGTTGAAACGAAAGTCCTCGATCTCAACGCGCTTGTGGCCAATATGGACGGCATGCTGCGGCGTCTCATTGGTGAAGATATCGTCGAACTCAACGTCGAACTCGATGCGTCGACCTGGCCCATTAAGGCGGACCCTGGACAGATCGAACAGGTCATCATGAATCTGGTAGTCAACGCGCGTGATGCGATGCCCAAGGGTGGGCGCCTGGCGATCGAGACCAGGAATGTGACGATTGGGGAAGAGGTACGCCTGGATGCTGTGGGGGTAGCACCGGGATCGTATGTGTTGCTGGCGGTTTGTGATACCGGCCATGGGATGGATGCTGAGGTCCGGTCGCATCTGTTCGAGCCGTTCTTCACGACAAAGGAAAAAGGGAGAGGGACGGGATTGGGACTTTCGACCGTCTATGGCATTGTCCGGCAGAGCGGGGGAAACATCACGGTGGAGAGTGCTCCTGGTCATGGCGCAACATTCCGGGTCTACTTCCCACGGGCTGAACAAGAGGTCCCGGAGATGCGGGCAGCTGCTGAAGCGATGGCCTCGATACCTGGCCGCGAAACGATCCTCTTGGTCGAGGATGAGCCGGCGGTTCGTGGTCTCGTGCACGATACATTGCGGCTCCATGGCTATACAGTGCTGGTAGCGCGCCATGGCATCGAGGCCCTCCTCGCCAGCGCAAAATGCGTAGGGCCTATCCATCTGTTGTTGACGGATGTGGTCATGCCACAGATGAGCGGGCCTGAAGTCGCAGAAAAGATCCTGACCGTTCGACCAGATATTAAAGTGCTCTACACGTCGGGGTATCCCGACCATCCAGTGTTTGACCAACACGGGATCAGCCACCATGCGGGCTTCCTGCAGAAGCCCTTCTCCCCTCACGTGCTGGTGCAAAAAGTGCGAGAAGTCCTGGACCATGTGAAAGCCGTCTAGCAGGGGGTGGGGAGGGAGCGGCCAGGTGCCCTTCTTGCTCGCAGAACGCGCACGGTGAAACGGTGCTCGTTCGATGCGCGCAGTAAAGGGCAGCCTCGGCCACTCCCTCCAAGAGATAGGTATGAGAAATCGGAAGGCAGCCTGCTTCTCAGTGTTCTGATATCCCTGCCGAATCGCTTGATCTTCAGCCTTGGTTCCGTTTATCGTGGCTGCACAATGCGTAAAATGTGAAACGTGAAACGAAGGACATGATTGACCTGTTGAGCGTGAGATGACAAAGCAGGGACGCGAACTCGACATCGGACACTATCGAATCACGCAGGAGCCATTCTATGTGGAGGCGCGTGGCGAGATTGGTTTGTTCACGATTGCGGCGAACAGTAAGATGCCGGTCATGCTCAAGGGGCCGACGGGGTCTGGCAAGACCCGATTCGTCCAGCATATGGCCTACCGGCTTGGCCGCCCGTTAATCACGGTGGCTTGTCACGAGGATCTCACCGCCTCCGATCTTGTGGGACGGTATCTCCTCAAGGGCCAAGAGACTGTGTGGGTCGATGGGCCGCTGACGCTCGGCGTGAAACATGGCGGGATCGTCTATTTAGACGAAATCGTCGAGGCGCGGAAGGACACGACCGTCATCATCCATCCCCTGAGCGACGATCGCCGCTTCCTGCCGATTGAAAAGAAAGGCCAGATTCTCGAAGCGGCCGACGACTTCCTCCTGGTGATTTCCTATAATCCCGGTTACCAAAGCGTGCTCAAGGATTTAAAACAAAGCACGAAGCAGCGCTTTATGGCCATTGAGTTCGACTATCCAGCGCCTGAGGTGGAAACCACCGTGGTGGAGCGGGAAGCGGGGATCAGCCGTGATCTTGCGGCCGGTTTGGTGAAGCTCGGCGGAAAGGTGCGGAACCTCAAGAACCATGGCTTGGAAGAAGGGGTCAGCACCAGATTGCTGATCTATGCCGGGACACTTATTCGGCAAGGCGTGGCGACCGACCGAGCCTGTGACGTCGCGATCGCCCGTCCGATCACCGACGATCCCGATATGCAGCGCAGTATTCTGGAATTGGTGAAGGCCATTTTCTGATCCCTTCGCGGTGGGCCCCTGTCACGGATGAACTCGCTGATTGTGCAGGATACCAAAGACGGAGTGGTCCTGACCGTTCATATCCAACCTAAAGCTTCTACCACAGAGTGCGTGGGCATTCACGGCGACGCGATCAAAATCAGAGTGGCCGCTCCTCCAGTCGATGGCGCAGCCAACGATGAATTGATCCAGTTTTTAGCCCGCCGATTATCGATTCCCACTGCGTCGGTGCGGATTCACTCCGGTGCGAGCGGACGACACAAACGAGTGCTCATCAAAGGGGCCACCGCGCAGCTGGTCATGGCTCGTTTGAATCTTGGACATCGAAAGGGATTGGCGAAGCTATGAGGCACAGGGGTTTGTCAATTGTCGGAGGATTGCTTTTACTCACCGCCTGTTCGACGGCGCAACCTATTCTGTATCCCAATGCGCATATGCAGTCGGTTGGGAAAGAGATCGCAGCGCAGGATATTGAGGCATGCCGGCAATTGGCAAAGTCGGCAGGGGCTGAGGAGGGTAGTGAGAAGAAGGCTGGCCGTGTCGCAACCGGCACCGTAGTGGGTGGCGGAATCGGCGCGGCAGCTGGGGCGGTCGGCGGAGCCATCTCGGGTGGAGTAGGCCGCGGTTCCATGATCGGGGCCGCGACCGGGGCGGTATGGGGATTGTTGACTAGCTTGTACCATGCCGTCGCTGGTCCGTCACAACCGAATCAGGCCTATACGAACTTTGTGAATCGGTGTCTGCAAGAGAAGGGATATGAGGTGACGGGGTGGCAGTAGATGAGGGAGGGGACGGAGGGGGGGACCTCTGTGCTCGCTGAACGCGCACGCTCGGAAGGTGCTCGTCCGACGCGCGCACGTGAGGTCACCCCCCTTCCATCCCGCCACATTGGAGAAGGGAGTGGGTGAGTGAGAATGGGGCGCGCAGTAGAGCCCACCCCAGCATCTCGCATCGAAGCGAGTGCCATCCTGGTGAAAAAAAGAGGGCGAGGGATTGAGGAAGGTTCAAGGCATCGTCGTTCCTGGTTTAGTTCTATGTCTTGCAGCCTGTGCGGGGCCGGAGCCGTTGTTGCGGTCGAACGCGAAGTTCCAGCTGCAGGGGCAGGAGACGGCGAAGCGTGAAGTGATCATGTGTCAGCAGAAAGCTGAGGCAGCCGGGTTGAAGCCTGGCTCCAGTAGCCGAATTGGCAACGTGGCAGCTGGAGCAGGGCTGGGTCTGATTAGTGGCGCCGCGGTAGGGGCATCGAGTGGACTCATTGGTGGAGTCCCGGGTGTGACGATTGGGGCGGCAGTCGGAGGCGCGCTCGGTATCATCATCGGTTCAGTAGGTGGCACCTATAAGCCGCTGGAGCCGGACCCTCCCTATGCCGATGCAGTCGTGCGGTGTTTGATTGAGAAGGGGTATGACGTGACGGGATGGCAGTAGTGGAGGGGCGGGGCGGAGGGGGGACCTCTGTGCTCGCGGAACGCGCGCGCTCAGAAGGCCCTCGTTCGACGCGCGCAGTCGAGGGCTACTCCTCCCTGCCAGCCTGGAAGGGTGAAAGAGAGTAAAGATTAGAAGATTGCCGCGCGATGCAGGCACGTGAGACGGACGGCCAGGTGCCCTTCTTGCTCGCGGAACAGAGGAGGGGATGGAGGCCTGATGATCTTCCGTGCTCGCGCAACGCGCGGCCTGAGAATGATTCGAGGGAGCAGGCAGAGCCGTTCTTCTTGCTCGCAGAACGCGCACGATAAGAATGTGCTCGTCCGATGCGCGCAGTGATGAACAATCTGCCTACTCCCTCTGGGGAAGTTGGGGAATCAGAAGGCCCTCGCTTGGGCTAGGGGCACGTCTCGGCGTGCCAGTGGGTGGGCGGGTGAGAAAGGCGCGCAGTGGAAGATCAGTCAGCCCCCATCCCTAGAGAGAAACGAGCAAGCTTGGAAGGAGCATGTATATCGGTCGATGCGCGCACGTGAGGCCTCCCCCTTCCATCCAGCCACGAGTTGGGGAAAGTAGAAGAAGATAACTGATAAAGATTTTGTCGGAGTGGCAGTAGGGGTGGGGTCTTACAGCCAGGGCATCCCTTTGCTCCCGGAACGCGCACGATGAAACAGTGCTCGCTTGGGTGAAGAGCGCGTCTCGGCGCGCTCGGGTGGGCGGGTGAGAAATGGGGCGCGCAGTCGGGATTACCCTGGCCGCGAGACCTGAGAGTGTGAAATGATAAAAAGAGAAAATACTCAGAAAGTGCTCTTCTACGTGCGTAGTCGGGATCATATCAGCCACCCCTATGTTGTAATAGGATGGGCGCCAGGGCTTGACGTTTTGGCAGGATCATAGGACAGCTTTAGAATTTGACTCGGCACAGCACATTGCACAGTTTCTTTAGGTGGTCAGAAAACTGAGTGACTAGATCAGATAAACTTCTCGAACGTGTTCTACGGTGGGACATCGGACGCCAATATTCCGTTCGAGGGGCTACGGCATTTACTGGTGCAATTAGGCTTTGAAGAACGAATTCGCGGGAGCCATCATATTTTTACGAAATCAGGGGTCGAAGAGATTCTGAATCTACAGCCAAAAGGTTCCCATGCCAAACCTTATCAGGTGAAGCAGGTCCGTCAGGTGATTCTTCAGCATAAGTTGGGAGGTGATGTGAATGAGTAAGTATGAAGTGATCATCTATTGGAGTAAGGACGATCAGGCGTTTATTGCCGAAGTGCCTGAATTGCCGGGCTGTGCGGCAGATGGGACCACATACCAGGAAGCATTGGCGAATGTGGAAACCATAATTCAGGAATGGATCGAAACCGCGAAAGACCTCGGCCGCCCAATTCCTGAACCAAAAGGGCGTTTGGCGTTTGCGTGAGCAAATAGGAAAGGGATTCAGTGGAACCATTTCCTGTTTCAGGTCACTCTCAACTTCATCAATCTGACTTTATCTCATCTCGCGAGACCAATGCCACACCTCTTCCCAGGTAAATCACGCGTCGAGGGACATGACCACACAGTTCGCCGAAATCGTATTGGGGCGACAGTTCTTGGAAGCGGTCTTAAAATCCTGTCTCGGCATCCTTCCGTCATTCATCGCTTCAAAATCATCCCGAGTGGTCACTACCATCTTGTGTAGTTGTGTCAGTACCTGATCCCGCGTCGTCGGTTTTATCGCCTTCGTTTCTTTCGTCTTCGTCGCCCGCACTGAACAGCAAGCGATAATCTCGTTTCTTCTATCTATCACGGTCTGCCGGTTCAGCGCTGCTGGCTCCGTGGCCCATCGCACTACTTCATCCCGATCATATCTGGCCCTAGACATCAGGGCGATATACGCTCCAAAACGACGCGTGACTCAGCTATCTGTCCGCAGTAGCCCAATCCATCGAGACTACTTGGAATAGTCAAATTCTGTCATACGAGTTCTGGCCAGATCCTGAGCTTCAAAGACCTTACTTTTTGCCTTCTGCTGAGCCTTGCGCTCCTCGATCCGCTTTGCCTCTGCCGCCTCCTTCGCCTTCTTGGCTTTCGCCGCGTTTGTCTCGTTTGCCTTCATCTGCTGTTCCCAGGCCGCATGGCGCTCATCATTTCGCAGCCTCTCTGTGCCGCAGGATCTCTCTGTGCGGGACGCCGGCATCCTGTAGTTCTTCAATACAGGTTTCACTCACCAGAGACTTTGCGCACGCGGAGCTATTGAAAAAACTTTCAGGATCAACGCGAATCGCCGTTCAAGTTCGTTCAGCCGGTTGATATCGTTCATATCCTCCTGCGTCACCCCGAACCACTGTATCTCTCCCCGCTGATGAAAATCTGCCTCCTCGATCTCCTTCGGTGTGAAGAACATGATTGGTGAATTGTCGGACCTTGTTGTACAGCGGCGAGGACAGGAACTCGTTCGATAGACGGGAACCCAGTGGGAGCCGGCGTATCTTCTGTTTCTGTTGCTCAGCCACGACCGCCTGCATCACTTCTTCCGGATCCACCCGCCCCGTGAGTTCGACTTGAATGACCAGACTCCCGCCATCAAACCGCGCACTCACTTGCTTCTTGACGACGGTGATAACACCTGCGGAATAGCTCCGAATCTCGTCTTTCACGATCGCCAGACCCTTGGCGACGGTCATACTGTCCACATACGTCGTCACCTGTTCCAATACGTCACGCTTCGCCGCCTCGGTGGCCAGGCGCACCGCCTCCTGCTTGGTCTCATAGTCTCCCATCCGGTATTCCCCCACACCGCTGACGGTCTGCATGACCGCCAGCATCGGACTTGCTGCGCCGACGACGAAAAGCACGAGGGCCATTGCTACCTAGTGTCGTGTCTTCATGTGTAGTTCACACTCATCGATTCGTAGACGGATTCGCACCATTACACCTTTTCTTTGCCAGAAGTTCCGCATAATCAACGCTCGCTCTTCACGGATCAACTGGAGGATCTATAGCAACATGGCTTTACGTCGAAAACAGAAGCATGCTTCGTCGATGTCTTCAGCTTCTTGAAGCACGTCTCAATGCGGCATATGCTGGTTTTTTCGAATAAACGGCTGCACCCATGAAGGGTAATCTCGATAGAACACTGTGTCCTCAGCGCACCGTCACGAGTAAATTATTAATTTTCACCATCGTCTCCGTGGCCAATGTGGCGACTAACACACGAGAACTTGGGAAAGGATAGGTCTATCTGATCTCTGTCAATCGATATATCTGGTTTGATTCGAATCGCGAGATTAGGCGCCAAGGGAACAATCCGATTCAGGACACAAGGGTTACTTGTCTTCTCTATCGCTATGGGGAAATCGCTTGTAAAAAACGGGCTATCCTTGGAATCGTTCTGGAGAATTTCCCATTCGCAATTCCCGAAGATATTGCTGCATTTCAGGATAGAAGAAATCCCTATCGCCTGTGGATACTTGGGATCGATCATAACCCCGATAACTCCGTCGCGCAGAAACACAGTAAGAATTACACCCGCCTAGCACGGCAGGAGGGGGAGAAAAAGCGCCCTGAGCATCCATTACGACAGCTTCATGTTCGACCACGCCGCTTTAACGGCATAGATTGAATGCGCATGCCTTCAGGCGATCAAGTCCTGACATATGCGACGAACCCAGCATATTCCTTGTATGCAGTTGGTACCCCTCGATCTTTCCGGAATTCAGATTTTCAAGGAAAGCTTGGATTTATAACTTGGCTTAATCGTCGCTCAAGAAATCTTCAATCATTCGATCTTTGAGCAGATATGAGGTCGTGCTACCGTCCATAATTCTACAGACAGATATAAATTAGGCGGTTATGCTTTAAGGTCCGTCTTGCGGATCGCACACATGCGATTGCCCAGAGAGGGTGAATCCGAATCTTCCTGAGCTGTACCTGCGCGAAGTAAATATCGAGGGGCATAACGGTTTGAATTAAGAAAAGGTATAAGAACGGGGACATTCTGAATGCTTTAGATCGCCAGGCTATCTGCTGGCACAAGAAAACCAGAATGGCCCCTTAATTCCCATTCGGGTGCAGCGTCTTGTAGGGCAGTGACCAGGTCACAGGGACCAGTGAGAGGGAGCCTCATGGAAACTTTCCGGATAAAGTCCCCAAATGAAAAACAACCACATCAGGTAACGCATTGTTTTACTCTGCTGGGCAGTGGGGTCTTTTGTTAGGTGAAGATTGTTTCTTGTAGAAAGAATCGCTTTTTTCCGCTCGGATGAAATTTCTTTATACAGTACTGAAGCTGCCTGACGGCCGCCGCCGCTTTCATGTCGCGAAACGATGTTTCGATAAACTTTGCCATGTTACGTGCAGCAAGAACAATATCCTCCTCATAGCCGTCATCGAAGTCGTGGCGGCGATATTTATCCGATATACATTTGGCGAATTCCTCAATCCGTTTGGATCTTCTAAGGCGTTGAACTGTGCTGCAGTAACAGCGCCATGTTGAACACATGTTGCGGCATATAGCTGGCCATTGATAGTTGTCTTCTAGCTATTAAGAAAGCATATGGGGGCCAGGTTGTTCATTTTTCATCGGTAAAGTTAGGCTGCCCGTCGGAACCTGTCAAGCTCTGCTGTGGTTGATGTCAAGACACGCCCCCCATCGATTCAACCTAAAAACGTGCATTACCCCGCCCCCGCCAACCGATTCGGCGGCGGCCTGAGCCAGTTCACCCCGGTCAATGTGGTCATCAAGAACTCACACACCCGCCGCCAGACGGCCTCGGGGCTTAATTGCTCCGCATTTGCTATTGCCCACGCCTGAAGCATCTGGCTCACGCGCGTGCGCATGGCTTGCGCGAGGTGCGCCTAGCGATGGGAGTGGGCGATCACGAGATGCTGTTATCCACCGTGGCGGGTCTTGCGCGCCACACCGGATAAGAGAAACGGCGGCCGTAGATGACCTCCGTCGTACCTTCGGTTCGCGAGACTCACGTACAGCGACCACCAGTTGTAGATCAAGGCCACCGCCAGGGCATTGAAGCGCAGCGTTTAGATCCTGGTGTGAAGCCACCACAACTCCAGTGATTTTTCAATTCATCGAAGGTGTTCTCGCTGTCGGCGCGATCGCGATAGAGTTGCGCCAGCGCTCGGATCTCGTGCGGGAGGGTGGTGACGAGCACTAAATACTCGTAGCGCTGTGTGGCGACATCGCTTTCGACGAAGCCGAGCGCGAGTTGGTGCGTCTCCTCGCTCAAAACCACCTCACCCTTGAGCCGCCGGCGCAGCACGATGACGTGCCGCGCGCTTTGCCAGCCGCTTAAGGCGAGTTCGCCTTCGCGTCCTTCGAACCCTTCCCCGGCATCCACCCACCCTTAGCTCCAGAACACCTTCTCGATGTAGCGCTTGACGTTTTCGGTCGCACGCAGCTTCAACAGATAGGGGATTTCGCGCGCTTCCAGGCCCGTCATCACCGCATCGTTGCCGAAGCCCGCATCCCCACCCACGCAATACGGACGTTGATAGTCCGGCAGTCGATCGATGAGCTTCAGCAATCCCGGCAACGTGGTGTTCGAATGAATGTGATTGCCCGCTTCGACATCAACCCCAAACACAAACCAAAAACCTACCATTTAATAAATGCTATACATGTGCTATAATCGTCCGAGTTACTTTACGTCCAAACCTATCCCCACACCTTCTTAGTGACCATCGAAAAGTTTCACAGTGACATCGACATCTAAATCCACGAGCCGAGAGCAGCAACACACCACACTCATCAAGTTTGCTTGTCACCACGCTATTCCCGCTTGCTCATCAATCTCTTTGAGACAGCAACACACCATATCTACAACACTACACCATACATACCAAACAACTCCAACATCACCCCATCAAAACAAATCATAGTGATATACACGTAACACATAACCAACGAAAAGCGAGAAAAACCACATACCCAACATATCATCACATCAAAAACCATAAAAACCATAATAACGTAACAAACACACCACCTACCAACATACATACAAATCAGTGAATACAAAAACTCAAAAAAAAACACCATCTAACCAAAAATAACCACAACTATCCATCCCAACACACCTAAAAACACCATTTACCTCACACCACCACCTAATATCACCACATCACCTTTAATTCATCTTTTTACCTCACCCATTATAACACCTCCTCACTTGTTTGTTGAACAACAGTTACCTGAATTGCTTTAATCTACTTTCTAGTGTAGTGTCTCTTGTAAAGCTTTGCAATGTGGATTCGCGTGTGTTATTGTGCGCGGCATGTGGACGAGCCGCGCGGCACTGGCGATCACGCCTGAGAACAGATCGGAACTGGAACGGATAGTCCAGTCAGGCAAGACGGAGCAGCGCATCGCGTTGCGTGCTCGTATTGTTCTTATCGCGGCGGACGGTCAATCGAACAACGCGCTTGCCAAGGCACTCAAGACGTCGCGTCCGACCGTGCTGGATTGGCGGCAGCGCTTTGCCGAAGGCGGGGTACAAGCTCTGTATGAGGATCGGCCGCGCGGGCGGAGTTTCACGCCGTTAACGCGCGCCAAGGAGGCCGAGATTCTTGCCACGACACAACGTGCGCCCACGCACGCCACGCAGTGGAGTTGCCGCAGCATGGCGACCGTCTGTGGCGTCAGCAAAGCGTCGGTACAGCGCGTCTGGCATGCCCACGGCTTCAAGCCGCATCTCATCAAGACATTCAAGTTGTCCAACGATCCTGATTTTATCGAGAAGCTTGAGGATGTGGTGGGACTCTATATGAATCCCCCCGATAACGCCCTCGTCTTTTGCCTCGATGAAAAGAGCCAGATTCAGGCCCTGGATCGCACCCAGCCCGGTCTGCCGATGAAGAAAGGACGCGCCGGCACGATGACGCACGATTACAAGCGCCACGGCACCACCACGCTGTTTGCCGCACTTGACGTGCTGAAAGGCGAAGTGATCGGCCAGTGCATGAAACGGCACCGTCATCAGGAGTTTCTCACGTTCCTGAAAACCATCGACCACCGCACGCCCCCACATCTGGACATCCACTGCGTGGCCGATAACTACGCGACCCATAAAAAACAGGAAGTCAACGACTGGCTGGCCAAACACCCGCGCGTTTACTTCCATTTTATTCCGACATCGTCATCGTGGCTGAATCTTGTGGAGCGCTGGTTCGGGAAGATCACCACAGCGCGCATCCGCCGAGGTGTGTTCACCAGCGTGCCTGAACTCGAACGCGCCATCACCGACTACATCACACACAACAACGCCAATCCGAAGCCGTTCGTCTGGACCAAAACCGCGAACGACATCATCCTCAAAGTCAATCGCGGCAGGGCGGCACTGAACATGCCTCCCTTGGCTCGGGAAGGCTAGTTGTAACTCTTTGCCGGAAACACGACACTAGCTGGCCGCGTAATAACGTTGTATCACCTCTTTATAAGCGAGAACTTCGGTTTTGAAATGGACCTCCAACTTGTCGAAAAGCATTTACTTTGATGAGACAGGCGACAGGATAATTCAAAATCACTTACGCGAGAAATCGATCTGCAATCCCTTCGATTCAAACAAGGGTTTTTGAAAGGCAGGTTCAGCACAGACTGGCTTTGCAGTCGGTCACTACGAGATTGGTGAGTTTCTCACCCGCGTCGAGTTCGATAGCCAGCCAGGCTAGGCCTGTTAGCTGTTCATCTTGGCGGGCTCCCGATCCTTCTTCGATCAGACTGACGAGATAGTAGCGACCGGCGGGGATTTTGGTAAACCAGAAATGTCCGGTGGGGTTGGCTCTGGTTGTGCGGAGGTAGGGGGTCAACCGCTTTTCCATCTGAAGCCGAGTCAATGCCTCGTGCGAGCAGTCGGTCGGAGTGCGTGGAGCCACAGTACTTTCAGAGGAAGCAGGTGTTCCTGTTGCTGAACAGGATGTATTCCTGACGTTGTGCTCGAACCAATAACGTGTGTAGGGAGTGATGGGGATGAGATGGACTGGAGCGCCGGCTTGGGTAATGGCCTTCCCAGAGGGAGATACAAGAAATGCTTGTCCGGCCAGAGTGCCTCGCCCCTTTTGCTTGTAGGGGAATAAGTCTTTTTCGTTCAGGCTTGGAGGTTGTGGTGTCACGGCGGGAGACGCGTTGCCAGGCGTGGTGGCCGATGTCTGGTTGGACCACAGGCCTCCCAGCATGAGTGCGATGACCGCGGCGCACAGAAGTCGGTCGCGCAGTGGCATGGCTGTTACGAAACAGATGGGGACGATGTCGGTGTTTCGTCCAAGGGTATCGGCGCGGAAGCGGCCTTGTGCTTGAGCGCCCGGCCTTTGCCGGGGGTGGGATCGGTGACGATGCCATAGACTTCACGGCCTTCGTGGCTTTCCGGGAGATATTCCGTGATCGGCAGGCCATCTTCACGGACAAATAATAGGCAGTGGCAGTACTTGTAGATCTGCATTTCGTCGCAGGCGCAGATCCAGCGGCGGAGTTTGGCTTCTGCTTGTTTGTCCTTGTAGAAGTTGCAGGGACAGAGGGGTTTGCCCAGTTCGTCCATGTGCATCGCGAGGCCGTTGATCACGGCTTCGGTGACCGCGGGAGTGGGATGCATGGTTGTCCCGCTCTTCTCCGCAAAGCCCTTCACAAACTTCCGCATTTTTTCGAGACTCTCTTGCTTGGGCTCAGCCATTCCGAAATCCTTTCGACAGGCTATAGGCAAAGGGCTGGTGGCAGGAGAAAAGCCGTGGATTTACTCTCTAGCCTCGTGCCTCTCGCCCCAGCCTGCGCGTTAGCACATAGTTTACAAGCGCTAGGGCGTCCTTTACAATCTATCCCGCATCATTCATGACCGCTTCTGCTGCAATCCCCAATGCTTGGGCGAGCGGCATGGGACTAGAAGCTAGGGGCAACCAGAGAGAACGTCTTTTCTCTTGCCTCGTGCCCCTCGGGTGACTTCTATGCAAATTCGTGATGAGCCGCTATGAACAATGCGGGCGAACACTTCCTGCAAATTCCGTAGGATTTGGATCGAGAATGCAGATGTCGGATCCCCATAAGCAATTGATTGCCAAGTTGGCGGAGGAGTTGGGGCTGGCCACGGCCCAGCAGATCGTTTCTTGTCTTGCCGACTCCACGGCGAAACCGAATCAGGTAGAAGGTGTCTTGCTGTTGCTCGATGAATTGACTGAGGTCTCGACGAAGGTTGCTCGTGCCGCGATCGAATCGTTTCCCGATTTACAGCAGCGGGGTCGGCTCAGCGATGCGGTGGCCTGGTTGGATTTGGGGATTGCGTTGGCTGAATCCTCCGGTGCGATCGGGCTGAAGTATTTCAAGGAGAGCCCGCTGGTTTTGGGTCTGATCGAAGAGTCATCGGTCCGGTCGTTGGTGCTGAAAACTGCTCTGGAGCTGGCCGAGCAGGATGCGAATGTCGCGCTGGAATTTCTCCGTGTCTCGCCAGAGGTGGTAACGGTCATCCCGCCGGATCGGTTGGGGGCCTGGTTGGAAATCGGGTTCGAGCTGACGCAGGTTAATTTTGTCGTCGCGCTGGAATACATCCGCCAAATTCCCGCAGTCGCCCGCGTGTTGCCGATCCAGGACGCCAGGGCCTGGGCGACATTTGGATTGAAACTGATTTCCCAGAATAGTTTCGGTAAGACCGATTATTTGGGGACCATTGAATTCCTCCGCACCAGTCCGCTCATCATCAGCGATCTCGAAGACCTATCGGTGCGGGCTCAGGTTGTCACGGTCGGGTCGTTGCTGGCTGAGCGGGATGCTGGGGCTGGCATTGCCTGGTTATCGGAGTCGCCGCGCCTGTTGCGTGTGGTGCCGAATGAGGGGTGGCGGCTAAAAATATTGCAGTACGGAGCCTTGGTGGCAGAGCGTGACGCGGACACGGCGTTGGCCTATTTGCGGCGCGCGCCTGAATTGGCGAGCGTGATCGACGAGTCTGCGGAGGCCACGGCTCGCTTCGACGCCTGGTTCACAGCCGGGATGGAAGTCCTGGCGTACAGTGTCGAAGGAGCCAGGGCCTATTTTGCTCTGGAATCGCAGAAAGCGCTGAGCGCGGTGGAAGCAGCCTTAAGCGGTGTGCCGCTTCGGCAAGTGGCCCGTACCGTGAAGCTCTTCGTGCAAGGGCTCTGTGGAACGGATCTGACGATTCAGGCGCTCCCCGACTCGCTGAGCCAGGAGACATCGATGCGGGCCACGGTGAGCCAGGACGGACGCGCCATTTTACTGCCAGCGCTTCTGCGTCGCTACCCCACGGCTGAGGAGAATACGCGACTGTATCTGGTGATGGCGGCTCACGAAGCGGGGCACGTGGAGTTTGGGACGTACCGGCTGGTTCTTGAGCCGTTCGCGGACTTGGTTCTGGCTCTTCGCCAAAAGTATGGCCGGGTGAAACAGGCTGCGCCGAACACCTTGGCGGCGCTATTTCGTTTGTATCCTCATCCAGGACTGATCCAGGATTTATGGATGCTTGTGGAGGATGCGCGGGTGGAGTTCCTGCTGCAACGGGAGTATCCGGGACTTGAGCGGGACCTGCAGCGATTCGCTCGGGAGGCAGTCACGACCAGATCGCTGACACACGGGTTGACTGTCAAAGAACTTGTTGTTGATCAATTGCTCCAGCTCTCGACCGCTGCCTCACAACCTGTCGCGATTCACGAAGCCATCAAGGATGAGATCGCCAGCCTCTGGCCGATGTGCCAGACGATTCTGGCTCCAACCGCGACGGCGGAAGGGGCCGTGCGCCTGGCCCATGCGCTCTACGTGCGGCTCGAAGAGCTCTTGGCGCCGAAGGGGTCGATGATCCAGGCCGATCAGGCGGATGATGCATCAGAGGAACTGGGTGTAGGTCCGTCAGCTTCCGAACAGACAGGGGATGACTATCGTCCCGTCACCAACTGGGTTTATCGTGGGGCCATGAAACCTGAGTTCATTCGTCAGCAGGATCAGGACGGACGTGTATCGGACGATCAGAAACAGCCAATGGAAATCGAGCGAATGGCGAGCGCCATCGGTGGGTTGCAGGAGTCGCCGGCGCAAGGGCAGCGGAATCAAGAAAGGACGCGCACCGAGACCGAGAGTGACCGGCTTGCCGGGGGGCGGCAGTTGCCCTCCCATGTGGAAGAGCTCCTGGCCTTGAAAGTCGAACAGTCGGCGCCGGCCGATCATGCCGGGTCTGGCGATCGTGCGGTTCGCTATCCCGAATGGGATCAAGGGATCGAGGACTATCGCCTCAATTGGTGTCGTGTCGTCGAGCGTGCCGCAGAGGAGGGGAGCGAGGATATTGTGGGCGCCACCTTGAGCGCGCACGGGAGCGAGGTATCGGCACTTCGACGATTCTTCGAAAGTCTGCGGCCATCGGGGTTACGGCGAGTGTCGTGCCAGGCCGACGGTGACGATCTTGATGTGGACGCGGCAGTCCGTATGTGCGCGGAGCGGGCGGCTGGGGCAGATCTATCGGACCGGATCTACATCAGGCGGGAGCGAAAGGAACGGGATGTCGCGGCCGCGTTTCTGGTCGACGTGAGTGGGTCAACCAGTCGCCAATTGGATAGTGGCCGTCGCGTGATTGATCTGGAGAAAGAGGGGTTGGTGCTCTTGTGTGAAGCACTTGAAGCGGTTGGAGATCAATATGCGCTCTACAGCTATTCGGGCCAGGGCCGCGGGCAAGTGGATTTTCTGGTAATCAAAGATTTTGACGATCAGTTGGGTGGGAAAGCGGCGCAACGGTTGGGCGGACTGGTTCCTATGCAGCAAAACCGTGATGGGGCGGCCATTCGCCATGCCACCGCCAAATTGTTAGCGCGAGAGGCGCGGACGCGGCTGCTCGTCCTCATCAGCGATGGGCGCCCGCTCGACGATGGATATAAAGACGAGTATTCGCTGGAAGACACCAAGGTTGCGTTACGAGAGGCGCGTCAGCAGGGGGTACATCCGTTTTGTATCACGATCGATCGGGAGGCCGATGGCTATGTCCGGAGAATGTACGGGGACGTACAGTTTGCGGTCATCGATCATCTCGAAGCGTTGCCAATGCGATTGCCGCGGATCTATCAGCGACTGACGACGTAACGCACAACACGTACGAGAAAAGATAAAGATGACGAGTTCAGCAGAGAGACCGACTGTGCCGCCTTGGCTTCACAAGCTGTTTACGGGGCATCAGTATCCCTATGTCCGCCGGTTGGCGAAATTTGCACAGCCCATTAAGCCGGGAGAGGATCGCCAGGAGCCGTCGAAGGATCTGATCGAGGCCAAGTTTTGGGAGGTCTATCCCCGTTGTTGGGCCAAGATTCTTCAAGAAGTCAAAGTGGGGATGATCGTGGTATTTCACGACCTCGGCGAATATCCGGCAGGAGGGTATCAGGAATTGGTCGATGATCCAGACGCCTTTCTGGCAAAAACCTATGGTAAGAAGAAGATCAAAGTCAATTTCTATGATGGAGATAATTTCGTCTGCACGATCAATTTTAAAGTTGCAGGCTGGACGGAGCACGAACACACATAAGCAGTACTGAGTTGAGAGTGCTGAGATTCGCTCGAGTGAATTGTCTGCACGCAGGACTCGGCACTCAGAACTTCCGGAGGAAGCATGGGGAGACCGAAGATTACGGTGGTGGGCGCGGGGAACGTTGGAGGCACGACGGCTCAGCGGCTGGCCGAGAAGGACGAGTACGAGGTGGTGCTTGTCGACATTGTTAAGGGTGTCCCGCAAGGCAAGGCCCTCGATATCACGCAGGCCGGGCCAGTCTGTGGCTATAGTACCCGCGTGGTAGGCACCAATGGCTATGATGAAACGGCCGGCTCGTCGGTGGCGGTGATCACCTCCGGAATCCCTCGCAAGTCGGGGATGAGCCGCGATGAGTTGTTGACTACGAACGCCAAGATCGTGAAATCGGTTGTCTCCGAGTTGGTCTCGCGATCGCCCAACGTGATTCTGATTCTCGTCACCAACCCGCTGGATGCCATGGTCCATGTGGCGCGTCGTGTGAGCGGATTGCCGAAGTCGCGGGTCTTGGGTATGGCGGGAGTGCTCGACTCCGCCCGCATGCGCTCCTTCATCGCCGCTGAATTGAGTGTGCCGGGCCTCGACGTGGTTGCGATGGTATTAGGCGGACATGGCGACACGATGGTGCCGTTGTCGCGGTATACAACGGTGAAGGGGAAGCCGGTCTCGGAGTTGCTGTCGAAGGACCGGTTGGAGGCGATTGTGAAGCGGACACGCGAGGGGGGTGCCGAAATCGTGGATCTGTTGAAAACGGGCAGCGCGTTCTATGCCCCATCGGCCTCGGTTGTCGATATGATTGAGACGATCGTGAAGGACCAGAAACGAGTGTTGCCCTGTGCGGTGTTCTGCGAAGGCGAATATGGCTTGCAGGATGTCGTCATCGGTGTGCCGGTCAGGTTGGGTAGAGGGGGGGCCGAACAGGTGGTCGAATATGAGCTGACGGCGGAAGAGCAGGCGGCATTGGCAACCTCTGCTGGTGCGGTGCGCGATCTCTGCGCGGCAGTCGATCGCCTCATGGCGTAAAGAATACCGCCGAGTGTTATGCGTCAATCGAACCGATTGGGGAAAAGTATCTCGATTGACGCATAGCTTTTGACGAGTGATGGGTCTCGGTTGTTTGACAGGAGAAGACCGACTACAGTACAGAAAGCAGAATAGTGCAATAAATGAGGAGATACTATGAAATTTCTTGAGAGTCCGATGCAGACGATGGGCGTAGGATTTGCGCTCGCGGTGGTATTGATCATGGGGTATCTCGGCATGGTGGGCATTGCGGTCGGTGATGCTGATTGGTTCGGTTTGCTGTTACGCTGGACCCATTTCTTGGCTGGGATCGTCTGGATCGGGTTATTGTATTTCTTCAACCTGATCAATGCGGCGTTCTTGAAGAGCCTGGATGGCCCTACCAAGAACATCGTGATTCCCAAGTTGATGCCCGCCGCGCTGAATTGGTTCCGTCATGGCGCGACGGTCACGGTGCTTGCCGGGATTGTCTTGTACCTCTACATGTATCAAAGAGGTGGAACCGGCGCGATCGCGTTGGGAATCGGCGGGTTATTGGGTATCATCATGATGGCTAACGTCCACGCGATTATTTGGCCGAATCAACGGAGGATTATTGCGGCGGTGACGGCCGCAGCTCAGGGAACCCCTGCGCCGGCGGAAATGGCCCAGTGGGGTCGGACCGCGCTCCTCGCTTCCCGGGTCAACTTTTTGTTGTCGATCCCCATGCTGTTATTCATGGGAGCCGGCAGCCACCTCAGGTAAGTTGCTGTACGGCTGTCGGCGGGAATGCCCGCCGACAAGTCCATTCACACTCACAGCTTCCGACCCTCAGCGCTTCTGTGCTCTGTTCAGGGCCCATATGGCCGGTTCCATATAGGGCAGTGGCCCTAAGTCATTGAGATTCAGGCCTATTATGGTGGCATTGCCTTGACGAATACCGGCCAGGCATCTTATAGTAATGTTTCATTCGTTGGACCAAATGGGTAAGGAAGGACGCATGACGACTGCGACCGAACCGCGAGTTCTCCAAACGCTTGATGGTGTTCCTTGGGACATTGAGGCCTACCGGAAGATCGGGGGTTACAAGGCCTGGGAAAAGTGTATCAAAGAGCTGAGCGTGAACGATATCGTCAATGAACTGAAGAAAGCCGGGCTTCGCGGGCGAGGAGGGGCGGGTTTTCCCACCGGCATCAAGTGGGAAAAGGTCCTGAATCATCGGGTGAAGGAACACTATTTCGTCTGTAACGCCGGCGAACATGAGCCAGGGACGTTTAAAGATCGTTACTTGCTCAAGCAGGCGCCACACCAACTTATCGAGGGTTGCCTGATCGCGGCCTACACGGTGCAAGCGAAGGCGGCCTTTATCTACGTGAATCATGAGTACCACGAAGAGCGGGAGAGTCTGAAGAAAGCCTTGGCGCAGGCGAAGGCTCAAGGGTTCTTGGGCAACAACATCCTGGGGACGCGGTGTGGATATCGATCTGCAAGTGTTTGAGGGCTACGGGAGCTACGTGGCCGGTGAAGAAACAGCGATGCTCGAATCCATGCAAGGGCGTCCGGCGATGCCGAGACAGAAGCCGCCTTTCTACCCGACGGACTTCGGTCTTTACGGGAAGCCGACGCTGGTCAATAATGTCGAAACCTTATGCAACATTCCGCGGATCCTCCTGAAAGGCGTGGCCTGGTTCACGCAGGTCGGCACAGAGAAGTGTCCGGGCACGATGATGTTCTCCTTGAGCGGCGCAGTGAATCGGCCTGGTGTGTACGAGATGCCGATGGGTACGACTATCCGGGAACTCGTGGACAAGTGTGGAGGAGGGGTCCCAGGCGGGCGCAAGATCAAGGCGGTGTTCCCCGGTGGACCGGCGTTTTCGATGATCACCGCTGATCAGCTCGACCTGACGATGGATTTCGATTCGTTGAAGAAGGCCGGCACGGGGCTTGGGTCGGCTGGTGTGATCGTGGTCGATGATGCGACGTGCATGGTGGCGTTGACGCTCAAGTTCTCCAATTTCTTCAAGGCTGAGAGTTGCGGACAGTGCCCACCCTGTCGAATGGGGACCATCAACCTCGCCGCGCTGATGACCAAGATCGAGGAGGGAGAGGGGACGGAGAAAGATATGGAGAGTCTCCTCCAGCTCTGTGGATTTGTGAAGGGGACCGGCTATTGCACGCTGGTGACCGGGGCTGCCGTATTGGTCCAGAGCAGCATAAAATTGTTCCGTCACGAGTTTGAGGAACATATCCGATTGCAGCGCTGCCCCTATCAGCCGGTGGCGGCCGGTGTCTTGGTGCATTGAGGAGAGATTTGCGATGCCGCGTGTGACGTTTCTTCTTCCTGAAAGAAGAAGTGGAGAGGTTGAGGTCAATACGTCGTTGTTGGAGGCGTCGAAGCTGCTCGGGTGCAGATTGAACCACGATTGTGGCGGGAACGCCTCCTGCACCACCTGTCGGGTCGAAGTACAAATGGGCGCGGAGAGCCTGTCGGAGATCGACTTCGATGAGCAAGATCTTCTCGATCGGGAAGCCCTCAGCGAGCCATGGCATCGTCTTGGATGCCAGGCAAAAGTGCTCGGAGACGTGGTTGTTCGGGTGCCGGAGAGTAAGTGGGTTGCCCCCATAATTCCGCAGTCGGAGTCGCAGGGTCTTGAAATTCAGTAAAGAGATGTTACACTAAATCATTCCAGGCAGGTCTCTGAAGGACGGCTTGGTCACAGGAGGAGGGTTACAATGCTGACGATTACGGAAGTGGCGGAACAAAAGATCAAGGAATTGATGGTGGAGGAGAAGGATATTGTCGGCCTGCGCGTCTATGTCAAGGGCGGCGGGTGTCACGGGTATCAATACGGGATGGCCTTCGAGTCGAAGATGGGCGACGACGACACCGTGGTGGAAAAGGGTGTCGTCAAGGTCATCATGGATTCGCAGAGCGCTCCGCTTCTCCAGGGAGCCGAAGTCGATTACGTGGACAGTCTCCAAGGGTCTGGGTTCTCGATCAAGAATCCCCAAGCGAAGACGACGTGTGGTTGTGGCAGCTCCTTCAGCGCCTAATGAATGTGCGCTGGAGCAGCGCGAGCCGGTCGGTTGAGTGAAGGGCAGGGAAGCCAGGATTGTCCGAATACAGCGGCCGATCCTGGCTTCTCTATTTCTGCACCGGATATGAGCTGAATGTACGATGGCACAGGCGAGCGTCACAAGGCGATATCGGTTCTGCGCCGCGCATCGGCTGCATACGGATCATCTGTCACCCCAAGAAAATCTGGCTGTTTTTGGGAAGTGCAATAATCCCAATGGACATGGCCATAACTATGTTGTGCTGGTGACGGTAAAGAGCACGGTTCCGACCACGAACGGTGGAGGTGTTGACCTTAATCGGCTGGATCGGACGGTGGCCGACCAGGTGGTCACGCGATTCGACCATCGCGATCTCAATCAAGATCCTGAGTTTGCCGATCGCACCACGACGGGAGAAAATCTGGTGTTGCTGATCTGGGATCTGTTAGTGAAGTGCCTCCCTGCCGGGCAACTGGAAAAGGTTGGGCTCATTGAAACACGCGACAACTACTTCGAGTATGCGGGGGCGATGAGTCAGGCTCCGGTGCTCAGGGAGGGGGGGCATGGCTAAGCGGGGTATCAAGCGAGGGGGGCGGCAGCCGGTCGAAGACGTCAACGGCAACGGCAGACCGGCGGATCTGGCCGTGCTGCAATCCCTGGTCACGGAGATGTTGCTGGCTCTCGGGGAAAAGCCGGGCCGGAACGGGCTCCTCAAGACTCCGGAGCGAGTCGCCAAGGCTCTCGCCTTCATGACCCAAGGCTATAACCGCAACATTGATCATCTCCTGAACGGCGCGCTCTTCCCGATCGAGTACGATGAGATGGTCATCGTGAAGGACATCGATTTTTTCAGTATGTGTGAGCATCACCTGCTGCCGTTCTACGGTAGAGTCCATGTGGGTTATTTGCCCAATAAGAAAGTGGTGGGGCTCAGCAAGATTCCGCGCATCGTGGATGTTTTCGCGCGCCGACTGCAAGTCCAAGAGCGACTGACCGTCCAGATCGCCGAAACACTCAAATCGAAACTCAATGCGAACGGTGTGGGTGTGGTCGTCGAAGCGCGACATCTCTGCATGATGATGCGGGGCGTCGAAAAGCAAAACACCATCGCGGTCAGCAGCTCTATGTTAGGCGCCTTCCGCAGTCAGCCACAAACCAGGCTGGAATTCCTCAAGCTTATACGACGAGGCAGCACAGGCGACTCCGACTAGGCAGGGTGTTGAAAACGGCTGTCCTTCTTACCCGCCAGCCCCAGCGCGCCGACGCGCCTTTCCTCAGGCTTTGTTCTCGTTTTGCGTAGAGGCTCCACCACGTGCTGAACCAAGTACGCGTTGCCCCCTGCGCTCGCTGCGGCCACGCGGGGCAGCTGTTTTGAACACCCTGCCGCTACTTCATCAGCCTAGCCATTCTAGTCTTCAATTTTCAGGAAACAGGCCTCGAATCTTCACTCGCTGCGGCCTTGCATGGGCAAGGCGCGTCCTGGAGCAAAGAGTCTGTCTTGGCAGACTCAGTGGGCGGATGAGAAATTTGGCCTGTTTGAACGTTCTGAGTGGAAATGCGTCCTTCACTTCAGAAGAGAGTCTTTCAGGAACATGCCAGTCCCTCCTCTTTATCGCCGTAGCGGTGAGGGGGCCTACTGGAATCTGAAATGAGAACAGGGGCTGGGTGGTTAGCTCTGTTTTCTCTTGCTGAAATCTGAAGCGAAGGCAGCGACGATTTGGTTGAATACTTCTGACTGTTCGAGGTTGGCCAGGTGTGCGGCCCGTGGAACGACGGCCAAGCTGGCGTTGGGGATCTGATCGGCCATGAGCTTCGCGTCTGATGGTGGAGTGGCTTGATCCAATTCGCCGACGATGATTTGGGTGGGGCAGGTGATTTGGCTTAAGAGCGGAACTGAGTCTGGCCGTTCGGCCATCGCCATGAGGTCCCCGGCAATTCCGCTGATCTGGTTGTTCTCGATCATGGCTCTCACTTGCTGGACGAGATCCGGCCTCGTTTCGATGGTCTGAGGAGAGAGGAGTTTCGGGATCATGAGGTCGGCAATGGCGGACGGTCCTTTCTTGTAGGCTGTCTGAGCCATGCGGAACCGTCCGTCTCTTCCTTCTGCTGTGTCTGCCTGCGCTCTCGTGTCGGCCAGGACCAATCCCTTCACGCGAGCGGCGTATTTCCGATAGAACGCAAAGAGGATGTAGCCGCCCATCGAGAGCCCTACGAACAGGGCCCGCTGGATTCCGAGATGGTCCAGTAATGTGCTCACGTCGTCAGCTGATTGGTCCAGCGTATAGCGCCAGAGCGGCGCGTCTGATTCGCCATGCCCTCGCAGGTCGATTGTGATGATCCGGAACTGTGAGGAGAGCGCCTTCTCTTGCGTCGCCCACATGGTTCGGTTCAGGGGAAAGGCATGGAGAAAGACGATGGGGAGACCGGTTCCTTCGTCACTGTAGGCGATAGAGATGCCGTTCACTTGGGTGTGCATGCTGTTTCCTCTCGCGGCTGTTCCTAACATTGGTGTAGCCTATGGTCAAGGGCCCGTTTGCGATCATATACTTCAGCGTAAACAATTCGCACCGTTGTTGAGAACTATTGTGACGACTTCGCGCGATCAGACTTCCGATTTGTTCAGTACTCCAGAGGGAAGGACATCCGTTGAGGCTCCGTTGGCCGAGCGTCTGCGACCACGAGAGTTTGCGGACTTCGTCGGGCAAGACGACCTCACTGCGCCGGATCGACCGCTGCGGCGAGCCATCGAGGCGGATCAACTCTCTTCCGTCATCTTCTGGGGGCCGCCCGGCTCGGGCAAAACCACACTGGCGCATCTCATCGCGCGCCACACCAAAGCGCAGTTTGTGCCCTTCTCGGCGGTCACAGGGGGTGTTCCCGAGCTGCGGGCCATTATCAAGACTGCTGAGCAACGCCAGGCGATCAACGGTCAACGCACCATTCTCTTCGTCGATGAGATCCACCGCTTCAACAAAGCGCAGCAGGATGCCTTTTTACCTCACGTCGAGCGGGGGACGATCATCCTAGTCGGCGCGACGACCGAGAATCCCTCATTTGAGGTGATCTCACCGCTCTTGTCTCGTTCCTTGGTCATTGTGCTCAAGCCCCTTTCGGACGAGGCGCTGGGGCATATTCTGGATCGGGCGCTCACGGACCATGCGATTGGGTTAGGGAGGTGGAGCGCCAGCCTGTCATCCGATGCCAGGCAACGATTGATTGCCTATGGCAACGGCGATGCGAGAGCGCTCCTGACGGCGTTGGATTTTGTGGTCACGCAGCAACCGGCTGGGCCTGACGAGACGCGCCTGATCGATGGAGCAGCCCTGGAAGCCGCGCTGATGAAGAAATCGATCCGCTACGACAAGTCAGGTGAGGAACATTACAACGTCATCTCTGCCTATATTAAGAGCCTGCGCGATTCTGATCCTGACGGGGCCCTCTACTGGCTCGCCCGGATGTTGGAAGGGGGAGAGGACCCGAAATTTATTGCCCGACGCTTGATCATTTTTGCCTCCGAGGACGTGGGGAATGCCGATCCCATGGGGCTGGTGGTTGCAACTGCGGTCGCTCAGGCCGTGCAGTTTGTGGGACTCCCTGAGGCACAGATCAATTTGGCTCAAGGGACGACGTATCTCGCGACGAGGCACAAAGATAATGCTTCCTATATCGGATTGCTTGAGGCCATGGAAGACGCAAAAGCCCATGGAAATCTTGGAGTTCCGCTCCATTTACGGAATGCTGTGACCTCGGTGATGAAGGGGCTTGGGTATGGGAAAGGCTATCGCTATGTCCATGACGATCCCCAGGCCAAGGTGCAGGAGCATCTCCCGAAGTCGCTCAAGGGGCGTCGGTACTACCGGCCTAAAGATGTCTAAACGGGGGCTCAATAGTGTGTTGGACAAAGATTTCCCATCGGTTATACTTAGGCCTATGAAACGGCAGAGATCGAAAGCAACGACATCGATAGCCTCCACGAACGAACGACGCAAGTTTGTTCGCGCGACCTTGGTCGGTTCTGCGCTCATTTCACCGAAGAGCGGCGCCAAGGCGATTACAGCCGTGTTGGATAACGTCAATAAAGTCGGCGCGGGGTTGCACACGAAAGAGAAACTGGCGATGGCCCAGCCGGTGACGGTGTCGCTGGCGTTTCTCGATTCGGATCGTGCGGAACAGATGGAAAAGCTCGACGGAAAAGTCGCCTGGGTGAAGCCGTGGGAGAAGGGGTTTCTGGTCGGCGTGATCTGGGAGGAGTTGGTCACGAAAGAGAAGAACCGCTGGCTGTATTATTACCTTGAAGAAACGGCCAAGTCCTCCGTCTAGCAGGACGCTGAAAAAGCCCGCCAGCGTCGTTCTCGCATCGTTCAGACCTTCAACGTACCACAAGGGTACGCCTCAGGCCCTCACTCGCTGCGGCCTTGCCGGACGGACTTTTTGAGCATCCTGCTTAGAGCGTTACAGGCATGACGAGAAAGCTCTGGTTTCGCTTGTCTCGCCTGTCCCGGTCCGTCTCGCATGCCACAATAATTTTTCGTGGCGGGCTAGGCGAATGCCGTTAACTTTTGTTTGACTTCTTCCAGTTCGGCCGAGAGCGTTTCCCACCGGGCGGTGAGCCGCACCAGATCCTTCTTCCATCCGTCGTATTCCGTTTGGAGAACGCTCCACTTGGTGGATTCATTTTTGTAGAGCTCGGGGTCGGCCAGTTCGAGATCCCGCGCTTTGATCTTGGTCTCACAGTCGCCGATTTCTGCTTCGGCTCGCGCCACCTGCTTCTCCAGACGAGCCTGGGTCTTGTTCAAATCGCGGCGGTCTCCAGCTGAGGGTTTGGAAGGGGCTTGCGAAGCCATGGCCCTGGTCGGTCCGACGGCCTTCTCGCGATCCATTCCTTTCAGGTCCTCACTCGATTCCTTGATGGATTCGACTTCCTGCGCTTTTTTCCACAAATAATACTCATAGTCGCCGGAGAAGCTTCGGGCTTTGCCATCTTCGATTTCAATGACGCGCGTGCAAACTCTGGTCAGAAAGGTGGGGTCGTGGGAAATAAAGATGATTGTGCCGGGAAAGTCAGCCAGCGCATCGGTGAGCATATCGACTGAAGCCGGGTCGAGATGGTTGGTCGGCTCGTCGAGTAACAGAGTATTGGCCGGTTCGACCAGCATCCGTGCGAGCGCGACGCGATTACGTTCCCCTCCGCTCAGTGCCTTGATCGGTTTCTTTTGATCGTCACCGGTGAACAAAAAGGCGCCGGCAATCCCGCGGAGGAAGTTCGTTTCCGCTTGGCTGGACACCTCGGAGAGGGAATCGAGAATGGTATGTTCGGGGTTCAATGTCTCTGCCTGGTGTTGGGCGAAGTAGTGCAGCGTGACACCATGGCCGACCGACCTGACGCCCTTGTCAGGCTCTAGCGCTCCCGCCAGCATCTTGAGCAGCGTACTTTTCCCGGCGCCGTTTTCTCCCACCAGCGCGACACGCTGGCCCCGTTCGATCGAGCAATCGACTCGCTCATAGACCACTTTCTCCCCGTAACGTTTTGCCGCGCCCTGGAGTTCGAGGACTTGCCGGCCGCTCGCTGTGGGGAGGGGAAACTTGAACTTCACCCGCCTGGGATCGCGCTTAATCTCGATCATCTTGACCTTCTCAAGCTGCTTGATGCGCGATTGGACCTGGCTGGCTTTGTTTGCTTGGTAGCGGAATCGATCGACAAATGTTTGGACCCGCGCGACCTCTTTCGCCTGGCGCCCCGCGGCAGCCTCACGCTGCGCATCCCGTTCTGCGCGGATCTTGATGAACGAAGTATAGTTGCCCCGGTATTCTTCGATCTTATGGTGCCGGAGATCCCAGATATGGGTGACGACACGATCGAGAAACGCCGTGTCGTGGCTGATGATCAACAGCGTCATCTCCGAGTTCAACAGGAATTGCTCGAACCAGCGCTGTGTCGGTTTGTCCAAGTGGTTGGTCGGCTCATCGAGCAGCAACACATCAGGGTTGGTCAGCAGCAGATGCGCCAAGGCAACACGCATCCGATAGCCGCCGGACAGTTTTTCGATCTGACGGCTGAAGTCGATCTCCGAAAATCCCAACCCCATAAGAATACGCTCGGCTTCATGTTCGGGGTACAGATCGCGATGAGTGGCATCCAACACGGTCTTGCCCGTGATAGTTTCGAGTTCCTGCGGGAGGTAGCCGATTCGGAGACGAGGACGCTTGCGGATGGTTCCCTTGTCCGGCGATTCCTCTTCGAGAATCATCCGGAAGAGCGTAGTCTTGCCGGCGCCGTTGGGTCCCACCAAGCCGACTCGTGAGCCGGGGCGAAGGTGCGCCGTCACATCCTTCAGCAGAACCCTCGTGGAGTATTGTTTATAGACCGACTCGATTTGGAGCATGTATGTTCGGGCAGGCTAGGGGCTAGCGGCGCATGGCTAGAGTGGAGGAATGAAAGAGACCAGTTCGGCGTGAGACCAGGAGCCAAATCCGAAAAATCGCTCTTACTTCAGTCCCTTGCCGCTTGCCTCCTGCCTAGTGTTGAAAATTGGTGGAGCTGGCCGGGATTGAACCGGCGACCTCGTGAATGCCATTCACGCGCGCTCCCAACTGCGCTACAGCCCCATGTCGGTTGACTTGGAAATACGGGAAAATCCTTGTGAAACCGCAGGTATGCTAACACGGCCTTCCCGCGGCAGTCAAGAAAATGGGGGTAGGGGAGTAACCAGACGGTCCTTCTTGCTCGCAGAGTGCGCAATGAAAATGTGCTCGCTTGATGCGCGCAGTAAAAGGACAATCTGGTTACTCCCCAGAAGAAGTGGATTGGATTGGATTGGATTGAACAAGCAAACTGAAGGTCTCCTGTGCTCGCGCAACGCGCGGTCTCAGAAGACCCTCGTTGAACGCGCACAGTGGAAGATCAATCAGCCCCCATCCCTTGAGACATAACGAGCAAGCCTGGAGGGAGCATGTATATCGCTCGATGCGCGCAGTAAAGGGCAGCCTCGGCCACTCCTTTTAAGAGGCATAAAGAATTAGAAAGGCCTCGCTCGACGGCCGTAGTCAAAAGCTCCTCACGCCCTTGCTTGATTGGGCATGGAAGAGAAAGTGCGAACGAAAGGGTACGCGCAATGAGAGACCGAGCAGACTCCCTCACCTTGAGAACGAAGCAGGAGGGTCTGACCATTTACGTTAGCGGGTGGTAAGTCGTTGGGCAACTGCCTGGGCGAACTGTCGGAAGTCGTCGAGGTGGTGGCTGCAGATCTGATAGACGATGTTCCAATCGATAGCTTGTAGCTATGAACGGCAACGTTTCTGAATCCGACCGCTTTGGTCATGCGCTCACTGAGCGCGGGACTGATGAGCTGAAGGTTCTTGAGAGCCTCGAAATTCTCCGCCATCGTCGAGGGGGGACGAGCGTCGGTTTCGGCAATTAGATGCGATGCCAAATCGACGGACAGTTGGACGGCACGCTGAAGATTCAGGGCGATGATGTCTTGCAGGTCCGGGTTCTGTGCCAGTTGATCGGCAGACGTCGGCGTCTTGGTCGCTATTCGCTCGACGCAACGTCGGAGCGATTCCAGCTTGGCCTCGACTAGGGCCCGATCCATGCTTGCCTTCTTTCCGCGAGAATACGGCGATAATAGGGCATCACGTCGGCCTCTTCGTAGACCACTCGCAAGAGCAGGTCGGCGTAGCGCGTTCGGTCTGTACAGATGAGTAAGCGCCCCTTCGTCAGGATCTGCTGCAAGAGCGGTCCGTGAGTCTGTGCGAGATCGATCAGATCGATTGGCCGACCCAGCCAGACCGCAAGCTCTTCGATGAGCTGGATTCGGATCTGGGGGTCGAGCGGCGTGGTCGAAGTGACGGCAAGATCCAAATCACTATCATTGCGGCTATGGCCTGCCGCGAGCGAGCCGAAGAGGATTGCAACGACGATAGAGGGATGGCATGCCAAGACCCGTTCAATCGCAGCCGGAACCGTTGCGCTTCCCTCAGAGGGCGTGTGGCGGATGCCATGGGCGTCGCTCATATCTCTTCAGTTACCACGAATGGCCTGCAGGCGCAAGGGAAGGAGGGCGAGGTGGCTGGCGTAGTCTCTTTGCTCGCGGAACGCGCGCCCTCAGAAGGATGGAGAAGGAGCGGCCAGGTGCCCTTCTTGCTCGCAGAACAGAGGAGGGGATGGAGCCTGATGATCTTCTGTGCTCGCGCAACGCGCGGTCTCAGAAGACCCTCGTTGGACGCGCGCAGTGGAAGATCAATCAGCCCCCATCCCTTGAGAGATAACGAGCAAGCTTGGAGGGAGCATGTATATCGTTCGATGCGCGCAGTAAAGGGCAGCCTCGGCCACTCCTTTTAAGAGGCATAAAAGACTACACTACGGACGTTCGAGCCGCCATCTGGCCCACGCAAGCGTCAAAGCCCAAGGGAGAAAGAAAGCGAGTGCCCCGCAATCCAAAGTTGAATCTCAGGCCACGCCTCCCACACAAGCGGAGATGCCGAAGTCCCAATCCGCAGTATCCCAAAGTCCCAGCATCTGAGCGAAAAGAAAGTAGGGTCACATCTTGTAATATGGTAGTGGCTTGGTGTGAGATAGGAGCACCAAGCAACGCCGCCTCTGAGAGATTCTTCGGCATGCTCAAGCTGGAACAGGTGAATCGTCGGCAGTATCAGACGAGAGCCGAGGCTAGAGCGGATATCGCCTGACTCCATCGAGCGCGATAACAATCCACAACAGCGGCGGCGACTCGATAGGCAGCAACAGGGAAAGCGACTCTTCACTCGACCGTCCGCGGAACGGGGTAGAACCGTATCGAGTGATTTTAGGGGATCTCCAATGCATCCGGACGGCCTCGAGGACGGAAGTCCCGACTCCCCATCAGATGGACACACTCATTCCTGAAAAAGGGTCACATCTTGAAATATGATACTGACTTGGTACAGGATAGGCTATGGCTCGCCCTCTGCGTATTGAATTCCCTGGGGCCCTCTATCACGTCACCTCGCGCGGAAATGCACGCCAACGAGTCTTTCGTGATGACGAGGACCGTGAGACATACCTAGCCACGCTCGCTTGGGTGGTCGGGCGCTTCAGGTGGTGCTGTCATGCCTATTGTCTGATGGACAACCACGTGCATCTCTTGATTGAAACCCCGCAGCCCAATCTCTCCCGCGGCATGCGTCAGTTGAACGGGGTCTATACCCAACGCTTCAATCGGCGCCACAGAAAAGTGGGGCATCTGTTTCAGGGGCGGTTTAAGGCCATCCTGGTGGAAAAGGAGGGGTATCTGCTAGAACTGGCCCGCTATATCGTCCTCAACCCGGTACGGGCAAAGATGGTCAAGACGCCGGAACGTTACCCCTGGAGTAGTTATCAGCCTATGCTGGGGTTAGCCCCTGTACCGCCAGCTTTGGCCACTGACTGGATCTTGGATCAGTTCGCCGGCACTAGAGCGACCGCTCGGAGGCGCTATGCGAAATTTGTGCATGAGGGGGTCGGTGTTCCTGGACCTTGGGAGGAAGTCAAAGGGCAGGTGCTCTTAGGCAGCGAGGCCTTCGTTGAGCGGTTGACGCCGTTGTTTCAGGAATGTTCGACGACGGAAATCCCCAAGCGACAGCGCTTGGTGCATCGTCCATCTCTCAAGCGACTCCTGGCTGGGACAGATTCAAAGACGGCGCGCAATATCGCAATGGTTCAGGCCTATCTCAAGCATGGGTATACGCTCAGTGAGATTGGCCGGGTCGTCGGCTTGCACTATGCCACGATCAGTCGCCTTATCAAGGCGCTGGAAAAGACATCATAGTACAAGATGTGACCCTTCCTTTGTTTTTAGGCTTGACCAAGATAGTTCTCACTCCTCCTCCAAGGTTCGACAATCTCTCGGCCGACGAGCAGAGAAATTTCGTGTAATCTCCCTGGGACCGGATCGCAGCGACTTCTGAGCAAGTTCCCATGTCCGAGTGGCACCGGCAGATCATTCGCGAGCGCTTGGCTGTGTACAAAGCGAACGCCAACGCTGGCCGACTCTGGACAGCAGCACAAACATCGAGCGGAGGTTGCGAGACTGTTGATCTGACGAATGAAACGGAGGCTTGTCGTTCGACCTCAGGCTGCGATGACACAGGAAAGCAAGGATACAATGGGCAAAATAAACAATGGGGTCACATCTTGTAATATGATGTTAGCGTGATGCAGGATAGGCCATGGCTCGTCCGCTCCGCATTGAATTTCCTGGTGCGCTCTATCACGTCACCTCGCGCGGTAATGCATGCCAACGAGTCTTTCACGACGATGCGGGCCGCGAGACGTTCCTGGCCATCCTGGCCTGGGTGGTGGCGCGCTTCAGGTGGCGCTGTCATGCCTATTGCCTGATGGACAATCACATCCATCTCTTGATTGACACCCCGCAGCCCAATCTCTCCCGCGGCATGCGCCAGTTAAACGGTGTGTATACCCAACGCTTCAATCGCCGCCACAGAAGAGTGGGGCATCTGTTCCAGGGACGGTATAAGGCCATCTTAGTCGAAAAGGAGGGGTATCTGCTGGAGCTGGCCCGCTACATCGTCCTTAACCCAGTGCGGGCGAAGATGGTCAAGACGCCGGAACGCTACCCCTGGAGTAGCTATCGGCCCATGCTGGGATTAGCCCCTGTGCCTCCTGCCATAGCTACCGAATGGGTCTTGGATCAGTTCGCCAGCACCAGAGCGACCGCTCGGAGGCGCTATGCCAACTTCGTGCCGACGGGATCGGTGATCCTGGCCCGTGGGAAGAGGTCAAGGGGCAGGTGCTCTTAGGCAGCGAGGCCTTCATTGAACGACTGACGCCCAACTTCAAGGATGCTCGACGGCGGAAATTCCCAAGCGGCAGCGCTTGGTGCATCGTCCGTCGCTCAAGGCGCTCCTGGCGGGGGCGGATTCAAGGACGTCGCACAACAACGCCATGGCTCAGGCCTATCTCACGCATGGGTATACGCTCGCTGGGATCGGCCAGGCCGTCGGCTTGCACTATGCCACGATCAGTCGCATCATCACGGCGTTGGAGAAGACGTCAGCGTGCAAGATGGGTCCCTTACTCTTTGACCCCTTATCTTGACCCTCTCGGTCGATAGGGGGGTCTACGGCTCTACGTTCACCATTACCTAAACTCCCTCCACGGCGCGCTCCACATCATCATCATCGACGTACACCATTCCTGGACTCCTGCCTGGTAGGTGATAGGCTGGGCTGGCTTTGTAGCTGGGCAGCCTTGCGGGCCGCAGCAGTGGGTTTCAAAACGCCACTTCACCTTAGATGGATTCCAGTGGCCGAGGATGATCTGCGTCGGCATCGTGAGGCCGGAGATGGAAAAGGTTCCAGAAACCATTGAGCTCAGCAAGAGGGGTAGCGTTCTGGGGCTCGCTTCCTGTAATGTCGTGCCGTTCCATCCGTCGATCTTGACGGCTTGACTGATGACAGCCAGCTGCTAGTGCACCTTGAACCATGGTCGCGAAAGCAATGGAGGCGGAAGGAAACCACGGGATCTGGACCCCTACATTCATCCGATCACATTTCTCAGCTATTTAGTTAGGGTCTAGTCTGTTAGGGTCCGGTTTGTTGAGTGAATGGCCGTTGCGAGGAGGGTGGATTCATGCAGATTCAGGTTCATACAGACAACAACATCACAGGACGTGAAGATGTCGTGCGCCTTGTCCAGTCCAGTGTCGAGGGGGCTGTAGGCCGTTTTGCCGACCGGATTACCCGCGTGGAGGCTCATCTCAGCGACACAAACAGTCATAAATCAAAGGGTGACGACAAACGGTGTTTACTCGAAGCCAGGCTGGCTGGCCTCCAGCCTATCGCGGTGAGCCATTTGGCCGCAACCATTGAGCTCGCAGTGACCTCAGCTGCAGATAAACTACAAAGGGCGATCGAAAGCAAAATTGGGCGGATTCAGGCTCGCTAGCGCTGTGTAGATGGCGGTCGTGAAGAGTCTGACTGCCGACGAGAATTCAGAACGCTCCCAATTTGTAGCAGTATGCCGGTCTGTATAGTACGCCAATCCGACTATGTGGATAGTGTTGAGGAGTCTTATCAGGATGCTGAAACAGTCGGCCAGCAGGGGGAGGGATGGCTCGGTGAGCCCCTTGTGCTCGCGCAACGCGCGGTCTCAGAAGACCCTTGATGGACGCGCGCAGTGAGGGACTCATCCTGGCCGATATTAGAATAACGTACACGTGCAAGCTCGGAAGAACCATCTGTAGTCGCTCGCTGCGGACGCGCTTGAGATAAGGCGCGTCTCGGCGCGCCTGGATTGGGCGGGTGAGAAGTCTGGCCATTTTGATCATCCTGCGCGCCGTTCTTGCGCCTTCACCATTCGTGAGATCAGAGGGGGGGTTGAGTATGAACTGAGTTTCCCCTAGCCGGTTTGAACCGGCACGACAATCATAGTGGAATTTTTTGCCCTACTTTGCGTACTATGGCGGTCGGTACATGCAGTGGCTGGGCGTCTAATATTGGAGGATGGACACAATGATCACACGTGTTGTTATACCTGTTATCGCTGCGCTCGCGTGCACAATCTTTATTGCAGCATGTGATTCAAAGCCGGCTCCTAGTAAGGCGTGTGTTGAGGCCGCCCGTTTATATGCAGAAGCGCTAGACGTGAACCAGCGCGCTCCTGAGGGTGAGAAAGCGACGGAGATGAAAGCTCGGAAGGACGCTCTTGCGGCAATAGAGGATCGGAAGGTAAAAGCGTGTGGGGAGTAATATGATCTACCAGCATGTGTTGAGTCGTGGTGGAAAGGGTGCGCGAGGCCCACGGATTTCCCGACTCGATAGGTGAGCCCCTCGTGTGATATCACAATCATGCTGGATGGTCGCGCACGTCTATCCAGCTATGTGGCGTTGAAAAGTCTTTGACCCGCCACGATCATCACAGGGGAATGTTCGAGCCTGCTTCGCGTAATAAGCTGGACAGCGCACTTAAGTCTTAGTGAAGCGAATCCTATAGCGATGGCATCATAAGCAGACAAGAGGAGCACGTCATGGTCAAAGTCGCGTTGTTCGTTCGTCTGGAGGCAAAGCCTGGAAAAGAGAAAGAGGTCGAGAATTTTCTCTTGTCCGGTCTTCCAATCGTGCAGGCGGAGCCGGCTACCACGGCGTGGTTCGGAATCCGCTTGGGACCGTCCACCTTCGGCATCTTCGACGCCTTTCCGGATGAGGCAGGTCGCCAGGCTCATCTTTCTGGCCAGGTTGCAGCGGCACTTATGGCAAAGGCCGGTGAGTTGTTGGCTCAACCGCCGTCCATCGAGAAAGTCGATGTCCTTGCCGCAAAGCTACCCGCCTAAGTAAGCTCAACAAAGCAGTTCAGCCGACCGTCCTGCTTTGGCTTCGTTGCGGCAGGACGACCGCTGAGCGTAGTCCGCATTATTCTTGATCACTTCTGCTGCATAGTCGATCTGCCGCTTCGGCGAACCTTCGGCCAGAGGCTCGCCCCTCGGACCCTTACAGTATTGTTGGGGACAGGCACTGCCGCGGCTCGACTGAGCTCGCCGAAGGCAGATGGCGGAGCCAGTCCACTGAACCTCGCACGTCTATCTCGCGTGGCAATTTCTCGATTCAGCGACGAACCGTCATGAATAATGCGGGCTAGGATGCCGTCTTTGTCGTTGACTGAGGGAGCAAATCTCCAAGCGAGCGGAAGCTGAGATTCAGCCCATGACAGACCTCAACTTGCCGATCGAAGCGGTTTTTTGTTCGGATCATCTTGCGCAACGTGCCGAGGGCCACGCGGCCCCAGGCGGCGACGTGGAACACGGATAGGGGATAGTCGGTGCCGAAGAGGAGCCGCTCGTGAATCTCCGGGTAGTGCCGGAGGTGCAGCAGCATGCGTATACGGTTGGGCAGTGTGAGGGCGGAAATGTCGGCGTAGAAATTTGGATAGCGTTTCGTGAGATCGTGAAAGGTCGGAAGAAACTTTTCATACAGCATGAGGCCGTAGCTGCAGGCATGCGCGGCAATGACCGTAATCCCTTCGTCGAGTGCCGTGCGCAGCCGGTCGGGGTCGCCCATGGACTGGTCTCTTCCGATCAGGGTGAGTTCGTAGCCGACATGGCTGAGAAACGGGAGTTTGCGATCGGCCAATGCATGATAGAACGGCTTGTAGTTGCGATCGGCCGGATTGAAGTGCTGAGCGTTTGGGAGGACTTTCACCAATGCGGCTCCGGCGTCGGCGCAACGATGGATTTCTTCGACTGCGTCCCGTCGCTGAGGATTGATCGAGACCCCGGCGAGGAATTCATTCGGGTAGGCCCTTGCGGTCTTGAGCACATAGTCGTTACTGATGAGAAAATCCGTCTGGGGCTGATTGAGGCGGCCATTCTGGTCGTAGACCCCGTCCATGCCGAGAAGTACGGCTTTTTGAACATGGCGGGAGGCGCGCAATTCGGTGAGGAGATGGTCGAGGTATTTCCGGTTGGCCTCGCGCGGGTGAGCCGGTGAGAGTTCGTGCTTCCACAGCAGGAAACGGAACAGCGGGCTCTTGAGCAACTTAGGCGAGATGTAGCAGCCGTTGTCGCCTTCGGGCAGCGCGGCGAGGTGGACATGGCAGTCGATGAGGGTTTTTCCAGTCATTGGCGAATTGTCATTTGCGCGGTCAGCTCTCAGCTTTCCAGCAGGCTGCGGAAAAACTCGGCTTGCGCTCATATCCCACTGTGACCTTAGGAATGGTGTTTGCGCTAGAGCGACCCTCAGGGTGCTTAAAATGGCCAGACTCCTCGCCCGCCCAACCCGGGCGCGCCGAGACGCGCCTTATCCCAAGCGCGGCCGCAGTGAGCGAAGAGGCGGAATCGTGCTCTCTGCCGTACGTTGAGCCTCTGAGCGATGCGAGAACGAAGCTGGCGGAGTTTTTCGGCATCCTGCTAGGCGACTTAGTCCTCAACACGTCTCCCACCCTGTACCCCTCACGCCTCACTCTTCACGAGCCTGAAGTCGCTCCATCGCAATTCTTTTGAGGCCACGCAAGTCCATCTTACCAGTCCCCAGAACCGGCAGGGTCTCGACTTTGACGAAGTTGGCGCGGGAAGGGATGTAGAGGTTGGGGAGTCCACTGGCGGCGAGTTGAACGAGGATCTCGGGGATACGGGCATCATCCAGCGTGTGCAGCACAGCCAGGCGCTCACCCTTCTTTTCGTCTGGAATGCCGGTGACGGCGAAGACTTGCGTGTCGGCGCCGGCGGCCTGCTGCAGTGCCTCTTCCACTCGGCCATGCGGGACCATTTCACCGCCGATCTTCGAGAAGCGCGAAAGCCGGTCGGTGATCGTCAAGAATCCGTCTTCATCCAATATCGCGATGTCGCCGGTAATGTACCAGCCATCGCGCAGGGCGTTGGCCGTCAGATCCTCGCGTCCTAGGTACCCCCTCATGACATTAGGACCGTTGACCAGCAACATCCCAGGCGTTTCGGGGGGCAGTGAGGCAAAGCTGTCGGGATCGACGATTTGCACGGAGACGCCAGGCAACGGTTGGCCGACAGTTCCCCGCCGCGAGGCCGGTTGGAAGTATCCGGCGGCCCGGAAGTCCGGACAATTGACGGCGACGACGGGAGCACATTCGGTGACGCCGTAGCCCTCGATCGGTTCGATGCCGAACCGATCTTTAAATGCCTGCGCAAGCCGGGGCGGAAGTTTCTCAGCGCCTGTCAGGACCACGCGAAGCGAGCTGAATTGCTCCGGGGTGCAACGCCGCTGATACAGCTGAAGAAAGGTCGGTGTGGTCACAAGGAACGTGATGCGGTAGCGGCGCACGAGTTCTCCGATGGCGGCGACGTCGAGGGGGGAGGGATGAAAGACCATGCCTGCGTTGTTGAACATGACGAGCCAAAAGACGAGATAACCGAACGAATGGAAGAACGGAAGAATGCCGAGAACTCGCTCGTCCTGGTAGAGATGGAGGACCTGGCTGGCTCCCTGCTCATTGGCGTCGATGTTGAAGTGAGAGAGCATCACGCCTTTCGGTTCACCAGTGCTGCCGCTGCTGAAGATGATCGGTGGCCAGGTCGTCCATTGTCAGCGGGGTGTTCTGTCCGCAGGCTCGTTCGATCAGGCGCGCAGGGGCACAGAGGGCGAGGAGACTTGCGGCGAGTTTCTGTCCTGTGCCGATGGTGCGAGCGACGTCCTCCAGCCACACGATCGACGGCCCATCCGGCAACTCCAACTTGGCCTTCTCGACGAAGACTCGGCTGGTGACGATCGTGCGAAGGCCGGCGAGCCGCACGGCTGCTTCGAGGCCGGATTTACCGACCGTGTAGTTCAGATTCACGCTGGTTTTTCCGCACAGGGGCGCAGCTACGTTGACCAATGCGCCGGCGACGGTCGGCGGGAGCAGGATGCCGACATGGGGCTGGTCTTCCCAATGTGGCCGAAGCGTTCTGGCGAGTACGATGGACCCGATCAGGGCTTGGAGCGACGACACATGTGGGCGGCTCTGGTCTGCCATCGCGAAGCGGAAGGGATGTCGCCTCATGGCATGGATGAATTCACGGTGCAGCGGGCTGCGATCGGATTTTCGTAGGCGCCAGGCCTCCTCTCCGAGTGTGCGAACCGCGTCGCGGAGCTTGTACGCCGGCGTATCCGATGGCAGTGGCGTGCCGAAGGATACAGTCAGCGGATAGGGAATGCGCTCAGGCCATTTTCGTGAGGAAACGCCCGCCGCTCAAAGCTGAAGATGCTGCCCCACACGCGATCCAAGTGCACGGGGATGACCGGCACCTGTCGCCCCTTCACGATCCGTTCGAAGCCGCGCCGGAACGGCAGCAGTGTGCCGGTGCGGGTGATCTGTCCTTCAGGGAAGATGCAGACGATCTCTCCGTCGTCGAGTGCCTGCCCCGCGCTGCGCAGCGCTCTGAGAATCATGCGAGGGCCGCCTGCCGAAGCGATCGGGATGACCTTCATGGCGGCCATCAGCCATTTGAACAGGGGGTGCGTCGCATAGGCGGCATCCACCACGAATCGTATGGGCCGATCGATGCTGGCCATGAGCAAGAAGCCGTCGACAAACGACATATGGTTTGGGACGAGCAGCGCCCCGCCGGATTGAGGGATATGTTGTTGGCCGACGATGCGGAGGCGATAGAGTGTGTTCGTCAAGATGACAAGCAACAGCCGCAGGAACACATCGGGCATCAGCCAGAGGGCCCACAGCGTGCCGACTATGGTCACTCCGGCGGTAATGAGGAAAATGTTGCTCGTTGAGAAACCGGCATTGGCGAGCGAGCCACCGGCGAGCGATCCCAATAGAATTCCGGTGAAGACGCAGGTGTTGGAAAACGAGATGACGGCGCCGCGCCGATCGGGCGGCGACCTCCATTGGAGAATGGCGTTCAGCGGTACGAAGATGAAGGAGCAGGAGACTCCGAGGAGTCCCAATATCAGGAACGTTCCGAGCAATGGTGGGGTCAGTGCGCCGAGCAAGGACAGTGCGATGGACGCACCCGTGGCTCCCAAAGGGATCAGTCCGTACTCAACCCGGTTTTGAGACAGTCGCCCGACCAGCATGGCGCCGACGCCGATGCCGACGGACAACAGCGTGAGCGGGAGCCCCGACATCGCATCCGAGAGATACAGAACGGCTTTGGCATAGACCAGGATATTTTGGGCGAAGAGGCTCGCGATCGTCCAAAAAAATATTTCTCCTGGAATGGCAAGACGCAGCAGGCGTTCTGTCTGAATGGCAGCCCAGGCGACGCGGATCGTCGAGCCCACACCGCCGGTCGCGCGCGCGGGCGAGACGTGGGGAACGGCAAAGGCTGCAACCAAGCCGACCACCGATAAGGCGGCTAAGGTGAGGGGGGCCATCCAGGGCTGGTCACCGGCGGTCTGCAAGAGGAAGCCTCCGGCTGCTGTACCCGTCAGGATGGCGGCAAAAGTCCAGACCTCCAATAGGCCGTTGCCGGCAGCGAGACGTTCATGCGGAATCAACTCGGGGAGAATGCCGTATTTCGATGGAGCGAAGAGCGCGCTGTGCACACCCATCCCGCATAAAACGATCAACGGCAGAATGCCGCCGGCGGGGTTCAACCAGAGCGCAACGGTGCCGGCGCTCATGAGGAGCACCTCGACGATTTTGATCGCGATGATGACCGTGCGTTTGCTCAGGCGATCGGCCAAGGTGCCGCCGACCAACGACAGCAATAACAGCGGCAAGGTAAAGACGATGAAGGTGAGCGCGGTTTGCGTCTGTGCCGCAGCTTCCAGCTCAGGGCCCGGCGTCATCTGTGCGGTGGCTTGCCGGATGGCCAGTAAGGCCACCATGAGTTTCCAGGCGTTGTCGTTGAACGCGCCGAAGAATTGCGCGATGAGAAGGCCGCGGAGCGGATGTGAGGAGGAACGTGGACCTGTGTTGATGGGTGCCTTCACACTGCGCCTTAGGTGATTGGGCGGGGTGATGTTTCTGAGACCGGCAACCCTTCCAATTCCATAATCCGCAGCGCATTAGTCGTGGGGCAGGGGCCGGGTCTTAGCTTGTAGTCGAATTGCAGCGCGCCGGCTGCCACCGTTTCCTGAAAGTGGGCGTTCCGCAGTCCAGGCACTGTCTTGTCGAGATCGGTTAATTCCAAATCGTGGGTGGTCACCAATCCAAAGCCATTGCTTTGCGAGAGAGCGGTGATGTAGGAACGGCTCCCGATCAACCGTTCGCGATTGTTGGTGCCTTTGAAGATCTCATCGATCAGGAAGAGCACCGGTGTGCTGGATCGATCCGTCGTCGCGTCGAGCAGGCTTTTAAGGCGTTTCACCTCGGCATAGAAAAAAGACAGGCCTGCTTCGAGCGAGTCATCCACGCGGATACAGGTGGCGAGGCGCACCCAGGTCCACTCGAATTGACTGGCGCAGATCGGCGCACCTGCCTGGGCGAGGCAGAGATTGATGCCCAAGGTTCGCAGGAAGGTGCTTTTCCCCGACATGTTGGACCCGGTCACCAGGAGTACGGTTCCTAGTGTTTCGAGGGAAAGATCGTTCGAGATCCGGTGCGTCTCGGGAATCAGCGGGTGGGCGAGGCCTTTGGCCGAGAGCCTAGCCTGCGCTCCGTTACGCTGGGGATCGACGGTGAGTGGGTTTGGCCAATGATACGAAGGCTGCAGTGCAGCAAACGTAGCGAGTGCCGAGGCTGCCTCGGCTTCGGCTAGCCGATCCAGCCAGGTTGGTAGGTGGGAGGCTACCTGCGCTTGGATCTGTTGGAGCCGATAGGTGAACCACAAGTCCCAGGGGCAGAACGCGTTGACAATCAGATGAATGAGCGGATGGGCTTTAACGCTGATCGCATGCAGGGTGCGGGCTGCTTGCCGGACGAGCTGGGGAGGATTCACACCTGGTACGAGCAGCGGCGCCCACAAGTCGGCGAGCGCCGTGTGGCCAGGCCGGGCATGGCGTTCGACAAACTCCAGCACGGCTCCCAGTTTCTCCAGTTCGAAGTGCACGCCCACAGCATGTTCCAATAATTCTTCGCCCTGATCGGTCCAGAAATAGAGCAAGGCATACGCGGCAAAGGACCATATCCAATAATTCGCGAGCCAGTCGAGCAGCGCACTCAACCCGAGCCCGATGGTGGTGGCAGCAAGCAGGGTTTGAATCACTAAGACGGTCGTGAGGTGAGAGAATCCAACTGCATGTTGTAGGACGGCTTCCAGTCGTCGGCCGTTGATTTCCTGTTCGCCGATGAGCTGAGCTTCGAGCCCCAGCCGATCGCGAAACAGCGATCGCGGAATGAGTTCCTGCACGAGGCGACGGCGCAGGAGCCACTGGTCCAGTCCCGGCGGTTGCTCAAGCAGCCACGACACCAGCCGTGCCTGTCCGTGCGAGGAGACGGTGGTGTCGAGCAGATGGAGGAGCGAGTGGGGGCCGACCAGGTCTAAGTCTTTGGCATAGGGATGGTGATCGGGAGCGTTCGACGGACGAGCAGGAATATTATGCCAATCCAGCCGGAGACGTGCCAGGTGCACGAGCTTGATCTGTTTCCAGAGACGAAGGCGGTGTAAGCGGCTTTCGAGCCTGTTATGATAGACGGCCACTGTCAAAAACAGGGCGATAAAGACGATGAGCGTCCCATTGCCGGTTTGATACCATCCCATTTTGTAGAGGGCTATCGTGCAGATTGCTCCGACGATGAACAGGATAAGACGCCAGCGGGTGATGGCGGAACTAGAGGCGGTAGCCAGGGCGATCACGCGGTCGAGTTTCGCCGACAGGCGTGTCAGCGCATGGGCTTTGGTCATCGGCGTCACGGGATGGTTGTGGACCATAGCGCCGACCTTACTGGATGGGGGTGTCCTCGTCAATCACCTGGTGTTGTAATGCCGGATGAGTGGATCGATGTCAGTTTTCGGAGTGACGTGGATGCTGCTGAGCTGCTAGGGCTCTTGGCTGATCCATTCGTCCAAGGCAGTTGGCAAGACGAAGGCACGATCCACATTTATTGGCCTCGTCAACGCTGGTCCCAGGATCATTACGTTCGACTTCGGCAAATACTTCAACAGATGGAGGGAAGGGGACAGTCAGGGGCCGACGTTCTGGTGCAGTCCCTTCCGCACCAGGATTGGAACCAGCAATGGGCTGAATCGGTGAAGCCACTTCGTGTTGGACGTCGGATTGTGATTCGACCTAGCTGGGAGCCGGCCGATCTGCAGCCCGGCGATATTGAAATTATTCTCGATCCAAAGCAGGCATTCGGCACGGGCCACCACGCGACGACCAGGATGTTGTTGGAATGGCTTGAAGATCTCGTGCACGGCGGCGAGTCCGTGCTGGATGTGGGGGCGGGGAGCGGCATTCTGGCGATGGCCGCATTGCGGCTCGGGGCAGCCTCGGCCCTGGGAGTGGAATGCGATCCTGTCGCGGTGGATTGCGCGCGAGACTATGCTGCAGAGAACGGGTTTGAGACCAATCTCGAATTCCGCTGCGGAACGCTGGAGGAAGTGGACCGGCAAGGCGAGCTGCGGCCGGATCTGGTACTCGCCAATCTCGATCGCCGGACGCTGTTGCTGCTGCGCGATGAATTGGCGCGGTACGTGAGCCACGGTGCGCGGCTCTTTCTGTCAGGCATTCTGCTCGAACAAGAGCGGGAGATCGTCGAGGCGTTCTCAAAGGTTGGCGCTATGCTGTTTCAACGGCGTGAACAAGAGGGCTGGGTGGCGTTGGGATTGCTCGTGGCGGAATCCTGCGAAGGAGTAAGTTGATGGCAATAACTGGACGGCTGCCCTATCCCTATCTGTATCAGATCAATATCTCCGACGGAGGTGTGCCGAAGCGTCCCGTGCTGGAGGCCGTCATCACCAAGGCCGGAGTCGAGGGTGATCGGCAACAGAATCTTCAAGTGCATGGCGGCCCAGATCGTGCGGTCTGTCTCTATTCGCAAGACCTGATCGAGCGGCTGCAGGACGAAGGCCATTCGATCGAGGCCGGTTCCTCCGGAGAGAACATGACGCTCGCCGGGCTTGAGTGGGAGAAGCTGAAACCGGGAGACCTGCTCCAGGTCGGGCCAGAGGTCCGGCTAAAGATCATGAGTTATACGAGTCCCTGCGATAAGAATGCGCAATGGTTCCTGGACAGAGACTACAAGCGCGTATCCCAGAAAATGAACCCGGGATGGAGTCGGCTCTACGCGAAAGTGCTGCGTGAGGGAGTGGTGAGACCGGGCGACGAAGTCGCGATAGAAGCAGGCAAGGTCGAGGTCAAGTTTGATCGAACTAAACCTTAACCTCAGCCTTAGCCTATGAGGGGACAGCTCATGGAGCGTATACTCGAACCTGAATTAATGGACGATCCTGAGCAGGCGATCGTCTATGCTCGAGCAGATTTCGAAAAGGAGAATCAAGGCTTCGTCGATCGTTTCCGCGAATACTTTCCGGAGTTCACCGAGGGCCACATCCTCGACCTGGGCTGTGGCCCCGGCGACATTCCTGTCCGGTTCGCACGGGCGCTGCCTTCTAGCCACATCACAGGTGTCGATGCGTCGGCTCCAATGGTGCGGTTGGCCGAGGAAGCTGTGCAACAGGCCGGCTTGTCCGGTCGTATCACCTTCCGCTGTGAACGATTTCAAGACTTCGCCGGCGCCAATGTCGCCGATGCCGCCATCTCCAATAGTTTGCTGCATCATGTGCCGAACCCGCTACAGTTTTGGCACAAGCTGCGATTGGCCGTGAAGTCTGGCTCTCCGGTGCTCGTGATGGATCTGCTCAGACCGGACTCGCCGGAAGCAGCGCAGGCCATCGTCGATCGGTATGCCTCCGGGGCGCCGGACATTCTCAGGAGAGACTTCTACAACTCGCTGCTCGCGGCATTTACGGAAGATGAAATCGGCGCGCAGTTAGCCCGGATGAATCTGACTCGATTGATCATCGATGTGCCGGATGATCGGCATTGGGTGGTAGGAGGAGTTATTTATTGAGCAGGGCAGGATGGTGAAAACGATCCCCAACGGCGTTTTCACCTCGGCCACATCTTCAACGTACCCCTCGGGGAAGAGCTGCTCCGCAGCTCGGGGTTGGGCGGGTGAGAACATCGACCGTTTTGACCATCCTGCTCATTCCACGGCAGCCTCTCTTCGTTTCTCAATGCCGATTCGCATGGCTCTCGCGCAGCAGTGCTTGCTTATGTATGCTATTGCATCATGCGATTCTTGCTCGGAACCTCTTTCCTCATCCCCCTCTTGATCGGCCTGCTCATAAGTAATGACTTTGCCCAAGCCCAGCTTGAACGCCTGCGAAAACATGGACCGGTCGAACAGGCGGCACCAGCTGAAACTCCTATGGTCGAGATTCCAGCCGGCGAGTTCGCGATGGGATTGGACGGGATGCAGGCTCTGGAGGATGAACGCCCCAAGCATCTAGTCTGGCTGCCGGTCTTCTTCATAGATCTCCACGAAGTGACGACGGTGCAGTACGCATCATTCCTCACTGCCACAAACCGCCTTGTGCCCTGGCAATGGGATACCGTCGATCTCACTCAGCATCACAATCGGCCGGTGATCGGCGTAGACTGGTCGGACGCTGATGCCTATTGTCAATGGAAGGGGAAGCGGCTTCCCACTGAAGCGGAATGGGAAAAGTCGGCCAGAGGAACGGATGGGAGATTGTATCCCTGGGGCAATTGGGTCCCAAGCAAGGCTCTGGCGAATTTTGCGTTGGGCGCGCGGTTCAGCTATAGCCAGGTTTTGATGCCGGTGCAGTCATATGAGCCGGGCAGGAGTCCATACGGGCTCTATCAAATGGCCGGGAATGTCTGGGAATGGGTGCAGGATTGGTATGCCGCGAACTATTACGAAGTCTCGCCGAAACACAACCCGCAAGGCCCTGAGCAGGGACAGTTCAAAGTGCTACGCGGAGGATCTTGGTCAGACCTGCCGAAATATTTGCTGACCTACGGGCGCTTCAAGCTGCCTCCAGAAACTCGCAATAGCTATACGGGCTTCCGCTGCGCCAAATCTTAACAGGCTGATGAAAACGACCCCCAACTTCGTTCTCTCCTCGACCACATCCTCAACGTACCCCAGAGGGTACGCCTGCGGTGTGGCCATCGGCTGCGGCCTCGTTGGATGATCGTTTTGATCAGCCTGCCGGGATTCTCTAGCGCGGTGTACTCTGCAGCTTTCCTCATGAGAGCGGCGGCTCAAACTGTCTTCCAGCGAGGCTGCAGGGAGGGCCGTCCGATTCCTTATAACCTCTCTTAAGGGGAGTGGCCAAGGCTGCCCTTTACTGCGCGCATCGAATGAGCACAGTTTCATCGTGCGCGTTCTGCGAGCAAGAAGGGCACCTGGCCGCTCCCCTGCCCCCTTTTTCAGCGGGCGCTAATAGAGGCTCTTGCTGACTTCCGCCGAGCGTTGGCTTTCGTTGCCGGCACTGTCGTAATGCGGAAATGGCGAGGAAATAGGTCTGGCCCTTCGGAAGATTGGAGACGGTGTAGCTCGTGATTTTTCCTGCCACGAAGGGCGATCCAGGGAAACTGTATGTGCCGGAAGCCGTGCCGACGTAAATCTTATAGCCGGCCAGATCAGGTTCTCCGTTCGCTGTCCATGTGAGTGTCACGCTCCCTGTCGATGGGCTGGGAGGAGACGACGTTGAGGGCGGAGTTGAGGGCATTGGGAGTGATGGAGGTGTGGTGATAACAGGAGTCGGGGGTTGCAATAAGCGTGTGATTGCGGGGTTCTGGAACAAGTTCAACGCAGATCGTGAACCGCTAGGAGATGGAACTGAAGCGCTTCCCGCTGAAGCCACAGGGCGACTGCCAGCCGCGCCTGCGAACGGAGAGGGAGCGGTTGGAGCGGCCGCAACAGAGCCAGTCGCAGTCATTCCAGGAAGAAGCGCAGTCGTCGACTTGGTGATGGGTGCCGTTGCCGTGGGGGTTATGCTCTTGGTGGTGTCGGCTGTCGTCTGCGTGACTTGCCAGGCTGCGATGCTCGATGTCACCACTGCGCTGGATGTTTGGGATGAGGTCGCAGGAGCGGTTATCGAGGCAATGGCCGGACGCTTGGTCAATGTTTGATGATGCGGTAGTGGCATAGTCGGTAGAGAAATCGAAGATATGGGTGGTCTGATCGGGCTTGTGATACGAGTTGGCTCAGCGCTGGGAGATTGGAGGATAGTCCCTTGAGTTGTGACAGGCAGAGTAGCGGATTCAACGGCTGAATGGTGAATCAAGCTATGGCGGCGTGGCGTCTCTTGTTCTGCAGCTGAAATGATTGTGGACATCGCTGCAGATTGAAGGCCGTAGAATAGTATTGCCCCAAGGACGCCAAGCTGGAACCGGGGCGTTGTCATGTCTGTTAAGGGAATCATTTCTGGTGGATCATCCAATAACACTTAGTCAGATGGAGACGACTATGCCATGTGTGTGTCCAGACATCTGCCGGCGGTACCTCTGCATTGTCTCGTGGATATGTGTGCAAGCCAGCAAAATATCAATTTATTCACCTTTGCCTCGTGACAAAGGCATGGTCGGACGGGTTCCTGGGAGAAAACGAGTATGGCAAGTCGTAGCCGGTCGGGATTAATTATGAGAAGAGAAGGGCGAGCAGGAATAGTGCAGTCAAAGAGCAGAGTGCGGTGAAGTAGAGTATGCCGCTTCGATCGCTCAGCCAGGCGGCCCTCCACCACTCGGGATAGAGTGCCTGATGTTCTGCAACCAGGCCCTCTTCATAAAATCCTAGTGCTTGTTCGAGCTGAACCAGGACCTGTTTGGCCAGCCGGTGACGGTATTGCTGTTGAAAGATCAGTCCGCAGAACAAGCCGCACCAGATCATACTTGCGAGCCCGGTGAGCAGTGCATCAAGGGACGTCAGCCGATCGTGATGGGGGCTCAAGAGGAACGCAAAGAGCATCGTGATCAGGCCCAGCGAGCCTATGACGGTGAGCCGCATCATCTGTTCGCGTCGTTGGTACACCTCCTCTTTATAGAGGGGATAGAGAACCGTCAAGACATGTTGGACGCTTTCGGTAATCATGCTCTGCCTAGCAGGCTGTGGAGAAACTATTGTGGCACGGTGGAAATTCAATGGCCCGCACGTCTAGGACCACAGGAGAACACCGCGCAGGATGTTCAAAAAGGCCGTCCAGCAAGGCCGCAGCGAGTGAAGAGGCGAGGCGTACGCTTCGGTACGTTGAGCCTCTGAGCGATTCGAGAACGAAGCTGGCGGACTTTTTCAGCATCTTGCTAGAGCTTTGCTGTGAGATGGGTAATAAGCCAATTGCTGATCGATGTGGTCATCTGGTGAAAGTCTTCCTTCCGAGTGAATTGGTGATCTGCGTCCGGCAGGAGCTCCAGCTTCTTCGGACCCCCCAGACTGTCATGCAAGCGCCGGCTTTGATGGAGGGGGACACATTCATCTTGCTCACCCTGGACAATCAGCGTCGGCACAGTGATTCGCTCGGACGGCCTATAGGCAATCTGCCTGAGGCAGTCTTCGTAAAAGTCATATCGCAAACGGACTCGATGCGGTCCTCCCATAATGTTTGGAATCGTATTCGTGGCTTGCCACCGTGCCAACTCCTCTAGCCCGAATGTTAAACGAAGCTCTTCCGCAAAGTCCACCACAGGACATTTGAGGGCCAAACAGGCGATATCGCGACGCTGGGCTGCCGTGAGGGTGGCGACGAGTCCTCCAAAGCTTGAGCCGATGAGCCCGATTCGGTCGTAGCCCCTGGCAGTCACCAGATCCAGTGCGGCTTGGGCTTGATGGACGGCCAGGGTTGTCGTGATTTCTTCGAACGGTCCGTCGCTGTCTCCTTGGCCGAAAAAGTCGAACCGAAAGGTCGCGATGCCTCGTTCATTGAGGAGGCGGGTCAAGGTCCTGTTGGTCGAACTGTTCTTGCCGGAGAGAAATCCATGGCACAGCACGGCGAGACGCGTCGTCGGCCCGTCTGGTGCGCTCAGGATCGCGGCAATACCGTGACCATGGCGATCGTGAAACGTGAGGGCTTCTTCCATTGAATGGTCTTTCAATCTAGCAGGCTGCCGAAAGACTATTCTGACATGCTAGAACTTCGAGGGTCCACACGCGTGGGACAAGCCTGATCTCTCAGGTCTACTCGGTCTGTCCGGATCGTTCGGTGAACGCGACTAACCAGATAGACCCGATAGACCGAACAGACCGAATGAACAAGACAGGCAGGCGGACTTTTTCAGCATCTTTCCGGGGGGAGAGACGACTATTCCAGGGGCCGAATCCCCAAAGCCCAGGCGAGTTTGGCAGTGAAGAGGGTCAAACTGCCAAGGAGCAGGCCGACAGTGACCCAGGTCGCGATCTGAATGGAACGCGAACTGAGTGGGAAGTTCCAGGCCATCGCAGCGAGCACGCCGAAGCCCATCGTCCCAAAGCTTAATCCAATCAGCTGAACGGTTCGCCACCGGCCCATGATGGCGGCGAGTTGATCTCGATAGAGTCCCTGCTTTTTCCGGCTCGCGATTCGGCTGGACGCCAGTATCTCAGGAATGCCATAGGACAAGAGCCCCAAGACAGTCTGCAAGATAAACCCGATCAAAGCCATATGGGTATAGGCTGCGATGTGCAACGATCCTAATGGCAGCACCGGCAGTTGCGGAAGGAAATTGGCTCCGACGAGCGTGCCCATGATCATCATGAGGACCAGGAAAATTGTTGCGAGCAGGAGGTGGTCGGAGGCGACATTTCCAGGGTGGCCTGAGCCTATCCATGTGCGCAACAGGTTGTAGGCGTAGAGACCGATGCAGACGACGAGCAGCCCTCCCATCGCGAGTTCAAGGCGAAGGGACGAGGTGATAAACCCACCGATCAAGATGAGGAAGCCGGCGGGAAGCAGCACCGTCACGAGGCGAGCGAGTCGCGGGCTGTAGATATGCGTATTTAAGATGGTCGGCAAGAGGCGATGTGTGGCGCTGATGATCGCCATCGTGACAGAGACCAGCAGAATCAGATGCAAATGAAGAAGCCGCGCATGGGCGTAGTATTCCGGCATGAATCGAAAGGCCATCGCGACGCCAATTGCCAATCCAGCGAGTAAAGCGATGAGTGAGAATCGATATAACCAGGATGGGTGGGCCGGCTGAGTAAGGCTGTGTCGCGTGTACTGCCAGGCAACCGTGGCCATAGAGGCGACGGCTCCAATCACGACAATCCCAGCCATGCCGACGATCGTCAGGTTCCCGAGTCCGAATCCAACGAGTAATCCGATTGTGGCGGCATTCAGGGCTACAAAGAGCCCTGGACGGGAGTTCGAAGGGGTTCGGTCGCTCTGGTGGTTGGTGTCCGATAGGGAGGCAAGCAGGCCGCCGATCATGAGCTGCAGGATACCACCGATAAGGGCGGCATGCACATGAACCAACTTCAACCAAGAAGGCAGCGGTGTACCATGGGCCAATCCAATTAGGATGGCCAAACCCACCAGCGAGGAAAGAAGCAGCCAGCAAAACCCTGTGATCAGAAAGGTCAGTGGACGGAAGCTAACACGACCCATGGCATCCTCTTTTTAACAGGATGCTGGAAATCATGTCGGCGCGCAAGAATTTCGATGCTCCGCGCGTGTGGCGCAACAGGAGAGGACTCCCGCAGGATGCTCAAACAGGCCATCCAGCAAGGCCGCAGCGAGTGAAGGCCCGAGGAGGTACCGACCGCACTTCGTGGGGCCGTTCGCCCATTCAACGGATCTTGGCGGACGGAAAAACCCCTCAAGCCGTTCCGCCTTCCGAAAATCTCAATCGGTACGTTGAGGGTCTGAACGATGCGAGAACGCTGCTGGCGGGCTTTTTCAGCAACCCTGCTGCTAGGTCTGGAGAAAATAGAAATGATTCGTCGGTCCAGTCCCGTGACCGATTGCCAGGCTATGGCGAAGGGCCTCGGTGAGATAAGTCTTGGCAGTCTGTATGGCATCGTTCACGGATTTACCTCGTGCAAGATGGGCCGCGATGGCCGAGGCGAACGTGCAGCCGGTACCATGGGTATGGGGGGTCTCGATGAATTCTCCCTTGAACACATTGAAGAACCGGCCGTCATAGAGCAGATCGGTGGCTCGATCCGTCAGCAAATGACCGCCTTTGATCAACACATGCTTGCAGCCGAACCCGTGAATGATTTTAGCGGCGCGGCGAGCGTCCGCGAGCGTCTTGATCTCGATGCCGGACAGTTGCTGGGCCTCATGGATGTTCGGTGTGACGAGCAGCGCCAAGGGGAAGAGCTGTGTCTTCATGGCATCGATCGCTTCCGGCTTGAGCAGGGCATGGCCGGTCTTCGAGATCATGACCGGATCCACTACGAGATTCGTGACATGCTGAGGCTTCAGGAGTTTGGCGACGACCTCGACGATGGCTGTCGAGGATAACATTCCGGTCTTCACCGCAGCGACATCGAAATCGTCGAACACGGCATCGATTTGCGCCGCGATGATCGAGATCGGCAACTCGAAGACGTCGGTGACCTCCTCCGTATTCTGCGCCGTGACGGCGGTGATCACCGACATGGCAAACACGCCGTTAGCCGACATGGCTTTGATATCGGCTTGAATCCCCGCGCCACCGCCAGAATCCGAACCCGCAATCGTCAAGACCTGCTTCAATACCATGAGTGCTCCTGAATCAGTAGTGCTAAGACGCGCAGATTATACTCAGTAGCCCAAGCCTGTCCATAAGGTTGAGCCTAGTAATTCCATCATTGCCAGCGCACAAGTGTTCAGCGAAAAAGTAAGTTTCAGCAGGGTAATCACAGCCCCAGCTTGCCTCGACTCAATCATACTTGATGATTAGGTCAATGTAACTGCAGCAAATTTCATTTTTATGGTGGGGAGGCTGATGGTCGCAGAATGATCTCGCCTATCACAGTCGGATATTACCTTCCAGTCTTAGGAGGCCATTCAGTTGGCGAAAGGCCAATGAATCTCTCTCCAATCTCGTGTAGCTTCTTCACTGCAGTAGCAAGGTCGTAAAGTCTAAGAGAATCGTTGCCAATTTTTACTGCGTCAGCCGTGTCGTTGAGGGATAGGACAACAGGTTCATCATCAGGCAGTTCTCCTCTATGAATCCTCTCATCTATATGCTCAAGGCAGCTACGCACATCTCTAATAGATTTGGTTAGACTGTTGAGCAGTTTCTTCGTTTGTCGGGAGACAATGCTAGGCCCTGGCTCGTTTTTGAGTCTATCGCTAATCAGAAGAAGCCGCCTCACCGCGTTAATAGATGTTTCGATGTGGTTGGTAAAAGCGAAGAGAAAGATAATCCTTCCCTGCTTTTCCATTTCATCAGCTGACCTAAATTTCTCTTCAATCTGAGAGATAAGATTATGCCGCGCATCTGAATATTCGACCAAAGCCTTGTCGACCAAACGTATGAAATTTCTACGGTAAATGCCTTGATTCCGACTTAGCCCCGCATCCCCAAAGCCCATGAGAGAAGCGAGTAGACATGGCGTGAGCGGTTGCAGGTAAGATAGATCAGGCATGTGGCATTCATCAGGGATCATGGTTGACTGGCGAAAAATTAGTTATGCCCCGAGGCTCTCTTCATGCTTGCTAGCAAGAAACAGGGCTTTTGACATTTTCCCGCTATCACATACCGTTCGCTCTTCTTGCTTTAGTTGAATCTAACATGTCGAGATTTGACGGGTGGCGCTGACATGGGTGCCCGTCCACCTTAGCTTTCATCTTCTGTTAAAGGGTGGCCTGATTGGTCTCCAACTGCGCGCGGCCAACGAGGGTCTTCCGAGACCGCGCGTTGCGTGAGCAAAGGAGACGAACGGGCTACCCTTCCCTTCCTACACCGGGCGGGGTGCGAGAACGGACGGGCTGGTCAGCGACAGGACCCGTCAGTTCCTCCCTCTTTTCTCTCTTGGCCGGTGTCCCAATTTAGGGCCAGGGCTGGGAGGCTCTCGGAGCGTAATCAGAGCGCCGTTGGGTGACCGCTCTTGCTGAGCTGCAACGGCTGCCGTAGGCAGTGGCGACGAATGTTCGAAGCAACGCCTTTGCGAAGCACGTGGTGTGGCGAGTTTTCGTCGCCAAGTGGAAGCGAAGCTTAGAGCGGTCAACGGCGCTCTGTGGCTGCGAGCGGAGAGAGCCTCCCAGCCCTGGCCCGCCCTCTTACACCGGCCACTTCTCCTCGTTCCACGCCATCTCCCAAAACATCCACTCATAGCGCGAGCTGAGGACGAACGATTCTTCCATCCGGCGCTTTTCTTCTTTTCCCGCCGTCTTGGCCCACTGGTCCACTTTCTTGCGCATCCATTGCTGAACCTCGGCGAATTCAGGCGAGGCGTAGAGCATGAGCCAGTCGCGATAGGGATGACTCTTTTTCGGCGGGCCGTGCTTCAAGAGATGCTGGCCGACGACGCAGTAGATCCAGGCGCAGGGGAGGGCGACGACGGTGATCTCCGCTGCCGAGCCTGTGTGGGCGACGGTGAGCATATGTCTGGTGTAGGCGTAGTTCGTTGGCGCCATGGGCACGGACGACATTTGCTTGGCGCTCATCTTCCATCGTGACCCGTATCCTTCATGGAGGCTGCGTTCGACGACGATGGTTTCTTCGGCGAGTTTCGTCAGGCGCAGAGCCGATTCTGAATCCGGCGCTCTTAGCGCTCCGGCAGAAAACACACGGGCGAGATCGCCGAGAAATCTGGCGTCTTGCAGGATGTAGTACTTGAATTTATGTTCCGGCAAGGTTCCCCTTGCCCAAGGCTACGACGAACGGATGGGTGAGTTGCGCGCTCCAAATAGGTTGGGCCAGCTTACGGAGATGGTCAGAAAACAACATAGGCCTTCTCCCCGTTAGGTGTAAAACGTGAAAGATAAAACGTAAGATGTGAGATATACGATCTCAGATGATTGGATGAATGGAGATGACGATTGTACCAACGTCGCTCTTTCCATATGTCGGCTTTAATCCCCTAACGTCTTACTTCTCACGATTACATCCGGTATCCGCTGGGGCCAGGGCCTCGGCAGACGATTGATACCGTCGAGCGCGGCGACTTTGTAACATTCCGCCAGGGTCGGGTAGTTAAAGACCGTGTCGATGAAGTAATCGATTGTTCCCTTGTAGGCCATGACGGCCTGACCTATGTGAATGAGCTCCGTGGCCCCTTCTCCGATGATATGGACGCCCAGGAGTACATGGGTGTGGCGATGAAACAGCAGCTTCAGCATGCCGGTTTCATCGCCGGTCAGCTGCCCGCGGGCAATTTCCCGATAGTGGGCGATGCCGACCGCATAGGGAACTTCTGCCTTGGTCAGTTCTTCCTCATTCCGCCCCACCATGGAGATTTCAGGAATGGCATAGATGCCGTAAGGCAGGAGATCTGTATCGGTGTGATCGGGATGGCCAAAGGCATGGCAGGAAGCATGGCGTCCTTGCTGCATAGAGGTGGAGGCCAACGCGGGAAAGCCGATGACGTCGCCTACGGCGTAGATATGGGGGACTGATGTCTGGAAATGGTCGTTCACGATCACGCGGCCTCGTGCATCAGGCATGATGCCGACTTCTTCCAGGTTCAGGCGTTTCGTGGCGCCGATGCGGCCGATGGCATACATGAGTGTCGTCGTGGTGATCGGAGGTCGGTGTGTCAGCGAGACCGTGACCTGTCCGTCCGGCTCTTTTTTGATCGCGACGACTTCTTCCTCATGGTAGAGCGTGACGCCGATGTCTGTCATCTGACGTTGCAAGGCGTCGATGATCTGAGCGTCGACAAATTCGAGCAAGCGTGGACGCTTGTCGATCAGAACGACCTGCACACCGATCATGGCTAAGATCGATGCGTATTCTGTGCCGATCACACCGCCGCCGACAATGACGATCGATGTTGGAAGGTGTTTGAGCGTGATGAGGCCGTCGGTATCGATGATCGTGTGACCATCGAAGGGAATGTTGGCCGGCCTGGTCGGCACTGTCCCTACTGCGATGACGATCACGTGGGCATAATGTTCGGTCGACGTGCCGGCCTGTTGAATGAGAAGCCGGTGAGGATCGACGAAGCGGGCCTCTCCAAAGATCAGATCGATGCGGTTGCGCGCCATCTGGTCCTGCACGATCTCAATTTCGTTCTTGATGATGTGGTTGGCGCGAAACGCGAGATCTTCGATCGTGACCGTTTCTTTCAGACGATAGCCGGTTCCATACAGGTTGCGTTGGCGGAACCCCGAGAGGTAGAGAACCGCTTCTCGGAGGGCTTTGCTGGGGATAGTACCGGTGTTGGTAGAAACGCCGCCGACGACAGCTTTGCGCTCGATGATGCCGACGGTCTTGCCGAGCTTAGCAGCCTGCACGGCGGCCTTCTGGCCGGCGGGCCCGCTCCCTATGACGAGAAGATCGTATTGGGCCATTAGGTGTCTTGCCTAAAGAGGCTGAAGTCGAGGCTGAGGCAGAATGGAAAACTCCACATTCTTAGCCTCAACCTCGACCGTGCCTCTGTCTAGCTTGCGGCGATCAATGACTTGGCCACGGCGAAGGCTTCATCAAGGTCCGGCAACTGGGTTAGCTCAGGCGTGATCTGCAGATACCGCACGGTATTGTGAGCGTCTACGACCATGACCGTACGGGCCAGGATGTGGGGGCCATTGAGAAGCAGTCCGTAGGTTTTCCCGAACTCAGCCTCCCGATAGTCCGAGAGGAACGTGACATTGGCGATATGGGCCTCCTGCGCGAATCGTTTTTGTGCGAAGGGGGTGTCGATGCTCACGGTCACCAATTCGACCATCTTGTCGAGGCCCTTATTTTTTTCGCTCAGATAGTGGGTCTGCTGTTCGCACACCGGGGTGTCGAGCGACGGCACGACGCTGATGATCCTGACCTTGCCCTTGCCCTTCGTGTCGGTGATGCCGATCGGCGACAGGTCTGTCTGTGTCAGCTGCACCTCCCTGAGGGTGTCGCCGACCTTAATGCCGGTTCCCGAGAGTACTAGGGGACTTCCCTTGTAGAGGACTTTTTGGCCCTCGCCAGCGATGACGCTGCCGTCAGCGACGGTCATGTTTTTATAGAGAAAGCCGCCACCGCTGGAGCTGCCGGTACTTGCGCATCCGGCGAATCCGAGCGCCATGCAGAGTGTGGCTCCAATGATCATTCGATGCGGTGTCTTCATAATAGTGCCCTCCTTAGGTGAAGCGATGGTGAACATTCAATCAAGCATACGGTGGTTTGTACGTGTGTTGCCGGCAGGCTGCAGAAAAACTGTGGGCAAGCACGGCCTCATGTGTGGCACAACATAACATTTCTTCTAGGGACGAATAAAGGTGATGAGTTCTTGGTTGACCACGTCCGGTCGTTCCCATTGCGGGATGTGTCCTGCCTTGGGGATTCGGATGAATCGTGACTCCTTGATGGTCTGGTGGAGTTCTTCACCTACGGCGATTGGGAAAACCCGATCTTCTTCCCCCCAGAGCACCAGTGTCAGGTGGGTGATCGCACTGAGGCGCGTGGCAAATCCGGACTCCCATAACGGAAGGTTTTCTCTGACGGCCATAATAGGTTTGATGAGTCCAGGGCGTTGACGGTTGCGATTGGATCGCTCGAGGACGGCCGGCGTGAGGAGGACTGGGTCATGCACGATTTCCTGTAAGACGGACTCGATCATCAGGCCGCCGAACAGTGTGTTGCCGAACGAGACGAGCCAGGACGGCGCCCTGGTTTCTAAGGCGCGTTTAACCGACGGACTGGTGAGTTTCTCTATGACGTGTTGTGGCAGCCCGTCGACTAGAACGAGTTTGGCGACGCGTGCAGGGTGCGTCAGCGCCATGCCGATGGCCAAGCCAGCGCCCATGGAATTGCCGACTAACGTGGCCTGCGGAATCTTCACGGCTTCCATGAACCCGACAAAGAAGTCCAGCATCTGCTCAGGCCGGTAGTCAATATCAGGTTTATCGGATAGCCCGGCGCCGGGCAAATCGAGCGTGAGGACGCGGAAGTGCTGCGACAGCGGGTGTTGCTGATATTCCCATTGCCACATCGATCCCCCGAAGCCGTGGATCAGAATGACCGGAGGGCCTGCGCCAACATCCAGATAGGCGATTCGCTGGCCGTGGACGAAAACGGTGTGGACGGGCATGCGCTCAATGGCGTCGAAATGTGTCGGAATCGACGAGGGAGACGAGCAGGCGGTCATGATGTGACACAACACAGTAAAAATAAACAGCGCAACGTGCGGCTGTCTGCGTGCACGACCGGGAGCACGCGGATCTATCGGGCTACTCCAGCTGGATGACCGTTTCATCCGTCTTCACGTTGTCGCCTTCGGCGACCAGGATGGCGGTGACTTTGCCGTCGATCGGCGCCGGGACTTGGCTTTCCATCTTCATGGCTTCGATGATCAGGAGAGGTGCGCCGGCCTTGACCATGGCATCCATGGCGACGAGTACTTTGACGACGCGGCCCGGCATCGGAGGCGCCACGTCTCCTGGCTTAGACGGCCTGGGTCGTTTTGGTTTGGCGCTGCCTCCAGCATCGGGAGCTTCCGGCACGCCGGCTAGGATCTCCTGGATCGGCTCCAACGAGACTTCTTCGAGTTTGTCGTTGACTCGGATGTAATAGGGTTTGCGTCCGTCCACCTTCCGTCCGGAACCGGACACCTCTACATGGTAGGTTTCGCCGTGGACCGTGACATTGAATTCGGCCGGAGCCAAATGAAGTTCGGTGGCCGCAGCCGGTCCACTGGGCGAGAAGCTCTCAAGGGGTTCCAGCGTCAGGTCCCCCTTCTCGCGCGCCTCGAAGAAGTCTCGCGCGATCGAGGGGAACAGGGTGAACGAAAGCTGATCTTCTACCGTGGAGGCAGAGGCAGGCAGTTCTTTTCTGGCGGCTTCAAGCTCAGGTTCCAACCGATCGGCAGGCCGTGTCTTGATCGGATGGTCGTCTCCGATCGCACGGGCCATGATGTCGCGATCGAGAGGTCCTGGGGCCCGCCCGTAGAGCCCGAGGAAGTAGTTCTTGGTTTCCGTGGTGATGACTTTGTATCGTTCCCCCGTCAGGACGTTGAGCGTGGCCTGGGTGCCCACGATTTGACTGGTAGGGGTGACAAGCGGGGGATAACCCAATTCCTTTCGGACGCGCGGCACTTCATCCAGGACTTCTTTGATCCGATCGAGCGCATTCTGCTCGGTCAGTTGCGCGGCGAGATTCGAGAGCATGCCGCCGGGAATCTGAGAGGTGAGGATCTCGGCATCGACCCCGGTGAATTCGCTTTCGAACTGCCGATACTTTCGCCGAACGGTGCGGAAGTGTTCAGTGATTGGGAGGAACGACGCCAGATCCAGCCCTGTGTCGTACGGGGTGTTGCGCAACGAGGCCACCAGCGTTTCCGTCGATGGATGCGAGGTGCCGCCGGCCAACGGCGAGATGGACGTATCCAACATATCCAGGCCGCCCAGGATCGCCATGAGGGAGGTCATCGAGGCCATCCCCGATGTGTAGTGTGAATGCAAATGGATCGGGACCTTCACCGCGGCTTTGATCCGGCGTATGAGGTGATAGGCGTCGAGCGGCGCCAAGAGTCCGGCCATGTCTTTGATGCAGAGCGTGTCGGTTCCCAAATCCTCCAGCTGTTTCGCCATGTCGACAAAACGCTCCACGCTATGAACGGGGCTGATGGTATAGCAGATGGCGGCTTCGACATGTTTGCCGCAGGCTTTTACTTCCCGCATGGCCTGTTCGACGTTGCGGACATCATTCAGTGCATCGAAGATGCGAAAGACGTCGATCCCGTTGGCGGCGGACCGTTCGATAAACCGCTCCAACACATCGTCGGCATAGTGCCGGTAGCCGACCAGGTTCTGCCCGCGGAGCAGCATTTGAAGTTTGGTATTGGGCATCGCGGCCCGCAGTGCGCGGAGCCGTTCCCAGGGGTCCTCTTTGAGAAAGCGCAGACAGGTGTCGAACGTGGCGCCACCCCAGACTTCAAGAGACCAATAGCCGACGGCATCGAGCTTTTGAGCGATGGGCAGCATGTCCTCCGTCCGCATGCGCGTGGCCAAGAGCGACTGATGGCCGTCGCGCAAGGCGACATCGGTGATCAGGACTGGCTTGCCAACCGCCGGTTGGATTGTCAGTTCTTGCCCGCTACGGGCACGTGCTTTCGACGTCCGGACGGCTGGTCCGGCTGTCTGTTTCTTGGGGGCCTGTGTTCGTGAGGGTCGTCGTGTCGCCATGATGCTCTGATCTGCTCGTTCTATTGCTGCCGGATCACCGGAGAACCACACGCAGGATGCTAAAAAAGACCAGACGTCTCACCCGCCCGACCCTGGCGCGCCGAGACGCGCCTTGTATCTCGAAAGGCCGCAGCGACCGAGGAGGCGAGGAGTCGTACCGCACTTCGTGTGGGCCGTTCGCCCGTCGAATGAATCTTGGCGAACGGGAAAGCCCCTCCAGTAATTCCGACATCCGAGAGGCTCTGTTCGGTACGTTGAGCCTCTGAGCGCGGCAGGAACGAAGCTGACGGACTTTTTCAGCATCCTGCTATAGCCCTTCGTAGGCGGCGATGGCGGCGGAGAGTGCCAGCACCAGATCCTCAGGCTGCTCAAAGTCGTGGTAGTTGAACAGCTCGGGATGCCTCTCCAGGTAGGAGGTGTCGAAGTGACCTGCCATGAAGTCCGGTTCCTGCATGATCTCCATCATAAAGGGGATGGTCGTTTTCACCCCGCGCAAGACGTATTCTTCGAGCGATCGTCTCATGCGGCTGACGGTTTCTTCCCACGTACGGCCGCGCACGGTGAGTTTGGCCAAGAGGGCATCGTAATAGGGCGGTACCGTGTAGTCCTTGTAGACCGCTCCGTCGATGCGCACCCCGATCCCGCCCGGCGAGAGATAGGCCGTGACGGTACCGGTGCAAGGCCTGAAGTTGTTCTTCGGGTCTTCCGCGTTAATGCGACACTGGATGGCATGGCCTTGGAGCGTGACCTCCTGCTGCGTGATGTCGAGAGGCATGCCGGCTGCGATAGCGATCTGATTGCGCACGATGTCGATTGCCGTGATTTGCTCGGTCACCGTATGTTCGACTTGGAGACGGGGATTCATCTCCATAAAGTAATAGCGGCTGTTCTGATCGAGGAGGAACTCGACGGTGCCGGCATTGTCATAATCGACCGCCTTGGCGATAGCGATGGCCGCTTCACCCATCTCGGAACGAAGAGATGGCGTGAGAATCAAGGATGGAGCAATCTCGATGAGCTTTTGATGCCGGCGTTGAATCGAGCAATCGCGCTCGCCTAGGTGAATGATGTGGCCATGCCGGTCGGCCAAGATCTGGAATTCGATATGATGCGGCCGCTCGATATACTTTTCGAGGAAAATGCTTCCGTCGCCGAATGCTGCCTGGGCTTCCCGTGACGCAACAGCCATGTTCTCACGAAGTTCGGCATCCGACCGCACCACCCGGAGGCCGCGTCCCCCCCCGCCTGCGCTGGCTTTAATGATGATGGGGTACCCGGTTTTTTTGGCGAAGGATAGAGCGTCCTTGACATCGGTGATGCCGCCTTCGGTTCCTGGGACGATCGGGATGCCGACTCGTTTGGCCAGATCGCGGGCTTTGACCTTGCTCCCCATTAAGTCGATGGCTTGCGGCGATGGGCCGATGAAGGTAATGCCTGAGGTGTGGCAGAGCTGTGCAAATTGCGAGTTTTCCGAGAGAAATCCATAGCCTGGATGGATAGCATCGGCGCCGATTCGTTGTGCCAGGTTGACGATCTGTTGGCTGTCCAGGAAGCCTTTGACCGGTCCCGGGCCGACGAGGTAGGCCTCGTCCGCTTTCTTGACGTAGATCCCGGTCGAATCGGCTTCGGAGTAGATGGCAACGGTGGCGATATTCAACTCGCGGCAGGCGCGGATAATCCGCATGGCGATTTCGCCTCGGTTAGCCACCAGAATTTTCTTGAACATACCGGTCTCGCGCTCCTTAGCTTGTTCGAGATTCAGCGAGAGTTATCGGGTAAAAATGAGCGCGTAAGCTAGCATAGGATCAGGAGTCTTGTCGAGGGAAGCAGGGGCAGAACAGGCCTGATCTGGGAGAATTAAATGAGTGGAAAACTCGAGAAAGCCAGTAAGCTTTCTCGGGGGAGCAAGCCTACTTGGACTTAATCAAGACGGGCTTTGACTGGGCGCTTCCGCCGCCTGCAACGATGATGATGAAGGACATCCCTGCTTTGGCATCCGGCACGGTCGCTTCAATCGCCGAATCGCTCATGAATTTAAAGTCCACGGGCGTGCTTGAGGTTGCGCTGAAAGTCACCGTATGAAAACACTCCTTCGTGCCGAAATTTTCACCAGTAATGACGACTTTGTCGCCCGGTTTGGCCTCGTCCGGTTCGACTTTGGCGATCCGTGGGCGCTTGCTCCGGTCACAGACAGGGTCCCGTTCGACTTTTGCCGCATCTGATCCTTTGATCGATTCAGTATCAAAGAGGGTGAATCCTGCACCATCCACTATCGCGCCTGGCTCCTCTGCGAAGGAGCCGGTTATGGGTGAAGCCATGAGTCCGATGAGTCCCAGCAACAAGAACCGCAATGATCGCCACGTCTGCATGGAGGCCTCCTTCAATCGCCACGACACACAATTATTTGTCTTTGATCGGAATATACGTCTCGGCAACAAGTTGTTGGCCGGCTGGGGACAAGACGAACTGGGTGAATGCTTCAACCAAGGGATGTGGCTCTTTCTTGCGACAAGAGAAGGATGGGGCGTCGGAGCGGATAGCGGCCGTCTTTCACGGTTGGGCCCTCCGGTTCGATCTTGTCGATAGGTAAAAGTCTGACGGGGACGCCGCCTGCGACGACGGACAATCCCTGACTCAGGGACAGGTAGGCGACCGCAGACAGAGGGGGAAGCGTTCCCACGACCGTCTTTACGACCTGTTCATCGAAACCAATCATCCTGGCGGCACCGGAGATCTTGCCGGTTATGCCGAGCTGCGATTCAAACGCATCGCGGATGTTTTGGTTGCGAGGCCTGTCGATGACCAAGATTTTCGTCTCAGGGCCACCGACTTCTGACCATAGGGTAATCTTGCCGGAGAAAATCTCAGCTACTTGTTGCTTCGTGATATCTTTTGTGAAATTGGAGAGGTGCACGAGAACGCCGATCCCATCCCACGCGATGGGCGTTGCCGAAAGATCTGAGTCTTCAGTTCCGGTCACGGCAATCTGAGCCTGGCCGGATTTGACCATCTCAGCAGGTTTCGAGTTGGCATCCCACACAACATCGAGATACGCTCTTGGGTTGGCTTTTTCAAAGGCGCGGGCAAGGGGTTCGATGGTCGTCAGTTCTGGTCCGTTGCCGGCGATGGTCAGGCTTCCAGCAACATCCGCAAGGGCACCGAGGGCTATCCCACAGCTGAAGAGAAGGCTGCTGCTTAGCGAGAGCACGAGTCTCGCGACCATGCGATCTCCCTGAGAATAGGGTGGATATTGCGAAGCGGACGACGTATCGTCCCCTGTCGTTCACGATCTTGCTCAGCAGGCTGTGGGAAAGCTCAGTTTATACACGATACACCGTTGGAATCTTACACAGTGGTGTCGATGTCAACAGAGCCTCAGGATGCTCAAAAAGGCCAGACTTCTTACCCGCCCACCCCAGCGCGCCGAGACGCGCTTTGTCCCACACAAGGCCGCGGCGAGCGAAGAGGCGAGGTGTACGCTTCGGTGCGTTGAGCCTCTGAGCGATGCGAGAACGCCGCTGGCGGACTTTTTGAGCATCCTGTTAGTGCTCCGTTGCGCCGCCGGTAGTGGGATCGGAAGGAAGAGCTGTGTCGGGAGTGGCGCGTTTGCCCATCAGCGGAGGGAGTTTGGCGAACTTGTCCATCCGCTCGTCTAACATCCCATAGGCTTTCATTTCGGCGAAGCCGGGTTTGCGGGTCCCTTTTACCTGTGTCGTACAGGCGGACAGTAACCGTGTGGCGCTCTGGGCATGACAGTGAGGGCACACAGTGTCTTCCACTCTGGCATGGACGGATTGAGTGGCGTCGAAGTGCTTTTCGCATTGTCCACAACGATATTCATAGATCGGCATGGTTCGTATCCTTACGCGTGATGAAAACTGCATCGAGCACGAAAGCGCACTTGACCGCCCGTTGAGCTTTGCCTTATTCTACACATCTCGTTGATAGGACTTCTAGTGGTCTGGAGGAGGATTTCGATGTCCCTGTTGATTCGGAAGTACAAGAGTGTCGGTGGAATGATGCAGGAAGAGCGGATCGATGATCCGGATCGGATCGAACGGTATATGAAGCTCTTCGACAAGGACGATATTAAGAAGCTTGAGACAGGTGTCAAGGTTTTCATCGAGAAAGATGAGTGGCAACTCCTGCCCTAAGTTGTATCGCACCTCTCAATCGGCGACGAGACTTCTTCCTAGATTGAATCGGGATCCGATCGCTGGTCGGTGTTGTGCCCAACCGTGCAATCGCGAGAACATGACCGTGTCGTGGTCTGTCTGAGAGGTGCCATTTCCGTGAGCTACTGGATTCACATCGCGCGTTCGATCGACCGGGTCACCCTCCACAAGGAGCGCTGTTCCGAGGTGCCGTCGACATCGATCGGTTCTTCAAGCGATTTTTGGGAAGGTGGGTGGTTCGATTACCCGGATAAGACGCGAGCCTTAGCGGCGATGGAGCAGGCCGGGACGACGGAGCAGCGCCGTTGCCCGCTGTGCAAGGCATGACGGGGCAGTGCTGAGTCTTGAGTGCTCAGTGTTGAGTCATTCCCTGAAATTCAAGCCTAGCACTCAGTACTCAAACCTCAGCACTCTTTCGATTCCATGCCACGACTCGCACTCCTACTGACAACGTTCATCTGGGGGGCGACATTCCCTGCTACTAAAGCGGTGTTGGAGCAAATTCCGCCACTGTCGTTTCTGTTTCTCCGATTTCTCCTGGGAGCCTTGCTGGTCGGGGGCGGGTTTCTGTTATGGAGACTTCGCTTGCACCGCGAGCCTGCAGTCTTGAGGGCAAGCGTGATCGCGACCTGCTGGCTCTTTCTCGGCTATGTCCTCCAAACGGTCGGGCTTTACTATACCACCGCATCGAATTCCGCCTTCATTACGGCGCTGTATGTCGTTATTGTGCCATTGATTCTGCGTCGGTTCGACCGGCGCGTGTGGTTGGCCACCGGAATTGCTACTGTGGGGCTCTGGCTGTTGGTGAAGCCCAGCGGATCCGGGAACCTTGGCGATGTCTTGACGCTCGGTTGTGCGGTGGCGTTTGCCGCGCATATCGCCTGTCTGGAACGGTTTACACGCGAGGTCGATGCGCCCTCCTTATTTGCCTGGCAAATGATGGCGATGGTCGCCCTGTTGCTCCCCACCCTGCTGGTTGAACAGGCGCCGCCACAGGCATTTGCGCCGACGGCGTTGTTGCTTTTCGGGCTCGGAGTGACCGGAGGACTTGCGACCGGGGCTTTTGCTATTCAAATGTGGGTGCAGCGCATTGTCCCCGCGCAACAGGTGGCATTGATCTTTGCGTCAGAACCGGCATACGCGGCCGGGCTTTCCTGGTACTTTCTTGGTGAGACATTGGACATGCAGGGGTGGATTGGGAGTGGACTCATTTTGTTGGCGGTGCTGGTGGGTGCCTTTGGGAGTGGTCCTCAGTCGTCATCGCCCCCAGTTGGTACGATCCAGCCGGCGTAGCCCAGAAACGATGTCTTTTCTTTTGCCTTGTCCCGTCTGCCGAGCTTCTACGTAATTTGTAATTTTTCGATGAACCGTCGTGAACAACGTGGGCTAACTCGCTACAAGGAGTCAGATGGCACAAAAATTTGCTAATGGACGTTGGGTGCAGGAAGGGTTTCTGGATAATCGCGTTGATGGAACGATTGTGGGGCGGATCGTGTTTGCGGTGGTCGGCCCTGTCGATGTGTATTTACGGGGAAACTTCAAAATCGATATTATGGGGCAAGTCATTCAGTTTCGGAATCGCCGGTTTGAGGACGAGGATATTGCTGGGCAGGTGATTGGTGACATGGAAAACCCACAGATCGGGGATGTGAACCTAATCTCGTTCGACCCTCATCCGAACCTCGCTCCTCATCCCTATATCGAGTGGTTCTCGACGAGGAAGAATCACTATCGCATTGAACTGGAGCCGGCAGATGCCTGGATCGTTCCCGCGTCGGAGATGGGAGAGATTGATCGGGTGAGCCGAACGATTCGTGAGGCGCTCGCCGGACAGGTGACCGAACGACAGACCCAGGACCCTATAGAGTGGGTTTAGCAGGATGGTGAGATCGTCCGTCGGCGTCCATAGACCTCATGCGTGGAGTGCGAGATTTGCTAGAGGGGCGCGATCCGAAGCTCGGGGTTCGGAGCTCTGAAAACCTCGAATTTCGACTTCGAACTCTGTCCCGTCGCGCTCGTCCCACGACTTACACGGTTTATACGTTGCCGGCTAGGTATAAACGACGGTCGCAATTTCGGTACGGTCGGTATGATCCGCCGCCTGCATACCCGTCAAACGGCGCGTGCGTTGCTGGAACCAGATATCGCCAGGAGGCAACCGAAGAGGATAGACCAGCAGCGGATTAAACTTTTCCCTCGCTGAGGGGAGAAACTCAGGGGGCCCTGAGGGGGCTTGCTCTAGCCCGAGAATGAGGGCGACCGACGCCGTCTCCATAGCCTCAGAAGAGAGAAGGGCAGCGGGCCGGCGTTCCCCAACCAATTGAACTCGTACATGGGAGAGGCCCCCTTCGATCATCCCTAGCAAAGTCGCCGCGCCACGAGAAAGATCCAGTATCCGGTTGTTGACGTAGGGACCCCGGTCGGTGATCCGAACGTGGAGATGTTTCCCGTTCTCTAAATTTACGACTCGGACCATGCTGCCGAGTGGAAGGGTCCGATGGGCCGCGGTCAATGCCTCCATGTCGAATAGCTCACCGTTGGCCGCTTGCTTGCCATGAAACGACTCGCCATACCAGGATGCCACCCCACGATCCTCAATCCCCACGTCCAATTGAGACGTCCCCTTAGGAACCCAAGAACAGGCACTCAGGAGCATCCCCACACTGAGGCCCATGGCCCATAACACTTGTCGGCTGCTTCCATGAGTTCGACCGTTCATCGTATACCACCTCTTGTTTCAGTTGAATCGGCTGTCATACAGAATCCTGGCCTCTGTGCCCCACAGTACGGTTCAACCGAGAGTCCTACAATACCGAAAGCGTAGCCCTAACCCATACTTTAGGCTAAAGGGTAAAGGAGAGACCGGTAAGGAGTCGTACGATACCGACCAGACAATCTTAGCTGGCCTAACTACCTAGCAGTGCCATAATATAGAAGAAAGTACCTGTGCCAGTCAACCCATGATCGGCACTAACGCAGACGGCTTGATAGGGACAGGTGTGAAATTGTCATGCTACCCATGCTTCAAAGATAGACATTAGACCGAGTAGTTACCTCACCCAGTATTGTCTTGGGAGTCTGAGGAGCAAGCGCTACTGGACCTGAATGATCTGAGCAAATACCCCATCCCGCTGTTTGATATAGGTCAGCCATACCCCCTCACCCACACTGATGGCCTGAAGAGCGATCCGTTTCCCTTTTCGTATAATCCTGGTTTGGGATGTCACTTTGGCCCCCACAGTCATATTGTCATACTTGGTCAACGGTGTCTTGACGACAATCATATAGGGCGCTTGGGTGACGTTCACCGCAATCACCTGACCATGAACCCGATAGGTCCGCCCGCTGGCTGCCTCACTGTCAGGTGGAATACAGAGCAGCACCATCAACATAGCAATTGCGAATAGTGCTCCGTTCGCTTGACACACCTTGTTCATCGATCAATCTCTTCAGGTAGGCCTGTCCGCGCGCAAGCGGACTCTAGCAGGATGGAGAAAACGTGTAAAGTTATGACTGCTGGAGGTCGATATTGACTGCCCCAATCCGACTGAGTAAGATGCCAACCTGTTGCCTGTAAGGGTACAATGACCAACCCGACGGCAGCACTCTCCAATTCAATCGATCCAATCACCACATATGATTGAAGTCCAACAGATTACGAAGCGGTATGGACAACATACCGCACTCGATCGCGTCAGTTTCTCGGTGGCCAAGGGCGAGGTGTTGGCATTCCTGGGCCCGAATGGGGCGGGTAAAACCACCACGATGCGTATCCTGACCTGCTTTATGCCGGCCACTGAAGGGACTGCACGGGTGGCGGGATTCGATTGTGCGGACCAGCCGATGGAGGTAAAACGCCGGATCGGCTACTTGCCGGAAACTCCGCCGGTCTATCAGGAATTGACGGTCACAGAGTATCTTCAGTTCGTGGGCCGCCTCCGCGGTCTGGGTGGGAACATCCTTACCTCATCCATGCAGCGTGAAATCGAGCGGCTCGGACTTGGGACGGTGCAACACCGGCTCATTGGGAATCTGTCGCGCGGATATCGCCAACGCGTCGGCCTAGCCCAAGCGCTGCTGCACGATCCCCAGATCTTAATCCTGGATGAACCGACCGTTGGACTTGATCCGAAACAGATTATCGAGATCCGAGAATTGATCAAGAACCTCGCTGGATCTCATTCCGTCATTTTGAGTACTCACATTCTTCCCGAAGCGACCGCCGTGTGCCAGCGTGTCGTCATCATCAGCGGCGGGCGTATTGTGGCCGAAGACACACCCGAACAACTCTCCGCGCGCCTTCGCCAGTCCGAAAAGATCTCGCTGACCCTCAAATCTCCGACCGTGGACACCGACAGCCGATTGAAAGCGGTGCAGGGGGTCCAGAATGTGTTCGCCAGCGGCGACTCCGGTACCTTTCTCCTGGAATGCGAGCTTGGTCGGGATATGCGGGAAGAGATCGCTCGACTGGCGGTCATCAGTGGGTGGGGACTGCTCGAACTAAAAGCCATTTCCATGACCTTGGAAGACGTTTTCCTCCAACTGACTAGACATGAGGAAGGCCTTGCACCAGACGCAGTGACTACCTCAGTAGAACCGACAGGCCAGCCAGTATGACACCAGTCCAGGCCATCATCGCAAAAGAGCTGCGTTCGTATTTCGTTTCGCCCGTGGTGTATGCCGTGGGGTCCGTGTTTCTCCTGATCGTGGGACTGCTCGCCTATCTCTACGTGGTCTTTGCGGGAGCCCAGGCGATTCAGCTTATGCAGGTGCAGGGGAGTGCCCAAATCAATCTGAACGACTTGGTCTTTCGGAATCTGTTTGCCAGCACACGATTTATCCTCCTGATTATCCTGCCGATCCTGACGATGCGACTCTTCGCCGAAGAGCGCAAACTCCGCACCTTCGAATTCTTGCTGACCTCCCCGGTCGGTATCAACGAAATCGTGGCCGGAAAGTTCCTGAGCGTATTTCTTGTCTTTCTGGGGCTACTCGGGCTGACCGGTCTCATGCCGCTCATGCTCGCCCTCTTCTGTGATTTCGATTGGTATCCCGTACTAACCGGCTACCTGGGGCTCGTCCTCCTCGGCGCCCTCTTTCTCTCCGTCGGCGTGCTGGCGTCGGCACTGACCGAAAACCAGATCGTCGCGGCATTTGTGAGCATTGGCCTATTACTGGTCTTGTGGCTCCTCGCCGGTTTGGGCTCACTGCTCGGAGATACGGCCATCGGACAGGCCGTCTCGTATCTGTCATTCATGGAGCATTACGACCATTTGGTGCGCGGGCTGGTCGATACGAAAGACCTGGTGTATTTTTTCAGTAGCCTGGCCTTGATGCTCTTTTTGGCTCACCGAGTCGTGGACTCGGCACGGTGGAAATGAACCTCAAAACGATTCCCCTTGGCGTAATCGGAGGGGCGTTGGCTGCGGCCGGAGCGATCGGCTATAGCCTCGCTCCGGAGAAACTCTGGCTGGTTGCCCTCCTGGAAGGATCGGCCCTCCTCTGCCTCATTATCTTTGTTGTCGTCCATTTCAGTGGTCTGAAAACCTTCTCCACCCGTCGCTCTACGCGCGTAGGGGCCAATAGTCTGTTGATGATCCTTCTGTTCGTCGGCATTCTCGTCATCGTCAATTTTTTGGCTGCCCGCCACTCTATTCGTTGGGATCTGTCGGAGAACCAAAACTTCTCCCTGGCCCCGCAAACGCATCGCGTGTTGCGGGGTCTTCCGCGCGAGGTGACCATCACTGTCTTTACCAGAGAAAAGGATCCTGGCTACCAATCCTACAAAGAACGGCTCGATAGTTATCGGCAAGCCAGCTCGAAGATATCCGTGGAGTTTGTCGACCCGGAACGGCAGCCGAAAATCGCCCAAAATTATGGCATTACAAGAACTGATACGGCCGTCTTCGAAAGCGCCGGGCACAGTGTTCGAGTCAATGCTCCCTCGGAAGTTGAACTGACAGGGGCGCTGATCCGTGTGTCTCAAGACAGCAAGAAACGCCTGCTCTTTCTCGAAGGGCATGGAGAACCGAGTCTTGACGACCGGGAGCGAACCGGACTGTCTGCCGCCAGAGAAATCTTGTTCAAGCAAGGTTACGAGGTCGGCACCCTCAGCTTGCTTAAAGAGGCAGCCGTGCCGGATCACACCGCGATCCTCGTCGTAGCCGGCCCCCGTCGGCCGGTGACTACCGAGGAACAAGAACGGATTCACGCCTATGTGGAAAAGGGCGGCCATCTCCTGCTGCTTATCGATCCGGATACGCAGGCCGAGCTGAATCCTCTGCTCAAACGGTGGGGTCTGGGAGTTGGCCCTGGAGCCCTGGTCGATCTCCAAGATCGATTAGCTCAAGGCGATCTGACGTCCCTGCTTGTCCGCACGTTTACCGAGCATGAAATTACGCAGGACCTCTCCGCCGCCGTGCTGTTTCCCCTCGCACGACATATCACCTTCGATGAACAGGTCGGCAGCGCATGGGACTATGTGCCGCTGGCCCGAACGTCCCCAAACAGCTGGGCAGAAACCGACCTGAAAGGCCGTGTCGTCAATCTCGATGAAAAGGAAGATATCAAAGGCCCCCTGCCGATGGCCGCGGCCCTTGCGCCAAAGGTTGCACCGGAGGAAGGCAAGCCTCGGCCGGCGATCGTGGTCATCGGCAATTCCACGTTCGCGACAAATGCCTTTGTGAATTTTCCCGGCAACAGCGACTTTTTTCTCCACTCGGCCGCATGGTTGGCGGAAGAACGGAATATTCTGGCGATCGCCCCAAGGGATTCCGCGTTTCGACCGTTTACCCCCAACCCCTTGCAGGAACGAGCTCTGCTCTATTTGCAAGTCATTCTCCTGCCGGCCACCGTGTTTTTCTCCGGTATCATGGTCTGGCGCAGACGCCGGCGACTCTAGACCGATGCGGTACTGGCCCACACTCGTCATGGCGCTCGTACTGGCTGGACTCGGCCTGTACCTCTATGCCGTCGAGCTTCCGCAGAAAGAATCGCACGAGCGACAAGACATCGCCGACAAGAAGGTGCTGCTCTTCGACCAGGACACCCTTTCCGGGCTCACCATCAAGGCCGACCAGCACGAACTCGTGTTCACTCGAACTCCTGAAAAAGGCTGGGTGTTGACCGCGCCCCTCAGCACCGAAGCCGATCAGCGGGAAGTACAAAATCTGATCCGAGCCTTGGTCACAGGTACCGTGACCCGCGCCGTCGAAGACCATCCGACCAACCTGAGCCCTTTTGGACTCGATAACCCGGTGACGACCATCACTGTCGCAGCCGGCACCGCACGAGAGACCTTTTCCATCGGGGATAGCGGTCCCCTTACCTCCACCCTGTATGTCCTTCGTGAGTCGGATCGCAAGGTCCTGCTCACCAATCTGGCCCCCAAAGATTTTGTGAACAAGACGTTGATGACCTTTCGCCGGAAAGACCTCTTGCATCTGTCACAGGGCGACGTCGATCGTATCCGTCTCACCTACCCGACCACCGAAATTGTGCTCTATCAAGGACAGGAAAAACCCAAAAGCAAATGGAAGATCCGCTACCCGATTGAAGGCGAAGCTGATCAAACGGAGGTACGGACTCTTCTGTTCAGGCTCGAAGACTTGAGGGCACTGGGCATCGTCGACCCAGGGCCTGAACGCGATGCCCTGGCAAAAACGCTCACCGTGCCGAAAGTGAAAGTCACCATCCATACAGCGGATGGTGACCAGACAGTCAAACTATACCAACTGGACCCGGCCAGCGGCGAAGCCTTTGCAGAAACGAGTCCCACCGGCCCTCTCTATCGCGTCAATCCCACCGCGATCAGGGATCTGACCAAGGAGCTGTTTACGTTCCAAGACAAGCGGCTACTCGGCATCGATTTCACCGACATCGCTATGCTCTCCGTAAAAACCACGAACGAGCAATATGTCTTGATCAACCAACAGAATGAATGGGTCTTGGAGGATCAACCGATTGAAAAATTGGACCAACAGGCTACCGACTTGTTTGTCAGCCGTGTCGCCAATGTCCCTGCTGAGGAGCGTGTGATCAAACAGGCCGGGCCGTTGGCGCCCTACGGTCTCGTCACGCCAGCAGCGGAATTTATCGCCACGGGAAGGGACGGGAAGATCGCAGGGAAACTCTCGATTGGGAGCCATGCCAATGGACTGGCCTACGCCATGGGGCAACGGATCCCAGGCATTTTCCAGATTCGCGCCGACCTGCTCACACAGATTCCAGAGAAAAAGGACCTCTTGGTTGTCCAAGCGGAAAAGACACCCGCCGGACACTAGCCAAAGCCGGTCGACTTTACTCCCTTGCCTCGACCACTCCGATCCATAATCGCGCGCCATACCCTGTCTACAGTGGAGGCCAGGAATCTGTATCTTAATTCGGTTTTCATTCACGAAATATCTTCAGACAACCCAGACGTGATGAATCGACGTAGCTGAGGTCTTCAAAGACCGTGAGCCTGTGGCTGACCGGTGCATTTCTATCGTGTCCATGCAGTTTTCGCGGCCTACTAGTTTCTGCTTCATTGGTGGATCGTGTCCTCCTGTTGAAGAAGGCGGAGCCGGCTGGTATTCTGTTCCTACAGCATGCTGCACCCCGGTCCCTTGAGACGACGAATCTTCGGCTTGGAGAATGAGTACGGTCTCATTTTTTCTCCGAACGGACGAGTCTATCTGCCGATGGAGAAGGTGCTTGGGTATATTTTTGAAGGTCTCATTCCGAACAGCTGGCCCTCCAACGCCTTCCTAGTCAACGGCGCTCGATTTTACCAAGACACAGGCTGCCATCCTGAGTATTCCACCCCCGAGTGCGACAACATTCTCGATCTCGTCATCCACGATAAAGCCGGTGAGCGGCTGCTTGAAGCCTGTCTGCCGGCGGCTGAAGAGCGACTGCGGGAAGAAGGTCTGTCCGGGGAAATCTACATTTTCAAGAACAATACGGATTCGCTTGGCAACACCTATGGGTGCCATGAAAACTTCCTCATGCGCCGCGACGTCGATTTTTGGAAGGTCACGGAGCAACTCATTCCATTCTTCGTCACGCGGCAGATCTATAGCGGAGCGGGGAAGGTGCTGAAAGTATCGGGCAAACCGCAGTACTTCATCTCGCAACGGGCACAACACATTCACGAGAAGACGTCCTCTTCGACCACCTCATCGCGCAGCATCATTAATACGAGAGACGAGCCACATTCCGACGCGGAACGCTATAGGAGACTCCATATCATCGTCGGGGATTCCAACATGTCGGAATTCGTGACCTATTTGAAGGTCGGCACGGCGACGTTGGTGCTGTCCATGATCGAGGAAGGGTACGCAGTCCAAGGGATGGAGTTTGAGGATCCAGTCAAAGCCATTCGGGAGGTGTCGCGCGATCCTACCTTGAAGCGCAAGATGAAGCTTGACGATGGTCGTCAGTTGACGGCGGTCGAAGTTCAGCGGGTCTATCTGGATCGAGCACAGACATATTTAGCCCAACAGGAGCACGATCCGATCCTCGACGATGTCTGGAAACGATGGGCCATGGTGCTGGATAAGCTGGAAGAGGACCCGATGCAGCTAGTGCGCGAGATCGATTGGGTGACCAAGCGCCATCTGATCCAATCCTATATCGACAAGAAGGGCTGCGGCTGGGATGATCCACGGGTGTTCCTGCTGGATCTTCAATTTCATGACGTCAAACGGACACGCGGGTTGTACTATCTGATGGAGTCCCGGGGGCTGATTGAACGGGTGGTGGAGGAGGAAGCAGTGCAACGGGCTATGTCGACTCCCCCACAGACGACAAGGGCGAAGGTACGCGGCGATTTCATCCGGTTTGCCCGCGCGAAGAATCGGTCCTATACGGTGGACTGGACCTATCTGAAACTCAATGGCTACTGGGAAGAAACGATTCTCTGTATGGACCCCTTCAGCGCCGTGAATCGGCGTGTGGATGAGTTGCTCTCGCAGGTGGCGGGACTGCGGTTTTATCGATCATGACGACAGCGCGCAAACAGTCGCCTGTGCGGATCTCACGGCTGGACCGAACGCTGATTATGACCGCTGTGTTGCTGTCCAGCATTTTCCCCGTCGAGTTATTTTCCAATACGGCTCCTGCGCCGAAGGGCCACGATGGGCAATACAGCGGCAAGCAGGGGCAGGTATTGGTGGTCAAGGTGATGGGCGAAGAACAGGCGACGGAGGTGAAGGGGACGTTTCTGAAGCGGACGATTCCATTTTTCCGCGAGTTCAGGCCTGGGGAGCCGGACGGCTATATCGGGCTGCTCGGGATTGACATGCAGGACGACCCGGGGACCTATGAATTTGCCGTCGAAGTGAAGCAGGGAGAACAGGCAAAGCAGTTGAGCTTCAATGTCCTGGTGGCCAAAGAGAAGTTTATCGTCGAGCATCTGAAGCTGCCGAAAGAAAAGGTCGATCTGGACGAGAAGGCCGTGACACGTTGGAAAGCCGAGCAACAATTAGTACAGCAGGCACTCGCAGAGAACTCGCGTCTGAAGTTATGGCACAGTAACTTCGTGGAGCCGGTGAATGGCAAGCGCACCGGCATCTTCGGGAGCGTGCGGATCATGAACGGCCAGCCACGCAATCCGCACAATGGGGAGGATATCGGCGCGCCGATGGGGGCCGATGTTGCGGCGACGAATGATGGGATTGTCCGCATCACCGTCGATCATATTTTCTCCGGCAAGGGCGTCTTCGTCGATCACGGCCTGGGCTTCTACTCGATGTACTTCCACCTGTCGGAGATTCTGGTCAAAGACGGAGACTTGGTCACAGCGGGGCAAATCATCGGCAAGGTAGGGGCGACTGGCCGCGCCACCGGCCCGCATCTCCATTGGGGGGTCAAACTCAACGGCGCCCGCGTGAACCCCTATTCGCTGCTCGATCTGCCGTTCAAGAATGGTGTCACGCCTCCTACGACTGCGACAGTTCCCGCTACTGAAACCACGCCGGACTCGCAAGCCGTTCCCATCAAAGAATAGTTCAAACAAAGCGGGTGTGTCAGGGCTCAACCTCTCTCGTGCCCTCCGGAGTGAATCTTGCGGATGCGGCAGGATGGAGGCGTTGAGGGAGACTCGATGTCATTCAGTGATCCTCCTCGGACGATCAATGTCGATTGACGACGTGAGATGCCAGGTCAAGCAACGACCCCATCGGCCGAAAAACCAGTTCGTTGACCCCCAGCCAAAATCCCTATCTTCAATTTCAGTTCGCGATGAAGACGATCAGTGGGTTCTCGCTTCAGCATGAGCTGCTAAGGCCGGTGTCTTTGCCACGGGCGACAAAGACTTACTGGACGTGGCAAATGAAGTCAGAGGTTTGACTATCAACGATCCGCGCGGCTTCTGGAATCTTGTCAAGAGACGGCCAAAGAAATAAATGTCGACCAGCGCTGAGTGAGGAGTAATTCGACATGCATCCCTGACACTATGTACACTGACAATTTCCATATAAAGGTCGGTTAGCAGGCATGGCAACTATCAAAAGTCCAAAGAATCCTTCAGATGAGTTCTTCGACAGCCTTGTCTCTAACCCACATTATTCACGACCGATGGTCAGAAGGTACGTGGAAGCCATTCTGGATGAGGGGGCAACTCCTGTGTCCCTTGGCGCGGTAGCGATTCGGGGTGGAGGTGCCCCCTTTTCTATGTTTGGAGTGGTCCGGTGGTCGTCGCACGTCCTGAGCGGGAGATTCACGACACACGGCTCCTGTCTGATCCCTCTGCGCCACCGTTCTGTACGAGCCTGGGTGTGCGGTTAGCCTGGTACCGCGCCGACGGCTACGGCCCCCCGGTGCCAGGTTGTGCCCCAGGGGGCCGTGCGGGGTAGGTGCAACACGATGCGGCGCACCGAGCGTTCGACCCACACGGCCATCTTGAGCAGCCGCTCCCGCAGCGTAGACACCTGCGCGCGAGCGCAGTCCGTGCCGTGGGCCTGTTGCCGCAACGCCTGCAGCAGGACATAGGCCGCCGTCGTCAGTAACACCCGGAACTGATTGGCCCAGAACTGCGAGCCACTCGTGCGGTCCAGCGCCAGCCCGTCGTGCAACTCCTTGAGCCGATTCTCCATGTCCCCGCGCGGACAATAGATCGCATAGCCCGTGGCCGGGGCCGCGCGGAGATTGGTCACGACAAACCGCGGATTGCATTTGGGATCCCGCCCAGGGAGCCGAACTACTTCGGCTTTGATGATCACGCGCCGGCGATGCGACCAGCTTTGGGCCGCATCGAGCGTCTCTCCGTAGACATGCTCGGTGCGGCCGCTGTACTTCGACAGGCCGTAGGCCTCGCCCAGCAGGCGACCGGCGCGCTGCGCCAGCCGCGGGTTGCAGGCCAGCCCCACGACAGACTCGACCCGCTCCGCTTCCAAGAAGTCCAACCAGTCGTTCCCGGCGAATCCCCCATCCACGCGCACCCGCAGCGGCGTGCCAGGAAATGCCCGCCGCAGCCGACGGAGCAGGGCCCGCAGGAGTCCGAACGCGCCGTGCTTGGCCGGGCTGTGGCCGGGCCGCAACACCACGGCGACCAGATCCTGCTCGGCTTCGTCGTTGAATGTCAGCGTCGCCACCAGGGGCAGAGAGCACCACGTATCGTAATGTCCATTGAAGAAGGCCAATGCCTGCTGCCCGTGGGTGGGATCGTCGGTGGGATCCAGATCAATCGTGATCCGGCGGGCACGCCCCTTGAGCCGGTGGCGGTGCTGCGCAATCACCGTCGCGGCCAACGTCCGGCCCCTCCGATACAAGGCCCGCGGTCCCATGGCATTCTCAAAGCGAGACAGCGTCGGCTGCGAGGCCAGAGCTGCCCCGGAGAGCGGATCCCGGCCCACGGCCAGCTTGTGCATCGGGTCGTGCGCCAGCCGGGCCGCATCGTGGCCGTCCTCGTACCCACAGGCCAGTCCGAACACCCGCTGGCGCACCAGGTCGCGCAGTGCGTGCTGGACCTTCCGCGGGTCGCGCCGGTCCGGCAGGCAGGCTGCCACGTCCTCGGTCAGCGCCAGCCGCTCGTCCAGGGCCTTGAGCAGGAGGGCCCCGCCATCTGTACTCGCGTGCTCCGTGTCGAAGCACGCCACTACCGGCTTCATCTTCTGCTGGAATTTCAAGGTCAGTTGGGGGATACAGTCTGTCGCCATCGAGTCTCCTCCCGGTTGTGCGTGGAAGCGTCTAGACACCGCTCCTATAGCATAGTTTGAGGCCTCGATGGCTTTTTTTGTTGCCACAGTCATGAATTATTCAGGCTAATGCCATTGATTTTCTGAGCCCGTCCATTGCTGAGCTCAAAAAGCGTCCCAAGTATTCCGTTAAATGGGTATCCCCTTGATCCCCGTAAATGGTGTTGATATTTTGCCGGCATGGACCACACCAAGCCGAGCCCTGGCGTTGATTACCCGCGAACGTTCGAAGAAATGGACGACTGGTTCCGTAGTGAGGACGGTTGCCGCGACTATATTCGCCGCTTGCGCTGGCCTGATGGGTTCGCGTGCCGTCATTGTGGGGCGATCAAGGAGCCGTGGGTCATGGTGCGCGGCGTGTTTCGATGCAGGGCGTGCGACGGCGAAACGTCGCTGACCGCCGGTACGGTGTTCCAGGACACCCGTAAGCCGCTGCGCACGTGGTTCCTTGCGATGTGGTTCATCACCAGCCAGAAGAATGGTGTCAGCGCCCTGGGCTTGCAGCGGGTGCTGGGGCTGGGCAGCTACGAAACGGCTTGGACGTGGATGCACAAGCTGCGCAGAGCGATGGTACGGCCGGGTCGTGATCGACTGACCGGCGAAATTGAAGTCGACGAAACCTACGTGGGCGGCCCTGAAGAGGGCAAGCGGGGCCGCGAGATCGAAAAAAAGTCCATCGTCGTGGTCGCGGCAGAGAAAAATGGTCGAGCGATCGGGCGCATCCGACTGAAACGCGTCAAGGATGTTTCCGCCGAAAGTCTGCTGGACTTCATTCGAGAGGCGGTGGAACCTGGCGCGATCATTCACACCGACGGGTGGACAAGCTATGCGGGGCTCCCGGCTGCAGGCTACAAGCAGCGCATGACGGTCATCCGCAGTGGGGATGAACAAGCTCACGAAGTCATGCCGCGTGTGCATAACGTCGCCGCGCTGCTCAAGCGGTGGGTGCTCGGTACGCTCCAGGGTGGGGTTCAACATCAGCATCTCGATTATTACCTCGATGAGTTCACGTTTCGCTTCAACCGTCGCCGCTCAAGTGCCCGCGGATTACTTTTTCACCGCCTTGCCCAGCAGGCCGTTGCCATTGGTCCGGCACCCTACAGTTCCATTATTTACGGCACATCGGTGGCACGGGGATGAAGGGGATACCCCATTTCCGTTATTAACTTCTGTGTGGGGCTTGAAATTTTCCTAAAGGCACGGCTTACCAAAGAGCACTGGGCGTTAGTCGTCACGAAACCAGAGACTGCGATGATCGAACAATTTCGAGCAGGGGATTTTCACTCCGTGTCCATGGGAGATGCAATTTGTCGGTTGAAAAACGTGGCCGGTGAGAGAATTGGAAAAGACGAGGAAATCTCCTTTGAACAAGTGCGGAAGCATCGGAACAGACTGGTCCACTTCTTTCATCCCGCTTATGCTCAGAAGTCTAATCAGAAGCGTATTCAGCAAATTGTGACCGAGCAATGTAAGGCGTGGTTTTACTTGCATCGCTTGTTGACGAAAAGTTGGGAACCGCATTTCAGGAAGTACAAAAAGAAGATAGAGAAGCTAGACGTACTCATGCATAAGCAGCGAACATTTCTCAAAGCCAAGTTTATGGCTCTGAAGCCAGAAATTGACGCTGGAAAATCGAAAGGCGTGGAGTTCCAGTGTTGTAACCTTTGCGGACACGACGCGGCCCGGGTCGAAGAAGATAGTGAACCCCTTTGCGAAACAAGCTGCCTTGTCTGCGATGCTCGGTTCTCTTTCTTGCGTGTGCCATGCCCCGACTGTGGTGAAACTATCGAGGTTGGTTTCGAGGGACCGGGGGAAGGCACCTGTCCAAACGAAGATTGTAAGCGAGAAATAAATCTAGGCGATTTGCTCAAAAAGTATAAGCCGGTTCAAGACCCCAAGGAAGAGTCCGTATTGCGCCATCTAAAATCTTACCCGGGGACAAGTCGTTGCGCCATTTGCCAATCTTACCCTCCACGTCCGCATGGAGCGGACCCAAGGAGGGGGCATGGAGACAGACGGCATGGCGCGACGGTCGAAGCACGAGTATCTGCGATGATTCACCCACGCTATCAGCGGGCCAAGCGGGCCGAGAAGACCATGATGCTGGATGAGTTCACCCAGGTGTGTGGATACCATCGCAAGTATGCGCTCTGGCTGCTCAACCGGCCGTTGTCCGCAGTCGCCACGCCCCCGGCGGGTCGCGCGGCGGCCTACCCGGTACAGCGAGGCGATGATCCGCGTGCTGGCCCAGGTGTGGGAAGCGTCCGGGTATCTCTGTTCGCAGCGGTTGCAGGCCGCGCTGCCGCAGTGGCTGCCCTGGATGCGGCCCCGCATGTCGCTGACCGCCGAGTTGGAGCGCCAGCTCCTGGCCATCAGCCCGCGGCAGATGGATCGGCGGTTGCAGCCGCGCAAACGGACGCTGAAGCGTCGGCTTTACGGTACGACCCGGCCTGGTACGCTATTGAAGCACCAAATCCCCATTAAGACAAACCACTGGGATGTGCACCAGCCGGGCTATCTGGAAATTGATCTGGTGTCGCACTCCGGGGCCTCCGCCAGCGGGGAGTTTCTCCATACCCTGGACGGCGTGGATATCCAGACCTGCTGGGTGGAACGCCAGGCGGTGAGGGGCAAGGGCCGCCACGGGGTCGTGCAGGCCATGACAATCATTGAGCAACAGTTGCCGTTCCCGCTGCGCGGGATCGATTCGGATAACGGCAGCGAGTTCATCAACGAGCATCTGTGGGCCTTCTGCCAACGCCCAGCGGGGCAGGCCATCCAGTTCACCCGCTCACGCCCCTATAAAAAAGATGACAACGCCCATGTGGAGCAGAAGAACTGGACCCATGTGCGCAAGCTCGTCGGCTGGGATCGCTACGACAGTGCGGAGGCGTTGCAGGCCCTCAACGTGCTGTATGCCGACCTGCGGCTGTTCCAGAACCTGTTCCAGCCGTCGATGAAACTCCTGACCAAAGTCCGGAAGGGCTCCCGACTGATCCGTCGCTATGACCAACCGCAGACGCCGTTTGAACGGGTGCGTGCGTGCCCGGAGGCCGATCCGGAGAAAGTCGCAGCCCTGCGCCGGGTGCTGGCGCAAACCGATCCGTTCGCCCTCTCGCAGCGGATCGACCGGCACCTCGATCGGCTGTATCGCGTGGCGCGCCAGTCGGGCCCCGAACCCCGCGCGGTGCCCACCCGTTCTCGGCGCTCCCCTGGCACGGCTGGACGTTCAGCCGCCGGGCCCCGCGGCCTGCCCAGGCTTCGGCACAGCCCCCGGTCAAAAACCCGGCGCACACCGTTGGCTCAGGAGCGACGATCACCAGGCCGGCCAAGGGAGAGGCCAGGGGAAAAACGGCAGCCCGAGGCGCCGGAGGCCCCGGTAAGATTTTCTGATGACGCAACGACTCGGGCTTCGGTAAGAATTTTAAATGGCTTGACAGGGAGTCTGAAGTAATCTATTGCGCCTCATGTGAGCATTACGAGGAGTGTGTGGTCCCCTTCGAAGACGGATTTCTATGCCTCTGCTGCGCTCAACAACACGTCATGGAGGAACAGTGCCACTATTGTGGGAATCATATCGCTGGTTTTGATCCCGATGGTTCCGCAGCTTTCGGATGTTTTATGTGTAGCGATGCTATTCCTTGGGACCGAAGGTAATACTTTCTAAGCGGCTGCTCAAAACGCCCGACCAACAAGGCCGCAGCCGATGAAAACACCGGAGGCGTACCCTCTGGGGTACGTTGAGGATTTTTCTGAGGTAAGAACGAAGTTGTCGGGCGTTTTGAGCAGCCGTTAGACTGACTCCACATCCGCAATAATCGTGTGCAGTCCGCTCGCCCCCGCCGGCTGTGGACGGACGATCTCTGCAATCTGTAGCTGCCCCCTCGTGTCCGTCGCGCGCACTACAGTCTGGAACTTCCCGCGTTGAGGCAGTCGCCATGTATAGTTCCAGATGACCCAGGAGTAGGGCGACATGGGCTTCTCGATCTCGCAGTCATTCCATGTGCGGCCCGCATCAAAGCTGAGTTCCACTTTGCTGATGCTGTTCGGTCCGCCGAAGGCGATGCCGCGGAAGTGTTGTTCTTGCCCGCGGAGCGTTTGGTAATGGCCGGGACTGTCGATACGTGAAAAGATTTTGATGGTGCCGTCGTCGGTCCAGCCTTTGCGCTGCCAGTAGCCTAGATAGTCTCCGGGATAGACTTCGATCTCGACGATCCACTTCACATTCTTAATGCCGTAAAGGCCCGGTACGATGAGTCGAATTGGGAAGCCGTGTTCCTTCGGAAGCTTTTCGCCATTCATCAGAAACGCGAGCATCACATCGTCTTGCATAGCTCGCTTGAACGGAATGCTGTCGTCGTAGCCATCGATGCCACGGAAGACCACGTCGCGCGCGGTGTCTTCATCGGCGCCGGCGTCTTTGAGCAGCTTTT
>CAWGDV010000010.1:0-5000 GCA_963821465.1 uncultured Nitrospiraceae bacterium | reverse complement strand
AGTCGAGGAGGCCGAACCAGGCTGGATCTGCCACGTCGTGATAGTGACAGCCGTGGAGTTTTGGGAGCATGTCGCCCAGGGTCTGCTGCAATTCTTTTTCCGTGTAGGCTCGCACGATAAACGGTTTGTTCATGGCCTGGCAGAATCGTTGAATGGTATAGCCCGCGCCGGTGCAGAGCACTTTGGTGTCCGGTTTGATGGCGAGGAATTGAGGCAGTGAGAGATAGCGCTCTTGAAAGCCCAGCCAGCGCACGGCTTGGCGCAGGTGGCTGTACTGAACTTCATATTCTGTATGCCCTGGTAACTTGACCGGAGCCGGCCAGCCTTCTTCGATCCCAAATTCGGTAAGAAACGCCCTGCCACCTGGTTTCAACACCCGCCACAGTTCTGCCACGAATCGAAAGGGGCCGAGGTTGAAGATCACGTCCTCCGGAAGGTCTGTGCCCAGCGGTAGCCGCACACGCCTGATCAAATCCAGTGCTTCCTGGTGCTGCAGCGTCGTGCCGGTTCCAGTGAGGAGTTCTTCCCTGGTCAACTTCACCGGCGTCATGTCGGCCATATTTTCGTTGTCGATGACGAGGTCGACGGAGTGATCTTTAAAGGGTAGCCATTCGCCGTTGGCGCGGGTACCGATACCGCTCCAGCCTCCGGTCCTGGCGCGGGTGACTTGCAGGTTGAGGAACGGTTGCGTGATGTCGAGAGAGATGTACCGGATGGTCTGTTTCTCAAAGGGCAAGAGTTCCTTGCCCAACTCACGGGCGAGGTAGCCCAGTCCGCCGCCCACTTCCACAATGACGCGAGGCTTGGGTGTGAACCAGCCCAGCTTTCGCAATTGCTTCATGAGCAGCCGGCCATAGGTCAAGCCGTTGAGGGCGTCGTTTGGCTCCCGGAAGAGATGTGAGGCCGTAGTTTCGATCAGGTCGAAGTGGCCGTCGTCTTCACCGCTATCGGTGAGTGCATGATGATGAAAGTCTTCGAGATGCTCTTCGCCTTCGAATCCTTCCTGTCCCGACCAGCCTTCCCGAACCTGTTGGAGCAGCAGGTCCCACTTGGTCTTGTGACGGTGGCCGCCTGGGGGCTCTGTGCCGAAGTAACAGAACGAGTAAGTAGGGAGGGCCCAATGTTCCAAATGCCATTGCCCAGGCTGGCCATCTGGTCCGCAGATCTTCTCCCCATATTTTTCCACCAATGCGCCCACGGTCGTGTGTCCATTCATCGCCTGTAACATGTCAAGACCGGTGCGATTCAGTCGCACGATCGGTAAGTTATCATCGAGAGGGGCGAACCACCATTCGTCGTGGTTGTGTTGATAGGCGACGAGATCGGGGATTCGCCACGTCAGGAGGCTGAGCGTCTCCTCGATAAGACGAAGCGGTTCGTGAGCGGCGACAGCAGGTTTCATCATTAGCGTGATCTGGTTACGCGACGCAGCCTACACGGCAAGCAGGGATTCTCGCAAGCCTCAAGGGGTGAAGCGCTGTTCGTGAAGCGTCTTTCGCAAGATCCTAGCAGGTTGCGGTAATACCCGATTCATACGGAATATGCTGATGAAATACCACAGAATGGCGCTGACGCCACAATTACGCAGGGTGCTCAAAAAGGCTGTCCAGCAAGGCCGCAGCGAGCGAAGAGACGAGGCGTACGCTTCGGTACGTTGAGCCTCTGAGCGCTGCGAGAACGATGCTGGAGGACTTTTTCAGCACCCTGCTAGAGCTGGGAGGGGGTGAACGCGTCTGTCACGGTGACGACGCCGTACATGATGGGATGGACTCGGCAGAGATAAGGGTATTGGCCGGGAGCCAGCCCCGAAAGTGTAAAATCGCCGTTTGGTCGGATGATTCCAGAATCGAAGGCGCAGGTGTTTCCCTCTTGCAGGCAATCGACATGCGTGATTGTATGATCGGTGGCTGTGGGGTTGTCCCACCTGATCGAGGCTCCACTGGAGACTGTGGCCGACTTCGGGACAAAATAGGGCGATCCGCTATCGATAATGATGGCGGTGTGTGGCGGCGTGGCAGTGGTTGGCCAGGCGGCGAACAGTCCCAGCGACAATATCGCGATGAGCATCCGTGTTTTCATGGTCGTGCCTGCTCGGCGTCGCATTGTACCATAAGATTCTTTGCCTTCCCCCCTTGACGCCGTGGTTTGTTTATAGGATTCTCCCATCCGTCGGAATCAACACCGACCGTCGCTCTTGCAGGTTGCCTCACATCGGACACCCGTCCCTCCGGTTTCTCACCTCTGGTGTGGTCAGTGTGATGGGCCGACCTGGGGATATTGAGGTGAAAGGGGAAGGCTGTTGTCCTCTCATGAGAGATTGAAGGGGTGTGAGTTGCAAGATCCTATACGTTATGCTAGATGGAGATCACAGCAGACATCCAACGGATGAGAGAGGAGAATATCGATGGCGAAGATCAAGAAGAAGCCGGCGAAGAAGACACCTGCGAAGGCGAAAGCCAAAGCCAAGCCAGCGGTGAAGCAGGCAGCCAAGAAATCTACAACCAGGAAGGCAGCCAAGAAAACTGTCAAGAAGGTCGCTAAGAAATCGGCTGCAAAGACTACTGCCAAGAAAACTGCCAAGAAGCCTGCTGCAGCAGCGCCCAAGGCAGTTCAGAAGAAGCCTGTGGCATTGAAGGGATCAGTGGTTTCGTCCAAACCGGCGGCTCCAGCTTTTGACAAGAAACCTGTGAAGCCGTTTGCGGATGAGAAACAGCAGAAGTCCTTGTTCTCGAAGGCGGGAGGACCATCGATACTTAAAGATGCGGATCTTGATGACGACCTGGTCGATGATGATGATGTGGATCTCGCTGTCGAAGCTGATGAAGATGTGGAAGAAGAGCTCACGTTGGACGGGGATGATGAAGACGCTGATTTCACCGATAAACGCGAAGTCTTGCTAGACGACGCTGACGATTACCATACGTCTTGATACGCGCCTGAGATGCCATTCTGGACGGCTCGGTTCGAGTCGTCCGGGTGGGTGACCCTCTGGTCTGTTCCTGTAGCATGGCGTGTGGTCCTCTCATGTGTATCGCCCTCCAGTGAATTTTTTCCGACAAATGTCTCATGAACCATTTTCTCTTTGTAGCCGGGGCTTTGCGCGAACGAACCTCGGAGGAAAGTGCTGAGCTTCAACTCGGGCACGGTCTCTGGGGGCTCTGTACAGAGCTGATTCGGAAGAACTTGGGCGCCTACCTCCATACAGAGTCACGTGGCCTTGTCTATATACTGAAGGCCGGGCTCTGTGCGGAGTTTCAGCTTGTGCCGCCGGTGTTGGAGTTCTCTGCACTGGACGCGTTCCTCCGCGACGAGCTGCGGACTGAGGCCCGATTTGGCTATGTGCGAATCGATGGAGTGCGCCGGTTCGTCTGCCCTCCTACTACAAGTCACTCGTTGTTGCTCAACGTATTGCAGATACCCGATCAAGCCGAACTCGCTCGGCGGCTGAGGCTAGGCATGCACCGGTTGACGCAAGCAGAATATGACGCAATCTTGCAGGGAGCGACGGGAGAGACAATATAGCAGAATGCTCAAAAAGACCGTTCAGCAAGGCCGCAGCGAACCATCACTTTATTAAGGGGTGGCCTGGTCGATCCTCGATTGCGCGCGTCGAACGAGCACATTCTTATCGTGCGCGTTCCGCGAGCAGGAGGACGGCCAGACTACCCCGCCCCTTTTTCAGCATTCTGCCCTAGATTCGCTGGCCTGTCATGAGCTGATACGCCTCATCGACCGTTTCGACTTCCTTCACCGTCACATTGAGTTGAAAGCCCAATTCGACCAGATTCCACCGCGGGTCATGCATCTGCCCACTTGGGACCAGCACGGTACGATAGCCTTCCCGTGCAGCAGCACGAATCTTATCCGGGATGCTGCCTACCGGACCGATTTGCCCTCCTGGTTCAATGGTTCCGGTCAGGGCAATGCCTCGCTGAACATGGTCTCCCTTGAACAGGGCAATGAATCCCACAGCCATGGCCGCACCGGCGCTTGGGCCGTCGCTGCCTATGGGTTGGTAGGCCACTCCCTGTACCGAGACGGTTCCGCTATGTTGGGCGGATGGTGTGCGTTCGACCGCATAGGCAAAGGCCTGCGCCATGGCTCCCAGATGATCGCTTCCCAATCGCACACCGCCGAGAAGCCATTGCAGTTGAACGGGATTCGGCTCCGGCTTCTTGTCCCACCACATCATCAGGATTTCAAAGACCCCCAGGTTATTCTGGCGAATGGCTGCCAGGACCGGGAGTTCGATGGCATTGTCCGCCGAAACTGAGAGGGGGACTCCACAAAGAAGGATGGCGATGAGTAGAGAGATAATCGCAAAATGGCGTGGCATTATGAGGCTCCCATCTCAAAAAACGTGAAGATAAGATGTGAAAGGTGAAACGCAGAACTGCCGAGTGGGTTTTCTCCGCAATCTTTCACATGTGACGGTTCACGTCTCGTGAAAGTGTAGCAAATGCCGGTGTGCAGTAAAGCAAGCGAGCGGTCTTTGCCTTGCGTTGAGCCAGGGCATTCCGTATAAGGGCTGCATGATGAATCGAACATGTGTCTGGATTGTCGTGGGTGGGCTGACCATTTTCTGGTTCCCGTTTGGCACTGAGGCCTCGAACTGTCAGGTGGCCGCGCCTACGTCAGAGTCACGAACGGTGTTTACGCGTCATCTAAGCGTCGGTTGCACGGAACAAGAACGGGAGGCGCAAGCGGTGGATGCGGCGCAGTTGCTGCAGGCGTTTAGGGAAGGGAAGGGGATCGACCTCTCAGGGGTGATTGTACGGGACGATCTGATGTTGGACACGTTGCCTGTGAGCCAGCTGCCACCGGAGCTGGACGGGATGAAGGAGCTGCAGGGTCGTGAAATACGTCTGGTTCCCGGCTCCATGATGATCGTGGATTCGGTCGTGCGTGGAACCATCAAGCACAGATCGGTACAAGGGCTGTTGGTGGTACAGGGGCCTGTCACGTTCAGCGGAACCAGGTTTGAGCAGTTGGTGGATCTG
>CAWGDV010000009.1:0-30079 GCA_963821465.1 uncultured Nitrospiraceae bacterium | reverse complement strand
CATAAGCCGCGGGTCCCCCGTTCAATCCGGGGCACCGCCACCAAATCGCACTTCGCTCATCTACCCCGTCTTCGTCACAGCATCGCCTTCAAGCCGGCGAAAGAATTCATCCAGCGTACTCTACTCGCAACACCCACTTGCAAAGACCTGCCGCTGCTGAGAGGCACTCCAGCAGCGCTCACACAGTTCGACGGTTGAATGAGTCATCCCATCGACACAGGCGATTCGGCGCTGGACCACTGTTCTACAGTCTGCACAGGCGCCGGCGAGTGAGATGTCCGTTCTACGCTCTTGAATCAGCATGGGGCACCATCTTTGTGTTCGGGCGAACGCGCCGAGTGTAGACTGCTGACATGAACTGCTGTCTACCTTTAGGGCTCACCAAATTCCGCCACAACCGAAGCGGAAGCGGCTCTGCCTTCACCCGGTACAAATCCCATTGCACCTTGCGCAACTGTCCGTTCAAGAAATCCACCGTTCGCTCCAAGTCAATGAGCCGCTCTGTCCTATAAGATTTTCCTACTGTATACATTATAATATTCTCCCTCCTCTAACAGGATGCTGAAAAAGTCACTCTTCTTACCCGTCCAGCCTATGCGCGCCGAGACGCGTCTTGTCCCATGCATCGTACTCGCATCGTTCAGGCCCTCAACGTACCCCAGGGGTACGCCTCAGCCCTTCACTCGCTGCGGCCTTGCTGAACGGCCGTTTTGAGCATCCTGCGAAAAGTTCTCTTACTGTGCCATTTGTGCAGCCCATCGAAGTTCTCGCGTATCACAATAATTTTTCCGCAGCCTGCTAATTACACCGTACAATGTCGAATCACGCCGATGAGAATGCCTTCGATATGAAACGCATCTGAAGGTCTCACGATAATCGGCTGCATCGCCGTATTCGCCGGATGTAGCTCAATGTGTGAATCCTTCTTGAAGTAGGTCTTGATCGTCGCCTCTTGATTGACCAGTGCAACGATGGTCTGCCCGTTCCTGGCTGTCTCCTGTTTTCGCACCACCACAAGATCGCCGGGGAGAATGCCATCGTCTTTCATGGACTCCCCTTTGACGCGGAGCGCAAAGGTATTGCCACCCCGTAACATGCTGGGCGGGACATCGATCAATTCGGACTGGGGGACCGGCTCGATCGGTGAACCGGCCGCCACCATCCCCGCCATGGGAATTTCCTGCGATCGGCTGAGTTGATCGATCGCCACCTTCACCATTCCAGGAATGCGCCGCATCCCCGCTTCATAGCGGGCCACCGACACACGCGTCGTCTGTAACGCATCAGCTAATTGCTGTTGCGTCAGCCCCAACTTTTCTCGCACTCGTTTAAGATCCGCCGGCTCCATATTGTAACCAATGGTTACACATATCGTGACCAGCTGTCAAGTTCCTTCAATTGGTTTCTATATAATGATCCAAATAGCCCGATCTGGCGCAGAGTCTGTGTATAACCATGCGAAAGACACCGCGACAGGATAGGCAATTCGTCGCGCCGACCCAGCAACGACAATAGGCATCTAGTATTTGGTGTTTCTGTTGGGTTTAACCCTTAGGACCCCCATATCTTGTGGTGCTGTCACGGCGAGACCAATGCCTAAATTCTAGGCAAACACGTTTTGAAGGTAAGGAAATGTGCTCTATTTGGTTGGCAGGACGACCTTATGAACAGACTTATCCACAGAAGTTGGGGAGAGGAATAGCGCGACTTGCCGGGTGAAACTGGTGACCGATCAACGAGAGCAATATTTTCAATGGCACCAGAGAAAGGTGAGGAGCCGCTCAATGACGCAACGCCGAGCTCTATTAGGAACGACGGGTTTCGCTTCGGCCAGACCGACAGCAAACGGATATTGGGTGCCGTCACTGTTGCCGTATGCTTAACGTTCCGCGTACAATCCCCTCTCTCGTCGAGCAGGAGCTGGGTCATGCGGTATCTCATGCTGCCCGTACTTCTCAGCCTCCCACTTACCGCGCACGCAGGCAACATCAAAGATACGGACCTGATCACCAGCAATACTTTCTTTCTTCCACCCAGCACGGCAAATACGGTCTTTATTCAAGCGCGTAATTCGTCCGACAACCAAGGCGTGTCGCTCACCGATCTGAGTTCGCGCCTGACCGCCAAAGGCTATCAGATTATCCAAGATCCCAGCGCAGCGCATTACATCGTGCTGGCTAATATTGTGTATTGCAACGTCACGAAGCCGGAAATGCCGGTCGAACATATCGTCGCGGGTGGGTATGGGTCGGGAACAGGCTCCTCGATCATGGGCGGCCTGCAAGGGCTCACTGGCATGGTCAGCATGGCAGGCCCACAAGGTGCGCTGGTAGGGACCGCCGCCTCAATGGGCCTGAGCGCTATTGAAGGCGTCGGCAGCGCCATCGGCAGCCTGTTCAGTGGGCCTTCAACACCCAAGATGCCGGACGACGTCAATTACGCCTGCGTCGCAGACCTCCAAATTACCGAACAGGGCGCCACGACTCCCGCTCCCTCCGCATCCGGAAGCGGTGTGCAACCAGGCGTCTACCAGACTCGTCTCGCAGCCGACGTACACCAGAAGAAACTCGACGAAACGGAAGCCACGCCGTTGTTACAGCAACGACTCAGCGCCGCGGTCGCGGGGAATTTCTAAATGAGCAGATTGTCCTATCATCTCACAACTCACGTATCACGCCTGACAGCGATACTATTCCTTCTCGTGCTTTCTACTGGCTGCTCCAACATCATTCGCTCTGGCCTGATGAACAGCAACACGGTCTTCCTCGATCCCAGCATGAATCGGACAGCCTATCTCCAACTTCGCAACACGTCGGAGAATCAGAACGTCACACTCAGCGAAGTCCAAAGCAAGCTCATCACGAAGGGCTACCAGCTCACAAAGGATCCAGAACAAGCGAACTATTGGATCCAAGCCAAGGTGGTCTATTGTCACAAGGCCGCCGAGGGTGTGACACCGGAATCCGTCGCCAAGGCGAACTTTGGCGGCGGCATCAGCAGCGGCGGCACCATCATGGTCTCCGCCAATTTAATGGGCGGCGATCAAACAGGGAGAGGGATGCCGCTAGGTGGTATGCCCGGCATGGGCGCGATGCCCATGGGCGGCGGGATGCCGGACATGAACGTCTTGATGGCGCAAGCCATGGCCATGAATGGCGGGCGAGGAGGCTTTCCCGGCATGCAGATGCAACAGGCTCCGAAAGAAGATGGTGTGACCTATCTCTGCGTGACCGACGTGCAGATTACCGATCGAAAGATGGGTAAACCGTTGGGTCATCCGACGACGGGACAGGTGACGACTGGACCAAAAATCCAACAGATACGCATGGTCGGCCACGTGCGACAAAAAGATCTCGATATTCCAGAAGCCACCTCGATTATTCAGGAAAAAATCAGCACCGGCATCGCGGGCATGTTCTAGCTCGATCTCGGCACGAGATGCACGGCCCCGGCCTTGATCGCGGCGATGACGGAGGCGCCGGGCGCCAGACACAAGTCTTCCACTGCCCCCCCCTCGTAAATCACCGCCTGCAAGGGGAAACCGCAATCGAGCGTGACCGTTACCAACACGCCTGCGGCAGCATCTCTGTCACCAGGCCAGACAGATGATTACGGGCGCTGGTGACGCCGCTCCCCGCCTGTTCGAGCAAGATATCTTCCGCGCAAATGCAGACGTAGACGGCCGAACCGCTCACGTCTGCTCCTAAGCCCTTCAATGTCGTCCCGTTCACCGAGACGGTTGTCAACCCATTATCGTTCGCGACCACTTGACCCTGTACGACGGTCTCAATACCGACGATCTTCGCAACCTCCGCATTGGCCGCTTACTGCGTAGCTTGTTTACTTCATCAACATCACTTCGGTCGCCTTCACCACCGCTGTCACCTGATCGCCTTGTTTCAAACCCATCTCGTCGATGGCTTCACGCGTGATTGCCGCGCCGAGATGGAATTGTCCCATTTTGACCGTCACCAAACCCATCGCTTCGCCTTTTTGAATCGATTCGATCTGACCCGCAAAACGGTTCCGGGCGCTAAACGTGGCCTGGCCTCCTCCCTTCATCAGCATAACCTCGGTGGATTTGATCACGGCCGTGACCTCGTCGTTTTGCTTCAACTTCAGCTCCTCAACACCTTGATTGGTGACTGCCGCTACGATCTTTGTTCCTTGCGCATCGAGGGTTACGAGGCACATCGCCTCACCGGACTTGATAGCCGAAACCCGTCCCTGGAGCTTGTTTCTCGCACTGATAGCCATTTTTCGCCTCCTTTTTGTTTATGCACATATGGTATCCGTCGACACCATACCATGCAGGTTGCCGGCGGCACCTTCACAATAGGTAGAACTACCCGGCTGCCACGGACAATGAGAAACTTGCACAGGATTAATCAGTTTCGTGGGGATACCATGATACTTCTGACCGAGCGAGTCACACCACAAATGCCCATTTCGGCAGCGAAAATATAATTTTCCGGCAAATTGAAGCCCCAGTTGAGAAAATGAGTTTTACGTTTCTTTCATCACCATCACCTCGGTTGCCTTAATCAGGGCAACCGCGCGATCCCCGACCTTCAGCCCAAGCTCATCTAGAGCATCACGCGTGATGACTGCAGTGATCTTGTTCTCTCCCACGTCCAGATTGACCTGAGCCATGATGAGATCACGCTTGATCGCCGAGACAATGCCGACCAATTTGTTTCTGCCGCTGACCTCCTCCCCTTCCGGTTTTTTCCCCAACCAGCGATCCAGGACCGCCTTTTTGAAGCGATACCGCCCGCCGATCTTGGAGCTGGGAAATTTGCCCTCCCATAGGTACCGGTAAAAGGTGGGGAGAGCAAGGCGCAGGTACTTCGCGGCCTCGCGAGCGGTTAACACCGCATCCGGCCCCTGAGGCATCGTTGTTGGGCTGCGTCTTGCCATCTTGCCCCCTCCTTAACGGTCTGGCTCTTCCGTAATGAGCACCGCCACGTCCGGACGTTTGCTACCCGATATCTCCAGCCAATAGGATCGCTCTCGTTTTAACGGAAACCCCAGGCTCTTGTGAATCCGGCCGCAGTGCAAACGAGGAGCGACCCTGACCCGTTCGATCGGTTTTTCTCCGTCTATCACTTCAATCCAGATGGTTGCGTCTGCGGAAATCCGGTACATGCCATCCTTCGGAACGGTCAGCCGAACAAAGCCTCCAAAAAGATTTTCCACGTTCTGGCTCGGCTTCGTCTCTCCAGCCATAGCACCCTCCCGCTTTAGACTCTGCCGGGACAAATTCTCTTTTCCCACGAGCCCGACCTCCGACAGCGGTCGAAGAGCCACCTCCAGTTTGTGGATACCGGGTTCAACTGCTGGGGTGCTCTCCGGCCTTGGCAAAGCCTCGATCCTTGATCCCGGCCCATCCATCGCGGCTACAACTGCCTGCAATTCGGGGGACAGCTTCGTGCAGTCTTCGGCGGTGGCAGGAGAATGGGTATGATCCATTTGCGCGGACACGGTCATGGGAACAAGTAGCAGCCACGAAGTAAACAGCACCAGCTTCATAGGATCCTCCCTGCTCAAGCGCTTCCCCTGCCTCTTTCCAGAGCGGCGGAGCCATAGTGAAAATGCTCTCATCTACTCCGTCAGCTCCTCATTAAGCGCCACTGCTTTGATATGCGCAAATACCCGCTGGCCGGGTTTCAACCCGAGGTTCGCAAGCGATTTTCGGGTGATGCTGGCGACGAGCGGCGCCCCGATATCCAATAGCACGTCTACCGTGGACTGATCCATTTCCCGGATCTCAATAATCGTCGCCTCAAGAATGTTCAACACGCTGGTCGGAGAATTGGTCCGGCCTACGACCAGGCTGACATCGCTGGAAAGGATGTGCACGCGTACGGGCTGCCCAATGGCCACGGACTGAAGCGGCACAAACAGGAATTGGCCCTTGAATTCCAGCTGGGTGAGACCGTACTGCGGTTCGTGGCTTGCCACACGAGCGTCCAAGACCGCGCCGACTCGGAGCGATCCAAAACTCCCCCGAAACTCCAGGGAAGTGAGCACCTCATTGAGCGCGCCGGCCCCCACGAGTTTGCCCTGTTTCAAGAGGACGACACGGTCTGCGAGCTGGAGGATCTCGCTGATCGCATGGCTGACATAAATCACCGGGATGCGCAGTTCCTCATGAAGCCGGTGTATGAACGGGATGAGCTCTTGTTTGCGCTGAATATCGAGCGAGGTGAGTGGCTCATCCATCAGCAGCAGCTTGGGGCTTGTGAGCAGTGCTCGGCCGATCGCCACCCGCTGTTGCTCGCCACCGGATAGCTTGTGGATGCGGCGCTCCAGAAGATGCCCGACTCCCAGAATAGTGACCACTTGCTCGATCGAAATACGGCGTTCTTCCGAAGGCATACGCTTGTAGCCGTAAAGAAGATTTGAACGCACACTATAGTGGGGAAACAATCGAGGCTCCTGGAATACGTACCCGATCGGGCGGGTGGAGAGCGGCAGACACAGGCCTTTTGCTTCGTCCTGCCAGACGTCGTTGCCGAACTGCATGAATCCATCGGATGCGCGCTCAAGTCCCGCTAAGCATCTCAATAATGTTGTCTTTCCGGAGCCTGAAGGCCCGAACAGCACGGTAATGCCCGATGTCGGAAAATCCAAGCCGACGCTCAGATGAAAGCTCGGATAGCGCACCTCAAAGCGTGCAACCAAGCGGCTCATGAGACGTGTATGGGAAATCGGCGGTTCGTGACGTACACTCCCAGCAGCACCAGAAACGAAAAGATCAGCATAAATGCAGAGATCGCATGCGCCTGAGCGTATTCCATCGCTTCCACATGGCCAAAGATGGTCGTGGACAGGACTCGCGTCTGTCCCGGAATTGACCCCCCGACCATGAGCACCACTCCGAACTCTCCCATCGTGTGCGCAAAGCCGAGCACGACAGCGCTGATATATCCCCGCAGAGCAATCGGGGATATCACCGTCAGAAAGGCATCCAACTTAGAGGCGCGGAGCGACCAGGCCGCTTCCAACGGAGCTTTGCCGGCGGCCTCAAAAGCGCCTTGGAGCGGCTGTATCACAAACGGCATGGAATAAAAGACTGAGGCGATCACGAGCCCCGTGAAGGTGAACGCTAAAGTGAGATTCGTCAGCCGACCTAGCGGTCCATAGGGACCCAGCGCGACGAGGATGTAAAATCCTAGGACGGTGGGAGGAAGCACAATCGGCAGCGCGACCACGGCCTCCACGATCGGCCTGAACCGGGAGCGGGTATGAGCCAACCACCAAGCGAGAGGCGTACCCACGATCAGCAGTACCACCACAGTCATCGCGGCCAGTCGCAAGGTGACCCACAGCGCGCTAAGATCCATTTCTGTCATGGTCCTCACTCTTGCTCTCTCGAAGGTCGGTTTCTTCCACACGACCTGTTTTTGGCTCTTGATACTGCTATGGTATCTTTTCGTCCTATTTTAGCGCAGCCCTCTCAGTTTGTACGGATATTCTCATCACTTGTCAACTCTTCAACCGCGGCTCCTTCATGCCAGAGAGGAGCGTGGGAAGGGGAAGGACAGGCTATAATCAACGGGGACGCCGAGGGGAACGCTATTTCAGTTCATACCCATAACGCTCGATGATCGCCGTTGCCTGCGGACCACCCATGAACTCCATCAAGGCTTTCGCTGCTGGATTGTCCTTTCCCTTCGTCAGTAAGACCACATCCTGCTTGATCGGTTCATGAAGATTGCTCGGCACATCCCAGCGACCTCCCTTACCCTTCATCTTCGGATCCATGACCTGGGACAAGGCCAGAAAGCCCAATTCGGCATTGCCGGACTCGATGAACCCGATGGTCTGACCCAGATTCTCCCCTATGTACAAGCCGAGGTTGTACCGTCTCCCATACCCCCAGCTTCTGCATGGCCTGCTTAGCCGCCACTCCATAGGGGGCGGTCTTGGGATTCGCGATGGCAAGATGTTTGAACTTCTCGGAGCGCAGCGTGTCTTCCCCCTTCACCAGGTTGGGATCGGGACTCCAGAGCACGAGACGCCCGATAGCATACGTGAAGCGGCTGCCCTTGACTCCCAACCCTTCCTCCTCCAAAAGCTTTGGTCTTTCACTATCGGCAGAGAAGAACACGTCGAAAGGCGCGCCATTCTTAATCTGAGTATAGAAATTCCCGCTGGAGCCCGAGGCAACTTGAACGGTATGACCTGTCGCTTTTTCAAATTCCATCGCCACCTCACGGAACGGCGGAACAAAATTGGCAGCCACCGCCACCAGTCGCCTGCTCAGCTAGAGCAGGCGTCACGGCCAAGGAAACAAATACCAACGACAGCAAGAACCTTTTCATGGTAGACCTCCCAAAATTTCCGCCGAACGGCGGGTTCTACATGGTTACAACCATCGCTCGTCCTGGATTCGAAAGCGATCCGGTTTTCAACATCCGACTACAATCGCCCTTGCATGCCCATCGAGAACAACGTTTCCGATCGATGAGATCAGAGCGTTTCTACAACCTGACTCTCACCGCAGCGTAAAAATAATCCGAATCTTTGTTTCCACCGGCGGGCATTTGGGCAATGATGGCGGGGCTGTCAAAATAGGATCCTTTGAACCAATGAACGTACCCGAAGTCAAAGTCCAAGTTTTGTCTAAGAGCCCATAGCGGAGCCCATTGCGCACGAAGTTCCAAATCGTGACCCTAAATAGTTTCCTGACCCTCCTGTGGGATCTTGCAAGCCGCCACCCGAAAACGCTGCGGTCGATTCCGCCAGATACCAGAACCGTTGCTTGACTGTTAATACCAAATTATCGGCAGGTTGGAGGATCAGCCTCCAACCGGGAGTACTGATGTTGGATCGGGCAAATGCTCCCCAAATTCCTGTGGGATTCAAATCAAATCGACGGGCGCCGAACAGGATATCAAAGTTTCCGTCCTGGCTTCCTCCTGGAGTGCGACTGCCGCTGGAGTAGGTATACTGCGCCACAAAACGAGGAGTCCAAGGCAGATTAAACGTATACCCAGCTTCAACGTTTGGGTTATAGGCAAAATGATCGACATTGCCTATGTGTCCCTTTTGAATGGCCCCTTCGAATTCATAATCGAATTCCTTGATTGCTGGAGACTTGAATAGGCGAAGGCCGTACGTACCATAGGTACGGTGAAGATTTTTATTTTGAGGTTCTTGATCGTTTAACCCGAAATAAAACGCATTGACGTTGAACCAGGGAAAGTGCGCGCTCTCCACGTAGGTCCCCCAGAACAAATTCTTTGCGCTCTGCTCGTCCAGTTGCACATCATCCCGAATCACCGGTTCCACCAGAAAGGCCCTGAACCGCCAGGTTTGGTTCTTCGCCGATTTGCCAATGGACCCCATCGAAGGCGTTCGTGGTATTTCGGAAATCATTTCGGGCGATGTACCGACGCATTCCGAAATCCATGGTCATACGACCGAAATGCAAGTCTGTTCGCAACCCGCTCCCCCCAACATTGTTTATGCTCAATGCCCCGAAGAGCTGCAAGATGTCAAATTGGTCGACCGTCGCGGTAGTCTGGAAATCCCCCGGCCGATCGTTCGACAAGCTCCGCGAATCCTGCCCTTCAAAGAGAAACCGGAAGGGGCCATTGCCCCCCAATCCTACGCGCGCTCTGGATCGGAGGGCCAACTGGGAATCGGTTCGCCCGCCTCCAATGGCTTGATTAGATCGCCAGGGATGGTCGTACGATTCAAATCGGGTCCGGTTTTCGAAGCCCAGGTCAATCCAATCGGGTAAGTGCGTCACGGTTTTCACGTATCGGCTCCATTCGATGTCTCTCCGTAGATTGAGGACCGCATCGGCTGGTTCGATCCAGTTTTTTCCCTTTTGTGCTGAAACTTCGTTGTATCTCTCGTTCGTGATCACACCCTTGTCGCGCATGAGTTTGAGCATGGGGTCTTCCGTGCTCCGAAACACCCATTCTCCCTGTTGCTGCACCATCTCGCCATACTCGGCTGCCCTCACCGAGCCCACTCCTACAACGAGGAGCAGGGCGCTCAGGAAGACGCACCACCATCTTCTCTCGGCCATCGTTTCTCCTGTTATCCACAATCGCAACCAGCGATGATTAAATATTTATGGTACTCGTTAGGTAAAAGTGATAATATATAGACTATCTTAAAGTCAATACTATATTAGCTGTATCATTGAAATATTTTCGATTGAGTCATGTTCGTATCAATTGCTATCACGAATGAAGTGGGTCGCGGCGACACATATGACATCCGAAACGCAACTCGGAGGGTGTATCACAGGTGCAAGATCACTCCTTTCACGTCGACTATTTCGAGAATACGATTCGCATTTAATGCCAGCTGGTTTTTGAATAGTTGGAGTCATGCGTCGAACAGGAAGCGAGTTGCCAAGGCAAAAGGAGGTTAATATGTCGCACGTGGATCATGTGTTCTCAGAAGAAGACCAAAGCCACAATGGCAGGTCGTCCGTTGCCACTCATGAAACAACATCGTCTTCGCGTATTTCGAATGTTCTGATGGGAATTGTGATCTCTAAAACCGAAGGACTCACGCGGACGACGCTGCGAATTCGCGTTGGCGAACGCACCGATCTGCGCGTGCGTTGGCAGGCTCCCCTTCCCATGCCCGGCACAGCGAATATCGGCCAACTGCTCTACGTGACCATTCCTGAAGAAGCCGTACACCTTGAGGCCGGTAGCTTTCGGCGTGGCAAACAACGATGGAACCGATGGATTGGACGGGTCGTGCTGATGAATCGGAAGGGCGAGGATCCCGTCACGACCGTCAAACTCCATTGGGAAAGTATCACTTTGAAAAGCATCGGTCCCGTGATAGGTGCACGCGGCGCTGTGTCGGTCTGGGACACGGTCAATATCGTGGTCGACCCACAACAAATACGGCTGGTTCCCGTACGTCGTCCATGCTCTCAGCTGGTGCCGTCTATTTCCGCTTAAACACAGAGAAGACTGGCGGGAGGGCTGAGGCGGTCCTTGCTGGCAGAGGTTTCTGTCGCCGACACACATGCAAAATGCATGTTGCAGATCGAAAGGCCACGATCGCACGGTTTGTCAGAAGGCAGTTGATCTCTTTGCCGAATCTTCCAGGTTTCAGTCGTGTCTTAGCCATCAAGCGCTTCACTTCAATCTCCCTGCAAAACTTGCGACTGACGATTGCCTCAAGGAGAAGTGAACGCTGTCTTCTATTGAACGTCCTACGCTCCTCCGACTGGCCCATATGAAATCGGGACGATGTGGTCCCCAACTTCGGCATCGGCTTGGCCCCACCGATAGACAAACGACTGCACCCCAGGCTCTTCTGGAATGGCGACTTCCACGAGCCATCGGTGAGATTTCAAAAGCAAAACTGTCCCCTTCACATGATACTCGATCGGACAGGTTGCCCTGAGATCTGCCAGTGTGTTTGTTTCAGACCAGATTACCTGGCCGCTGATCATACATACCATGGGGAGGGAAGAAAGAATAAGTTCTATGAGCATCGCTCTCTCCTTTGTTTATCGCTATGGCTCAATGCCGCAGCATCGCAATCCGCGCTACGGAGTCGGATCCTGTTTCGGCAGCGGTGGATCAAACACTTGAGTCCGAATGGTGTTCGAGACATTGCGGGCACCGGATTTGTCTCCTGGGTTGATGATGCGAGCAAAACCTGTGTCCGTCAGGAGCGCGCCGGCTTTCACCATCACCTCGGCCATGGCTTGCCCTTCTGTGATTTTGGTGACCGTGCCCTGGAACCGATTTCGTGCGCCGAGCTTCATCACAACCTCCTGTGTTTGGGAAAAGATACCCTCGACCCTTTATTTGTACTGATCAAAACCGATCATGAATCCTTCCGGACCAGTCACCTCAAACCGAATCGCCTTCCGATGTTCGCGATTCACTTCCGGCTTCAATCGAAAGCGAACGATCTTGCTACGCTCTTCCTCAGCCAGTTGCGTAAGCGTGGATCCTCAGTATGAGCCTTCCACTTCTTCTTGCACGGCAGTGACGTCAGCAACCGAGAAATTGATTTGCACCCAGCCGGTCGGACGCGCGGTTCGCAAATCCTGCCGAACCACGATCAAGAGGCCTCGGTAACAATAGCCACGGAGACGGTCCACTTAGGGATGATCTAGGCTCTGGACAACCGGCGCGTGCAAGATGGATTCAAAGAATTGCTCGTGCCGTGTGATATCGGACGTTTCAATCTGCACGCTTTCTAAACCCTCAGGTGAACCTGAGCCCTTAATCGCCGCTGTGCACGATCGTTTTTGAGAAGCCGAGTCGGCCTGATGATGCTGGGTCCGTGGCAGGACTTCAGCCGACGCAGCCGTTACCGCAATCAGGAACGCGCTCGCACACATTAGACATACATGTCTGTGCATGCTTACTCCCGCTACTTGCATCGGAACTCAATCCCCCAGCGCCGTCCGCTGACTTCCCCTTCCGCTCCGCCCACCGTGGACATACTGCTATATCCCTCCACTTCCCCATCTTTGAGGACAATGTAGCCAGCGGGACACTTTCCCTCGATGAGCTTCAACGCGTCCCTGCGATAGGGTGATCCCATCGGGCCGCCCCGGTCTTCCTTGAACAGGTAGGTCACCACGCCGCCCTGCTCCGTTTCGTGGGTCAGCTGAACCGCTTGGGAACAGCCGACACTGACAACGAGCACGGCCAACCAGATCACCTTCGTCCATGGGTTAACCGGGTAACGTAAAGCCATAGCGTTTCATGATCTCCTGTCCGTGGGGCTTTTGATGAATTCAAGAAACTGTCTCGCGGCTTCTTGATTTTTTGACTGCTTCAAGATCACGGCGCCCTGATCGAGCGAGGGATGAGCCTCCGCTGGAACTTCCCAATACGTCCCCTTTGATTTCATGGCAGGAGCTATCGCCAGAGACAACGCGATAATCCCGATGTCGCACGCTCCGGATTCAATAAACTGCGCGGCTTGCGAGATATTCTCTCCCAATATGAGCCTATCTTTGACCTAGTCATACACCTTGTAATACTCCATCGCAGCCACAGCCGCCCTACCATAGGGAGCATGTTTGGGGTTGGCGATGGCAATTTTTTTGATGGTCGGCTCGCGCAACACCTCAAACCCTTTTGTCACATCGATACGCGACTCATGCCCGGTCCACAAGACAATCCGCCCGACGGCATACTGATACAGCGAGCCCGGAACAGTCAGACCGGCTTCCTCCAGTTTCCTGGGATACGCGATGTCTGCTGAAAAGTAGAGGTCAACCTAAACGTCCCGTTTGAATGGCCCCCTCGAACATATAATCGAATTCGTTGATCGCGGGAGACTTGAACAGGCGAAGGCCGTACGTACTATACGTACGTTGAAGATTTCCATTTTGGGGTCTTTGATCGTTCAACCCGAAATAAAACACATTCGCGTTCAACCAGGGAATATGCTGGCTCTCCACGTAGGTCCCCCAGAACACACTGTTTGCGCTCTGCTCATCGAGTTGCACCATATCCCGAATGACCGGTTCCACCAGGAAGGCCCTGAACCGCCAGGTTTTGCCCTCGCTGATTTGCCAATGGACCCCATCGAAGGCATTCGTGGTATTTCGGAAATCATTTCTGGCGACGTACCGGCGCATTCCGAAATCCAGGGTCATACGACCGAAATGCAAATCCGTTCGCAATCCGCTCCCTGCCACATTGTCCAGGGTCATTGACCCGAATAGCTGCAAAATATCCCATTCGTTGACCGTCGTGGTATTCACGAAATCCCCCGGGGCATTGTTCCAGTATGCCCGTGAATCCTGCCCTTCAAAGAGAAACCGGAAGGGGCCATTGCCCAATCCAAAACGCAGTCTGGTTCGGAGCACCGCCTGGGAGTCGGTTTGCCCGCCTCCACTTGCTTGGGTGGATCGCCAGGGATGATCATAGCTTTCGAATCGCGTCCGATTTTCAATGCCCAGATCGACCCAATCGGGTAAATGCAGTGCTGTCTTGAGATACCGGTTCCATTTAGTCTCTCTTTCGAGGATGAGCACGGCATCAGCCGTTTCCTTCCAATTTTTTCCAGTCTGTGCTGAAGCTTCGAAGTATTCCTCGTTCGTGATCAGCCCCTTCGTGCGCATGAGTTTGAGCACAGGGTCTTCCGTGCTCCGAAACTCCCACTTTCCGTCCTTCTGCACCATTTCACCGTACTCGACTGCCCTCACCGGGCCTGCTCCCACCACGAAGAGAAGGAGGCTCAGGATGGCGCACCACCAGCTTCGTGTGACCACAGAACCTCCTTTTATCCGCTACCGCAATTCGAGAACTATTTATGTACCTGTAGGGTTGTCAGCCGACACCCAGCGCATGGAGTTTTCCTGTTTCGCTGGTGTCATACCCGCCCAGCGCCTCGATCTCATTTCGAAACGGGCGGCTGACGAGAGTCTCGAACAAATGGGCTAACGTCGGATGGGACTTCAGATACGCTCTAGGTACGACAAGGTCGTAGCGCGCAGCTTGAAGCGGGACGAAGTCGAGTTCAAAGAGTTGCGCAGCGGATCGAATCCCGACCCCGACATCCGCCTGACGGCTTGCAATTGCCCGCGCAATTTCGAAATGCGACGCGACGATCGTGCCATAGCCCTTCACCTGATCGGAATTGATTCCCGCTGCGCGCAACCGCTGATCCAGCAACAGCCTGGCCCCGGAACCCTCTTCCCGGTTCACGAGTATCACGGAGGGATCGACTACGTCGCTGATCGTACGGATAGATTTTGGATTACCTGCTCGAACGAGCAAGCCCTCTTCCCAGGTTGCAAAAGTGACAACTTCATAGTTCGAACCTTTCAGCGCACGCCGGAGGAACGGCAGGTTTGATTCCCCGGTCGTCGGGTCGAAGAGATGCAGACCTGCGACATGAACTTCGCCCTCCTGCAAAGCCCGAAGCGCCGCCATGCTCCCCATCGTCCAGCCGACGATAGACGTCTGATCCTTCCGCTGCCGCAAATGCGCTCCGATGAGAAAGACCGCGGGATCACATCCAGCGACAGAAATTTCCTGTTCAATCGCCTGACGATCGCGTGAGAGGTTTACTCGCACCATGGCGCCAGATACCTGACCATGCGCCTCGACGACATATCCATCCGCAGGAACGGTGAAGGAAAGCGCCTCACCCAATCCGGTGACCGGTCGTACGACCGTTTTCGAACCCACCTTCGACACTTTGACTCGGACGGGTGAAGCTTTCATGTCGCGTTGCGGGAGATGGCCGATCAACTTGCCCTCAACAATGTCCTCGGCTGTCCCAATGCTGAACAGATCTTCAACGCGACAGGCCAACACCGAAGCCAAATGAAGGGCAACGGCTGTGGTCGGCAAATACAGATTCGACTCAATTGAAGACACCGCCTGCCGTGTGACGCCTGCACGAGCAGCCAGTTCGCCTTGCGAGAGTCCTTTCTGGGTTCGGAGCGATTTGAGGTGATTAGAAAACTGGAGGGTCGTTTTGGTTTGCTGTTTCGGAGGTTTCATAGCCACCAAATAGCAAGTATACTTTATATATGTCAAGTATAATGTCTAGCAATGTTTAGATTACAAGGCAAAATCTATCGTTGATATCATTAAAAATAGGCATTAAATAGTAATTAAACGCCTTATATTTATATTGTTGACAAAGTTAGAGTCACATATATTATAAACAAAATACTAAATCACGATCGATAAAGTCATATATTAAACGTGGCCCCCCGAAACAGCAAGAGAATAAGAAATGGATAACCCCATACAACACACCAACGGGCTCGTGGATGAGACACACCGTCAATTGACGCAGCAGATCCATCGAGCCCTTAAAGAGATCCGCTACGGCTCAGTGGAAATTATCATCCAGGATTCAAAAGTGGTCCAGATCGAACGCAGGGAAAAGATCCGCATCGACACGAATTCACGGACCACTTAAAAAGAAAGGTGAATATGACCAGACAGGACTGTTGTCAGAGCTAAAGGAGAACACCGTGCCGGCCAGTCAACTGGAGGCATCACGCTCACATTTCAACTATTCAATTCATTCGGTAACTGACCGGACCACCGGAGGTTCCATGCGAAAAAGGAAGGTCACGCATGAGACATCTCCGGCTCGTTATCATCAGCATGGTATTCACAGGCTTGATGTTCGGGCTCATCTCGAAGACATGGGCGGTGGAAGAAGGCCAGCTTCAGAAGAAGGAGGGCCGATGGGAGTATGCGCCCAGTGAAGATCCCGGCCTCAAGTATCTACTCCTCAAGGGCATCATTACCCAAGATGAGTACGACAAAGGGTTTAAAGTCTTGGAGACCAAGGAACGGATCGTGAAACCGAACTTCAATATCGACGTCAACAACGGTTTGAATATCCGCGTCGGGTCGAAATTCCTGCTCAAGATGCGGCTGCTCACCCAGGTGCGCTATAGCTACAGCACGTACAACGACGCCTGGGGGACGGTCGGAGACTCAAGAAACCAAGAGATTCTGGGCGGCCAGGTGGAGTTTCGGGCCGTCAAGCAACAGAGCGATTCGAGCGTCTTTACGGTTCCTCGCACCCGCCTGCAATTCATGGGATATGCCTTCGATCCCGACTTACGCTACAACATCTCTTTGCAGATGGATCAGGCGCCATATAATCAAGAGGGGGGCAGCGGCAGAGTCGCCCTCCAGGACGCCTATCTCGCCTCCTGGCATATCCCCCTTGCCACCGTCCAAGTCGGCCAACAGGTGGTCTGGTTCAATCGCGCCCTCGCGAGTTCGATCGCCACGTCCACCTTCGCGGACAATATGCTGGTCCAGAGAACGTTTGCCGCCAACCTGGTCAACAGTCGTGACGTCGGCCTCACCATCCTCAGCAATGAGGATGAATATAAGTTCAACTATGCTATCGGTATCTGGGGGGGCGTCGGGCCGAACCTCACGAATGAAGGTACAGCCGTCAGCCAGGCCCTCCCCGACAACTCCAGTCTTCCCACCCAACAACAGCGAACCTACAACTTCGACACCCGGTTTCGGAACGGCGAGATGATGTACACGGCCCGGCTGCTGTACAAAATATCCGGCAATCCAGGCTATGGCCAGGGAGACATTTTGAACTCTCGCGTACCTCAAGTGGCGATCGCAGGCGGCTATGCCTATAACCCAGCCCAGAATTATTTGAGTTCAATCCGCTCCGACATTGTCGATCGCGCCTATCGCCAGGCAGTCGCAAACAGCAACAACGGACGGCTTCTCGGCGGAGGGGTCTATGATTTCCAGACCTACGAGGTGGATCTCATCGCGAAATACCAAGGGTGGTCGCTCCAGTCAGAAGGGTACTACCGGCACCAGCGAGTGCGGACTACCGATGATGGCACCATTCCCTTCACCCCGGCGACCGCGGTTGTGTTAGGCCCCCCGGTAGACCTCGGCCAAGCCTGGGGCTGGTACGTGCAAGTCGGCAAGTACATCATTCCCCGGAAGCTCGAGCTTGCCGTTCGATATGGGGTCCTCGATCCCTCCACCAAACAAAAAGACGATCTGACCAAAGAGTTCGGCGCCGCCATCAACTATAGCTTCGACGGCACCTACAACAATCGGCTGGTCATCGACTACTCTAACCTCACAGTAGGAAGCGGCGGACGCGCGCCGGACCGATTCCCGTTCGAGAGCCAACCGGGATTCGGTCGCGACCTCATCGAAAACCGGGTCAATGTGCAGTACCAGTTCTATTTCTAGACATATGATGAACTTCATCACGATGACCAGGAGGTACGTTATGACACGCCGAAGCGTACTGTTGAAAAGTCTGTTGTTCCTCGTTGTATTGACTATAACCGTCTGGACAGCATCGCCCGTGCAGGCGCAACCGGAGACCGTCACCATCGCGGCCGCCAACAGCCTGAGGGATGCATTTCGACAAATACTTCCACTCTTTGAAGCACACAATAAGGACATCAATGTGAGAGTCATCTACGGGCCATCTCAAACCCTCAGCAAGCAAATCGAAGAGGGGGCACCGATCGATGTGTTCCTGCCGTCGCAGGTTGAAGAAATCGACCAGCTCGAGAAGAAAGGGCTCGTCATCCGAGGCACAAGACGTGTCTACGCCGGCACCTCGTTGGTCCTGATCACCGGCACGGAGCTCCCGGCGCCGATCGCGTCGATTCAGGATCTTCGCACAACCCTGATCCGGTATATCGCCATCGGCGACCCGAAAACCTCGTCGGTGGGAAAAGTAGCGGCTGAGTTTCTTAAGTACAGCAAGCTCGATTCCCAACTGAAGTCGCAAGTGGTCTATGGCGAGCATTCGCGAGCCGTCCTGGACCTGGTTGCCAAGGGCGAAGCCGACCTCGGCATCGTCTACAGGACAGACGCTGTAGCGAGCCGGAAGATCCGTATTCTCGATGATGCCCCAGAAGACTCGCACCAGCCGGTCCACTACGGAGTCGCCGCCGTCTGGACCGCCAAGAACATCTCGGGCGCAGGGGATTTCATCAATTTTTTGGGGACACCCAAGGTACAAGCCCTCTTGCAAAACCACGGCTTCGATCGCATCGCCCAGCAGGTCGGCGTTGCTCAACGACAGGAGGGGCAATAATGAATCGCCACCAGAACAATTTGACGCAGTGGTCGGCATGGCCGCTGCGCGCACTCTTGCTCATCGTCGGCATGGCCATCGCTACTGGTTGCGCGAGCCAGCCTGTCTCATCGTCGAGAACGATCTACGAGGCAGGGTTGAATATGGTCCGGGTGGAGCAGGACCCTGACTCCACTTCCAATGCGCAGCCTGCCACGCTGACGGCAACGGAGGTCGGCACGTTGCTCCGGGGGGTCCGCGCATCGGAACGGCGGAACATCGCTCACCGCCTGCTGTTCGGTCAAGCCGAGCGAACCAGGGCATTCCGGAAAGAAGAGATCGCCGTGTTGGCGTCGCCTCTTTCAACGGCGCTGTCTCTGGCTGAGCCGACAGAACGTGTGTACTTTCACTTGAGTCATGCCACGGATCAGGGGGATCAGGAAACCACCACAGGCTGGATCTCCATTCGAGGCCCGATTCTGCAGCTGACAATCAGCGCCGTGCACGACCGGCACAGCCCTGGTCCCGACATCAACAAGTACGACCGCCAACTGCCGAACATTCCAGAGGCCTCGGCATTGTACGACGTGACGTTCGAGCCGGAGGAGTTTCTGGCCAAGGCAAGTTCAAGGGCCCGTTTCTGGGCACCGGATCAGCGGGAAGAGTTGCAGATTCGGTATCAGGAGGCGCTGGCCGCGTTGACCATTCAGCCAAGCCCAGCAAAGCCGTGAGTGGTGTGCACCGAGCAAAGGGCAGCAAGACATTCCTGCTGCCATTCATCGAACGGTGAAAGGGACCAATGAGTATCCTGATTGTCGGTGGCGATTCAGCTGAAATGTTCAAGCAACAAACCGGCGGCGGGCATGGATACGTCGAGCATTGGAGCGGCCGTAAGACCCGCGACATGGCAAAGTCCATTCCTAAAGATACGGAAGCTGTTGTCCTCGTACTGGATCGGGTAAGCCACGGACTGGCTCGAAAGGTCCGAACCGAAGCGACACGTCGCGGCCTTCCTGTCTTCTTTCAAAAGCGAGCACGGCAGGTAGGTCCGACAGATCATGCCCCCTTGGATTTGGCCCAATGGTTGAGCAAGACATCGGGATCGAGGATTGATTCTGTTCCATCAATCATCAACCACGGATCACGCAACCGGTGATCATCGGCAACATAGTCGATGGTCGAATGACAACATCTTATTTTAGAATTCCATACCGAAGAGAAAGGACCATCCCATGATGTTGAAACCGTTCGTTCTCACACTCGCGCTCCTGACTGGAGCCTTGGGATACACGTCGTCTATCCAGGCGGCAGAATCCGTCTCACTCCTGAACGTCTCCTACGATCCAACGCGCGAACTCTACCAGGAGTTCAATGTGGCTTTCGCCAAACACTGGCTGGCCAAGACCGGCCAGACAGTCACGATCAAGCAATCTCACGGAGGATCGAGCAAACAGGCACGAGCCGTCATCGATGGCTTGGAAGCCGACGTCGTGACACTGGCGCTAGCCTACGATATCGACGCCATCTCCGAGAAAGCCGGGCTACTTCCCGCAAACTGGCAAAGTCGTCTTCCCAACAACAGCGCACCCTACAGCTCGACGATTGCGTTTTTGGTCCGCAAGGGCAATCCCAAAGGCATCAAGGACTGGAACGACCTGGTGAAACCCGGGGTCTCCGTCATTACTCCGAACCCCAAAACCTCCGGTGTCGCCCGCTGGAACTACTTGGCCGCCTGGGGCTATGCCCTGAAACAGTCTGGCGGCGATGAAACCAAAGCGCAGGAATTTGTCCGGCAACTCTTTAAGAACGTGCCGGTGCTCGACTCAGGCGCCCGCGGGGCGACGACTACCTTCGTGGAACGGGGCATCGGTGACGTCCTGATTAACTGGGAAAACGAGATCTTGCTGAGCACCAAAGGCTCGGGCAAAGACAAGTTCGAGATCGTCGTGCCGCCGCTCAGCATCATGGCGGAGCCGACGGTCAGCCTTGTAGACAAGATCGTGGACAAGCGGGGCACCAGGCCAGTCGCTCAAGCCTATCTGGAATATCTCTATTCTGAAGAAGGCCAGGACATTGCCGGCAAAAACTACTACCGCCCGCAGCTCCAATCAGTCGCCGCCAAGTATTCTGCGACGTTCCCGACGCTGGAACGGTTCACGCTGCAGGAACTCTTCGGCAATTGGCAGAAGGCGCACAAGACGCACTTTGCCGATGACGGCACCTTCGATCAAATCTATTTGAAGGACGCCAAGTAAAGCCGATGAGACGCACGTCGTCGATGTCTGGACATGTGATCAGATGTACCAAATGCCACCCAGCAGCCATGATAACCAACCTCTGCAATCGGATCCGATGAGGAATTCATGCCCTTGGTTTTGAAACAGCCCAGCGTCCTTCCCGGATTCGGCCTGACGCTTGGATTTGCTCTGTTCTATTTCAGCCTGATCGTGTTGATCCCCCTCAGCGGGCTCTTCATCAAGACGACCACACTGACTTGGGAACAATTCTGGCACACGGTGACGGAGCCGCGCGCGCTTGCCTCCTACCAACTGACATTTGGCGCCTCATTGCTGGGGGCCTTAATCAACGGCTTCTTCGGATCGGTGGTGGCCTGGGTCCTCGTGCGATACCGATTTCCCGGGCGTTCGATCGTGGACGCGCTCGTGGATCTACCCTTTGCCCTGCCGACGGCCGTTGCCGGAATTACCCTGACCGCCATCTATTCGTCAAATGGATGGATTGGGCGCTATCTCGAACCGCTGGGTCTCAAAGTCGCCTTTACACCCCTAGGTGTCCTGGTTGCACTCACCTTCATTGGGTTGCCATTCGTGGTGCGAACCGTACAACCGGTACTGCAAGACCTGGATAGGGAGGTAGAGGAAGCCGCCACCACGCTAGGAGCCAATCGTTGGCAGACCTTCCGAGCCGTGATTGTGCCGGAAATCTGGCCTGCCCTGCTGACAGGCATGGCGATGGCATTCGCACGCTCCGTCGGGGAATATGGATCGGTCATCTTCATCGCCGGCAATATGCCGCTCAAATCGGAGATCACTCCGCTGCTGATCATGACCAAGCTGGAACAGTACGATTATGCCGGGGCCACGGCACTGGGAGTCGTCATGCTGGTGGCCTCGTTTCTGCTCGCCCTGATGGTCAATCTCATTCAATGGTGGAGTAGCGCTCGCCACACAGCTCGTTAGAGAGGGAAGAGTATGCCGACAGCCATCGTTGCCAAAATCAGAAACGAAGAGTGGAAAGCCTCATTGACCAGCGAAAGCGTCTTGGTTCGCTGGACGCTCATTGCCGCGGCGCTTGGATACTTGACACTCTTCCTGTTCATCCCCCTTGCAGCCGTCTTTACCGAAGCGCTGAAAAACGGACTTGCCGGCTACTTCGCCTCATTTCAGGACCCGGATGCCCTGGCGGCGATTCGCCTGACCTTCCTGGCTGCGTCCCTGGCCGTTCCGCTGAACATGGTGTTCGGCATCGCAGCAGCCTGGGCCATTGCCAAATTCGAATTCGTCGGCAAACAGCTTCTTATCACAATCATCGACATCCCGTTGGCCGTGTCCCCCGTGATCTCAGGATTGATTTACGTACTCCTCTTCGGAGCCCAGGGCTGGCTGGGCCCCTGGCTGGCTGAGCACGACATCAAGATCATCTTTGCATTGCCGGGCATCGTGCTCGCCACCATCTTTGTCACCGTTCCCTTTATCGCGCGCGAACTCATCCCGCTGATGCAATCGCAGGGACGAGAGGAAGAAGAGGCTGCGCTCACGTTGGGCGCGTCGGGATGGCAAACGTTTACCCGCGTCACCCTCCCGAATATCAAATGGAGCCTGCTCTATGGCGTCATCCTCTGCAATGCGCGGGCGATGGGAGAATTCGGAGCGGTCTCCGTCGTCTCGGGCCATATTCGAGGGCTCACCAATACGATGCCGCTGCATGTCGAGATCCTGTACAACGAATATAACGCCGTCGGGGCCTTCGCGGTGGCCTCGCTCCTCACCTTGTTGGCCATTGTGACGCTCGTAGTGAAAACGATCATCGAACGGAAATCCGCTCCATCACGAGCGACGCATGATCCTGCATGGAGCACGCAGCCAGGGAATCCATCATGAGTATCCAGGTCGATCATGTCACCAAACGATTCGGCACCTTCACCGTCCTGAATGACGTGAGCCTTCACGTACAGACAGGAGAACTCATCGCGCTCCTCGGCCCCTCCGGTTGCGGCAAGACCACCCTGCTCAGAATTCTGGCGGGATTGGAGAGGCCCGACCATGGAAGAATTCTCCTGCATGGCGATGAGGTAACGGAACAGCGTATCACTGACCGTCGCGTGGGATTCGTGTTCCAGCATTACGCGTTGTTCCGGCATATGACCGTCGCAGAAAATGTCGCATTCGGGCTGACCGTGCTTCCCCGTACGCAACGGCCCTCTACTGACCAGATCCAGAAGAAGGTCCATGACTTGCTCTCATTGGTACAGCTGCAGGCGATGGCCGACCGCTATCCGAACCAACTTTCCGGAGGACAACGTCAACGCGTGGCCCTGGCCAGAGCGCTGGCCGTGGAACCGAAAATGCTCCTGCTTGATGAACCCTTTGGCGCACTGGATACCAAAGTCCGAAAGGAACTGAGACGCTGGCTCCGGCGACTCCATGACGAATTGCACATTACGAGTATCCTTGTGACGCATGACCAGGAAGAAGCCTTAGAAGCGGCAGACCGTATCGTGGTGTTGAACCAAGGACATATCGAGCAGATCGGCACGCCGGACGAAGTCTATGAGCACCCGGCAACACCGTTCGTGTACCGCTTCCTCGGCGATGTCAACGTGTTTCATGGCCGGATTTCTCAAGACGAGACCGTGCACGAAAAGGCGGATAGGCAACCTCCTGCGGGGGGAGACCCTTCAGACGAACACGAAGTCACCTTTGTCCGTCCCCACGACCTGGAACTCAGCCGGAGCCGGACCACGACGACACAGCTCGAAGCGACCGTGCGATTTGTCATCACCGCCGGATCGCGCGTCCGCCTCGAGCTGGTCTCGAAGGACTCGCCGCAAACCATTGAAGTTGAACTCACCAAAGAGCGCTATCGCGAGTTACGGCTTCAACAAGGCGATGTGGTCTTTGTGCACCCGAAACAACTACAAGTATTCAAAATGCCCGGCCCCTCGTCGGTGCAGCCGTGATCCACATCGATACGCAATATGCCGATGCCGGCCGACAGCAGTCGGCAATGAGATAGCCGAAACCAGCAGGACCAGAGCCATGAGTGTTGACACACCTCTCCACATCGTCACCGCGGACCCGCACACCCTGGCCCTCTCTATCCGCGCCAGCTGCCTGGTTTTTGAAGATCCTGCGTCCAAGGCGCTGCTGGAACGTGTGCAAAGGATCGCCCCGAGCGAGGCAACGACCCTCATCATCGGAGAAACCGGCACCGGCAAGGAGTGGATCACGCGCTGACCTAGCACCCTTAAACGAGTCTACCCTGTATGTTCGGGTCGGGCCGAAAGGAGGGCCAGAATCCCAACAGCTCGCCGGCTAGTTCATCAGACTGGCCACCTTCATCGCTCTCTCGCGCTACAAAGTCCACATCATTCCAGTGGTCGTCGCCTGCGCTGCTGCCGGCTGGTTCTTACCCTCTCCAAATACATCTGAAGAAGAACCGCACGGCTGACACCCCTCAGTGCGCTGTGCTAGGCTACGCCATGCCTGCCAGTTGGCTTGGTCGCCTCTCCATCGGCAAGAAACTCGCGCTTTCGTTCAGCCTTATCCTCATCCTGCTCATCGGAAGTCTCAGCGCATCGTTCTTCTATCTCTCCCGTGTGAACAGCTACGTCGAGCGCCATCAGCGGATCACCATTCCCGCCGTCCTCACGGCGTCGGAGATGCTCCACAACCTCTCCGACATACAGACCCACATTGCACCACCCCCTCGATCATCAAAGCACTGCAGAGCAGACCATCATCCCGAAGGCCATCGCGGAAATTGAGCACCGAACACTCACCGCACTGGACACCTATCAAGCCACACACGCCGCCCGCACGCATCCTGTCTTGTACGGCATGTTGCAACAGCACGGACGGGGCGACCTGGCCGATCAGGAAAACCAGACGATCGTCGCCATTGCCGATGGAATGAGTGCCTTACGCGCTCAGCGGGAAGACCTCGAGGTTGCGACTCGTCAGCGCGCGAAGAATCTGTCGAAGGCAGAACCGGTGTATGAACAGACCGCGACCAAGACCGCAGATGCGATTGCCTCGCTCATCGAACTTCACCGCAAGATTGATGTGGAGATGAAGATCGAGGGCGATCGCCTTGTCGAACAGGCACGGCTCATCGTCATTGGCGTCGTCGACCTGCTTGGACTTCTGGTCGTTTCGATCTACCTCATGATGAAACGGCTCGTGGCTACAACGCTTAAACAGCTTGCAGCCACGGCAGATCGCGTTGCCCGCCATGACCTCACGGCTCAGTTCGAACCGTGGCCCACACGAGATGAAGTCGGCATCCTGGCGAATTCTCTGACGACCATGCTTGCAAATCTCCGCGAGCGAGGCACCGCCCTCATGCGCAAGACCAAGGAACTCGAAGCCTTCACCTACTCCGTGGCACACGATCTCAAAGGACCTCTTCGCGAAATCGAAGGTTTCTCGTCGCTCTTGGAAAAGCGATTTGAAGAAGCTGGAGACCCCCAAGTGAAACACCACATCGACGTCATCAGGAAGTCCTCATTACGCCTCACACACATGATCGACGCCCTGCTCAAGTATTCACGACTGGAACAGCAGGACCTCCCGCGCACCCGCTTCAACGTGTTGGAGATGATCAGCAGCCTGCTCATCGACCGGCAGAGCGAGCACACCGGCATCACACCTCAGATCACGGTCAATCTCCCCTTCGCCGATCTGTATGGCGAACCAGTCAGCATCCGTCAGGCCTTGGTCAATCTGCTCGATAACGCCCTCAAGTTCTCCCGCCATTCCCCAGTTCCGACTATCAACATCGGGGGGCAGCAGACCCCGACGGAACGTATACTCTGGATACAGGACAACGGCATCGGCTTCGACGCCGACCAGAAGGAGAAACTCTTCGGTCTCTTCGAGCGGTTGCACAATGACCAGGAGTACGAAGGCACCGGCGTAGGCCTGGCCATCGTGAAGATGGTCGCGGACAAACACGGGGGCCGCGTCTGGGCAGAATCGTCGCCCGGCAAAGGCAGCACGTTTTTTCTGGCGTTCCCGGATGGCCAAGAAGCTGTCAGCCTTCAGCTCTCAGCTTCGGCCCTGAGACAAGACTGAACGCTGAAAGCTGATTGCTGAGAGCCAAACCCATGCGCACACTCATCATCGACGACGAAGAATACGTTCGCTTGGTGCTGGAGCAGGCACTCCGCGAGGAGGGCTGTGAGGTGACCGCCGTCACTCACGGAGCGGCAGGCATCGAGGCGCTGCAGACCACAACCTTCGAATGCGTCATTACCGATCTCCGTATGCCGGGCCTCGACGGTCGAGCCGTCTTGAAGTGGGTCCGCGAGCATCAACCCGACGTGGATGTCCTCATGCTGACCGGCCATGGCGACGTCAAAGACGCGGTCGAGGCGATCAAGCAGGGGGCCTGGGATTTTTTGGTCAAGGATACGCCCTTCGACGCCGCAGCGGTCAAAGCCGCATTGGCCAGACTGAACACCGTGCGCGCCCTCCGCAAAGAGAACCTCGCGGCCCGGCATGGAGGCTTCACGCGCGATGTCATCATCGAAGGACCAAGCCAGGCTTGGCAGAAGCTCAAGACCCAGATCGCGCAGGTCGCCCCATCCAATGCGCCAGTCCTCATTCAGGGAGAAACCGGCTCGGGCAAAGAAATCGCGGCGCGGCTGCTCCATGACCTCAGCCGGCGAGCCAGCGGACCGTTTCTCGCCGTGAACTGCGGAGCCGTGAGCCGTGAACTGTTGGAGAGTGAACTCTTCGGCCACGAAAAAGGCTCGTTTACCGGCGCGACCGCCGCGAAACCGGGACTCATTGCCGCCGCCGAAGGAGGCACGCTCTTCCTGGATGAACTGGGCGAGATGCCAGGTCCGATGCAGGTGAGTCTGTTACGCTTCCTGGATCGTGGCGAGTACCGACCCGTCGGCAGCACGCGTACGCTCCAGGCCAACGTCCGTGTTGTCGGAGCCACGAACCAGGACATCCAAGAACTCGTTCACCAAGGCCGCTTCCGGGACGACCTGCTCTACCGCATCAATACCGTCACTCTGCGCGTGCCTCCGCTCCGCGAGCGGAAAGAAGATCTTCCGAAACTTGCAGAACACATCCTCTCGACCCTGCGCATCCCCGGAGCCACAAACGAACCCTCTCATCTGAGGCCATGCAGGCGCTTACCACCCACAGTTGGCCCGGCAACGTGCGTGAACTGCGCAATGTTCTTGAGGGAATTGTGCTGATGAGCCATGGAACAGGTCCGATCGGTCGAGAAGAAGTCCTCGCGCTGTTGCCGAAAACCCGAAGCTCGTTTCAGACGGGAGATCACACGCACCTCTCCCTGGAAGAGATCGAACGGCTCCATATCCAGCGCGTCCTCGACGCCAGCGGCGGCAACAAGACCCACGCGGCGAAAACGCTCGACATCGACTACAAAACGCTCCTCACGAAGCTGAAGAAATACGGGTTCGCCACATGACCGAAGCCGGTCAGGTTCCGGACCCCACCCAACACAAGCGCACACGTCACAAATGAGCACGTGCCTCGTGAAACGTGAAAGCCCAGTTGGTTGCTTTTGTTTGTTTGGTTTATCTCGTTTGTTTGGTTGAGTCAGACTAACCAGATAAACCAGGTGAACCAGACAGAACACAAACGACGAGGACCGGATGCGATGGGGGCTGGCTGGGCCAGTTAGTCAAATAGTCGGACGAGTAGCTGCTCGCGGCTTATCTCGAAGTGCGTAGCAACATCGGCGAGGATGGCCGAGAGCGTGCCAATACGAAGCGGGGTATGTTGGGGAATAGTGAGATGATGCTCGCCGTGCTCTGGTCGTAAGGCGGAGATGGCTGCCAGTTTGGCGAGTGATGGAGTAGCCGAGCTTGCGAAGATACTGCGCGAGATCACTTCCCGACAGATCGCGGGGAAGCCTCATACGGCAATAACTTCCTCCCGGACGTGGTGAAGGCGGGCGACCTTCGGAGCCTTCCCCTCCTCGAAGTGACAACGAACCGCATCGCGGACCTTACCCGGCAATTCTGCGAGAGTATCCGCTTCGGTAAAGATAGAAACCCCGAGCGCGCGGGCGAGAAACCCGCCCTCGGGGGCCTCTTCAACCACGAAGATCAATTCGGTCATCGCCATCCCTCAACAGTGGAGCAGAAACTATTTCAACACATGGTATTCCCGTCAGTAACCAATGTCCAGCCCGTCGAGGCTTATAGCAACTAGCAGAGAGCAAGGCATATGGCTGAAAGCCTATGGCTAATGGTTCGGAGTAAAAGCCGCATTTCGTGAAATGTGAGACGTGAAACGATTTGGATTTTCAGTGAGAGACAAGGTCCGAATGAAGGCGCTGATGGCTAAAAACTGACTGTTGATCGCTTTAGCCGCGAGAGACGAGCGACGATGACCGGACGCGGTGGGCGGCTGGCGGGGCTGAGGCGGCTGTTCAGACAGAACGGTTCCGTACATCTTCTTGGGAGTTCTATTTCCTTTCTGGGAGGCCTTCACTTTTATTACCACTTTAGTCCCTTGCAATTTTGCACTCACCGTTTTCGCAGGTCTTCGCTCGTGCTTCCTGTTTCTCCGCACAAGACTTCTTATCCTCTTGGCTAATTGCCCCTTCGAGGCACTTTTTCAACTCTTCCTTAGCTGCCTCGAGACATTGCAAACAAAGGCTCTGGGCGCCAGCTTGCGCCTTCTTGGCATCCGCTAAAGCTTTGGCCGAGTTGGCTGCTTCCATTGCATCATCTTTCGCCTTCTTTACTGGATCGATCGGAGCACCCAATTCGGATTGTTTCTTCCGAGCCTCATCGCGCGCAATCTCCGCTTGTATAGCCTCCTTCTCTGCTTCCGCAATCGATTTCCTTTTCTGCAAGTCCTCAAGACTGTCTTGTGCCTGCGCCATAGGCACCCCCAAAAACATGAACGCCAACAAAATCAGATTCGCTCGCCTGAGTGTGCCATTCCGAATTCGTGGCACGCGTTCGCTTTCATTCGAGGTGGTCATAGATCCAGCATCGCGACTTGTCGTCCATTTAAACATGACACTCCTCTCTTCAAGATATCCAAGATACCTTTCACATGTGTACCAAGCGAGACATCCAGCTTGGTAAAATTACGAAAGTTTTGAATCTGAATCCTGGAAATACGCATAGACGTAACGCTCAGAGTGGTCTGGGGCACAGGCTACGACTCGCTGCCCGTTGGTGTCAACTCAAGGAATCCAAACATAGCTGCATTTACGCGACTTGGCCGCCCCTGAGCTTCCGTTAATCTGATACTCCTTCCAAGCTCGCTCGTTTCTCCCCTCCCATCTAGGGCGATATAGTTTTTCTTGCGGGTGGCGCTGACCTGGGAGCCAATCGTCTTCCATTGCTCCCACCAAGCTTGCTCGTGTTTCCATATAAGAGGTGGTCCAATTGGTCTCCCACTGCGCGCAATATTCCACCCTCCCAACCCTCAGCGCGCCAAGACGCGCTTTTTCCCGAGCGAGGCCCTTCCAATTCTTTCTATCTCTCTTTAGGGGAGTGGCCAAGGCTGCCCTCGACTGCGCGCGACATTCTCACCCGCCCAACCCCGAGTGCGCCGAGACGCGCTCTTCTCCCTCGCGAGCACAGTTTCATCGTGCGCGTTCTGCGAGCAAGGAGAGCACCTGGCCGCTCCCACCTCATCCGCCTACACCGGGCGGGGTGCGAAGCCGGCTGGGCTGGTCAGCGACACCTCCCGCATAATAGTGCTCCCTCCCACGCTCGCGCGTATCTCCTCCAGGAGGATGGTCTGGCTTGGTCCACCACTGCGCACGTCGAACGACCACAGTTTCATCGTGGGTGGTTCCGTGAGCACAGGGAACCAACCAGGCTACCCTCCTTCTTTCTCTGGAATTTTTCCCCATTCCCTCCGCTCTATCGCCTCATCAATCCCCTTACACTTCTACATCTAACTAACTGTTATTCGTGATAATTCAACTGCTCCATCCTTCATCTTCGAGCCCAGCACATTCCCTGCTGATGTCCCCTTATAATGGTGACGCACCCCTCCATCCTCTTGATCGAAGACAGCCCCGGCGAGTGCGAACTGTTTCGCCTAACACTGGCGCAAACGAGGCTGGAGGAAACCCAATATGACTACAAGATTGCGGAGGTGACGCTCGCCTACTCAGCGGGAAGACGGAGCCAGTTGGAGATCGATTCGACGATCCGCTAGCGCCGAGCGAGCCACGCGAAAGAAAGGCTGAAGGATGAAGTGTTCGGAGCTTCGAACCCCGCCCTTGAGCCTTCGGACCGCGGCCGTCCCGCTGTCGCGCAGCTTGCTACTTCTTCTGTTTGGTGCGCGCGAGC
>CAWGDV010000008.1:0-27932 GCA_963821465.1 uncultured Nitrospiraceae bacterium | reverse complement strand
GAGGGCTGTAGCTGACCAGTACTAATCGGTCGTGCGGTTTAACATCATCATCTTTGCTCCTGATAGACATGGTTTTCACCCGCGAGAGTAGCGGGACGTGCGCAAAACGCGGGACGAGTCTCGCGAGTCGTGCCTGTCTCGTTGAAGAAAGTTCCCGGTGGCCTTACCGGAGGGGCCACACCCGTTCCCATACCGAACACGGAAGTTAAGCCCTCCAAGGCCGATGATACTGCTGCTGTGAGGCAGTGGGAAAGTAGGACGCTGCCGGGTTACAAAAAAGCCCGCTGATCGAAAGATCAGCGGGCTTTTTATTGCCTGATGAAGAAACCGGTGTGCTGAGGCTCAGCGGCTCCCACATCTCTCGGAGCGACCCCTCCGGACTCGTTTAATAACGAGAAAAAGACCCACTTTAATATATAGCCACATTGTACTGCCAACTCGCGTCTGCTAAGACCCCCTTAAGGCGAAATAAAGGGGAAGTCTTTTTCGGAAAGCTCAGCCACGCCAGCCGCCCACCGCGCGCGAGATTGTCTCTTTCCTTTTCTATCCTCACGTTGTGGGTGTTAGACCATCATGGTAACTGGAAGCCGGTTAATCTTTCCCGCGAGATTCGGCCAAGCTCGCCTTGACGAATCTTCTTCGACGATGAACAATACCGGCTACAGGAAAAAGACAAATAGTGAATCATTTGTGTGTGCGCGCCAGTCTGCCACTCGAATCACACTCTAGACGCGTGGAGGATCAAGGGCATGCCGTTACATGATGAGCGAGGAGAAAGCAACACTGAATCGATGATTGGCCGGCGCGAGGTGTGTAAACGAATCGGTTTGCTGGGATCGGCGGTCATGCTGGCGGGGATCTCCAGCTTGGCACGGGCCATGACAGATGCGGGAAGGCCATCAAGCGGGTTGGAGGGGCAGTGGCTTCCTCGGCGCCAGTTGGGACGCACTGGTGTCACGGTCCCGATTTTAGGGCTCGGCGGCGGGCACCTTCTAAACACGAGTGACGAGGAAGGGAGTCGAATTGTACAGGAGGCTATCGACGCCGGACTCACGTTTTTCGACAACTCATGGGATTATTACAACAATCGGAGTGAAGCGGTGATGGGAAAGGCGCTGAAAGGGCATCGTCACGAGGTCTTTTTGATGACGAAGATGTGTACGCACGGTCGTGGGAAAAAGATCGGCATGTTGCATTTGGAACAGTCGTTGCGTCGTCTGGACACCGACTACCTGGATTTGTGGCAAATTCATGAAGTCGGCTGCGACGATGATCCTGAACGTATCTTCCGCGAGGGGGGAGCGATTGAGGCGCTGGCCGAAGCGAAGCAGCAAGGGAAAGTACGATTCATAGGATTTACCGGCCACACGAATCCAGACGTGCATCTGAACGTGCTCAAGTACGACTTTCCGTTCGATACCTGTCAACTTCCGCTCAATGTCTTTGACGCAGGCTACCGCAGTTTTGAACGGCAGGTTCTCCCTGAACTTCTCCGGCGTGGAATCGCGCCCATTGCCATGAAATCTCTCTGTGGGAACGGGAAGCCGATTAAGCAAGGTATTCTGGCGGTCGAAGAGGCGATGCGATATGTGCTGTCCTTGCCTGTTTCCACGCTCGTGAGCGGCATCGATTCACGAGAGGTGTTACGTCAGAATCTGACTATCGCCCGACGGTTCGTTCCGATGACGCAGGAGGAAATGGCGCAGCTTCGGCGACGGGTCTCCGGTCATGCGACAGAGGGACAATTTGAACACTATAAAACGAATGCGCCCTGGTCCTGCGATCGGAATGAAGTCGAACGGCGCTTTGGTGGGCTTGAGAAGGCATAGCTTCGGTCAGACATATCGCGATCAAAACCATTGAAGGAGTGGAGCGGAAGCTCGCGAAGGTGACCAGCGCTATGGTCGGAAAAATGAGCGAGATCAGGCCAACCGCGCCCAGTCCTCACGGAGCGGAGCTCAGCCTTGCCGATCCGCTGCTATGACGAGCCTTCGGCCAACGGGCTCGCCCCTCGGACCCTCACCGTACTGCTCGAATACGCATCGGGGCCTCCCGGCTCCGCGACTTCGTGACGAACCGTCATAAATCATGCGGGTTAACGAGCCTTCTGCGGAAAACTTGGAGGGGAAGGGTGAGTAGGAGGCACGACCGGAGGCAATTGAAATGAAGGGTTATGTAGCTGAAGGGGAGGGCCGAGGTTCATCGATGGACTTTGCGGCGGCTGCACCGTGACGCGACGCTCGCCACCCGGTGGATCGAGAATGGTTCCAACATTCCCCTCGGGATCCTTGTACACTTGCACCCCGCCCTCGGAACCTAGCGCTTGGTTTAAACGCTCGTTAAAGCCCGGCGCTTGAGGTGGTTGCGCCTCGGAGGCGAGCAGCATACTTGTTGGCCACCCCACTGCCAGAATAGCGAGAAAGACACCCGTCTTATACATGTCGTGATTGTACTACCGACTCGCGTCTGGTTACACCCTCGTAGCGAACGCTAACGCGCAGAGGAAGAGCAAAGTGCAGAAGTTAAAAGGTGCCATGAATGGGATCGGTCTGAATGACACCCGGCCCAGCCAGCTGCGTCCGGGCTGTCTCTCGCCAAAAAGTCAGAAATGATTCACTTCTCATGCTCTACGGGTTGAAGCTCCCCTCCCAAGGTAGGATACCGCTCACAGTGCCTCCCTCGGTACAATCCGATGTCACGGAGGCTTGATGGCACCCCCTCATTATTCTCGGACCTATCATCGGTTTCCGCTTTTCTATCCTGTCATCTTCGGTGGGGCTCCATTTGTCGGCGAAGGTATTTTGACCAACCTGTCGCTGATGGGGTGCTCCGTCATGTGCGATCGAGAGGTTCTCTGTGGCAGTGAGGTGCGCGTGAGTGTCCTGCTCCCCAATCAGACGTCGGCGCTGTCAATTGACCTCGGCACGATCAAATGGGTTCAGGGCCAGCAGTTTGGAGTAGAGTTTCTTCGCTTGCCGCTTGAGGCACGGCAACGTCTGAATCGCACGCTACGAATTGAACTTATCGAATTGCTGAAAACCCGTTTGGGTAGAAGCGAGTTGCCGGCATTGCTCAATCAGGGAAGTTAGTCCGTTAGGTCGTGCGTGATTATATAATGCCTTCCCCCGCCCGCCGCCGAACCAGTCTGGTCCTCGTTTCTCGCTGAAAGCCCGAACGTTTCACGAAATGCCGCGGTTCCTTTGAGCTATACGGCATCAGTCCATCTCCTCATCACCCTCATTCTTGACGCGCATGCCTTCCGAGCGTAGGGTCTCGTAGTGCCTGGATCGGAGTAAGAGGTATTAATTGGCGTCTGAATTTTCCCATGCCATTGTGGCTCTGGCGCTGGGGAAGGGCTTTCAGAACAAGGAACTGAGTTGGCGCGAGCTGGTGTTGGGCGCACTCTGTTCGGTCGTGCCGGATCTGGATGTGATCGGGTTTTACGTTGGCATCCAGTACGGTGATGTGTGGGGACATCGTGGGCTGACGCACTCGGTCGTGTTTGCGGCGTTGTTAGCAGGGATTCTTGTGGCTGTGTGGTATCGAGGCAAGCCGGCGCTAGCAATGATGGGACTGTTTCTCTATTTCTTTTTCTGCACCGCTTCGCATGGCGTGCTCGATGCGATGACAAATGGTGGGTTGGGCGTGGCGTTTTTCTCTCCTTTTGATACGACGAGATATTTCTTTCCCGTGCGACCGGTCCTCGTGTCTCCAATCGGCGTCAGCGAATTTTTCAGCGCATACGGTGTTCGGATTTTGGCCAGCGAAGCGATATGGATCTGGCTGCCATCCAGCGCGGCGTTCGTAGTGCTTCGCGTAGTCCAGCGGATTTGGTCAGCCAAGTCGGTGGCATCTCCTTCATCGCCATCGTGAGGAGCCGCTCCTCTGATCGCCCAGGACGCCAAAAGAAATAGGATTCTCTTTGTTTGTGCTAGAAGCCATTAGCCATCGGCTATACGCTCTTACCGATACCGCATGTCTTACGACGAACTGACGGGCTGGATGATACGGAATCTAACTTCGTCCACAAGGGTATCTGCGGACATCTGCTCTCCTGCAAACAGCCCACAGTGATAGAGGCCAGGTGTCCATCCAATTTTAGGTGGGGTTAACTTGAAGTAGCCGGACTGGTCGCTCATGGACATGACAACACGATCTTGTGCGATGGCGCGCGGCTCTCCGCTGATTTCCGAAGCCTCCAGGAAACATTGCGCCGCGAGAGGCACCGCATCGTACGAATCCGACACGAGTCGAAAGACCAAATAGATCTCTTGTTGTGTGGTGGGAAAGCTGTCGCCGGGGCTCAGGGGAATAAATTCATGGGCGCCGGTGGGAAAATCATCCCGGACGACCTTGCTTGCGGGGATCACAAAGCGAAACCAACTGAAGTCGGCATCTCTGCCCATGAGCGACGCCCGCTGGTCCAGTGGTTTCTGCGGTTTAAATCGCTCGGCAGCTCTTGCGTACAGCTCTTCTTCCGGAGAGACTGCGGTAGGAGACGAATCGCCTGGAGGGATGCGGTTCATAGCCTCATCCGCTTTTAGTTGTGCCAATTCTGGAACATGGGGCCGCACTTTCTCGAGCCACCGCGCGATTTTATGTTTATCGAGCACACGCGTTCCTGGTGGAAGTGCAACGTTCTTGTTGGTTTCCTCAAATTCGACGGCTGCGTCATAGAGAGTTTGAAAATGGACGAACGCGTCTTCCCACTGTTCCAGCTCCACGAGACATTGGCCCATTCGGAACACCGTATCCGCATAGTCTTCGTCGCTGGGATCCAGGTTGGACATCTTCCCAAACACGGTCAGCGCGTCTTTGCACCGGCCAAGCTGCATGAGAGTCAGCCCTAATTGATAATTGGCGAGAGCATCATTGGGATTGAGGGCCAGCATCCTTTGATAAATCGGCTCGGCCTCCTGATATCGGCCCATAGAGAAGAGTCGCCATGCCTCTGCGCGAATGGAGGCCCATTCCTTGCGCTGGGCTCCTGTCATTTCTTTGGTCAGAATGGGGTCGAAGCGCCGGCCTCGATCGATGGAGTTTCCATTCACTTGTGCGAGCAGATTCTTGGCAGGGAGTTCCAGCGGAGAACCGGGGGGGACTTTCTGCAACACGTATTGTACGTCACGATCCGCGCCTTCATAATCCAGGACGTCGAACCGCGCCCGCGCCAACGTCAATCGCCAGGCGAGCAAATCCGGAACGAGTTCCACAGCCTTCTTATAGGATTCGAGCGATTCCTCCAGGCGATCGAGTTTTCGGAGTTCTTGCGCCAGCCGCAGATGGACCAAGGGATTCTGACCATCGATCCTTGCGATGCGTCTTAACTCGGCGATGGACTCCTCTCCCTGTCCCGACCGAATCAACACACTCCACTTGGCCCATCGGACATCTAGCGCGGCTGGTGTTCTGGCGAGGACCGTCTCATAGGCTGCAACCGCTTCTTGGGGGCCTCGGGATGTGGTGAGAATATCGGCGCGTAATTTCTGGAGCGTGCGCGCGTCAGGATGGTCGTGAATCCCTTGGTCCAGGATCTCGATCGCAGAGTTGATCGCGCCACTCTCCCACATTGCTCTCGCCTGTTCGGCGAGTTGCTCCTCTGAACGTAACGATAGATCCTCCGCGAGCGCGAAGAGGCTCATCATCAACGTCAACACCAGTGGCACACCAAGGAGCATGGTGATGGAGTGATACAGTGGCCGGACGACAGGGTATTGCATGGGAGATGGCACCGATCTATTCATGAACGTGTGGACATAGTTTCATTGAGATTCACTATATCAAGAAGCCATGCGATCGTGAAATGAGCCATCACTCTTAGCCCCGTCTGCTTTTGCCCCAAGGGGCGTCCACTGAGATGGATTGGAGCGATCCTTCACCTACTTACAGCAAGGCACAGATGGGGCTCGACTCAGGGAAGTGGAGGGAGAGGTACAGTCAAGATGAAAGGGCCTGAGCGGCTCGATAGCCACCCAGGCCCTTCCTGCTATCGTTTATCGATCTGAATCGAGACCGGCACCGGATTCGACACGATGTCGTGAACCGGCGAGAATTTCGAAAACTCCTTCAGTTGTTCTACCGGCGCGTCCGTCTCGATCGTAAAGTGGACGCGGATTTCTTTATAGCCTCGCCGGACTTCGTCGGAGAGCCCGAGAAATCCTTGCAGGTCGAGATCTCCTTCCAGCGTGGATTCCACAGACTCGATGTGAATGCCTCGCGCTGCGGCGTGATACACGAGCGAGGTGGTTAAGCAGGCTGCAAGGGCGTGCAGCACATACTCCACTGGATTCGCTCCTTGATCCTTGCCGAGCAGCACCGGCGGTTCGTCGGCATCGAGCACGAAGGGTTGCGTGCGAACTGTATCCTCCTTGCCCGCGCCGTAGAAGCTCTGGATGGTCGAGCGATTGTGCCCGCCGTCGATCCATCGATTCTTTGCGCGGAATCGGAAGGTAGCCAGGGTTGTGTTCTGCTGCACCGCCTGGATCGTTGTGCCCAACCGATCCACATCGACGCCGTTGATGACTCCGCTCATGGTTGCCTGTGACATGATGACTCCTCCTCGTTGAGTGTGATGGTAATTGACGAGTTGCCGAAACAAAAGCCGGTCGGCATTCCGGCAGAAAGATTCCCAGTTCATCTCTGCACTCGCTCGAGCGACATTCGGCGAAACACTTCGCCGCAGGCCGGCACGGGTGTTTGAAACGAGAAGAACGTGTGCGTGATCAGTTCCAACGACAATGACCGCCAGCGATTCCATGGCGCTAGCGACAATGTCCTCGCCAACAAGCAATAGCCGATCAAGACCCTGGCACTTGTTCCGGCCAGTTGCATCCAGTGGATCCACTGCAACGCTTCCCACAATCCCGCGATCAGCATCGCAAGGTAGGCGACCCGCACCTGCAAGGGGAAGGCAGTGAGGTTTTGCGTGAGCCACAGCACATGCACGATTTGGACGGCGCACAAGGCCATCGCCAGAACAATCCCCGTTGTCCAGCCAGACGGCGCCGAGTAATCCTACCGTCAGGACCCAGTACCACCAGCCGAGATCACGCATCATCATCGCCCTGCTCCTTGGTGCGAGTGAATGTTTCAATGCGGAGTCCCTAAAGCAGTATCGATGCCAGCATGGGGAAACAGACGTGAGATGGAATTTCAGCAGGTTAGCGGTACAGCAGAGAAAACCAGTCACTCGTGAAACCTCACGATTCGTGAAATCTCGCGAGGGGATTTGCGAGACCTCGTGAAGGGATGAGGGCAAAGCAGAATTAAGTGCGTGATGGTCGATGGAAGTGGATCACCGTTCGGCAGGTTTCTGAATCTTGAGGGCTTTCATGCGTGACGAAAGGGTGGAGGCGTTGACTCCAAGCAGTTTCGCCGCGCCCTTCTCGCCGGAGACTTTCCACTTCGCGGCGTCGAGGGCGCGCATGATATTCGCGCGTTCCAGTTCCTCCAGTTCTTTCGCGGTGCGAATGATTCCTGGCTGGGACTCGCTTGTACGGTCGGATGCGGATGGCGTGGCAGTTGCCTCCGGCAAGGCACGATCCAGGTTCAGTCGGCCGTCGGTGGCCGTGATTACGGACCGCTCAATCACGTTCTGCAGTTCCCGCACGTTTCCGGGCCAACTGTAACCCTTGAGCTGGCGCGCATAGTCGGCAGTCAGCGGCGCGATGGTGCGCCCCATCTTGGCGGCGAACCGACGGGCAAAGGCAGAAGCCAGACGTACTACGTCGTCGCCGCGCTCGCGCAAAGGCGGCAAGCGGAGAGGAAACACGTTCAGCCGGTAGAAGAGATCCTCACGGAATTTTCCCTCGCGGACGGATTTCTCCAGATCTCGATTCGTCGCGGCCAGTACCCGGACGTTCACCTTCTTGGTGGAAGAGCTGCCGACCGGATCGAACTTGCCCTCCTGGAGCACGCGGAGCAGTTTTGCTTGCAAGTCGAGCGGCAGTTCCCCGATCTCATCGAGAAAAATGGTGCTCTTGTCGGCCAGGGCAAAGCGGCCTTCGCGTTTCTTGGTCGCGCCCGTAAAGGCCCCCGCTTCATGGCCGAACAGTTCACTCTCGATGAGCATGGCGGGAATCGCCGCGCAGTTCACGATAACCAGCTGACGCGCCCGGCGTGTGCCGGCTGCATGGATCGCGCGCGCCACCAGTTCCTTGCCCGTTCCTGTCTCGCCCAGAATGAGCACGGTCGCGTCGGTCTCTGCGACTTGACCGATGTCGCGTAAGACCTGCCGAAGCGCCGGGTTTCCGCCGATCAAGGTCTCGTCGTGATGCAGGGCCTGCAATTCTTCCCGCAGCAGCTCGGTTTCGGTCGTGAGCGACCGGATCTTTTGCTCCGCTTCCACACGATCGTGCACATTGCGGAGGATTAAGGTCGTGAATTTCTGGCGGTGCAGCTCGAAACGCGAGACAGTCGCTTCGGCAGGAAAGGACTCACCCTCTGGACAACGAGCGGTGAATCCACCGGGAATCCAGCGCGACTGTTGACCTTCGGGACGGCCATCCAACTCGGCGATCAGGGCGACCAGTGTGCCGGCATCGTCCGGACTCACGAAGCGTCGGAAGTCCTGACCGGTCATCTTCTCCGCTCGACAGCGGAACGCTTTTTCCGTGGCAGGGTTCACGCGGATGATATGGAGCTGATCATCCAGCTCGATGATGGCATCCATGGCACTGCTGAGAAGTCGCCCGACTTTTTCTTCCCTCTCGCGCACCTCCGCTTCCGCCCGCAGGCGCTGTAGCTCAGCCGCAGCCCGCGCGGCGAAGATCTGAAAGATCGCATGGACCCGCGGTTCCTCTGGAATCGGCCGACGGTCGATCACTGCCATGTGCCCGAGAATATGCCCGTCCAGATCTTGTAGCGGCACGCCCATGTAGCTGACGGCTCCGGCTGCCTTCAGTTCATCCTCGTGGGGATAGATCTCCAGAATGCGGTCGGGAAAATGTACCAGTTTGGCCGTGTCGATCACGCGCTCGCAGGGTGTTCCGGCGATGTCTACTTCATAATCTTTGACCCACTGGCCGTCCATCCAGAAGGCAAGGGCGCGAAGGCGGCGCGCCTCGGGAAAATATTCCGTCACCCAGGCTCCATGCGTGCCGAGCGCTTTGGAAAGATTCTGCACCAGCGCGGCAAAGAAGCCGTGCCCCGTTTCGGTGGCGGTCCCTTGGAGAATCGCGCGCAATGCTTCGTCGGTTTCAAGATCCTGGAGCGGCTTGGCGCTATCGAGTGGTGGAGAGGTCATGGGACGAAATTATGAGACGAGATGTGAGGCAGATTCAAGAGGGGGAGTGAGAGGAAAAAACAGGAAACGGTATCAGGTTCCGTTCCGCTTGAATAGGCGCCTAAGTCTTGCCGGCTATTCTCCGCGCTCCTCGCAGCTCGGGTATCATGCTGCGCGACAAACGATGTGGCCGTGCTACACTGCACGCCCATGTTCGACGTCATTCTCTATCAACCGGAAATTCCTCCGAACACCGGCAACATCATCCGGCTCTGCGCCAATACCGGCGCCACGCTGCATCTCGTGAAACCGTTGGGATTCTCCCTGGAGGATAAGCAATTGCTGCGAGCGGGACTGGACTATCACGAATTTGCCACAATCACGGTCCACGAAAGCTGGGCTGATTGCGCTGCCAGCCTGAAAGATCGACGCCTTTTTGCCGTCTCCACCAAAGGCACCCAACGGTACGACTTGGTCGACTATGCCGACGGCGATGCCTTTGTGTTTGGTCCGGAAAGCCGCGGATTACCGGTTGAGATTTTGGGGAGCGTCGCCGAGCAGCAATGTCTCCGTGTCCCCATGGTCCCTGGAAACCGGAGTCTCAATCTCTCCAACACGGTGGCGGTGGTCATCTACGAAGCATGGCGGCAGGTCGGATTTGGAACGAGGACTTAAGCGAGAAGTTCAGCGTCGTTCGTCTTCCGTTGAATGCATGAACGTTTCACCTTTTACGTCTCACGTTGCACGAAATACGGCTTTTCAACCGTCCATCTGCGCTTACACATCGTTCTCCGTAAGGCAGCGGCCGAGTCCCTGTAGCTCGGAAAAGTGGTAGGCATAGTGCAGGGCTGCGAGATTAGCGACTCGCTCTTCTGCCTCTTCCCGGCTATCCGAATATATGATCTGGATTCCGTATCTCGCCGTCAGGGCATCCAAGAAATCCATCATGCCGTTCTTGTGATATTGGCCGAGCCGCCCGCCGCCTTTGATGGACTGAAGTGTTCCTTCGATGACGAGAAACCGATGTGGGTAGTCCAGGAGCGGTTCGAGTTCTTGCAGAAAGAGCGAGCGATCGTCGGAGGGATTCGAGAAGATCGTGTTGAACTCTTCCACGCGACGGCGTTCGACACAGAAAATCTCAGGCGCTTCCGCAATGGCGTAATCACCCGCAGGCAGCGTTTGCCGAATGGTTCCGGCGATGCGGACGAGATGCTCAAACTCGTAGGGGAGATGTTCATGGCTGTCGACGAGCATCGTAATGGCCGGCACCATGGTTTTGGGTTGGCCTTGCCGAGAGAGCATCATGAGCGACTGGGGTCCGCGAGGATCCTGGCGGGACCGTGAGGTCTGTTGAGTGCGTGGCGGAGGGGAGGCGTAGGATTCAGGCGATGGGCCTGATGCAGGGGCGGGGCGTGGGGGCGGCCTGTGGGAGGTCGAAGGCTGCGTCGTGGCATCGTAGCGTGCGCGTGCGATGGGGTCACTGAGGGTTTGATAGGCTTGGTTGATCAGTTGTGTCCGGGCTCCCGCTTTTATGTGCAATGTCGGTGAATGATTGAAGCGATCGGGATGCCAGACCTGGATTTGTTCGTGCCAAGCTTTTTTAATCTCAGCTTCGGTTGCGGTCGGCAAGAGCTCAAGCACCGTGTAGTAATTAGTCGTTCGTTCGTCCCGCATCGCTCTCTCCTAACAGGATGCTGGGAAAGCCCGCCAGCAGCGTGTCGTATAAAAACCAAAATTTTTCCGCAAACTGCTAGTGAACGAAACCGAGTGTAGCGGAGTAAAAGGGAGAGGTCTAGCCTACCTGTCTGCGCGAGAACCGCGTAGCCTGCGGTCGTCTTGCGTTGTTCGAGAATAGTCTGATAGGGTTCGGGCTGGTATTACCACGAGGTTCAACCCCTGCAGGGAGGAGGACGATTATGGGAGAGGTCGATACAGCCCCGGAAGTTGCCGCCAAAGCGATCGAAGATCTCACGGCGCTGGAGGTGGATCCGGATAAATGCGAGCGTCTCTATAAGGCGGCGCTGGTTCAATCCAGCTCCGGCGTGACCTATCGTATGTTGGCCAAGGTGATTGAGACCGGACAGCTGGACCTTGTCCATTACGGTTGTGATTTGGATGCGGACGGCAAACCGATAGCGAAGTGGAGGATCCGGCGCATCCTTGAGCAAGCTCCCGAACGGTTTGACAAAGAGCTTGAGACCATCAAGAAGGGCATTGTAGACGATGGTGAAACCGTGCAGGGCGCATGGGTGCACGATATGACCGGCATGGCGGATGTGGCGGCACAGGGCAAGAGTTTGGATGAGTGGTCGCGGAATACGACCGCAGAGGTCAAGAAGAAGCCGAGCTAGCGAACATCAGGCAGGCGGGGTTCGTCCGAGCTATCGTCAAAAATTCATAGTTCGGGATTGCAGTGATGATGGCGATGAGCTGTCCCGCCCCAATGGTAGGACAGCAATGACGACCGTCAATCGGCGGTGGGCATCCCGTAGCGATTGCTCCACCTCCTCGGGGGTTTTTCCTCGTGCCAGGAGAAATCCCAGGTAGCGTGTCCCCTCAGGAAGCGGGACCAGTTCATCGCCTGGCTCCGCCGTAATCATCAGTTCATCAACCCCAGGCACCGCTCTCGCTTCAGTTTGCCCCCGCACCTCACGCAGTCTCCCGCCGTAGGGAATAGGGAGCATCATGACTCCCGCCGCGTGGGCTTGTCTGGTCAGGGGCGGGAGCGGTATGCGTAGCGCATGGCGGATGATCAATTCTTCGAGCGACATGCCGGAGGCGAAGCTCAGCGTTCTGGAACAGTGCCCACCGATCGCTCGTGCCGCCAATTCGATGACCCACACCCCCTTCTCGTTCACGCGAAACTCTCCGTGCACCGGCCCTTCCCGTAGTCCGAGTGCCTCGGCCGTTCGAGCGGCACAGGCGATAATGTCTTGCTGCATATCAGAAGGGAGGCGGGACGGGGTCACGTAGATCGTCTCCTCAAAAAATGGGCCGTTGAGCGGATCGGGCTTATCGAAGATCGCCAGAGGTTGAAGCGCTCCATTCGTGAGTAAGCCTTCCAAGGCGACTTCGACACCCGGCACAAAATCTTCGGCAAGGATCCAGCGGGCTTGCTCGTCCCGTTCCACCAGGCCCAAATTGGTGAGGAGTGTGCCCACGCGAGAGAACGCCCCTCTAAACTCCGCCTCGTCATTGGCACGAATCACTCCACAACTGGCAGAGAGGATCAGCGGCTTCAGAACGCAGGGATAGGCGACCTGTGTCGCGAATTTCGGTGGATCACCGTTGAGGGGGAACACGGTATGGCGAGGCACGGGAATGCCCTGTTCGGACAGAAGTTCGCGCATCTGGCGCTTGTTTCTGGCGGCGGTGACGGACGCGAGAGAGTTGTGGGGTAAGCCGATCGCCTGCGCAATGACGGCGGCAGTGACGGCCGTGGCATCGTCCACTCCGATCACCGCGTCGATGGGATGCTGTCGGGCGAATGCAACCGCAATTGGAGCGGCAGCCTGCGGATCTCGGATATTGAGGGGCAAGAGTTCGTCCGACGAACTCGTCAGTTCTTCGGGGCGCCGTTCACGTCCGATGGTGACAAAGACGTGCAGGCAGCGCGCTGCCGCGAGGAAGGCTTCGGCGCGATAAGTCCTCGTCGGCAGGAGCAGCAACAGTCTCGGCATTGGCGCCCTTTATTGAGCGGTCGGAGGGACTGCTTGCGCGCGCGCTCGATGAAACGCTTCCAGCTGACGATTGGCCTCCGTGATGATCGCCAGCTTCTGGACTACGGCGGCCACCTTTGCACCGGGAATGGCGTAATAGCCCTCATCATCCCCGAGCCCGGTATAGACGCGGTTTCCAATACAGCCAAAACTGGTGGCAGTCGTGTCAGATTGGAGTGATTCCGGCAGCACGGCGCAGGTCGGTCGTCCCATCGTCGCGCCACCGCCGGCAATTCCCGCTGCCTGTGCCGCCTCCGCCAGCAGCATCAGCTGCTTGACGGTCCCGCGGACCAGCACCACGTCCGGGGTGAAGGTGGCCTGCGCGAGCGGGGCATATACGGATACATGAAAGGCCTCTTGGCGACGTGGGATCATCGGAATGTCCGCCATCGTGAGATACTGCATCCCCACCATGGTCTGCACCAGACCGTTCAGCTCAGTTGCGACCTGTGGCGGCAGATCTATACCGTGGGTATGGGCCCCGACTGGACAGGTATAGTGATCCGATGCCTCCGTATAGAAGACCTGACCCTCAGCTGCCAACTTCCAATAGCCACATCCTGCTGCTGTAGGAGATGTGACTCGCGGAATGCCCGCCGGGGGGGTGTCTCGAAACGCGATTGCCACTGCCGGTAGCTTTAGCCCTAACAGTTCCTGGATCTGCGTGCCTTGCGTCGTGAGTTCAGTCTCCACTTTTTGTTCTCCCTCTTAGCAGGATGCTGAAAAAGTCCGCCAGCGGCGTTCTCGCATCGCTCAGAGGCTCAACGTACCGAAGCGTACGCCTCGCCTCTTCGCTCGCTGCGGCCTTGCTGGACGGCCTTTTTGAGCATCCTGAGGTTATTCTGGCTTCAGCACCGTACGGGAAATTCCGACCATATTTTCGGCATCAACCGAGTTTTTCCGCAGCCTATTAGTATGTGACTCCACCCAACGTTTCAACCGCCGCCACGAAAAACTTTGTAGGCACGCCAGGACCAGTCTGGCTGTCTGGTTATCTGGTCTGTCTAGTCCACCTGGTTAGTTTCATGCAACCAATCAAACCAGGCAGACCGAACAGACCAAATGAACAAGACAGGCTGCCGGACTTTTTCAGCATCCATTTAGATTTCCCCCTCCCCCTTCGTCACCAGCGGTCTGAACTGCTGGGTCGTCGGCTCTGCGCAGCAGAACCATGATTCTGTCAAACGAGGTGGCTTCGGACGATCAGGCCAGCTCACCCTTGTTCGAGTCGAGGACTCCGCGTGACGGCCGGCTATGTCATTGGCCATGGCTCGAATGCGACCAAAGGTCACCATGGCATCTTCCTCTTCCTTGGCGCTGGCTTCCACGATTGCACGTACGGCCTGATGCAGCCGATCCATCCGCTCATCCGGGTGCGTCCAGGGATATTGAAAGCCGGCCTGATCCAGAGGGCTGAGAAATCGCTGAATGTCAGTCTTGTCGAGCAGCGCCGACCCTGGAGGAACCAAGAGGCGAATGCTCAGTTGTACCGGATCGGTCGCGTCGATCAGGTCGTGTTTTTCCACCATGTCCAACATATGCAGGTAATCGTCCAGGCTAGTCCAAGGCGTGAAAGCCACGAGCGACGGGCGAAGGGCGATGCCGGCCTCGCGCAGCATGCCGAGCGCCACAATCACGTCAGTGCCTGTATGTCCCTTCTGTAGCAGACCCAGAACAGAGTCACTGAACGATTCAACGGCGGAGATCACGAACAGACAACCCTGCGCGCGCAAATCTGGCAGTAGGGTGCGGCGCTTCAAGAGGTGCTCGATCTTCGCGGTACAATCAAATGTCACATCCGGGAACTCCTTGTGCATCGCACGAACGATGCTGAGGGAATGCCCCGGCCCGTTCAAAAAATCCGGGTCGCCAAACGTGATGTGCGTCGCGCCCGCCTGCACCTGGCGCCTGATGTCCTCTAGGACGACGGATTCCGGGACGAGAAAGAAGCGTCCGTCATAGACCGGCACGATTGGGCAATGGAGACAGTGATGGAGGCATCCGCGGCTGGCCTCGACGTATCCGACCAACCGCTCCGTACCATTCTGCTGGAGTCGAGCATAGTGGTCCAACATCGGGAGTCCGCTACGACTTGGGATTGGGTGCGGGACCGTCGAGGCTGTTGAGGCATAGCCACGCTGCAACCAAGGTCCGACCACCCGGTTTCGAGAACTTACTCCTTCGAGGAGACTGATTGGCTGCCCTCGATCGAGCGTCTCGATGAGTGAAACCAGCGGGAATTCATACTCTCCGCCCACCACAGAATCGGCCTCTGTCTGGAGCAAATATTCCGCGTTTATCGAGGCGTAGAGTCCATAGAAACAGATGTGGCAGTCCTGATTCATCGCCCGAATGAGTTCGGCGACCCGCACCCCCAGCCGGAGCGCCGTGTGCATAGGGACCGAGATGCCGACAAATCGCGCACGTCGGAGGGCCGATTCATCCATGTTCTCAACCGCGATGTCGAGCCCGACTGGCGAAAATCCGGCCTGTTCGAGAAATCCCATCGGCTGAGCGATGCCAAGAGGTTGATGACCCAGCTCATAACATGAAACGAATATAATCGCGCCTGGGTGGCTCAGCAACGACCGTTCTTCTATCGTAGCAGGCACTCGTTCCATCGCGCAGTTCTCCAACTCAGTGAGGTTTCACTGTAACTCACTGCTGAGAGCGGGCGCAATGCGATCTACGCGGGCACGTGGGGTAAGGTTCCATGGCCAGCTGTATTTCAAGCTCGGGAGGGCCTCACGGCTGGCCCGCATGATTCATGAACACTTCTGCTGCAATCGCGGTTTCGCTGCTGCGACGCGCCTTCGGCTGGCAGGCTGGCTACTCGCTCCCTCGACGTACTGTTCAAGTACGCCTCGGGGTCTCGCGGCTCCGTGTGCCCGTCTCGCAAAGCGACTGCGCGATTTCGCAACGAACCGTCATGAATCATGTGGGCTAGTTCCCAATTATGTGTTTCACATAACTGAGCGGTCAGTTCTTGCAGTCACACACTCTGCGGGTGTTACGTTCTACTGCTAAATCAATCCTGCAAAGCAATGAATTGTCGAAACGTGCGTCCGTTCTGTGTGGGGGCGGGATGACAGAGCAGCTGCGGCCAGGAGCGGGGGAGGGAGTGAGGCTTGTATGAAATGCTTTAAAGTTCTCTCCTTGATTGTTGGTATTCATTCTTCCGACCCCAGCATCGCTGTGGTGTGTGTCCTTCGCTGGCGATGCATGCCCGGTGCAGCGCGTATGCTGTGACGATGTCCACGATTGCCCAGGGGCGAGCGTCACCTATGGAGCTAAAGCTTGAATAGGTATTCGATGATCTGCATGCTGCCATAGCCGCCGAATGGCAACAGCAGCGCCCGCAGGGCAGGTTGCTGGGCGAAGGGCACGAACGCGCCGTCGTGACTGTTGCGGATGCGCTCCATCAATAGATTGATCTCCTCCTCGCTGATCGGCGGCCAGGTCGGCGTGGACCGCAGTTTCTCGTAGTTCTTGAGCGCTGTGACGCGCATTTTCTCGGCGCTCTGGCGTAGCAGCCATGCGCTGTGAAGCGCGTAGGTGAGCGCGAGTCCCATGATCAAGACAAGCGGCAGCGGAAAGTTCATGGCGTCGAAGAAGTTACTCCGCGCGATCACTAAGAAAAGGATCGAGACGAATGGCAGATAGATGAGCAAGTGGATGCGTTGGGTGGCGCGCACGATCAACTGGAAGTCGAGATAGTCATCAAGATACGCGCGAGGCACGCCGGTCTTTTTCGTCTTGCGATTGAGCAGTTGGTCAGGCCACTCGTTGGGTACGCCGCTCAGGGTCTCAATGAACCGTGCGCAGGCACGAGTCTCATAACCGGCCCAGAAAATGACCGTCCAGAGTACCAACACGTTGAGAAATAGTATGAGGCGGTGTAGGTGCAGGACAAGCTCGCCGCGATGTGGAAACGACGGACTGCCGAGGACCTGGAATGCTACGAAGCCCAGCGGGCCTCCGATCAGTATAGAAGCACCAATCCACCACACCATCTCGCCCCATCTGGTGGCACGCAGGTAGTTCTGCCACAAAGTAGTCACCTCGATCTTTTCTTCCGCACTCTCCTTCTTGACCGCATTGCCATCCTTGTCGATCGACGCTAAGTTAAGATGCGGACCGGTGAAGACTGCAGACCACCACCTGCGGTTGAGTTTCCCCGGTGCCTGCAGGGCGATCTCAAAGTCCTTGGAGATCGATTTCTCCTGTTGCTGGAAACGTTTTTGGAGCAGGTACCAGAACGTAAGGATGGTCACAAAGGCGACGAAGCGTACCACGAGACTCGGCCATACACTGACGCCTTCCAGCCATACGAACGGCTCGCCGATGCCCTGCGCGAGCGAGTTATTTATGAGATTCAGGACTATCGCGAGGATCACGAATATTATAACTACCGGGGCGATCACTCGGCCTATCAGCGCCCACGCCCTATTACGCTCAGGCGAGGACGCACCGAAGGCGGTGCGCACTGTTTCATTGACGTGGCGGTTCGCCAGGGTGAACAACAGGAGCCCGAAACAGAGCATGAATAAAATTTCCTTGATGTGATCGAGTGGACGGACATCCGATGACCCGGTTGGCTCGATGCTGGTGCACTGTACCCAACCGCCATTGCATGTTGTCTCCGTCTCAGGGGAAACGCTATCCTCAGAGTAGTGTTTTTTTATCCAGTTTTTGAGGCGTGGGACCGACGGCGAGGCGAGATGCACCGCTTCAGTTCGTCCAATCTCAAAGATATGTGGATGTAGCCAACCCGTCATTTTCTCGGTCCAGTCAAACGGCTTCTTCGGGTCTTGGAGCGCCATCAACGTGGCGAGGTATGTTGCAGTTTGGTAGCTGTCACGGAACGGTAGAGTGTGCTGCTGCAGCTCTTGCTTCAGCGACAGGCCGAAGTTGGACGCGACCACGAGGTTGCGCGTCCATTCATTCTGGTCCTTATGCAGGTAACGTGCGTCGAGGTCGGTAGTGAAGAAAATCTTGTCCTTGAAGCGGCTGCGTAGTGCCTGAAGGATGAGGAGTTTGTCGTACAGGTCGGAACCGACGAGACCGATCGCCTTGACACCGTTTTTCGCGAAGCTCTTGCCGTCATCGAGTTGATCGATCTCGTCGGCAAGCCGACGCAAGTAATCGAACTGGTTGCGTCCCTCGGCATGCTCTGGCGGCGCATCGTCGAGTTGCTGGCGCAGATTCTTCGATTTGCCGCTATCGTCTTTGGGAGGTGCTTTGTTGGCCGACTTGTCGATATCCGGCAGCACACCGTCCAGTCCTCGCAGATAGCTGAATGTGCGCACCGGCGTCGGTTTGTCGAGGAGCAGCGTAACATAGTTCCCATCAAGGCTGGCCCAGCAACGCTCCGAGAATCCGTCGTTGAGATATCTCAATAATGTGCGTCCGTACTGAGTGTCCCGTTCTCCGATCAGCACCAGGCCGTCTTCGCATTGATGTGCAGGGGCCTGATTGCGATTGACGCCGCGCTGCCACAGCTCCCAGAGCAGCGAAGCCACGAGGACGTCGTCTGAGCCGATTGTGCGGATGATCGGAAGTGTCGTCTTTTCCAGTAGGCTGTCAGGATTTTTGAAGCAGTCCCACTTTGGCTGGCTGCCCTCTTGGTTAAGCAGATCGCAATTGGAGATAGTCGCGCTGGGTGAATACACCTCGATTGTACGGCCATCCGGCTGTGGATTGGGTTCTTCATTAACGAGATCTCTTAGAGTCGCCGACGCCGCTGGCCCGATCAACTTGACGTTGAGGCCGTGTTTATAGGGTTGGGTCGGCGCCAGCTCCTTGGACAGCGTGTGCAACATTATAAGCGGCTTATCGGCGAGCGTTTCATCCTTCAGCCAGAGCACAAGCACGTTCGATGTCTCGTCTTTTTCTCGCTTCTTGAACCACTCGAAGGGCACAGTCAGCTTGCCGTCATTGGCCTCGGACAGGTCGCTCTGGAAGTAGCCGATCGCATCGTTGGATTCTGGGTGATAGTCATGAAAGCCGAGCGCCGAGACCACCGCGAAGCGCGAGCGGCGACGGCTCTCGGCATCCTCGGCGTAGGGGCCGCCGAAGACGCTGACAGCGACGACGGTCACGTCGTCTGACTTCTCATTCAAGTGCTGGATTTGATTCTTCAGGTTTTCGAGACGATGCGATGCGGATGATGTATTGGGGCTGGTTGGCTCGAATAGCATCATGAGGGTGTTTTTCGGAAGCGTGACAGCCAGCTCGGAGCTCTTCCTATGTTTCTCGACCGCAGCAAATGGGTCCTGCCACAGTCGAGCCTCGACTTCCTGCTTGGTGGTCGACACAAACTGTATGCGGTCTGGATCGGTTGGGCGTGCGCTTTCCAGGGGCACGTTCTTGACCAGTAGGCCGCCCGCCAGCAGCACCATCATCACGATAGGCAAGGGGTTGCCAAACCAGCCTCCGGATTTGTCGTTTTGGTCGTCGCTCATACTTTTCCGTAGCGGATGGATACCTCTCGGGCAGCAGCTTCTACGGGCTCGGAGTAAGTGGGGGTGTAATCCCAAAATGATAATGTCCGCTTTGGCCCAAGTAGAAATGTCCTCTTCGGTACGAGACTATCGGCCCGTACAAGGAGGGTCAGATGGTCAGAGAGGACAGGGTCATTATGAGTGTGAAGGAATTGCGGCGGGTGCATGTGCTTCGACAGACGATGGAGAAGCAGCGGACGCAGGTCACGGCAGGCACCCTCCTGGGGCTGACGCCCCGCCACATCCGGCGCCTCCTTGCGCGGGTGAAGCAGGCGGGCGATCAGGGGCTGGCGCATCGGGGACGGGGCAAGCCCTCGAACCGAAGGATCCCGGAGAAGGTCAAGGCCAAAGCGCTGAAGCGGTGCGAGAAGCCGTATGGGGACTTTGGGCCGACGTTGGCGGCGGAGAAGCTGACCGAGCGCCACGGGATCACGGTGAGCGCGGAGACCGTGCGGGGGTGGCTCCTGGCGACGGGGGTGACCCACTTCCAGCGGCGGAAGCGCCCGCATCGGTCGTGGCGGGAACGGAAAGCCCATGTGGGGGCACTCCTCCAACTGGATGGCTCGCAGCATGACTGGTTCGAGGGGCGCGGGCCCCGGTGTGTGCTGATGGCCTACCTCGATGATGCGTCCAGTCGGGTGTATGCCCGGTTCTATGAATACGAAGGGACGATCCCGGCGATGGACAGCTTCATGCGGTATGTGCAGCGCTATGGGATTCCGTTGGCCATCTACGCGGACACGCATACGACCGATCAATCACCGGCTCCGCCCACCGTGGAGGAGCAGTTGGCCGGGGTGACGCCCACGAGTCAATGTGGGCGCGCGCTGCGCGAGCTGGGGGTCGAGCTGATTCCGGCCCATTCCCCGCAGGCGAAGGGGCGGGTGGAGCGGCGCTTTCAGACCGTTCAAGATCGGGTGATCAAGGAGATGCGGCTCGCGGATGTCTCCACCCTGGAGGCGGCGAATCGGTTTCTGGAGGACTATCTGCCGATCTCCAACCAGCGCTTCTCGGTCCAGCCGGCCCAGCCCGCTGATCTGCATCGGCCCCGTCCTGCGAGCCGCGAGCTGGACCGGAGCCTGTGCATCAAGACCACACGGGGCCTGCGCCGGGACTGGACGGTGGCGCACCACAGGCACCTCTATCAGGTCCAGACCAATGTCCGGGCGACCCATGTGCAGGTGGAGGAACGGGTGGATGGGACGATGCGGATGACCCACCACGGTCGACCGCTCGACTTTCATGCGATCACGGCGCGACCCGTGAAGGCCGCTGCGGTGAAACCGGTCCCCCGCGCTCGGCAGCCAGTCACCCCGAGGCCGGACCATCCGTGGCGCACACGCCTGCGGCCAGAACGCACAAGCCACGCGGCGGCGGCCGGAACATAAAACCGGACATTTCTACTTGGGGAGGAAGAGGACATTTCTATTTGGGCTTGACATCGGAGTAAGTGGGGGTGGATACGTGGATGTGTTTGCAGTAGACTCGCCGTGAACTCTCTATTTGCCTGCAGTGTATGAACTAATTCTACGGACCAGGACCTTCAACGCACCTTAACAAGAAGAATGCGCGCGTGACTCCGAGTGGCCGGCACTCGGCGCGGCGCCGCTTTCGGAAAGATCGGTAACGGACACAGATGGTTTCTCCAACGACCCAGCCAATTTCAGATGCAGCACAGCTGAAGATTGTTCCTCTCATTGCCAAGGAACTCGGGGTAGGACCCGAGCAGGTTAAGGCCGCGGTCACCCTGCTCGACGAAGGGTCGACCGTGCCGTTTATCGCACGCTATCGCAAGGAGGCCACCGGCAACCTGGACGACACGCACTTGCGTACGTTGGAAGAGCGACTTCTGTATCTACGTGAATTGGAGCTGCGCCGCGCAGCGATTCTAGCGTCGATTGAAGAGCGGGGCAAACTCACCGACATCCTGCGCGGGAGCATCGACGCAGCGGAGACCAAGCAAACCTTGGAAGATCTCTACTTGCCCTACAAGCCTAAGCGCCGCACGCGAGCGCAGATTGCGCGCGAGGCAGGGCTGGAACCGCTGGCTGATGCCCTCTTCGCCGATCCAATGCTCGATCCAGAGCAGGAAGCGGCGAAGTATCTGATTGTAAAGCCTGCCACCGAGGGCGTTGAGGCCATCAACGTGCCGGACGCAACATCCGCGCTTGAAGGTGCGCGGGACATTCTGACTGAGCGTTTTGCCGAAACTGCCGAGCTGCTTGCGAAATTGCGTGCCCGGCTGTGGGATCAGGGCGTCGTCACGTCCACTGTGGTGCAGGGCAAGGAAACGGCCCAGGAAGAAAAGTTCCGAGATTACTATGCCTATTCTGAAACCATCCGCACCATTCCATCGCATCGGGCGTTGGCGCTGTTCCGTGGCCGCACGCTGGGCGTGCTGAAGCTTGAATTGGGCCTGGGGGAAGCACTCGAAGCCGCTGTGCCGCATCCCTGTGTCTCGACGATTGCGGCGCATGTCGGCATCGAAGATCGGGGTCGTCGCGCGGACACCTGGCTCATGGGGGTCTGCGATTGGGCCTGGCGGACTAAGGTACACCTGCATCTCACAGTGGAATTGCTGGTGCAGTTGCGCGAGGCAGCGGAAGCCGAGGCGATCAAGATTTTTGGCCGTAATCTGCACGAGCTGTTGCTGGCGGCGCCTGCAGGCCCGAAGGCTGTGCTCGGCCTCGACCCAGGTATTCGAACAGGTTGCAAAGTTGCGGTGGTTGATGCGACCGGCAAACTGTTGGAGACGACGACGATGTATCCGCTCCAGCCGCGCAACGATTGGCAGGGATCGCTCGCGACCTTGGCCAGGTTGGTCGTGCAGCATGGTGTCGAACTCATCTCGATCGGCAATGGGACAGGAAGTCGGGAGACAGACAAGCTGGCAATCGAAGTGATCAAATTAGTCGCGGCGCATAAGCCGGAGCAGAAAGTGACGAAAATTGTGGTGAGTGAAGCGGGCGCCTCGGTCTATTCGGCCTCGGCTTTTGCCGCGGCTGAGTTTCCTGAATTGGATGTCAGCCTGCGCGGCGCCGTCTCCATCGCTCGCCGTTTGCAAGACCCGCTGGCGGAGTTGGTGAAGATCGATCCCAAGGCCATCGGCGTCGGCCAATATCAACATGATGTCAATCAACGAGCGCTGGCGCGTTCGCTCGATGCGACCGTGGAAGATTGCGTCAATGCCGTGGGGGTGGATGTCAACACGGCATCGGCGCCGTTACTCGAACGGGTGTCGGGTCTGAACAAGGCGCTCGCAAAGAACATCGTCGAGTACCGTGATGCGAATGGCCCCTTCCCGAATCGCGCCACGATACGCAAGGTGCCGCGTCTCGGTGACAAGACGTTCGAACAGGCCGCAGGCTTTCTACGTATCAACAACGGAGATAATCCGTTGGATCGTTCCTCAGTGCACCCGGAAGCCTATCCGGTTGTCGAGCGCATCCTGGCACGCATTAGCAAGGGTATCGCGGATGTGATGGGGCAATCGGCGGTATTAAAGGGATTATCTCCCGCCGACTTTACCGATGAAAAGTTCGGCGTGCCGACGGTGTGCGATATCCTGACCGAGCTTGAAAAACCGGGCCGCGATCCGCGCCCGGAATTTAAGACGGCCACATTCCAAGAGGGTATCGAGTCTCTGACCGATCTGCACCCAGGCATGGTCCTCGAAGGGGTGGTCACAAATGTAGCGGCCTTCGGCGCCTTCGTCGATGTCGGTGTGCATCAGGACGGTCTCGTGCACGTGTCGGCGTTGGCCAATAAATTTATCAAGGACCCGCATGAGGTCGCCAAGCCTGGCCAGATCGTGAAGGTGAAGGTGCTGGACGTCGATATGAAGCGCCAGCGCATTTCGTTGACCATGCGCCTTGACGATGCGCCAGGTAGTGCTTCCGCCTCAGGTCGCGCCCCTGCCGAGGTCTCCGTCGGTCCGTCACGCGACCCGCGTGAGCGGCGTCCGCCGACTCCCCAGCGTGCTCCGGAGCGCCAGCCACAGCCAGCCGGCACAATGGCCATGGCACTGGCGTTCGCGCGCGCCAAACAGAAGAAGTAGCAAGCTGCGCGGCTTGTTTTTAGACTCATAAAAAGCCGATGAACACCAAAACGCATGGGGCGTGACAAACACTTGGCGTAGTCGAGGTGACTACAGGATTGGAGGAAATTCAGGCTAATATTCACATGATGGCCCCGCACAAGTTTGAAGACGTCACCGTGCACGGCCCCTATCACCATTACTGCACGGCAATTTCTCCGGAAATCCTGCAATCTCTGCTGTTTGAACTTGAACCGACCGATCCCAATGCGCGGCTCACGGACGTCGAGTATTTCGTCTCCAAGAGCGTCTCGCGGGCGCATGTACCGCTGAAAACCTGGAACAAGTACTACCATGACCACGAGGTGGAGGTTGCCTCGGGCCGCGTCCAGGTTCTCGATATGCCGGACGCGCAAGCCAAGGAAGTCGCCGCCGCTGCGGCTCAGACGGACGGAATCATTTTCCACCTCTGGCCGGATGGAGCTAAGGCGCCTACGGGAGTGGTCGGCCACCCACAGTCCGTCGCACACAAACATCGGAAGCAGTAAGATCAGCATTATTGTGGATATGGGCGGGGAGAGCGTGGCAACATGTTCTCCCCGTTGTGCATTCATGTTGTCCAAGAAGGATCGTTCGCCATGACCAGTCGAGTCAGGATGACGTCGGTTGTGTTGCTGGTGGTTGGGACCCTCCTAATTGTCGAGGGCCTGACGTGGGCGGCTGACAAGACGGTCAAGCGCCCGCGGGTGCCACGCAGCGGCCCGCGCCGTGACGAATCCACTCCCTGCCGGCGAGGAGATCATGACGAGGGCAAAGCGTTGTATGAAGGGAAAGCCTTTCGCAAGACTTGTCATGGCCCGGATGGGAAAGGGCTCGGCGGAGATATTGCGCCGGGGACTCTGAAAGGCCCCCTACCGAGAAATTTCACCGACAAGAAGTGGCAAGCCGCTCGAACGGATGGGGCGCTGTTCTGGATCTTGCAGCATGGCAGAAAGGGCACGGCGATGGCTCCCTTTGCTCCGCTCGTACTGACGGAAGAAGAAGCCTGGCAGGTATTGCGATATGTGCGGTCCTTCGGTCAACCATAAGTGGGCCTTTATGGCCCGATGCTCTTTCCCCTCCATCCTCCTCTTCTCCCTCGGCCTCTTGGTCCTGGTGTGTTTCCCGCGCACCGTCGTGGCGGACTGGTCCGCCATTGCCGAGACCAAGGTGTCGTACACCAATAATGTGACCAATTTTTCTGCGGCCCGCCGCCTGAAATTCAGCGAAGACCCGAGCCAACCGACCGCCCTCCCGAGTCAGCTATCTGATGTCATTTGGACTCCTTCGCTCGAGGTGATCCGCTCTTCTTCTTTGACACTCGGGCCCAACGAGCTCTCCATCAAAGCGCAGGGATTCATCTATACCAATAATCCGATCTTCGACCACGGCGACTACCGCCTACAATTCAAGCAGGGGCTCTCCCCTGATACGTCGCTCCTTCTCCGGTACCGGAATGTGCCCGACCAGTTCCTGGGCCCCAATATCGAGCGTCGCACCGGGAACAATCTGATCCAAGAGGAGCGCGTCTCCACGCAGACGTGGCGTACGGAGCTTGAGCATCGAGTGAACGAATCGTGGACGCTGACGCTCATTGGGCGCTATGGGCTCCGTTCGTATAACGATGCGTTTGCGGAACGTGACACGAAGTTCTGGACCATTGGTTCACAGATGCAGTACGTCATCAATCCGCGCATGGCGGTGTCGCTGGGCTACCTCTATGAACGGGGCTTGGCCGATGGTCGCGGCAACACCCAATTCAATGACGATGTCTCGTACAGATTGCAGGCAGTCTCCGTCGGAACGGATCTCACGCTGATCGAGTCGCTCACCTTGCATCTGGCGTATATCTACCGACGCAAGGACTTTACCAGTGACCTGCTCGGGGATACGCATCTCAACCGGCATGATGATATCCACCAGGGCATGGCCGAGTTACGCTATCGCCTCACCGCTGCGACGAGCCTTTTGGCCTCCTTCCAACAGACTCAGGGAACCTCGACGGTGGTGACACGAGATTTCCATGACACGATCTATTCCCTCGGGGGCAGCTATCGGTTTTGAGACCATCGCCTTGCTTCCCTGCCGGTGGGTTGAGCCAGCATGACCTCCAGCGTGACTGGGAAGGATGGGGGAAGGCGCCGGGAAAGGACTGCTCCCTGTGGCGAGTGAAGGATATGGGCGTGCAAACTGCCCCAAATCTGAGGCAAGTCGTAGGGAAATTTCTCACCACTAGATTTGTGGCGAAGAAAAATAGGATTTCCTTTGGTTCGCATCCCCTTAGACGTAACTCCAGGAATCTGGATGAAAGGGATCCCACCATCCCCACCGCCCCCACGAATATGAGTTGTATCCGGCACCGGCTGGGCGAGCGTAGATTCATACAGTGTTCTCGACTCCATGGATTCGAGGACATCCACCTTGCCCGGAATCACGGCATTGGCGCCCAACCATTTTGTCCGTTCCACGATGCGATCCTAAGGCCGGTCTTCGTTCGTAGGCAGGCTGGCCGCAACGATTCTGGCCATTTTGAGATAAGGGTGTATACCGGTTTTCCTTGTTAGGGCCACCATCAATGAGCGGCCTCCTGTCTGGGAAGGAGCCGACTTGCGAGTCAGTGGTTCGACTGCACTGAGACGCAGGACACCACCAGGTTGATGTGTCACGTCGCCGACACCACGCCAGCAACTCGTCCCAGCACGTCACGTCTCCCCATCGAGTGCCGGAATCACCGCACTCGTCCTGCCAGGTTAATCGAGGCGACCAGTGGCAGGGACGATTTACTGGTAGGACTGGAATCGGTTTCCGCATCTCGCTGGCCGGATCGAGTCCGTGCCATCGCCGCACGCACGACCAGCAGCACCTGGGTCACAGGAACCGGCTTCCGGATCCAGGCGAAGGCGCCACGCTCGATCGCGACCTGCTCCAGGCTCGGGTGCGCACTTGAAATCAGGATGACCGGCGTCTCCGGCATGAGTTCCAGGCTGAGTGCCAACAGTTCCAAGCCGTTTAATCGAGGCATCTGATAGTCGGTCAGGATCACATCGTAGTGCCGTTTTTTGAGCTCCTCAATTGCGACCACGCCATCCATAGCTGGGAACACGTTATAGCCGGCCTTCGAGAGCATATCGCCAATGACGTCTCGTGTGGGCTCATCGTCCTCTGCCACCAACACCCGCAGTCCATAGCCCTCCATGACCCCCTCCTTTCTTGTCATGCCGTACTCATTCTGCCGCCGCAGTGGCGGGCACAATACTGGATGAGCCGGCTGCAGTTCGAGACGGAACCGGAACGCCCTGGCGTGTCAACGTATCGACGATCCGAACTTCTTTGCCCCAATCGCTCACAGTACCTGCTGCACTGGCAGTACCGTCAGCCGATCCGGGTACCGGGCCAGCACGGCGGTGGAAAAGTTGGCGGGCGGCATTGTCCGATAGACGTCCTCAACAACCTGCTGTTCTAAGTGCGTACCGATCGCCTGCCGGATCATGGAGAAGGAGCCAGGCACCGCCATCGTCTTAAAGCATCGGACGGTACTGGGTCGGCCGCATGCTTGAGTAATACCATTTCCAAGGCCCACTGCTATCGCTATTGCAAAACTTCGTCTAAACTTTATGTTGGTACGTCACAAGAGGAGGCCACTCATGGCAAGCACGGCTTACAGCGTCCGAGGGCTCAAACCTAGGTCAGATAGCAATGATCGTAAGGGTTGCCGGCTTGTATCGCATCCGCTGAGAGTGATCAGGAGGGTCAGCACGAGTCAAGCTGTCGGCGATTTTCTTGACGTATAGGGCACCCTCGTCTCTGCTGCCACCATACCCACTCTGTCGGTCACGCATGGACTGATTGTTGACTCGCATGGTCAAGGACTTCTAAAGATATTCGTGAATTCACTTCCTTTCCGAACCCACGCGAACGCTCCTCGCGCAACCGCCTCGTACGCCATGTCGTCCTGTTCTCCAGAGAAGAACACGACAGGAGTTCCCGGCCACTTCACGCGGCAGAGTGACAAGAGTCCGAACCCGTTCATCTCCGGCATTTGGTAGTCGGTCAGGACAACGTCCACCAAGTGTTTTCCCATCTGATCTAAGGCATCCACCCATTCCCCGCCTCATAGACCATGTACCCGGAGCTGATGAGCCGGACCGAGAACACGTACCGTAAATCGTGATCATCATCGACGATCAAGACGCTTTTGTTGTTCCGTTCCATCGGCTCTTCTCTCCTTTCTCTCCATCCTTCCCAGCCACGACTGCACAAACATTTCCGGGGAGGTTTCCCCACCAGCTTTGGAAGGGGTCTTGCCGTACCTGTGAATCACTGTGTTCCGCTCCTGAGGAATCGACGCGGGCGACGGGGCTTGAGTCTGACCACTCCAGCGGGTCGCGCACAACTCGAGGGACATTCAGATG
>CAWGDV010000007.1:0-256132 GCA_963821465.1 uncultured Nitrospiraceae bacterium | reverse complement strand
ACGATCAACCACAGTCACCTTGGCTCTCTGCTCCAACAATTCTTGGCATAACAGTGAACCAATACCTCCCGCGCCACCGGTGACGACAATATGTTGACCGTTAAGCGACATGCTGCACCTGATTGCCCGTATGCGGGATCGAACGAAATACGTTGCCATACAGCGTAAAAATGCGTTTTGCCATGTGGATAATGGCTTGCTGGTCAGGTTCGTCAGGAATCTGGTTGACCAATTGTTCCAAGAACTTCATATGCTCAATATCCAAAGTGCCATGCGAATAGAGATAGCTAAAACAGTTCTGGGGAAGATCAAGCGATTGCCGAATGGTATCAGCGGCATTAGTGGCGAGCGCAGTACTCGTCCATTCAAGGACAAAGATCATGCCAAAAAAGCCAACCGGGTTGATGCGACATATATAATCATACGCGTAGGCCACCATCATTTCTGTGGCGAAATTCGGCTCGCCATGACGTACGGCCTCTGCATCACCACCTGCATGTGCAATATCGTTGAGAATCCATTCCTGGTGTCCGACTTCTTCCTTCACATATTCAACAAGAGCTTCACGCAAAGATTCTTTTTCCGGAGAAAACCGCGATCCGGCGGCCATCATCAGCGGCACCGTATGCTTCACGTGGTGATAAGCCTGTTCCAGAAAAGCCAGGTAGGTTTTTTGAGATATGGCACCCCGCAGAGCTTCGGTGATTTGCGGTATCTGGCTCAGTCCCTGATGTTCCGATTCGGTCTCAGCCAGCATTATTTCAAAAAATGTTGGCATAGGACTCCTCTTTGACCAAGCTTTCGATCAGCGGATGATAGGATCGCATAATCGTTTCGCGCTTCGGGCGACCCGTACCTGTGAGTAATCCTTCTTGTAGGGTAAAAGGCCTGACCTTTGCCCATTTTTGTATCTGCGCATAGTCGGGCAACAGCGCGTTAGCCTGGTCTACCGCCTTTTGCAACATGACGTCATTGACCTGTTCGGTGGCCGGAACAAGCAACGCCGCGAGAAAGGAGGCCCCATCACCAACAACAAGACATTGCGCAATCTCAGCCTGCGCGAGCAGTTCGCTTTCCGGCCACTCGGGCGAGACATTCCTCCCAAATGCAGTAATCAACACATTTTTCTTACGCCCGGTAATATGCAGAAAGCCTTTGTCATCCATGAAGCCCAAATCGCCGGTAGCATAGGAGTTGGGACCTTGCTGATCTCCAACGTAACCAAGCAAAGCAGGATGGTTGATACATACTTCGCCATCATCTGCTACGTACGCGTCGATATGCGGCAATAATTGACCGACTGACTCAACCAGAATGCCATTCGGTGTATTGACCGCCACAACAGAAGCACATTCGCTCAGTCCGTACCCTTGATACACCGGGAGCGCGAGTCGTCTTGATTCGTCCAGAAGTTTGGGCGAGACCTTTGACCCACCTATCGCGATGAACTGCATATCGGGCAGCCTCATATCCGTTTGCGTCAGAACATGCAGCATGCCACCTAATAGTTCCGGCACCATGATGCAGCTCGTCGCATGGCTTGTCGCCAGATAACGCACCAATGCGACACAATCAGGTGTTGTTGCTGACCCCAAGCCAATTTCTGCTTGCGAACGTATATCGTAGCAACCACCAGCCAGTATGGTGGCGTAACAGCCAGCTACATTTTCCAGCAGCACGGCAAGTGGCAGTAACGCCGCCGTGTGCTCTGCCGGGGCAGCGCCAATGACAGACAGAAGCGATGCGGCAACCTGTTCCATGCCTGTCTGGCTCAGGCACACCCCTTTGGGGCTACCGGTGGTGCCGGAGGTATAGGTAATCTTGGCCGTTCCTTCCGGCAACGAAACGGCTTTATAAGCAAGAGGCGTGATTTTGAGGCACTCTGAAATGCAGGCTTGGGCTCCCGCATCACACAACGCATTTTCCCGTTGAGAAGCCGTGAAAAATGGGGGAAGTGGCACGGTCACAACCTGTGCAGCAATGCAGGCCAAATCGGCAATCACCCAGTCGATGGAGTTCTCCATCTCAAGGGACACACAGGTTCCCTTATAGGCCTTCAGTTTTACTGCGAAGGTGCTTAGGCAATCGGCCAGATCACGATAGGTCAGCGACGTCCGGCCATCCGTCAACGCAGTTGTTTGTGGCTGGTTTTTTGCCAGCGTCTGAATAGACGAAAGCACGTGACTGGTCATGAAAGTTTTACGGCGTCTTGGAATGTCTTGGGGTGTAGCTGTGCCGTCATTTCTGAATCACTGGTTTCCAGCACCACTTGGAGATGCCTATGTAGGCCAAACAACACTTGCTGCACACTTCCAGCAATCACGCGGGGATTCTCCTTATAATAGGTACCCCACGAGTCTCCGCTATCCAGCAACCTTCCCTGGTTGGCCTCGCCCAATTCCACCGTGCTCATCCCAAGTTTAGTAAAGTAACGGTGCAGGAAGTCTGTTGCGGTGAACGTGACAATTTGGAGGCCTTGTTGCGCAAGATAGGCATTGAGCGCGGCGAACAGGAAAATTGAGGCTCCCTGACCAGTCGAAGCCAGGTTGCCAACTTCAGCGACGACTTCACGCTCTATAGGCTTGTGGTAATGATCCCGTAGCTGCTGCTCAACGGGGACATCCAGATATTGCTCCAGGAACAAGGGTTCATCTTTCGAAAAACGGAAGCCTACCGCCGCCAGGATGTTGTCCTCTTGATCGTGCACACTCATTAGCGTCGGATAATGCCCGACAATTTCCGCTCCATAGGCACGATGGAACGTCTGTTCGATGAAATGTTCAACACGACGACGCCTGGCAGAAGAGTACTTTGTAATGACAATGAGGCTTGGAGAAAGGGGCGTAAAACGCTTCACAAGCCTATGGTTAATGCTTAAAGAAGCGTTAAATCCTTCATCATTTTTTACAGCTATTTGTAGCATGCTCTATTCTTCCTCCAAGCCTCATTAAGGTTGGCCATGCATCATCATCAGAATGCCATTGTCTATTGCCATGCCAATCGACAATGCATATTCCTGGCCATAACAAATTGTTTGGAGCTATTTGATTTTATGAGTGAATTTAATTGAGTCTGTTGGAAAATGTAGAGAAATCCCTCTCTGATGAGGGATTTTCCAGCACCTAAAATTCCATTAGGAGGAGGGGTGTATTTTCTTTAATCGGGCAAGAAGGGTTGAGCGATCAATCCCCAGAATTTTTGCCGTCTCGGTGCGGTTGCCATTGCAGGCTTCTAAAACTCTCTGAATATGGAGTGCTTCAATGGCTTCTAATGGGAGGGTCAGCTTGTCCCGCACTTCCATCGGAATCACAACTTGGAATTTTGGTGAAATCATCGTCATGGCCATCGCGTGACTCCTTGTGCGCCGGGCTAAACCGGCGAGGTGTTGTGAATGAAAGAGTCATACGGTGAAGGCGTAGCGACCCACACCGACCCTGAGTCATGCGGAGCCGTTCGCGAGGACGGCGTCGAAGCGTTGACAGGGGCACGTGCGGGCCGGGTATTGAGCCGCGAAAGAACCTGCCTCCGGGGTGCCGACGCTGTAAGGAGAAGCGGAAGGCCCCACCCGGCGCATCGATATCGCGAGATGCGACGGGACCCCGCGCGGTCAGAGACCCTGTGCACGTACGGATACACCTCGCACGAGAACCGGGAGATCCCGTGTCCCCCCGGGCGGATGACGCCGTGGGACGCATCGGGAAGTCCAAGGACGTACGCCGATGATAAACGGACCCGGGAAGTCGGACAGCCCTGTAGTACCCGTGAAGTCCCTGAACAACGCCGGGCCACCGGCCGCGGAGGGGATGGAGGGAAGGGGTCTGGCCAAAGGGAACCCGCATCAGCAACACCTGCCTCGGACACAGGGCCGGGACTGGCGGGCTCAGTGCGCTGGCGCGGGTACGTCAAGCAGCAGGCGGGACAGGACGATACAGTTCACGGCGCTTCTGCACCACGTCTACCACCTCGACACGCTGCGAGCGGCCTTTCTCAGTCTCAAGAGGAATGCGGCTCCAGGTGTGGACGGGGAGACATGGCGGCACGACGGTAAGGCGTTGGAGGAGCACCTCCAAGACCTCTCCGCCAGGCTGAAGCGCGGAGCGTACCGGGCGAAGCCGGTTCGTCGGGTGTACATCCCGAAGGCCGATGGGCGGCAGCGGCCGCTTGGTGTCACTGCGTTGGAGGACACGATCGTCCAACGCGCAACGGTCGGGGAGATCCTCTCCCTCACGTGGACCGGTGTCGATCTGTTTCGTCGAACGGTTACCGTCTTTCGATCGAAAAACGGCGAGCGAAGGACGATCCCGGTGAATACGACCGTGCTTGATCTCCTGAAAGGTAAATACGCGGCGCGCCGAGGGATGATTGATCTCGTCTTTCACAGCGAAAGCCATACACTCCTCGATGGGAGCAACATCCGGCGAGCTCTGACCACCGCGCTCGATAGTGCGAAGATCCACGATTTCCATTTCCACGATCTTCGCCATACGTTCGCGACGAGAATGGTGCAGGCCGGGATAGACCTGTATAAGGTGCAGCGGCTCCTGGGGCATAAGTCGCCAATCATGACGCAGCGCTACGCCCATCACTATCCAGAAAGTTTGCGGGATGGGGTGGACGCGTTGGAGGCAGGACGGTCGGTTAGCACAAAATGATATATAGACCCAGCCTTCGCTGCAACGACGGCGTATCACGCGATGCACCAGGTAAACACAGGGCTGCGTCTCTATATCCGGCCTGTTGGTGGACAACAGATGTGTCCGGGCCTTGAGGCAAGACGCGCGCGTTCTCCTCATGAGCACAACGGCCTTGTGTGGGCCGACATTTTGTCCAGGGTCTGAACGCGCTGGGTGTCCCTCTGGTGTCATCACGGATCGTCCGCGCTGCACTCCTTGGTGTGAATCCTCCTGGTGTGATGCGGCTCGTGTCTCCTCTCTTCCTGAAGACCGTCGCAACCCTTCCTGCACCTAGGCGGGTGGTCGATACGCCGCATCATGGGCCAACAAGGCCCAGATCACCCGGGCATGTTTGTTGGCGAAGGCCACTGCGGCCACATTGGTGCCTTTGCGGTGTCTGAGCGCGCATAACCACCGCCCCTGCGTATCGGTCCGCCGCTCGGCTCGCTGCACGACAGCGCGCGCCCCATGAATCAGCAGCGTCCGCACATACCGACTCCCGCGTTTCGAAATCCCGCCTAACCGCTCCTTGCCCCCACTGGAATATTGCCGAGGCACCAGGCCCAACCAGGCCGCCAGATGCCGGCCGTTGTGAAACGCCTGGGGCCGACCGACGGTCGCCACCAGCGCCGTGGCCGTCAACGGACCAATCCCCGGCACCGCCGCCAGTTTCTGGCAGACCGGATGCGCCCGGTACACGCGCTCCACCCGGTGCGTCACCCGCTCGATGCGCGAGTCGAGCTCCGTCAGTTGCGCGTACAACTCGGAGAAGGTCTCCCGGGCACACGCGGTCAATCCCGACGCCGCGTCATCCAGAAACCGGACGAGGGCGGGCCGGACCTTCTCCGGGGATTGGCGCAATCACCAACCCATACTCGGCCAACAAGCCCCGAATCTGATTGATGACGGCGGTCCGGTGTTTCACGAAGAGCGATCGCGTGCGGTGCACGGCCTGCAGGTCGGCTTGTTCCACCGTCTTGATCGAGACACAGCGCATGGTGGGCCGACTCACCGCTTCGCAGATCGCTTCCGCATCTCGCCGATCATTCTTGTTGGTCTTGACGTAGGGCGTGACATACTTGGGGTGCATCAGCTTGACCGTATGCCCAAGCGGTTCAAACGCCCGCCCCCAGTGATGCGCACTTCCGCCCGCCTCCATCCCGATCACACAGGGCGGCAGACTCGCCACCGCCTGCAACAACTGACTGCGCTTCACGCGTCGGCTGAGCACCGCACGCCCTCGCGCATCCACCCCGTGCAACTGAAACACGTTCTTCGCCACATCAATCCCCAATGTCGTGATGTGCATAACAGCCCCTCCCTTCTACATGACGATGAGTGTGGGTTGCGCGCTCAACAACACCCATTGTGCCTCGTGTGAGATTCGTGTGGGAAGAAGGCTGGGTCCATTTCATTAGCACAATATTTGGGGGTGAACCCCTAGCCCGCATTATTCATGAACACTTCTGCTGCAATCGCTGATCCGCTGCTACGACGAGCCTTCGGCCGGCGGGCTCGCCCCTCGGACCCTCCACGTACTGCACGAGTACGCATCGGGGCCTCAGGGCTCTGCGCGCCGGTCTCGCGACGCGGCTCAGCGATTTCGCGACGAACCGTCATGAATAATGCGGGCTAGGATGAGACAGTTTGGAATGAGCACGCGCCGTTCCTGAGTTTCTACAGTCACTTTCCCATAGTTTGCCTGCCTGCATGAGAAAACTGGAAATTGCTTACCCTTTTTAACGGGTTGACAGCTGACCTTCGGCTGTCACAAAATATTTCTATAACTATCTGGCCTGAAAGGATCATCCTTCGATTCACCACCATGTTTGTAAAGAAAATACCTGTGACCGTCATCTCCGGGTTTCTCGGTGCCGGCAAGACGACTCTCGTCAATCATGTGCTCACGCACAACACCGGCGCCAACATTGGGGTGATCGTCAATGAATTTGGAGAGGTAGGGATCGACGGCGACCTCATCGTCGCCGACGAAGAAGCCCTGATAGAGATACGCAACGGCTGCATCTGCTGTACCGTGCGTACCGACCTGGTGGCAGGCGTGAAGCTCCTCTTGGAACGCAGTGACCTTAACCTGGATCGCCTGATCATTGAAACCTCAGGGCTGGCCGACCCAGCGCCGGTGTTGCAGACCTTTCTGGCCGACACTGAGCTGTTGACCCGCGTCGAACTGGAATCGGTCGTGACGCTGGTCGACGCAGCCAATTTCCAACGTCAGATCGACGACGCCATTGCACGTGAACAGATTGCCTTCGCCGATCTGATTGTGCTGAACAAAGTCGATCTGCTCGAAACTGATGAACTCGCGCCGCTGGAACGGGATCTGCGGGCAATCAATCCGATCGCTGCCATCATCCGCACCAATAATTCCGAGGTGGCCACCGATACACTGCTCGGCGTGCACCGGTTCTCGTTGCCCAATGTGCTCGCGATCGAACCCGGCATCCTGCAAGACGAGCATGACCATGAACACGACAATTCACTTACCTCCTGCGCGGTGGAGACCAGCCATGCGCTTGACCCGGACCGCTTTCATCGCTGGGTCAATCAACTGGTTCAGCAGCAGGGCCAACACATCCTGCGCATGAAAGGTGTGCTGAATTTCCAGGGCGAGGCGCGTCAGTTCTATTTTCACAGCGTGCACATGCTGTTGGACGCTAAGCCGGGCCGACCCTGGCAGTCCGCTGAGGCGCGCCAGAGCCGATTCGTGTTCATCGGCCGCCATCTCGATAGTGCCGTACTGCAAGGCGGCTTTCTCGATTGCGTGCACGACATCTCTCTTCGCCCCGTCGCCCAATCTGTCTGTTAGCCGGAGCGCATCATGAGACTTCAACATTACCTCGGCGGCCTGGAAAATCTCGGACCGGTCAATTTTTTTGACAAAAAAGTGTTCATGGCGGAGTGGGAAAAGCGCATCTTTGGCATTCACACGGTGATGATGGCCGAAAGCACTCATTTAGATAAAGCCCTGCCAAAATATCCACTCTCGCAAGTACCGACAACGTTCAAGGACACGTGGACCTGGGCCTCGCTGCGCACCGGCGCCGAAAGCATGCAGCCGTTCGAATACTTCAAATATCGCTATTACGAAAAATGGCTGATGGGCATCAGTCAGTTCTTCGTCGATCGCGGCTATGTGACCGCCAAAGAATTGGCCACATTGATAGAGCACTACCGCAAGAATCCAGAGGCGCCACTACCAGAGCATCCGAACCCGGCACTCAAGGAACAGATAGTCAGGTATCTCCATCACGGCGACTCAGGTCTGCGCGCACCCGTTGCTCCGGCTCGCTTTACTGTCGGCGACACCGTCTACGTTGCCGATCCGATGGCCGCCGATCACACTCGACTGCCGGGTTTTTTGCGGAACAAGAAGGGCACCGTTACCGAAGTGTACCCGGGCGCGTTCGAATACTTTGTGTCGACGGGGCCGGATGGTCTGATCGGGCCGCAGCATGTGTATTGCGTGTCGTTTGACGCCTCAGACATTTGGGGAGCAGACAAGAGCGAGCCCAACACCGTCATTTATGCCGATCTTTTTGACGCCTATCTCAAGCCTGCGCATTAAATTCAGGCGAAGGACATCGCATGTCCTCACTATTTGAGTACGATAAGGATCGCGAGGCTGCCAGCGCCGCCAAAGTCCGCGCACTGGAAGCACTGCTGATCAAAAAGGGCGTGCTCGGCAGTGATTCAGTCGATGCGGTGCTCAGTCATTTCGAAACTGTTGCCGGCCCGTTCAACGGCGCCCGTATCGTGGCACGCGCATGGCTTGACCCGGAATACAAACGTCGGTTGCTGGAAGATACGCCCAAGGCCATCGCGGAACTGCAATTCCCGGGCATGACTGGCGCCGAAGGCGAGCACATGAAAGCCGTCGCCAACAGTGCGACTGTGCACAATCTGATCATCTGCACCCTGTGCTCGTGCTATCCCTGGCCAGTGCTGGGGCTGCCACCCTACTGGTACAAAGATCCGGTGTTCCGCGCGCGCGGCGTACGTGAACCACGTGCCGTGCTGCGTGAGTTCGGCGTGCAGATTTCGGCAGACAAGGAAGTCAGGGTATGGGACAGCAGCGCGCAGATCCGCTGGTTTGTCATTCCAGAACGGCCGGCTCACTCTGAACATCTGAACGAAGCACAACTCGCAGCACTGGTCACACCGGAAGCCATGATGGGAGTGGCTCTGGTTCCTTCTCCACCAGCTCCATAAGGCGATCCATGTTTACTCGATTCGAAGAATATGCCGCGACGCAGATGCTCGGGCAACCGGACTCGCCGCCGCGCAGTGACGGAAAGCTCTTCTTTAACGAAAAGTGGAAACGCACGGTGTTCGGTCTGGCGCTGGCGTTATCGAAAGAGGGCCATTTCGAGTGGGAGGACTTCAGGCACAAGTTGATTAATGCGATTGCTGCTTGGGAAAAGGATGCCTGCGCTGGCGAAACCACGTGGGACTATTACGAGCAGTACGCAACGGCGCTGATTGAATTACTTGAACAACGTGGCATGCTCAAGCCGGGCGAACTGGAGCAGCAGATGAGGCTAGACGAAGCAAGCAAGTGACCGCTGTCATATCCGTCTGCTTCCGCCTCCCGTCAGTTCGTCTCTCAATACCTCCGCATGGTTAATTACGGAATTTGGGCTATCACCACTGGAGTATCGATACGACCAGGATCAAACCCCAAGCTTGTTTCCTGACAACGCAAACATTCGACAGCAGCGCATACGTTCCTGTCAGCCCTCACCCTGTGCCGAACGGCTTGATGATTCAGTGACGAAGCCGGTGTGGAACGATGCTATGTCCTGGACACACAGTAGTCGACGCACACTCAAGGTGCTGAAGGAGGACCTATGTCAGAGCGAGCGGTCAATCAATCCGATACGGCGTCGCTTGATCGTCTCACCCTTGCACTAGTCGTCAGCGGTCTGGGTGTCTGCACGGACGAGACGGTTTCAGATCTTCGCCGTTATGTCGAGTCCAACACCATACCGCATACCGCGAGGGATTTCGGTGCATCCCTGGAACGTGCGAAACGGCACTTTGCCCAAGGAGACGCTCACTTGTTTCTCTGTGACGGAGAACCCTGTCAGCAACGGAGACGTTTCGAAGCCACCTCCAAGGCGCTGCAGCATGAGGCTGAACGCATCGGTTGTCGGATTTCACCCACGGCGTGCCAAGGCCCCTGCAAACAAGCACCAGTCGCGTTGTTGCGTGTGGGGCACGGATGTGAATTCTTTGCCCAATTCGTCCACCATCGAGAGTGGGAGGCTGTATTATGCTTTGTTCAACGAGCGGCTCAAGCAAAGACCCTGCTCGTCGATGCCGGGACAGCGCAGCCATTCCGGTTCGATCCCGTTCATCAACCGGAAAAGCCCAGCGCGGCGCTCGAATCCGTCCGCTTCCTGTTGGGACATTTCGAAGGTGGGGTGGAGTTGCCTCTGGAGCAACGATCCATCCACAAGGAGGTCGTCGGAAGTTGGGAGGCCGGGGGACGTTTTCTGAGTCTCCGGATGGCTGCCACGTATCGACAGACGAATGGCTCATGGGATCGGCATCAGGCCTTTATTATCCTCGGTCCGGACGAGAAGACTGGTGCACTCGTGAGCCGCGCCTACACGGACGGGGGGATGATCCACGAGTTTCATATCGTCATTGAGGAGAGGCGGCTGATGTTTGCGGATCGGGTGCCTCACCACGTGCCTGCCGTGGCCGCTCGAAAAGTACTGACCCCCACCACGCACGGCTATGAGGAGACTCTGGAACTTGATCGGGGGCTCGGGGTCTTCGAACCCTACTACAGTATCCCCATTCAGAGAAAGAACGGCTCGGCTGCTTCCTGATTTCTCTGAGAGAGAGGCAAATGATCTCGAAATGTACACCACTCCTGAGTTAGGAGGCAGCTTCATTCTCCTCGTCGATCATCTCCCACTGCTCGCTCCCGGTTTTGCTTCCGATTCCATGAACAGCTCAATCATTCGGGTTTCGTAGGGAAAGACGAACGGTTTAGGAATGTGCGCAAAGCACTTTTGAAAAGGCTCGGTGTTTCAAATGGTTTCCCCGTTTTTTATTTGAATACCGAAGCTTAGGAACTTTCCAGCAGTTCTATTGATTTCAGAGGCTCTCGTGGATTCGAATATGTTTTAGCACAAATTTAGCACACGCTTAGGAGTCAAATTCTGCAAGGCGCATTTCTTTGAAGTGATCGGGAGGCTCACGCACCGACCTGCGTTTTACGAATCTCTCGATCGACCACAGACAACCTAACCCGACAAGAAACCACAATTCAGGATACTGCCCGAGTGGAGATAGATGGGGCTGATTTGTCCCGTCCTGGTAGCAGCGTGGTAGCAGAAGAGAGGATCGATGGATGTTAATCCCCTGCTTTAGAAACTGTTTCCAGCGACTGGCGTCACTCGCAGGAAAGGGCATGTTCTCATGCTGAGAGCACTGGTTCACGGTTCGTCTTTGGGGGAATCCTCACTCTGTTTTAGCCAGAGTTCAAGAAGTCTTGTCTCGCGTTCAGACTGGGAAATGCGCTCTAAAGCGAACGCACCCGTCAAGCGATCTTCATAAAAAGAGCGTTGCTTCGCGTAGGCTTTCTTAAAGGCTTCGGTCTTAAGGGTTTTCCAATCGGCATCGGATATTCCAGCATGCGAACGCAATAGGTTGATCTCGATGGCTTGGAAAGCAAAGACTTTCGCTAAAACCTTAATGACAGTTGCATTAGAAATTACTTTTGGAATTTTATCAGCCATGACTAATCGTTTCGATCATGTCAAGGCGCGCATAGTTGTTACATTCTTCTCTTCGTACTTCATCTAAGAACACTGTACGGCGGCGTTGTCAGCAGCCTAAACGTGGCACGGAGCCTCGAAGTGGAAACGATCAGTTCCGCACGCCGTTCCAAACTTTTGCCGGATCGATTGCCTTATCCGGGTTGAGCGTCCTCGCCTTCTCGAGCAGAACCTCCGTCGTTTCCGGATAGGCCGGATCAGCGATGCAGCAATTATCGACCGGGCAGACGGCGGAACACTGCGGTTCCTCGAAGTGTCCGACGCACTCGGTGCAGCGGTCGTGCGTAATCACATAGATACTATCGCCGACTCCCTGGCCATCGCCTACATGATTGCCCTTCGCCTCCGCGTCGCCGCGAGTCTCAAAAATCGCCTCGTTCGGACATTCCGGCAGGCAGGCTCCACAGTTGATACATTCGTCGGTAATCAGCAGTGCCATGATCCTCGCCTCCTTCTTCTCAACCAAAAATAGATGAATATGTAGCACCCGAAGGCCCAGTTTGGTCAAGAAGTATTATCGCACCTGTAAAAGTTCAATGATTTAGGGCGGTTGGGACTTCTTCCAAGACCTAGCTGGACGTGAAATGGTGAACTAAACCTGCCTCACCAACTTCCTCGCTATTTTAAAGAATCGATCTGCGGTATGTTAGTTTGCTGTGTCTAGCAATTGATTTAGAAGACAAGAGGTTACGGCGTTCTTCTGCCGCACGGCTACCGAGAATACTTAATCTAAGAAATTTTGTATGCGTCCCCAACGGGAACTGTCAGAGAGGCGCAGTCATTCCCCTAACTTTCCTGATCAATATTGCCGTCCGCGCAGCATAGGATACTTCCAAGTATCCATATACAGGGGAAATTCGAGCACGAGGCGTGCCCTTGACAATTGAGGGTTCGAACTTACGGCCCGCTGATTAAGAGTCTTGCCGAAGACCTACCTCAGAATACACTGCAAGAGCAATCATCAGCAAAAAGTGAGGATTTGTGATGGCTCACATCCTCGTGTGTCATGGTGTGTCATGGTGTTTTGGCACCAGCTTGGCACCAAAGACAGAGGAGGACCAATTGAACCCAAGTAGAACACAACCTAGGGTGTACGAATTTTTGATAGCCTGTGATCTTCCCCCCAACGAAAAATACACAATTGGCCAGTAAGCACGACTGTGCTGTGATGGGCCAGAGACGTATCCTGGAAAATCTCCGATTAATTGTCGGTGTAGTGATCCACTACCGACAATTAAGACAATTTGAAAGGGTAAATATATTCTCTCTTGGTCTTTATGGACTAGGCCAAGTTTGAATCGGCACGGTCGAGATTGCATTGTGTGGCGAGCCCTCGATCACTCTATCGCTATAGACGAGATAAATGTATGTCTGTCGTTTCTTGTCGAAAAATCGAACAACTTGTAAGGTCTTAAAAATCAGGGATCGGCTCTCCCTGAATACCTTTTCCCCTTCTTTAAGCTTACCCACAACGCGAATGGGACCGACTTGACGACAGGCGATTGAGGCATCTGAGGTTTCCTCTGCCACTCCGATCATACCTTTGAGGCCACCTTTTTTTGATCGACTCAGGTGACAGGTGATGCCTTCAATCTTTGGGTCGTCAAACGCTTCAATCACAATTTTGTGATCTGGCCCCAAAAATTTGAATTTCGTATCCACGCTACCAATTTCCTCAGCATGACTTGCCGAAACTATCGTCGTGAAACCAAGCAACACTTTCAAGAATAGTTTTGTCTTCATCAATGTATTCTCCCATCCTGCTGGAGTCTTCTCTCCATTAACAATAGTGCGGAAGGGCCTACGGGAAGGCATTCCGGCTTGAACGTGCAGACCCGCTTGCATGACAACTGCAATTAAAAGAACTTCCAGAGATCCCGTCATAATTCAAAATGCACAAATATAATGGAAGACGGGTCCAGCAACGTCAAGGTATAGAGTCCTGATTCGCGGGATTATTCCAAACCCATCTCTCCGGAATAGATTCCTGCTAGCGGTTGCAGGGCAACAGTTCGCAGGCCTTTCCACCAACAGCTCATAAAAGGCAATCCTCATGGGGGATGCTTGGTATGACTGAGCCTGAGTAGTTCGGAGGAGGGTTGACCAAAAGGTTTCCTGAACCGCCAGTCTTGTTGTTGGTGCCGAAAGCGGGATTGTATCAGAGGGGGTTGCTCAAGTCTTTGATGACGTGGGCGATCCCCACTCCCACTGCGGAGTATAGCTTGAAACCAGTTTGCCGCTCTTCGTTTCACTTACTCGGATTCTGCCGTCATTTGCTGGTCAGGCTAACACCTATCTAACACCTGTCAAACTGGGAAACAGTGAGGGGGGAGGATTTAATGAGCGGTGCGTTCAGTTGTGAATTGTGAGCCATATTGATCAGACACCCAACAAGGGATCGAATATCATCCCGAAATGCTCCTCAAGTTTTTGGCTGTCCCATGCTTCAGTTATCCCCCCAAATTAAGGAGGTTACATGAAGGTTCCGCGAAAGATGAAACAATTGGGTAAGAAGGTGGATCGGAAACTTTCCGGTGTTAAACGGAAGGTCCTGAAGAAGCGCTCTGTCGTCGCCGCCAAACCGCGCCGTGTTGCGCGCACTCCCGGTAAACGGGCACTTCAAGGAGCCAAGTCCCTCAAGCGGAAAACCAAGGGTGCTAAGCGCACCACTCGATCAAAAGCGCGCGAGGCTGGCAAAGCGGTGGGGACATTCCTAGGGAAAGCGATCGGAAATGCCGAACGCATTGTCGATAAAACAGCCGAAACCGCCAAAGGCATCCTCAGTTGAGTAACAGATATCTCGATAATGTATATGGAACAGGATCGAAGGATAAACCCTAGTTCGCCAACAAAGGCTGATTGCGTGCGAAAGTTGTCGCAGGCTTTTGGATCCCACTCTTCTCGGCATCATGGTGAGGTACTGTTCGGCATCACACGTCGCACGAAAATTCCTTATCGTAGGAGAGCAATACAATGCGAAAAAATCAGGCGACCCTAACTGCGGCCGAAAAGACCGCGTTCGTCAATGCGGTGCTCGCAGTGAAGCGAAAACCGAGCATCCTGCATCCGGAGGACCGCTCGTTGAGCCGGTACGATGATTTTGTCGAGATTCATCTGAACGCGATGATGGTTATGATGAACAATCAGCCGAGTTGGGCGCACCAGGGACCGGTCTTCGGCCCTTGGCATCGCGTCATGCTTCGACAATTCGAATTAGAGCTGCAGCAGATCGACGCCCAGGTCGAAATGCCCTACTGGGATTGGACGCGGGGCAACTCCCGATCCAGGACCTCCTCCCTATGGCAAAATGATTTCTTAGGTCCGGACGGTCGCACCTCCGGGCTCCAATCGGGGAAGGTCATGAGCGGGCCATTCGCCTTCGATGCGGGAAATTGGCTGATTCGCGTGAAGGATCAGCCCCGTGATCCCGACTATCTGATTCGAAGGCTTGGACGCACCACTGATGCGCGCATGCTGCCGACCGCCACTATGGTCAATGCCGCGCTTGTCGCCAGGCCTTACGACACGGCTCCGTGGGAAGACAGCCTCCGCAATCCAAACGATTCTGTTGAATGGCAAGGATTTCGTATTCAGCTCGAAATTCCACTGCACAATCTCGTCCACCGCTGGGTGGGGGGCAACATGGTGGATATGACCTCGCCCAATGATCCGGTCTTTTGGCTCCATCACTGCAATATCGACCGTCTCTGGGCGGAATGGCTGGTTCGGCATCGAGACGACGACCCTTATCTTCCGGAAGATGGCGCTCCTACCGGCCAGAATCTCAACGAACCGATGATCTTCAATCTCCCCGGCGAGCGCGCGCCGTGGCGCGATCGATTCACGCCAGCCGACGTGCTCGATCACCATATTATGGGAGTGAGATATGACACGGAGGGGGTAGAGAGAATGGCGCGCGAAATCAAACCAGCCAAGCGAGAACGCAGATCGCTCCCGATGTTTGTCCTGCCCGGAGAAATTCCTGCGCTCTCGAACAAAAAACCGGTCAAGCGCGCCGGCAAACCGAAGTCGCGGGCTAAGCCATCCGGCAGGGAGCGGCCCAAACAAAAGGCCAGAATTAAACGGTCATGAGCAGAACAGGTTGATGTTTGTTGAATCATGCTGTTCGCATGTTCGAACCGATAACACGGCTCCACGCCAAAGCTCTTGTTAGCTCAACTCGGAACTGTCGACGAATGGCCGTGTAGGGGTCGAACCTACGGCCCGCTGATGAAGAGTCTCGTCGACGACCTACCTGAGGACACTCAACAAGACCAATCAGCAGCAAAAGACGAGGATTCATGATGGTCCACATGACCGTGGGTCACGGTGTGTCATGGTGTTTTGGCACCACCTTGGCACCATGACCGAGCGGCCTCAGCCTCGGTCGGCTGCAGCGTGGGCGTGGCAGACCATCCAGATCGACGACCGCCGAACTTATCCGCGTGAAGCGACGTTAATTCCCCGAAGCTCATCGCCAGTCGGCCAGTCACCCACGACGTCCGACATTCGGTTATAGCGACCTGTATTGGAGCGGATCATAGATGGTTGTGTGACAGGCCGTTACTACCACAACCTAGGTGCGGGTCTCCCCGCTAACACTACCCGCTGATCGAGCATTTGCCCCTACCTCCTATGGACTAGGGATATTGCTAGTCCTCTTCATCTGGTCCCATGGTAATTTGTCCCCAATTTCCCAAGGCAAGGAGGGGGGTATGATCTGTCCAAAATGTCAGAGTCAGCACGCCGAACCGATCGTGAGCTGGACGATCTCCGGCCGCAAAATGACCATGCCGCAGTTAAGCATGTGGGCCTGCCTGAATCGGGAATGTCGGCACCATTGGCCGAGAGAATTCACTAGTCCCATTGAGACACCCGCTTCTCTTCCACGCCCTGATCTATTGAGCCGGGAGGTTCTGTATGGACCCTCAATGGGGTGAAACTGATCCGCAGTCCTTGAGCAGAGATCAGGAAGACGATACCGGAGAATACACACATCAGGTTAGGAGTCGAATCGGCTGAAATTCCAGCAGCCCCAGGACTGCCCACCACACCAGCGAGCCACGGCACGCAGAGTGATTCCCCAGCAAATAGGCCATGGCGGGTCCTGCTGGTAGATGATCATGCGGCAGTTCGTACTGTCTTGAAAGTGCTTCTAGAAGAGCATGCTGACCTCCAGGTGGTCGGGGAGGCCTCCGATGGTGAAGAAGCTGTGGTGTTGGCGGACCGGTATCGACCGGACGTGACCCTGATGGACATTCGTCTCCCTCGTGTCAGCGGCGTCGAAGCCGCACGCCAAATCAATAAGAAACTGCCTCGATGTATGATCATCGGCATGTCCTCGCTGTACACCCCCCACAGCTATAATGCGATGATGGCTGCCGGAGCGGTGGCGTTCGTTCGCAAAGAAGACGCCGTGGAGACGTTATACAAGACCCTCGCGTTTGCAATGTATACCTATTATCCAAATCGACACCCCTCGGTCTTCATGACAGGCGCAATGAGGGAGTGGAGCGGTAAATTGGTTGCCGCTAATACCCATGATCCCTTTCAATTCCTTGACCCCCCATCACTCCATCATCCCCGGCCTTGAGGGCCGACGCTCTCCAGATAGCCGGAATACTTGTCGGGGGGCCAGTTGACCTCAATGGTTCGTGTCGGTCGGGGGATGAGGCTTCTCAGAATTGAAAAGCTGGGACGAGCTGGTCTGCACAATCTGCACGTCGAGCGCTTCTACACGCCACGGATGATCAATGGACGTATGGCAAGCGCTGATGGCCCCATCAAGACGTTTCCCTTACGGGGCATCAAAGAATCGCCGCCCTACCTACACGATGGACGATTACTGACGTTAGAAGATACCGTGGAATTCTTCAACCTCGTGTTAGGAACTCAGTTGACGGCGGAAGAGAAACAGGATCTGGTGGCCTTTCTGCGTGTGCTTTAAGGGTCGTCTAAGAGATGCACCGATCGCTATGGCAGTGACCGGTTGACACTCGTTGAGCTTCTCGCTTATTGCTTGCGCGATTTGTGATTCCGAGGCCCCTTTTTCTTGGATTGTTGATACTGTCTCAGACAAGCGGTTAACAATATTCTGCTGTTGTTCGCCCATTCTAAAACAAGCCGGGAAGCGGATTTTCCATTCTCGTTTTGCTCACACGGTGGCGGCTCAACTCGCTGTGTCCACTTCGCATAAAGCCTCAAATTTATTCTTCGTCATTCCGTCCCCTTCGTGGTCGCCCGCCATCGTACAGCCGATCAAATTGCAGACCCTCATCCAGAATGTGGGTATCTGGATGGTTATAGATGAAACTGGTTTGGATGATGGTTCCTCGGTGGAATTAGTGCCTCAGGTGATCTGTATCACCTTGGCTGCTACTGCTGAGCCACCAACTGACGTTGGAGGCGTTGTGCCTCTGTTAGGTGTATGAGATGCGCAAGCCGGGCATGCTCTAAATATACTTGCAGGCGTAAATCATCAGTCGAGGCCGCCATATCATCCAACAGCTCGAGGGTTTGCTGGTGCTTGGTTACTAGTTGGACGATAACGGCACGATCAAAGTCCTCTCCTGACTTTGTGCGCAGTGCTTCAATTGTGTCTTGATAAGAACGCTCCAAGGCTGCGGCCAGGATGGGCTTATCTGGCTGGATCCGGTTCGCTACATGCAGATGTTTTTGCAGCATGATTGAGTGGTCATCGACCAGTTGTGTTGCATAGGTGTGCACTGGATCCGATGAGGCTTTCTCGATTGCCAACTGGGCGACTTCTATCTCGTGGACATCCAGCGTCAATAACACTGACACGAGGTTGGCATCAGAGAGCGTGCTGGGCAAGGCCCGCTCCACGGCAGCGAGCCGAATAAGAGGCCGCCGATGGACAGAGTCATCGTGAGGTTCGAAAGAGTTCTCATGTTTTGTCTCCCCTGTTAGGTGATCTATCAGAGGTGATCTATCAGCGGGTCGGCCTTCGCTCACGTCCTGTCTCTTCCAACTCGAGTGCTGCGTGCTACACGGTTGTAGTGCACTCGATCCAGACCGACCGGAGCCGCTCGCCTTGGTTTCGCCAATCGGACCCCCACCATCGGTAGTACGGCAAATCAGCCGCCATACCGGAAATGCTTCTCGCAGCAGGAAATAGTTTCTTTTCTCACTTCTCGGGCATAGTTCCGAACTACTAAGCACTCTCTATTCGTCGGAGCCCCAGTGTTTTGATATGCGCAGACAATGAGTGTGTCGACCACAAAATACTCCTCGACTTCTCTTCGCTGCTCCGCATTCATACGGCTCATGCGGCTACCGTATCATTGATCCAGATAGAGATGACCTCGGGGTAGCCCCAGTCGCAACGATGCGTCAGCTGGGTTTGCCTTCTGGGCTCGTTGTGCACCTTACGCACCAGATGCAGGCCACTAGGGCCGGCGAGGCTGACCTGCCCCCTATAAACCAAGCCGGATCTGGAGTTAAGCTTTCGACCGGCGAAAGGAGGGGGCATGGCACGGAAACGGTATACGGCGGAAGAGATCATTGGGCAATTGCGGACCATCGAAATCGAGCTGGGCAAAGGGCTTGCGGTGGTCGAGGCCTGTCGGAAGCTGGGAATCACGGAACAGAATTGCGGGATGAATTGCTCAACGGCGAACTCTTCTACACGCTGCAGGAGGCGCGGGTGATCGTGGAAGGGTGGCGCCAACGCTACAATACGCACCGCCCGCATAGTGCGCTGGGGTATCGGCCACCCGCCCCAGAGACTCGTTCCGTCGCACCGCTCAGCGTGTCGGCGTGAAAGAACTTGAACGGTGGCCTAACAACTCGGGGCTGGTCAACACCGTCAGCTTGCTCCGTGTGTCGGAACGCAGGGTGTGTCGAGTAATCGAGTGGTACAAAAACACCCGGCTGGTCACCCGGGCAGGTCAGATGTGAGTGGAATTAGTCAAGGATTGCCGCGTGCGGATTGAGCAGATCTGTGAAATTTCATCAGGAATCTCGTTAACGGTCGTCCGTGAAGACGTAACTCCCCCTTCTCCAGGGTCATCGTTCACAACTCCTTCGCCCATAAAATAAAAGCTCCGTGCCCGCCCATCGTCGGCGGAGCACCGCCAGGATCGCGAAAGATGCCAAAGTTGTAGCTATAGTTGAGCTCGATCTGGGATTTCCAGGGGGCTCCCGTGACGACCCCCCCGCCGAGAGCGGGAAAGGAATCGGTCGATTCCTTGATGCCTTGCGGGGTGGACCGAAGCCGCTCGACGAGGCCATAGGTCGCAGTCACGTAGGGAAAGAGAAAAAACAGCGCCTCGTATCGATACGTGAGACTCGCAATGCCATAGTGTCGCGGAAACAGCTCGTTGAACTGCACGGCGGGCATGATGGGGAGCGATATTGCTTCCCATTCATACCCAGTCGGCCGGCCTGGAAGCCGAAACGTGCTGAAGCGATCGAGGTCCTTGCCGATCCCACCGTACAGAGAGGTGACTAATCGGTGCTTGTCGCTTTCGATGCCCGGGAGACCGCTGGCAAATACGGCATACACAGATCCCTTAATATATGTTTGCTCTTCCTTGAAATCCGGCGTATTAAGCGGCGGACCGCCCCATGCACCCCATCGAGCCCGATGTCCTTGGATGACATCTCCGCCCACCGAGAATCCCTGATGCGGCAGCTCCATTAGATTGCGCACTAAGGCATCCCAACGAATCCGGCCGTGTATTCGGCCTTCGTATGTATCATTGGGCACTCCATACTGAGCGGAGGTTTCACTCGATCTGCGAAACCATCGATACCCTGGTTCATAGGTCAGAAACACATTGAGCGCACTATCTTGTTCGAAAGGGTTATATGGGAAACGATACCCGAAACCGAAACCTGCGTATACAGAGTTCCATTCGAGCTCCGAAGCTCTAATGCGTTGTCCTTCGACATACTCCGAACGCCCAATGGGAGCGATAAAATTATCCAGTGTAAAGAGCAGCGACCAGTTGGGGAGTGAGCGGAGTCCAATCATATAATCGACATCATTGACGAAGCCGGAAAAGGTTCCTCGGAGCCGTCTGTTATCCTCGTCCCAATTGCGCCACACATATAATGCGCCGAAGGGCAGCACTTCCTCCTGACTCGGCCCATTTGGTATCCAATTTATACCGAAATTCGCCGCCGTGACACTACGACGGTCGCGCGGGGGAACGTAAATCTCCTCTCCAAATAAGGTAGTACGAAACGCCTTGCCCGCTTTCGGGGTCCTGTCGTCATCTGCCAATGAACACAAAGCGGATAGAACGATTACGAAGAATAATAGGATGGCGAGAGGGCCATGGATCCCCCGCATGGTCATTTTACTCGGAGTCGTATGGATCGAGGGAGTACGCATGCTCAATCGACGAGAAACGATTGCAGCCACCGCATGTCGTGTCCTTCATGATAATCATGCGCATCCACGTATCTTGATCCCATCAAAAAGAGCCGATGAAATATCCGAGCCAACCGTGAACGGTGTGATAGTTTGGATTCAGTTCCTGCGGACAGAAGTGCCAAGATTCTTGTATGGTAAAGTCTTGGCTTGAGTCGATCTGAGGCGGCCCACGCGTATCACACGACGTAAGATCTCAATCAGACTATGCAGGGGCTGCGATCAGTCGTTGGAATCCTCGACGGATCCTCAGAGGTAACCGATACCCACCCGACCGTCACGCTAAAGCTACGACAGAGGGATGTTTTTCAACTCAACGTGCCTGAGCAACCCGCCTAGAAGCACCCTCCGGTGCATCAAGGTGTTCGCGACAAACCCTTGACCAATTCACTCTGTCTTGGCTTTCAGTTGTTTAACGCTGCCCTTGACACACTCTCCCGTTGCTTTCGTTTTTCCTTTCGCCCGTTCCTTCGCACCCTTCACCTGATTCCCTTTTGCCTCTTCCGCGAGAGCCTTCGCCTGCCCCTTGGTGTACTCAGCCTTCGTGTTGGCTTCTCCCTTCACGGCGAGAATCGTGAATGTTCTTATGGGAACCTCCCTATTCGGAGTCTTAAACATTGTGATCTTGGATGAAACTGTTGATGATCATCACCCGATACGCCCTGAAGGACTGCCTGAAGAGGACATTCGACAGGCAGCCCTCCTTTCTGACACTACTTGTGTGATTTCTCCAAAGAAGAGCGAAGGGCGAAAATGTTGGACTACTTTCGCCCCGACTGCCCGACCGGCTCCTGGTTTTGAGTAGAACGGTACCACTCATCCGCCCATCGACTGAGCTCATCCTTGCGGTCGGCATATCTCTCTTGAGCCAGTCCTTTGAACGTCTCGTAGTCGCCCTCGATCTGGATCAAATCATCGTCTGTAAATTTACCCCACCTCTTCTTGAGCTCACCTTTAAATTGATGCCATTTCCCCTTGAAATGATCAGCGTTCATCGTATCTCCTCCTTTTGATTGTGAGAGGACGGGATGCCGGCATTCCGCAATGCCGATCGTCCTCAGTTGAGAGTCAAAACATCCGACATATCTTCAACCTTTCCAGCATGAAGAGATTGCAGGTGACCCTTTCGGGCCCGAGCCTTCTGCTCCATCTCGCAAAGAGGTGCGATTCTCCTCGCGTGGCTGATGTATGGTGACCATACCGCACCCTGGATGAGAGTGTAGACCAGGAAAAACCCTGGCTTTCCCATATGAGATCTCCAACTGTCCGATCTGCCTCATGCCGCGGCATCATCATCCCCTTTGCCATCCCCTGATCATGCGCTATCAAACACTGAATCAACTGACCTTGTGCGGTTATTTCTTGACGACCCCTCGCGCATTTTTTTAGCGGTGTCCTGAGAAATTCTCCGACCCCTCGTGGCCCAGTATGCCCGCGGCCTTCCGCGGCGCGTTGTCGATCGGTGCCTCCATAAGCAGTGTCCTTTCGGTCCCTTCGCTCTGAGCCTGTTGCTTGACAGGCACTCGACCGGTGGCGCTGGCGGTCCCTTTCAAGAATACATCGGCCACGAGGGCATCTTTGGTCGAGGAAACCTGGCCGGCTTCTTGGCGTCCCATCAATAGCTCCATGGCCAACATTCCGGCCTTATGCTGGCCGCTCAGAGCGTGCTTCATACTTCCAATCCGCTGCCCCAGATCGACTGTGGCGTCTTGTCGCAAGCGTGGCCCTAATTCTTCATCCACTACCTGCCAGTACCCGTCCGTCATCTTATCCAGCGCCACTTTTGTTTCATTGGCCATCTGGAGATCTGGGATCGTGATCACATTGCCCTCATGCTCCAACCGCGGCGTGCCCCAATAGTACAGAGTGCCGCTAACGGCCCCACTGGTCTCCACTGAAATGAGCGACCGGCCATTGACATCGGAAGCACCAACGCGTTCAATCGTCAACGTGTTCCTGAACGACGTCCGCAGCTTCACCTCATGATGGAATAGTTTGTCCTGCAGTTGTTGAGAAAGGACGGCATAGGGCACAGGCACACTGAGAAGGATTTTATACGGCTGTCCCTCCTGCACCGCAACCGCCGTGTTGTCAATATAGACCTTCAGCGGCGGTGTAGTCGCCGGCGTTTGACACGGTGTCTGATACATGGCGACCGGCATTTGTCTGACGGCACCCATGATCGTTGTCCGTTGTGCCGGTCCCTTGAGCGAGCCGACTGTGAAGTCCTGCGCTTTGCCATACAGACAGAGATTGCTATTCGCCTGCCCGACGACCATGGGTTCCTGTAACCGATCCCATACGAGCTGAATCGGAATGGAGTAGCCAGCTCTTTCGAGGGATTGGCTGATTTCTTTATTGATCGCCTCCTGTTGGAACAGCTCGACCAACTGATCTTTCACCACTACATTGAACATATTGCATTTGCTATCGCTCTCGGGTTTTAGATTAATGGAGATCCTTGAATCGCTCATTGTGACAAGAAGGCCCTGGCCTTGCTCACGCAGCATGAGCCGTCCAGTTCCCTCCAGTACTGGAAAGAGAGGATCAAGCCTGCAGGCGCGTGCAGCAGTGGATTCAATTTCACCCCGATAGACCGCTTGATACTTCACAAATCCATCGTGAATGAATACCTCCGGCTGGCCTTCTCGGATAAACTGCCAGCGGTAGGAGTTCGCAAGCGGGTGACCCTCATCGGTGAACCGTTCGGGTATCGCCGTTTGAATGGCCCGTTGCACAGGCGTGAGATCGGCCGTAAGGGTCAACGGCAAGATCGATTCGGGGGCCTGCGCTTGTTTTCCAATGGCATTGAGTGGTGCGGCTCTCGGTGGGGTCTTGCCTATTTCAGGCGGCAGCTGCGGCATCCGATCGGTCGCGGGAATAGTATGGCTGCAGCCGGCAAAAATCAGAAACGGCATGAGCAACGTAACCGGTGTAAGTCTAATGAAAGATTTCATGGCACCTCCTTGCGCTTCAAAGCATGGTTGCAGCAAATGGTCCTGGAATGATTAACCCGCATATAGGATCAGCACGTTCCATAGTCCTACCGTTGTTAATCGCATGTTCTTCATTCATTCGCAGTGTGCAAGGCTAATGCATAGATTCCGCTAGGTTGAGACTCCACATCCGACCGAAGAACTAGATGATATTTATCGCTTCCGCAGGAGGTAAAGGCTTTGCCCTCTAGCTCCCGACGAATGGCATCGATCTTTCCGCGATGTTCGTTCACGAATTTGCTCTCCTAGGAAGAATGTTTACGGCGTTCCTCCGTTATTTCTACTGCACGAGCGTGGACTCCGACGTTTCCCTTGGACGGTCGGTGGTAGAGGTGGGGCGAATCGACTCCACGTGATTCTGAGGGTCCACCTCCACTTCAATTTTATATCCTTCATGAATATCTCTAATTATGTGGGTGGCGGAGTCCGCATACACACTCACTTCCTCCCCATCTTCCCGCTTGACGACATAGTTCGTGCCCTCGACGCGCAGGACCTCTCCTTTCATCGACTTGGTCATCGGTCTAGGGTCCGAGGGGTCCATTTTCATTGTGTCTGCGGGCCAACCCGCATCACGCGTGGGGGCCGTATTGAATTGACAATGGGTTAAACCCAGCCACAAGAAGCAACTCCCAACCAGAACACGAATCAATCTGAAAGCAGAGACCATGAGCAGGACCTTCTTTAGTCAGATGGAGCAATAGCCATGTGCAGCTATAGGCTACGCTTGGTTGGAGAACTTTGGAGACTAGGAAGTTGCCGAGGGGGGTCTGACTTCCGCTCATGCGATGTGGGTATACCCCCCTATGCCATGGGCAATCACCTATGTACGGAGAATGCGCCGTTGACGGAGCAGACATTTGCCGAAGATGGTATTAAATGAAAAAGGCCCGACACCCTTCGGCGTCGAGCCTTTTCCTTCAGATTCCGTCATGGTCGCACTGCATACTCACGGAGGCAGGTGCGTCTGCACAGGGCTTCCATGACGGTTTCTTTAATCGACCCGGCTCTCTTTCCGGCACCGGGTCTGCACAATCAGTCCCTCAGAATTCCCATGGCGTTCACGGCTTGTTCACCACGCGTCTACTGAGCCGTGTTCCCATCGCGTCTTCTGAAGTAGGTTTTTTTTATTACAACTGAAAAAAATCCGTACTAGGAAGAACCCTAGCTACATTTAGGTCGCCAAAGACTTTGGGGGGGATGCTGAAGTCTATAATAAATACCATGGATCATAGTGGGGGGATGAGCAAGAGTCTCGCGAAGTCCAAGTGTCGGGGTCGAACCTGCGACCCGCTGATTAAGAGTGGCAGAAGGCCCATGATTCGAACCGCTCGATGTTGCGAAGGTTTCCCCGTTTATCGTTAAAAATCATGAGCTTCTTGGTTTTCTACTGATTCCATGGCTTCTACCTAGTTCGGTCGTTTGTGAGGATTGCTAACACAAATTTAGCACAGCACTATTATGCTTTTGCCCTGAAACTCCAGAGGCTGACGTCTGAGACGCATTGGAGTCGTTGATCTCACCATTCTGTCAATCCCAGCTGTAATCAGCTTGACCAACGCCCTGAATTTGAGGCCGCACTATAAATTTGAGAGTCTTATCCGTCAGTTCCTTGGCACATCCGGTCTGGGGTCTGGAACAAACCCATTGTGATTCGGCATGCGGATGCCGGGCAATGAATGGGCATCGAGGATAGTGTCCGCCGTAATAATGCCGTTCTGGTAGAGCAACCATGCCACCACCGAGTACACCTCGTCCGACGAGAGACTTTGGGGAGCGGGAAAGGGCATGGCGCGGTACACATAATCATAGAGCGTCGTGGCATAGGGCCAGTAACTGCCAATTGTTTTCACAGGCTTCTGGCTACCTAATGTGCCGGCGCCTCCCACCAGGCGGTCCATCGGGCCCTCCTGACCCGTCGGTCCATGGCAGGACGCACACTTGGTGGCAAAGATCGCGGCACCTTGTGTGGCCGTCCCGCGGCCAGGGGGTAATCCCTCGCCCGTTGGCGCGACATCAATGTTCCAATGTTGAATGTCTAGATCAGTGGCGGGCCGTCCCAATCCATAGCCATACATCCGGTCGTGCTGATCGGCCGCCTCACTACTCCAGAGGATGCCCACGCTAAGGACGGTGATCAGTCCCATCATCATGACGTTACGCATGTACATTGCTCACCTGTCCATCTGCGGCAATTTTCCAACTCTGGATCGCATTATAGTGGAAGACAGAGTTCACGCCACGCACGGCAACCAGTGCCGCGCGACTGGGTTGCACGTAGCCCGTTTCATCGAGACAGCGACTCTGCAGAATCACATCTTCCTCATTCCACCGCCACGGCAAATAGAATCGTGTATGGCACTTCGGCAGAATGGGGGCTTGTAAGACGGCCTGTTGCCAGGACCTCCCGCCATCCGTGCTCACCTCCACCTGGGCGATACGGCCTCGACCGCTCCACGCCAAACCGCGGATGTCGATAAATCCCGGCTGTACTCGCTGTCCACCCGATGGGGAGGTAATGACGGATTTCGCCTCCATCACCATCGTAAATTGACGCGCCGTGCCGTCCGGCATCAAGTCCGTATATTGCGACGTTTCCTCGCGGGTCATAAAGGGCGCTGTGCCGAACTTGAGTCGGCGTAACCATTTGATGCATGTATTCCCCTCCCAGCCCGGCAAAAGTAGGCGGAGCGGATATCCTTGTTCAGGACGGAGGGGTTCGCCGTTTTGAGCATAGCAGAGGAGCGCCTCCTCGATGAGGGGGGCGAGCGGAAGGCTCCGTGTCATGGCCGCCGCATCGCTCCCTTCCGCCAACATCCATGACGCCTCCGGCTTCACACCGACTTCTAGAAGGACCGTTTTCAATGCCACGCCGGTCCATTCGCTTGTACTCGTCAGGCCATGGGTCTGTTGCACGGTCTGTCCCGTCGGCGCCTTCCATTCGATCGCCGAATTGCCTGAACATTCGATAAATGCCAGCCGCGAGGTAGCGGGAAACCGTTTCAAATCGTCCAGGGTGAAGGCCCATGGCTGTGCAACCAAGCCATGAATCATGAGCCGGTGATGCCCCGGATGAATGACCGGCACGCCGTTGTGATGCCGTTCGAAGTGTAAGGCAGACGGCGTGAGAATTCCGTGCGAGTCCTGAAGCGGCGTCAAAGAGGCCCACCATGAGCGCGGGACGCGGACGGACTGCTCAAAAGCCGACCGTTGCCCGTACCCCGTTGGCGCCACACCTGGCACTCGCGTCGGATCATCCGGCGCAGCCGGCATGGCCGCCTCGGCGGATCTTGTCACCGAACGTATAACGATCGCGCTCACCATGCCGGCCGTTCCGGCAAGAAGACTGCGACGATTCAACAAGGCCGCTTTTTCAGGATCAGCCTCGTCGCGAGGCTCGTCTCGTGTTTCCTTTTGGATGCTGTTCTTCATGGACGTCTCCGCGATTAAGCAACGTGAGAAGGAATCAGGTCGCCCGTGGAGGGCGTGATGACATTGACCTCGTCAGGCATGGGGGCAGTCACAGAGGGACCAGTCTTCGCCGCAGGGCCAACAGGATTGCCTCAATCATAAGACACGACGATGGTGGTGAGACCCGCAAGGAATACACTCGGCGCAAGAAAAGCCTGTTGCACAATGCACCTCACATAAGACGCGGATTATGTCCTGTGTAAAAAGTGTCACACACTGGGAGGTCTTGTCTGATCAATAGTGCTCACTGGCTTAATCAGGCTGGTGCCATGGCGAGTCTACCAGTAAGCAACTGCTATGAAAATATAGGCCCAGGAGTAGCCCAGCATGCTGTCTCATGCCCCTGAGGGATTTATCTGGCAGACTAGCCCATTCTTGTTGAGCAGGTCCAGCAGCGTGGGCGGCAGCCTGGCTGGAATGAACGCGGCGTAGCCTGTGGGCGTCCGGATGCCTTTGCCTGCGCTCGTAGCTCGGAAGTCCTTTGGATTCATGGTCTGAGAACCCTGAATGTATGGCTCCTCCAAGCCTGTGACGCCTCACTCCGTCCCATTGTTGTCACGGCACTCCATACCGGCATGCGAATAAGGGGAGCTACTGCGTCTCACCTGGGACTTGGTAGATATGACGCACGGGTTTATCCGGTTGAAGCAGACAAAGAACGGGAAAGCACCGGCCTTGCCTTTCAATGAAACGCTATGGAGCGTGGTGGCTGGGCAATGCGTTTCTCACTTCCGTTACTCTCGCCTTATTTCGGGTCTCGATGTCGGATCGGGCTTGGATACCGGGAAGACGCTGTGCATGGGGTCTCGTCAGTCGGACACGTATCTGCGTATTTACGCCAAAGCTGCCGAACAAAGGGCGAAAGGACGGCCAGTCGAAGGATCGTGGATTCGCTGGGAAATGGAATGGAAAGCCGAACGGGCCACGGCAGTCGGCACGGCCTTGTCGGGACTCACTCAAGGCCAATTCCACCAGTACATCGTCGGGGTGTCTCGCAGTGCGTTGGACTTTCGAAACTGCACTTGGGCCGATGATCCGAAAGATCGCTATTACGCGCCTTTATTGGACTGGTGGAAAGTTCTGACGGAGGGGATGCAGCGGGCTCGGTTAGAGATCGCCAAATCCGTCAAAAAGATCGAGGACGTGAAACGGTGGACTGAACGGAGCCTGGCTCCGATGCTAGGCCTCCTGTGTGCCCATCCGGAATCGGGAGAACGGTCGCTCATCAATCGAATCGTGGAGGGAGTGGAACGATGGCGACCCGAGCATATGACGCTGTTGGGGAGTGGACAGGAAGTCCGGCGACTCCGACAGAAGATGCGGGAGTGGAATCCCCGAGAGGATTCACTGTCGCGAGTGTCAACCCGGCGTCTTAAAGCTCAAGATGTGCGGGCCGCGGTTAATAACCATGTGCTTGGGGTTTATTTTGCAGTCCATTACTGTTGTTTGATGGAGGTCACGAAATGAGTGCACAACCATGCATTCCTTTGAACCTGATTCGGTGCGTCACCCGCTCGATACGCGCGTCGAGCTCCGTCAGTTGCGCGTACAACTCGGAGAAGATCTCCCGGGCAAAGACGGTCAATCCCGACGCCGCGTCATCCAAAAAACGAACGACGGCGGGCCGAACCTGCTCTGGGGATGGCGCCATCACCAATCCATACTCAGCTAACAAGCCACGAATCTGAGTGATGACGGCGATCCGGTGTTTCACGAAGAGCGATCGTGTGCGGTGCACAGCCTGTAGGTCGGCCTGTTCCACCGTCTTGATCAAGACACAGCGCATGGTGGGCCGACTCACCGCTTCGCGGATCGCTTCCGCATCGCGACGATCATTCTTCTTGGTCTTGACAGAGGGCTTGACGTACTTGGGTGCATCAGCTTGACCGTATGCCCGAGTTGTTCAAACGCCCGCCCCCAGTGCTGCGCACTCCCGCACGCCTCCATCCCGATCACACAAGCCGGCGGGTTCGCCACCGTATCCAATAACTGCTGACGCTTCACGCGTCGGCTGAGCACCGCGTGCCCTCGCGCACCCACCCCGTGTAACTGGAATACGTTCTTCGCCACATCAATGCCCACTGTCGTGATCTGCATAACAGCCCCTCCTTTCTTCCTGCTGATGAGTATAGGTTGTGCGCACTCACAACCCCATCTTGCCTCGCCTGAGGTGCATGTGGGAAGAAGGCTGGGTCCATTTCATTCGCACAGCAAAGTGGGATAATCCCCCTCGGTTGAGTAAGTTTGGATGGATATGCCCCTTAGATAGGTATGCGTTGGCCGTACATACTGTGTTGAATCTTCATGTTAACAGCGAGTAATGTCCGGCATAGTTTTGATTCCGTTCACTACCGTATGGAGGCTGACCTTTGTGCAGGAGGTTATCCATGCGAACGTTCCATCTCAGACAATCATCGCGTCATTACCCCCTCCCACCGGTCGATGCTCTAATACCCTCCTCGCCACCGAACGTGCTTCCAGATATCTGTACGTTCGTCATCGTGTGGTTGACTATGCGGTGCAACTTTGAAGATAGAATTCTGCTGTGCTCACGGAGCCTGGAATCAAGCTATTGGATAAGGAGGTTCAATCATGAGTCGAGCAACAACCCTCGCATCTTGGATGGTGCCGATACTGGTGACGGGACTGATAGGGGCTGGCGCGGGCCCCATTTTTGCCGAACCGTACCAAGTGATTGATGTCACGGACGGAGGCACTATTACCGGAGTAGCGACGTGGAAGGGCGAAGTTCCTGAGCTTCCACCAATCGAAATCGAGGGAGACACGAGTGCATGCGGCGAAGAGGTACCGTCTCAGGCGTTACGGGTCAATTTAAAAAACAACGGCGTGCCGTACGTTCTTGTCTATCTTGAACGGGTTGAGAAGGGGAAGGCCCCAGCGGACAAATACTGGCTCCATATGGTGGACTGCCAATTCAAGGAGCACATTTTCCCATTTGTCCGAAGCCAAGTGATGGCGATGGTCAACCACGATCCGTTTTTCCATAATCCACATTTTTTCAACGCAAAGAATGTCTCACTCCTGAACGTCCCCATGCCAGATCCCGACCAGAAAATTGAACACAAGTTCCTGCGGACACCCCTCAAGAATGAACGGGGCGTGATGCGGCTTCAGTGTGATGTTCATAACAATATGAACGCCTATTGGGCTGGATTTGATCATCCGTATTTTGCGGTTACGGACGCGGATGGAAAGTTTGTGATTAGCGGGGTTCCGGCAGGCAAGTACACCTTGGTGGCCTGGCACGAGGGCTACAAGGTCATACGGGAGGAGATGGGGCGGCCAATATACGACAGATCGCATATCCGCCAACAGGAGATTGAGATCAAGCCAAGCGAGACCATTGAAGTCGGCTTTGAGTTTCCAGTCCGAAAAGTCTATATCGATTATTGAGGAGGTGTTTTGGAAACTTCGGGGCGGTTGTCGCCTGTGAGGGCGGCATACCGCACAGGAGGAGCGATATGAGACAAGGGATGATGGTTCTAATGGGGGTGCTGGCAGCGGCCTTGCTTGCGGCGCTGCCCGTAACCCAGGCCTTGGCGGATCCGCCAGTGGCGGAAGAAGTGAAGGATCAGCCGGGCAATGAGCCGACGGTCACGCGCGGAATGCCGGATCTCGTACGGTATTGGAACTTCGATCCGCCCAAGAGCCCGTTATTTGATATTGGGAAAATCACGATTTCCGGCGATATACGGGTCAGGCCGGAAATGCGATCCAACCCAAACTTCGGGTTGAGCAGCAACGGTTTAACTGGTCAAAATGCTGCCGGTACGAGTGGACGTCAGGCTGGCGGCGAGAAAGCTGACCAATTTATCCAGCAGTGGAACCGGCTCGGGCTCAACTATGCGGTGTCGCGTGACGTCGATGCCTTCTTCCAGATGCAGTATGCAAAAATTTGGGGCGCACAGAGCAATCCTGCAGGAACAAATCCTGCCAACGACCCAAATTCGAACACAACTGTCGGGGTTCGCCAGGCCTACCTGCTGATCCGTAATCTCGGGGTCGATAACCTCAGCCTGAAGGCGGGCCGGCAGCTCATCTCCATGGGGAACCAGCGGCTGTTTGGGCCTTTCGATTGGAACAACGTCGGATTCTCCTTTGACGGGGTCACCCTGCAATATACTCAGCCCCTGTACGAAGTCTGGGGTGGGTGGGTGCGTCTTGCCGACGCTGAAGGTTTCAATACCGCAGGCGGTGCGACAGCGGGAGCGTGTTGTACCGGTACAACGGCGGCAAGCGCCGATGCAGATTTGGTTTTTGCCCGGCTGGTCGTCAAGCCCATGGCGGGCTTGTCGCTGGAACCTCTCTGGGTGTTCTTGAACAACAAGCAAGCAGCTAATATCACTGCTGGTACCGCGCCTGGAAACGAACTTGCGCCACATGCCAACGGCCAAAATCGCCATACATTGGGCGGTCGTGCGGCCTTGAGGCGGGGCATGTTCGATGGAACAGCCGAGTACTATTGGCAGACGGGCTCGATGGGCGTTGCGCAGAGCGCGGATCGGCTCCACATCAATGCCCAAGCCATGGCCTTTGAAGGTGGGATCACCTTCCCGGTGGCTTGGACGCCGCGCATCGGCGTGGAGTTCAACTATGCCTCCGGCGACGGCGATGCGACGAAATGCAACGGTAATACCGGCGCTGGTTGCAATGGCACTGCGAACACGTTCGAGAATCTCTATCCGACGAACCATATTCTGATGGGCTATGCCGACAAGATGGCCTGGCGGAACATGGTCGGCTATAGCGCCAGCTTGCAGGCGAAGCCGAGCAGCGCGCAACATCTAGATTTTCGGTTCTGGATCTTCCGAAAGGCCAACAACGGTGATTGTTGGTATGCCGCCAACCAGAGCTGCTACTCGCAGGCGAGTTCATCGACCGTTTCGTCAAATGGCGTTGCGACGAGTAATTCGCTGTATAAAGAAATCGACGGCGTCTACACCTTGTTCTTCAAGGACAACAAGGTGGCGTGGCAGATCGGCGCGTCATATCTCATCGCCGGCCAGATGCTCGACCAGCTGGCCGCAGGGAATGCCGCTGCAAACGGAGCGAGCGCGGTCAACCAAATCTGGGCCTACACCCAGCTCCACGTGAACTTCTAGCCGATATAGACAGGGGCGCCGGCGCGACGCCGACCGTCTCGCGCCGATTCCGATGAAACCTGAACCCCGCCAAGGGCGATCCCTCCGGCGGGGTTTTTCTTTGAGCTCCCTTCGAATGAGGAAACCGAGTGTCCCCTTCTCCCTTCACAGGAAAGGAGTGTGGCTGGGGTATGAGCAAGGGACGAGAGACGCCGACGGTCGACACGAGAGAAAAGAGCGGAATGAACCTGGGGGATCGAGAAGAAGCGCCGAGACGATCTGCCTTACGCAGAGCCGACGGGGGGCGGTGTCATCAGCGGTCTGTAGGGAGATTCAGCTTAGGGGTGGTTCACGTGGGCGAGAGGGATCGATTGCACGGCCAGCGTCGGCGGCAGCGCAGGCGCGGTGACGGCGGTTCCCCTCAACGAGCGGAGCCATTCGCCGACGGTGACGAGGCCGTCGTGGTCGAGATCGGCTGGGCCAGTCAGGCCGGCGAGGAGACGGTTCTGCGGACGTGAGGCGCCATGAATTCTGGACACTTGTATCAGCGTACTGGCCTTCGACCCTGAGGATCCATCCAGATCGGCTATCCAGTTTGGCGCAGCAGATTTGGCTTTGCCGTCCTTCGATGGGGCCCCCACTGCCATCGGGCTGTCGATGATGGCGAGGGCCAGTTTCGCGCCCAGTTGCTGCAAACGGCTTTGAAGAAAGCGGATCGAGATGAGACGGAATGGCGAGGAAGCGCGTGTGGCGTCGTAGGGAATGAGAAAGACCTCGCCGTTCTTGGCATCGGCAACCGTCTGCCCGGCGAAGTAGAAGAAGACGAGTGAGTCTTTGGTGACGCGCTTGGGGAGCCAGAGGGCGAGGGCTTTTTCGAGGTCGGTCTGGGTCGCCAGCTCGTCTTGGAGCAGCAAGGTATGTCCTTCATGTACCTTGAGGGAATCGGCAAACAGGGAAACGGTTTCCTTGCGGTCGAACGAGAGTCCATCCCGCCAGCCGGGCCAGGGGGTTTGGTACTGACCCAGTCCCACGATGACAGCATAACGGTCCGGATCATGGCCGTCCCCGGCGGTAGTCAAGGCTGGCCGTATGGCGGACGAAGACGCGGACGACGCTGGCGTGCCGCGAGAGGCCATGGCTGCGATGAGGGTTTGTGTCGCTGGTGCGCCGCTTGCCGTTCCAGACGGTGTGACGGTCACGGTGAGTTCGCCACGAGATCCTTCGGCATTCGCCGGCACTGTTCCCCACAGGAGAGTGCTCTTTGTTTCTCCCGGCTGGAGAGCGGCAATCTGTACCGGCGACGACAGCGTGCCCGCGAAGGCATCAATGAGTGCGGGCGTCCCTGAGAGGGTGATGGCCGTCGTGCCCAGCGTGGCCTTGCCGGTATTCGTCACGTCGACCCTGACGCTGATTTTCTCGCCGCCTTCCAACACGAGATTGTTGTTGGCATCCAGCAAGGTTGTCTTGAGGGCCAAAAGGCTTGGTCCGGCACCGGGACTCTGCTGGCCCGCTAGGCCTTCCCCATGCGTCTTCTGCCGCAACTGCGTCAGGTATTCCATGAGTTGGTTGGCGAGATGATCAGCTGCCGTTCGCACGGCGGCATCCAACTGCCCGGTGGCGCATTGGTTGTCGCTGCCGCCGACTTGTGGCGTCCACAACGCCACTCGATTCGAATAGACCATCGGTGCTTCCGGGAACCGGTGTCCTTGGGCATCTTGGAAGGTTGCCACGAGGCGGACATCAAATTGAGCGAGGTAGTTGATGTCGTCTGACCCACTGCGTGACGTTGGCGTGAAGGAGGCGCTCGCCAGCGTGATGAAGGCCATGAATTCGGATGCGTGGGCAGTAGTCGGTTGTGCCGTTCCCGACGGGTCTCCGACCGACAGATGAGCCAAGCGGGCCCGACCGGTTTCGGAGAAGGATTGGACGATCGCATCGCCCAGACGACCTTTCCACAGCAGGTCGGCGCAGACCGTCTGTTCCAAGGTGGCGGAGCGGACGGACTCATCGAAGACCAGCTTGACCGACAGCGGGATGACCGGCCCCTGTTCGGTGGGAGACGTGAAGCGCGGCGCCTGTAGATGGTTGCAGGCGGCCAGCAGCGCCAGCCCCGTTACCAGTGCGAGGTTTGACACGGCCGATACGAGACGCGTAGACATGGGCGCTACGGTACCCGATGCAGTATGGGGACGCAATGAGGGTGTGGCCAGAGACCTTGCATTCGGGAGATTGTATCGCACCAATGAACCGTGATGCGGGAGGTCTCCCTCTTGACTAGAGGATTATCGGTGGCGAAAATTCCCTCCGTGAGCTATGTAGAAATCGACGAGCCAGCCATGCTAAACGGGAGGTCTGCCATGGTGATATCGAAGTTCTGGACGGTGGCTCTGTTGCTGCACGCCCTTCTACTTGCCGGGTGCAGTCAAACCCCTATTGCCCGTCTGGACAGTTATCTGGGTCTTCCCACCCAGGGAGCCACCGCGATCACGACAGCCCCTATCGACAAATCCTCTGGTCCGTTCGACGTTGGACTTCTGGTGATCAACGACTTCTCTGCTCAAGACTCGGCGCCAGCCCTGTCCGACAAGGCCCGCGCCTTTTTGACCGATCAAGTGCGGCGGCGGGTCGAGGTCACGTTACCGATCCGTATTGTGACGGTTCTCGCCGGGGCCGAGGCGGCACTCCCTCATGACTCACAGATGCTGCGTCAGCTTGCGCAAGAACGAGCAGTGTCTTACCTTTTGTTGGCGCTGTTCTCCAGTGCGGAATCGGAGGTGCCGACCTATCTGGGACTCGGCGGCTCTCCCGAGCAGGGAGGGGGGCGGCCCAACGTGCCCGGCTTCGAGGCGAATAATTATGCCTTGATTGAATTGGCCCTTATGGATGTCGCGACGGGACAACTCGTCGCTCGCGCAGACGGCCGGGCCTGGTCGCAGCTACTGCGTCTCAACGTGCCGATCAAGTCGAATGTGTATCCGGTCGTTCACCGCTCGCTGAGGGGCAGCCCCGATCTATCCGCCGGAAGATCAGGCCAAGGATGTCCTGCGCAGCATCGCCGGGGATGAAGCGCTTGAACAGGCCGTCATGCATCTACAACAATTATGGGCCAAGCGCAGCGCATCCTAGCTGGCAGTAAACACGCCGGATACGGGAGAGACAATTGACGCCCGTGACGGGTGAGGTCTGTCCGCGCTTCGTTTTCGCTCAGGGAGTGATGCTGGAGGGAAGGCTTGATGCGGTACGGAATGTGGATCTGGCCTGTCGCGACACTGCTGATTGTGACCGCTTGTAGCTCGACGGAATGGGTCCATCGCTACAAACCGAAAAGCCAGTTGAATAACGAATATACGTCCTGTGAGCGCGAAGTTTTCAACGATTATAATGCTAACCCAACAGGGCAATTCACACCTTATGTTCAGGCCCAACGAATTGACGCCTGCCTCAAGCAGCGAGGCTGGGTGCAGCGAGAGGTCAAGTAGCTCTTCGGATGTATCCTGGCCGCTTCCTCATCTCCATCACTCGCACTTGCAGATCTTTCCTTCGTACATTGTAGGTGAACTATCTAGTTTCCTGACATTGTGAATGCTTATGATGGCGAATCAGCATCCACCCGATAAACTGAACCGGAGCCTTGCACCAAGTCTAGCCGTTCACGGAGTGGTGTCAGTGGGGCCGATTGCGGCACAGTCTGACCGTCTGACCGAGGCCTATCATCCATGGACCAATGCCTGCGTAGAAAACGTTTTCAATACACTGAAGCGCGAACCCGTGTGTCATTGGCACTATGCGACCCGTGAAGACGCGATACAGCACATCTTTGAGTACATCAAGGTGTTTTACCATCGGAAGCGTCGTCACGTGACCCTCGACTAGCACTCCCCGGCCGAGTTCGATCCGAGGACGGCTGTGGGTTAACCCTATGTCCACGGAATTGGCAGAGGGTCAGAACAAGCGGCGGGCGTGATAGTCTTGGTGGCACGAGCGGTGCGCCTCGCAGATTTTAGCCGGTCGGCCCATGTAGAAACCTGCGAGAAACCAATGAACGAATGTAGATCAGCTTACCCTATGGCCCGCTGACTTTTTGTTTGTGATACCGGTTGTTTTTCACAAGGCTCCATGTTTCGGAGTTGCCCCACTTTTCCTTGTGGGATCAATAGGTTATCCGATTTGTAGTGATCAAACTAGGAGACATGAATTTTGCCTCCATTGAAGACATGTAGCACAAATTTAGCACAGGTCCAGGTTTTATCTGGCGGGGCATCTCTAACCTTTTGAAAAAATGGAGCCGGCGATCCGGATTGAACGGACGACCTGCGGTTTACGAAACCGCTGCTCTACCAACTGAGCTACGCCGGCTAGGGAACAGACGACATGAATGTACACGAGCCTTCGAAAAGGTCGGGCCATGATACAGACAGGGCTTTGGGCCTGTCAATGAACCCAATCTGTTGGGGGGATAGCTATTGAAACACAGTCTTGAAATCCTGATTACTTGAACCGGGCAACAGGCTGTAACCTGACCAAAGCCCCCTGACTTGGCCCAGGAAGGCAGAGGGGCACCTGTTCGTTTCCATACAGCTCACGGGCTATCTTCAGCACCTGCCACTTGGTATATGTGCAGAGTTCGCCGGCAAGGATGGTCCCGTTCTTATCGAGGTCTGCTAAGCCGCTCAAGCCTTTGAGCAATTGATAGGTAAACAGCCCGTGCCCGCCCGGGTCGTAGCTATGGGTCTCCTGAACCGCGCGGTTGCCGATCATCCACATGATCTTCTCTTTCACACTGCTCTCCTGTTCCCACAGCGGGGTGATCGTTCCCGTGGCCTTTGTGCCCAGCGCCGGTTCCAGGGAAAGATCAAGCATCACGATGGCCCGCTGAATCGGCAATTTTGCCAAGGATGCCTGCAGCCGGCGAAGCGAGTAGAGGCGCGCTCCAGACGTGGCTGTACTGTCGAACGACATCATCGACACGGCGCCGGTGGTTGGCTCGACCACTCCTCGCCCCGTGACCGACACATAGACCACAGTGGTAGAGTCCACTTGTTCGGGCAACCATTCTTCTAAGACCTCCGCGAGATCACTCTTCAGGGCATGGGAGTCCACGAGGGTGCGTACACGGTCGGGGGGAATCCCTCCGATCGATTTGAGGTAGGTGGCCATGGCTTCCGCATCTTGTGCGGCGTACTTGACCATGGGAATGCCGCTCTCCCGAAACTGGCCCACCCCGATGACAATGCCGATGGCCTTCGGCTGTTTGAGCAAGCTGGTCCGTTCAGAAGCCGATCGACATCAACCGGCGTTGCGGTTTCCGCCGTTGACGCAGGTTTCATCACCACCAGAAACTTCTTGGGGGACGGTAGCTGAACCAAGGGAGACTTGGCACGCAAAATCAGCGTCAACTCCTCCTGTGCGGCGGCGTTAATCGTGCCGACCTTGCCGTCCAATGTCACATGTTTTACCTCGCCAGGCTGTAGATCGCCGATAGAAACCACGCCGGGAATCTGTTTGGTCAAGATTGGCGTGGCAGCCACCAACAATTCGACAGCTCGTGCAGTTCCAGGCCCTTCATTTTTGACCTCAATTTCGATCGCGATGGCTTCACCACTGTGGAACACTTGATCGCGATTTTCGTCACGGACGATGGCTCGGAATATCACCGTGGCAGGCCCGTCCACAGGAACCGGCACAGACAGAGCTCCCGCCAACTCCACCGGAGCGGCCTGGAAACCGTCGGCTTTGCGTGCTTGAGCGGCCTCGGATATTTTGCTCGACGTCCCGAGTTGCATAGCCATCCCATCCGTCACGAGACTCATGGCCTCTTGGGCGATTGTATCGAGCCCCTTCACCTCGCACGAACCTTCCGTGACATCGACCTCTCCACGACCAATGCTTTGAATCTTTTTGCTGTAGAGGACCGCCCCATCGGCAGCCCTATAGGCAAAATCCAACCCCAGAGTCACTGTGGCTGGGTAACGCTTGTTGGACTTGCGATGAATAATCAGATCGACATGGGCCAAGCCCAACGATGCATCGACATAGCCATCCGGCATCGACGAGGATACGATCTCACCCGTCAGCACCTTTTCAAATACGCGGCCTGTTTTCCGCTTGAGCGATTCTTGGAGTGGAGCGGAGATCGGCAAGAATTGACTCTGACCGCACGCGTCCTGATAGGCAAGTTGGGCTCCTACGATACTGGGGTCGGATCGCAGGTGGACTCTCAGGGGGAGATAGTAACCGGTATAGGTGCCGTCTCGACTCGAGAAGAGCGAGCAGCTCGTCAGCGTCGCAACGCACAGTCCCATAACAACCCATACGGCTGCGCGAAATGGGAAGGAAGAACGCGTTGAATCAATACCCTGCACAATCATTATTCTTATACAGAAAAGCATCGAACGAGCACAACTCACGGGCAGGACAGACCCCGTCTGTCTGGTCTATCCGGTCTCTCTGGTTAGTCTGACGCAATCAAACAAACTAGACAGACCGAACAGACCGCATGAACAAGATAGACTGTTCCTCGCTGCAAGTCCCGTCATTGACAGGCCCGCACCCCTCGGCTAAGTTCACCAGCATGACCGAGTCTTTGTTGCCGGCACCGGAATCGCCATCGACGCCTCGGCTCTCCTGGTCGGCTATCAGCCGACTCATTCGCCTCCAGAATCAGACTGGAACCTGGCTGCTCATGTTCCCGACTCTGTGGTCCTTGGTCTTGGCTGCTCGCGGCATACCTCCGCTTCACTTGCTCGCCATCTTTGCCGCAGGGTCCTTTGCAATGCGTAGCGCGGGGGTCGTGATGAACGATTTTGCGGACCGATCTTTCGATCGACATGTGACGCGCACGCGGGTACGGCCACTCGCATCGGGCGAACTCAGTCTGACACATGCACTGCTGGTCGTCGGCTTCTTTCTCTTGTTGGCGGGAATGCTCGTGCTGTTCCTCGACCCATTCACGATCCTCTTGAGTCCAATTGCCGTACTTTTGGCCGGCCTCTACCCATTTGCCAAACGCGTCATCCATGTCCCGCAAGCGATGTTAGGTATTGCCTTCGGATGGGGCACCATTATGGCATGGACTGCCTCGCGGGGAGGCATCGAAGCACCGGCCTGGTGCCTGTTTGCTGCGACGGTCTGCTGGGCGATCGGATACGATACGATCTACGCGCTCCAGGATCGAGAGGACGATCGTCGGATCGGCGTGAAATCCTCAGCGCTGTTGTTCGGTTCGGCGACGTGGATCGCGGTCGGTGCGGTCTTCTGTTCGATGCTGCTGTTGCTGGGACTCGCAGGCTGGCTCGCCCACATCGGCTGGATCTACTATGGGGTGCTCGCTGCCATCGGCGTGTGGTGTCTGAGGCAGGCCCTGCAGCTCAGACAGACCGTACCGTCTTCCACCGCCTTCCACATGTTTCAGCAGCATGTGTGGGTAGGAGCTGCAGTCTTCATTGGAATGATCGCAGGATTTTTAGTCTAACAGCTGGCTGCTCAACAACTCTGGCAAAAGCAGGCTGGCAGACTGCTCAGTTTATTTCTTCTTCTCAGCCGGTTTTTTCTCGGGTGGCTTCTTTTCGGCTGGTTTCTTCTCGGCCGCTGGCTCGGGAGGAGCCTCAGCCGCGTCCTCAGAATTCTCCCCTTTCAGCGTCGTAAGGTACAACGTCACGGCCTTGGCATCGGAATCGCTGAGCCCCAGCGCCGGCATCCTGGTTTCCGCATTCATCGCTTGTGGATTCCTCAACCACCGGTAGACCCAGGTCCCATTCAATCTGAATCCAGCTCGGTCGAGCGCCGGCCCGACCTTGCCGCCATCGGGGCCGATACTATGGCAACCGTTGCAACCATACTTGTTCTCATAGAGCCGTTGGCCATACGCCACGGTCTTTGCAACCTGGTCAGACTTTATTGTGAGATCCGGCCTGGGAATGCTCGTACCTTTTCCTGGTCTCGTCACCAAATTCGTCATTGCAGCCTGCGCGGTGTCGAGCTCTTTTTTTGCCTTACTCATGGCGGCTAACTCATCGGCATAGGAGGATTCGTCTGGTTCGACGTCCTTCTTGAGCGCTTCGCTCTTCTTTTCCGCCTCCTCGCTGGCTTGCTTTTCGGCCGCCTCGTACGCCTTCGTGGCCTGCTCCAAATTGGTTTGGGCTGTTTGGAGCGCTGCCGCCAACTGTTTCTTCCGCTCTTCGACTTTGAACTCCATCTTCATGCCGTGGAGGCCGCGGACATACCCAACAATGGCCCACACTTCTTCTTCTGAGAGGGTGTATTTGAAAGTCGGCATGGTCGGCACGGCAAAATCGTCGTCGCCGATTTCATCTCCGCCTTCTTCACTTGTGTCCTTCATGTCGCGTGAAATCGTATTGAAGATATCTTCGTCCTTCAAGGTACTCATTTCAGACTTGTTCGTGAGATCTTTGGGCTTCGGATCGGGCATCGATGACCAATTGAATCCTTCATTCTGCTTTCCGCTCTCGCCGTGACAGTGAGAGCAGTAGTGGGCGTAGAGTTCATGCCCCTTCTGCCCTTGCTCGTTGGCACAACCGGCTACGGTTACCATGGCCCAAATGTAGGCCACTGCCCCCACTATTCCCAATACGTATAGGCGAGCCGCCTTCATGCTGAATCACCTTTCTTTAGCTTGCGGATCAGAACGAACTGAAATCCGAGAGCCAGGACCACGGCAATGGCCGCATAGTAATAACCGGTATAATCCGGTGGCGCCTCTGCGCGGAAATACCACCAAGAAGAGACGGCCTTTTGGGATCCCTTCTCCTTCAGCTCACCGCTACTAGGATCCTTCTTACCGTCCCAGGCGGCAAAGCCGATATTGATGAACCCGGCTGTCGCGATTTGCGTGTCTTCGTCTGGATGTTCGGTGGAGAGTGGCCGCGTAAAGACCACTTTCCATCTGCCGTTCGCGTAGCTCCCTTTGGCCTTCACGTCCTGATGCGTCTGTATTTTGAGCGTGCCGAAGCCCTTGGCGTTCATGTCGACGCCTTTGCCGTCTTTGTTCTTCCAATACCAAATATTGACCGGCCCGCCTTCGACCTGCGCCATCGGTTGGCCATGCGCAAAGTGAGCCTTCTTGTCGCCCACCATGAACTGAACTGCGGCTGCATCGTCCGGATCTTCCGTCGGATCGGCGTACTCCAGGAGAATGGCCACGTTGGTCCCGTCGTGCAAGCCACGTACGATCATATCTTTGACCGTCGCTTCCAGAATGCGGGTCGGCCAATGGACTTGAGGCGACATTGGGAATGTCGCCGAGGGGGCGCTGCTCCACACTGCCGCGTTTGGGTCATCGCCCGGCAGAGTACCCTTCACCAGCGGAGCGCTGATCGACGAGCTTTGCACAGTTGGGTCGGCAGCCGGAGCGGTGGGTTTGGCCTTTTCCTCGGCTGAAACGGACTGCGCCATCAGGAATCCCATGGCAAGCCACACACCGACGACGACATTCGGAACGATTCGACTCAGTCCGCGTATCATAAGTTCCGTCCTCTCTCTACTTACTTCATCAGAGGGTGGGCTGTGGCTTCCACTGCTCAGCGCTGCACGAAAATACTGGAAAATATGCGTGGTGCGTAAGCACAGAAGGCGTACAAGCCTACCCTCGTCTACTCCCAAGTCCTCGGTGATTGATGCGCGCCATCGTACTCGCCCATGATAATTTTCCAAATCCATTCATCGGGAAGTTCGAGTTCCCAGCGAGGCATCGCGGACTTCCATGGCATGCCTTCGATCGGAAGGCCGACCCCGCCCTTTTTTATCCGCCAGAACAGATAGCTTTCCTGGAGCATCGCGATCGTCGTGGGATCGGAGAAGTTGGCCGGGGGAGGATTAAATCCCCTGGCCGCCGAGCCCTTCCCGTCAAAATTCCCTCCATGGCAGGGGGAACAGAACGCCGCGTAGAAGCCTTTCCCCTGCTGGATCGTGTCCGGTGTCTTTGGAACCGGATTCGACAAGCCGGCATATTCGCCCGGCGGAGCCGGATGAATGGTCCTGTTTTCGCCAGGAGGCGCATCGCTGACCGCCGTACTATTGTAGGTTTGCCAGCCAACCAGTAAAGGGAACAAAATCAAAACGGCCCAACGCAATGCTTGCAGCCCGCCAATGCTCTCTCCCGTCAGGAAGCGTTGCAGCGGTCCCCAAAACTCCTCTTTGGACTCTGCGCTCACTGTGGCAAGCATGAGAAACCCCGACGTCGTCAGCAGCATGTAAAGAAACACCAAGCTGGCCGGGAGCGGCGCCGAGCCAGGGATATTGGGCACTACAAATTTCAAAATCAAATAGGTGATGACATTCAACAAGATCAGCTTGATCAACGGCCCCATACGTTCCTCCTCAGTGCGCTTGCGCCACGGCCACTGCTGGACTGGACAGAGCTGCCTTCACCGGAGCGGCAGGCGCCTGTCCCGGCACATCCAGTTCAGATGGATTGACAGAAATCGGCTCGCCGCTCATCTGCTGCAGGAATGCGATGACCGAGAGAATCTCGTTCCTGGATAGCCCGATCGGGTTCTTATTGATGGCGGGCATCTGGGCCGGATACTCCTTCGGCAGGCCTTCATGGCGATAGTCCCTATAGATATAGGCCTGCGGCTGCGTCAGACTTTCATAGAGAAACTCACGGCTCAACTTGGCCCCGATCCCCTTCAAGTCAGGACAACGGGCCGACTCGCTGGGGCCGATCGTGTGGCACAGCGCGCATTGGCCCTTACTGAAGAAAATCTTCTGCCCAATGGCCGCCATATCCGTCGGCGTTTTGACCGTGGCAATATCGAATTTCTCCTCAACCGGCGGTAACGACGCCATCTGCGGAATCGACAACGACGTGAGCATGAAGATGCCGAGCACAATCGAGACGAATCCAATGACCCGCGGGAACACGGATCGAATAAAAAGGAGAATCAGGATTCCGCATCCGACCACCGAGAGACAGATCAATTGCAGTCTGGCTACTTCACTCATAATCACCCTTCCGTGTGGAATGGTACATGTTGAACGTTCAATGATGAATCGAACGTCAACTCAACATTCATCATTCACAATAAATCAATGCGCATTCGGTTTATCGAGCGCACTCGACGCGCCTGCCATTGCCGGCATGCCATGCGGCAACTCTGCTTTCTTCGATTCAGTAGCCGCTTTCGCCTTATCACCCATCGTCGCCACCCAGAAAATGAAGGCGACAATCATGCAGAAAAAGAAGGTGCACAAGGACATGATCCCGGACGCATACCCGAGCGCCGGTGAAAACGCGTATTGCGACGTATCGCGGAGCACGCCATAGACATGCCAATGGACGCGAGAGGACGAGCGTGCGTAACCCATCAGTGTCATCAGGAGAATGACCATGACCGCGTTGAGGACAAGGGAGTAGCCGGCACGGGGCGGCATCTTGCCCCAGACCATTTCCGTCGTGGTCTTGGCGCTCTTCAGCAGCAAGGCGGTCAGCGGCGTGATGGTCAACATGACCCCGATCACGATCAACACCTGCGACGTCGAGAAATAATTGATGCGAATGATCGCGGGGACGAAATACCCCCACACGCCGAGGATGATGACTGCGATGCTCGCAAGGACAAGGATGGCACCCATGATCGCTTTGGCAATCTTCGCCCAGCCGGCCGTGTCCTGTTTACCGGCGCGCCAATACATAACGAAACTCATGAACGTCACAAGAATCATCAAGTTCGAGACGGTCATTTTTGCCGACATGACGCCGAGGACTCCCAGGAGCGGATGGTGGGTTCCTCCCATCTTTGCCGCCTCTTCCAAACTCGCCACGAGCGAATGGGGGGTCATCCAGACAGCCAGGCACAGCAGCAGCACCAGCAGCATCGCAAACATCGGCTTCCGGTACTGCAACGCGGACCCGGGGATGCGATAAGTGATCCCGAGCCAGAAATAATAGTTCGACCCGAGAAAGAGCACCCCGATGAGCATGGCTTGCAAAATGAACAGCCACGACAGGAAACCTCCCATCAGCGTGATGCCCATCTGCTGGTTGTACTGGTAAATTTCACGCATGAGCCAGTAGCCGGCAAACGGGAGCGCCAACAGACCGAAGACGCCGATGAAATTCCCGACATAGCCCATCCAGTCGTAGTGGTCGCGCTCTTCCGGGCTCTTGGCAGACAGATAGCGAATCCCGGCGTATGCGCCGCAGATATAGCCGCCGAGCACCACGTTCGCAATCAGGCGGTGAATGTTCACCGGCCACCAGGTCGGATTCCATGTCGCGGCCCAGGCCCGCGCCATATCCGTCCCCTCGGCAATCACGACAGGACTGGCCTGGAACGTGGCCCAGGAGTTCGGTATGATCATGATAAAAAACGCAAAGACGTTGAGCATGAGACCGAGAAAAATATGAAAGGTCTTCTTGCCGCCGGTTTGCATCGCATCCCAGCCATACCAATAGAGGTATAGGGTCACAGTCTCAACCAAGAAAAGGATGCAATAGACAATAAACGACGGGAAGAAAATATCGGTCAGATAGTTCATCAGCTTGGGATAAAACGCGATCAGCAGGAACAATAAGATGCCGCCGAAGAGCGCGGTTGTGGAATAAGCGGATGTCAGGAGCTTGGTGAATTCCTTGGCAAGTTTGTCGTAGCGCTTTTCGCCGCCCTTCCAGGCGACGACTTCGCATACCCAGGCAAACATCGGCACACCCAGCACAAATCCCGCGAGCAGCAAATGGAGCTGCGCGACAACCCAGATGACGTTGCGGCTGCCGACGTAGGGAACGTCACGATATTCGGTCGGAGCTGCCGGTGCGACGTCCGCCCCAAACACCAACGCGGGAAGACTGAAGAGCCCCACTGCCACCGCAAGCCCTAAGAGCGTCCCCCCATACTCGCTGCCGCCCCGGAGAAGCCTCTGAATCCATCCACCCTGATGTCGCATTGCCCTCACCTCATCATCTCCCATGTTACGGGTTCATGGCGGCAGGGGAAACCGGCTCTGTTGCTTCCGGTTCTTCCACTACTTCTTCTTTGCCTGCCTTACCTTTTTTCTTGCTCCGCTCTTTTTCCAGTCTGCTTTTCGCCCGCTGTTCTACCAGCAATTCGACCTGCGCCGCAAGATGGGCGATCATTTTTTCGTCTTTATTCAGCGTCTCAAGTGGTTTGAACGGAGGGGCAACCTTCGCTTCGGGCTTCTTGCAACAATCGTGCGGGTGCGGGGTAAACACCGGGAGAGAAAACCAGAACAGGAGCGACAACACCACTGCCGCGCCCGACAATGCCGTCAGCATCCAAGCCTGATCCACCGGCACTCGCATCAGATCCCAGCGGGTAATCAGCCCTTGATAATTCTCCGGCGCATGACCTGCCGACTCCACCGTGCCACGGATCACCCGTCCCACGAGCGAGAAACCGATAAGGAACAACAACAGCAGCGCCCCCGTGGCTACAGTGCTCCAGAGGGTCAGATCAATACTGATCCGCTCCGCCACAGGAGCTCCCTTCAGAAGATCCACCTCAAGTATCGACTGGGCGGCAGAGATTGCGGCTTCTGTGATCGCACTCTGAGCCACCCAGAGGATCGGTATATAGAGGGCGCCGACCAATGCGCACTTCCACCAAAGTGTCAGCCCTAACCCACCTGGCGGTTCGCGCCGCAACCGTTCGAGGAAAAATGTTCGTCCCACGATCCCGAGCGCCCAGATGTCGATGGGAATCGCCAGCAAGAACAACAACGCGATGCCGGCGCCTTCACCGATGTGCGAATCCAATCCCATGGTGATCGTCGGAAGCGCGAACACCGTGACCGGGCTCGCCAGGATCATCAAGAAGGCGAGCCCGATTCTGTTTTCAAAATGCACGATCCCGATTGCCAGGAACAGCACGGCGAAGGCAAGCTTGAACGGCAAGCCGGTCCAGAAGGCGGGCCAGAGAATACCGAACCCGAGCTTTGTGGGGGAGATGGGCTCGTTCATGCGAGTACCCAACGATGAACGACAGCAAGTCCGGATGACTTCAGCGTTTTGCATCCTTCGCACGTGATGGACAACAGGAGTACACCGGCAGGATGCTCAAAAAGACCAGACTTCTCACCCGCCCAACCCTGGCGCGCCGAGACACACCTCGTCCAACGCAAGGCCGCAATTCTTCTGCTATCGCTCGTTTCACGTTTCACGGTTTCACGCCTCACGGTTCCTTGGAGCAATGCGAGAACGCCGCTGGCGGACTTTTTCAGCATCCTGCTAATCCAAAAAATCTCGATTGATAATGGCAGACACTGTGAAAAGCAGGATCGACGCCGTGAGCACCACCCATCCGATCAGGGCAAGCGGGCGCTTGAAAATATTCCGTTCGGGGTTGCGATCAAAGAAGGGCAACAACACCAGCACAACTCCAAGGGCACCTGGCAATGCGATCGAGGCGAGAAACTGTCCAAATTCTCCGGAAAACATCTTCAGCCTCAGGTGTTGGAACATGAACAAAAAGTACCATTCCGGTTCCGGATGATAATCGCCCGGGTCAGGCGTCGCCTCTTCCAGCAAGACCACCGGCTCCCAGAAGGCCATCGCGGTGATGCAGGCAAAGACCACCGCCATCCCGACCACGTCCTTCCAAATCTGCCGTGGAAAAAAATAGTCGGTCTTCGCCTTCAGCTCTGTCGGCGCACCCCGGAATGGACCAGCCGGTCCCGCACATCGAAAGAGGAAGAGATGCAACCCGGCCAACGCAATCAGGGTTGCAGGGAGCACCATGACGTGAATGACGAAGAACCGGCTCAAGGTCATCTGTCCTGGGGTTGCACCTCCCTTGAGGAAACGCGCCATAAAGTCGCCCAACACCGGCATCTTATCCATAATCTCGACGCCGACCGTCGTGGCCCAATAGGCTCGCTGGTCCCATGGGAGCAAATAGCCCGTAAAACCGAATGCCATCACGAGGCCAAAGAGCGCCAACCCCACCAGCCAGATGAGTTCACGCGGTTTCTTATACGCGCCCCAGAGAAAGACTTGGGACATATGCGCAAATACGCAGAGCACCATGGCTGAGGAGCCCCAGAAATGGTAGCTCAGCAAGAACCAGCCATAGTCGACGTCATGAATGATATATTGGGTACTGGCGTAGGCATGGTCGGCAGTGGGCACATAGTAAAACATCAGCAGCACGCCCGTGACCGCCTGCATGATGAAGATAAACAATAGGATCGACCCGAAGACATACGCCCAGCGAGAGCCACCAGGGATCGTCTCATTGAGCATCTTGGCGGCAAGCAGCCTCAGCCCGACTCGTTCATCGACAAAGGCGAAGACCTTTTCAGCGACTGTTGGCTGCGCGCCGGCAGAAGGAGTGTCGTTCATCTACACGATCCGCGTTTGGGACTTCGTCCCGGCTTTGAATTCCATATCGATGATTTGCACCTCGCCGCTCGCGGACACTTGAATCGGCAGCAAGTCGAGACGACGTGGGGCGGGGCCATCCAACACCTTGCCGGATGCATCGTAGATGCTCAAGTGGCAGGGGCAGAGAAAGACTTGTCCGAGCACCTTGTGTTTTCGCCATTTAAATGCGCAACCGAGGTGGGGGCATTTACCGGAAAATGCGAGGTAGGGCATGTCCTTCTTATTGGTCCAGATGGTTCTCCCAGTGGCATCCCGGAATTCCATATCCTTCCCTTGATACACTTTTTCCAACACCGATGGAGTCGCCTTGACGAGCCACACGTTCTTCTCGATCTCCGCTTCAGGCATATAGGCCTCTTTGACCTTGCGCCTGTACTGGAACTGGGTCCCGACATCGTCCCCCTTCACCTTCCCGATGTTGCCGATCTTCAGCCATCCGTTGTCGAGCGACGCATACATCGGCTTCATTAAAAACTTCATCACGGGAAAGACCAGCGGCAATCCGATAAATAGTCCCGTGACGTAGGTCAAGTTCGCAAAAAATGTTCGCCGTTTGACGTTCCGCTCCAGCTCAGGGAACGGCACCAGGACTTCGCCCGGCGTAACGTGAATATGTTTCTCAAGGCCCGGGACTTCCACTTCGTGCAGTGTGACATAATCCTCACGCTTGAAAGGCGGTATGCGCAGGATTTCGGACGAGGACGACCGTAGCTGTACGAAATCGTCCGTGACGGTTTGCACCGCGCCCATCGGTACTTGCCGCTCCCCCTCGCCGTTCATCAACACGACGAGATGGCTGACATCATGGGACAGCGGGTCCATGATGACTTTAGACACCTCTCCGACTTCTCGGTCCGCGCAGCGGACTTTCGACTTCAGTTGAGGCTGCATGCTACTTCTTCTTAATCGGCTTCGGCGTGTTCACGGAGGTATTCTTGAATGTATTCAGCCAGGAGGCAAGTGCCGTGACGTCGCTGTCCTCCATGACGTCCTTAAACTTGTCCGGCATCTTGCCCTTCTCCCAATCCTTTTCGAATCCCTCGGCCATAAAGCTCTTGGGATCGAGAATTTTCTGCTTAATCTCAGCGACCGTGAGGTACGAGCCGATGTTGTCCAACTCCGGACCGCGCTTCTTCCCACCCTCACCCTTCAGCTTGTGGCAGTTGTAACATTCATGCAGTTGCCACTGCTCCTCACCCAGCTTCATAAAGTCTCCGGTTGCGACCTTGGCCGCAACCGGAGGAGCGCCGACCGGCGCTCCTTTCGCCGCCTGATGATCCCCACCCAGTGCCTTGAGCCTCACCTCTAAGGCCTTCACCTGCTCATCGAGCGCCTTTGCCCGCGCAATCAACTCCTCAGATTTTCCCTGTTCAGTTGCGGCCCGTTTGGGCGCCAATATCTTGTCAATCTTCTCTTTTTCATCTTCGGGATCGAATTGCGGCCACATCGAGGCACCGGAAACAAACACCGTGCACAGCACAATATAGAACACCACGATGGCGATCACGGACTTCATCCCACTCATGGTTCTGACCGACGGCGCATCCAGCAACATGAAGACGGCAGCCCCAAACATCGCCTGGCCGAAGAACATCATCTGGAAAATGAAGGGGAACTCGAGCGCTCTCGTCAGACCGACAAGCGCGCCACCCGCCACCAAACCGATAGACAGCTTCTTAATCACATTCCCCATACAGACTCTCTTTCCTTAGCAGACGTTCTGCATCCCGATTACTTGGCCCTGGCGGGAACAGGGCTGCCTTCTGGTACGTGCCCCTTCGAATCGGAAGGCCGAAGGGCCACGATAACAGCAAAACTTACCACGGTAAAAAAGACGACGGTAATCCCCGTAATCCACCAGGCAGAATACGACAGCGTCGGCGTGAAGGACTCCGCGGTGAAGTCGGGTATCAAACTGTAAGTATGGAAGTACTTCCGCACCAGCGAGCGGACGGCGCCCATCAAACCCATCGTCCAGATTGAGGTGAAGGCCAGGAAGATCAATACGAACTGGGAGGTGAAATCGATTTTTCCCCAGAGAATCGTGCCCTGCTTGATGGCCCGGTTGTACAAGACATAGTTGACGACCGTGACAAACACCAACGTGAATATCGCGGAAACTTTGGCCGGCATCCCGTACAGGAAGCTCCAAGCCTCCGGCAGCTCCACCTCCGCCACCATCTTGGCGCCGGTGGCCGCGAAACCATGGGGAGTGAGCCAGATGGCATCGCCCACGATGACCATCAAGAAGCCGATTTTAATCACAGTCCGTGCAGACACCGTATACGGAATGAACCGGCCCAAGAACGGCGCCAGAACCAACGGCAGGAGGAACGCCAACGACATCGGGTCGGGAATCCAATAGTACGTCAACACCGCCATCATCACAAAGGGGAACGCCACCATCACGACGGGAGCCAGGATCGTCATCCGGACCTTTTCGGCTCCCTCAATGCGTTTCAGGCTGAGCCAGACGTAATAGTTAATGGCCAAGAACATGAGTCCGATCATCGCTCCTTGCATTTCGAAAAACATCGAGAGCTGGTCGGCCATCATGTACGGACAGAACGAAAAATCGTAATCGCACATCTCGTATGCCAACAGTAATCCCGTGAGGGGCTGGAACAGCGTCGCGCCCACGGCAATCAGATTTCCGACAAAACCCATCCAATCGTAGTAGGCCCGCTCTTCTTGATTTTTTGCCCCCATATACATATAGGCGGCGATCATGCCAGTCACAAATCCTCCGAACGCCACGTTACCGTCGATCCGGTGGAGATTGAGGGGCATCCAGCTTTGGTTGGCAATCTTGTCCCATAAGGTCGCAGCTGCGAGGAACTCTTGTGGCGAGATACCCTCAGCTTTCACCGGAGTATTCATGAACGACGTCGGGCCGTTGATCACGAACATCGTGATCATACCGATCAGATTCAAGAGCACACCGAGGGCGATATGACGCTCCTTCTTCTCACCCTTCCAGGCATCCCACGTGTAGAAATACATGTACAACACGATTGTCCCGCTGATGAACAGCAGCGGATAGATCACCGCGAACACGAGATAGAATTGATTAATGAACCACGTGGTAAACTGCGGGTACGCCGCGAGGAGCACGAAAATAAACAGGCCGCCGGTGAGCGCCGTCATGCTGAAAAGAATGACGGTCACCTTGGTCACTTCTTTGGCTAAACGATCATACCGAAGGTCTTGCTTCCGATATCCCAACCATTCTGAAATGACGATAAAGATCGGGGCACCGAGAATGAATGCCCCAAACAGCGTGTGAAGTTGGGCGACGATCCATACCGCGGTCCGATTCCCCGTATAGGGAAAATCTGTCTGAGGCGCACCAGAAACTTGGGCATAGGCCACACCTCCGAACAACACTAGAAGTGTACAGGCCGCCACCAGACTGCACTGCCACGCTTTCATCATATTTCGCAGCCCCTCTTTCGCTAGGAGCCTGCCTGACATTGATACATCTGCATCATATCATGCCTTTTCTTCCTTGCCGCCGGCTCACTGATAGACGGCCAATGCTTGCCCTCTTCTCCATTTCCCCGGTACCCGCTCTTCACTCCGCTCATTCCTTGTAGCCAGAGGCCTCGGGCATCATGGGGTTGTGCGTCGTATAGAATAGCGTCATTTCACTGTGAACCGCGTGATAATTCCGCGATAAGAACTGACAGGGGCAACGAGAAGATCTAGTCATGACCGTAGACGCGAACACAGCGATAGGCCACCAAGAGACCCAGTGCAAGAGGGGCTTCTTTGGGTTACTATCGCACAGGCCTCTAGATTGAGGACATTTACTTTCCCGCCGGAGCAGCCGAGACGCTTGCCGCATCGACCCAAGACTTCGTTGCGACATCCCATCCCTTCCCAGGCATCCCGAAGCTCGCCTCAAACAACACCAGCTTCCAGACATCTTCGTCCGACAGCTTGCTCTTCCACCCCTTCATCTTCGTATTGGGAACCCCGTCGGCAATCCGCCAGGCCCACACGGAATCAGAGTAGAGCTTCATCCGTTCGCCGACGCGAAAGTCACGGGCGCCAGCCTTAGCGGGTTTGCCGTCCTTCCCATGACAATTGCCACAATTCACATCGGGGTTTGTTTCGTTCATGTAGAGCTTCCGCCCTTCTTCCAATTTGGCCGCATCACCCCACCAACCGGCCGGCATGTGTTTGTCAGCCCACTCGGGAGGAGCTTGCGGCGGCGCAACGATCGGCCCCTCCCCTACCTCTCCTCCGCATGCCACCATGAAGAGCCCCATCCCCATCACCACCGCCAGCTGCGGAGCTTTCATCAGCTTCATAACCTTCACGTACTCCTTCTTTCTCGGGCACATCGATGACGCTTAACCCTCTCATATACTCAGACGAAAAAAACGCTTTCACCGAGGGTGATAATACCTCTGGTAAAAGCGCCGATCCTGAGAAATACCGTTGACGCCACGCGCACTCCCTCGCTACTTCGAGTATTCGATCCAGCGAGGTGCACATCAGCCCCACGGACCGCTTCGGTTATTTCTTCCGCTTACCCTGCGACTTCCCTCGTTTTTGTTCCTGCCTCCGCCACGAACGAATCAGTTTGAACCCGATCACCCCACCGACTGCCGCTGCCACAGCCCCCGACCCAACATAAACCCATATAGGAGCCCTGCTCCTGTCCAGCGTACAACCGGTCCCAAAATTAACCTGAATAATTCGCTCTGCCTCCAAATCCTTCGGGTCAAACGAGACTTTCTGTTGTTGCTGCTGCCCATTGGCTTCAATCAGCAGCGGATCGCCAAGATTATCGTTATGAAGATGAAACGCCGCCTTGTAGTATCCGTCTCCATCGGTCTTGACGATCTGCCCGTAGGAGATCTTTGTATCCTTGACGAGCACGTCTATATTTGGGCTGCTTTTCCCATCTGCTCCGCAGACATACCCTTCGACCGTAAATCGGTGGTCTGCTTCATGCGTCGCAAAAACCTCCGAGGGGAGGCCGCCCACCACTGCAATGGCAAGGATCCATTCCCGCCATCGCGACTGACTCTGTGCGATCTGTCTGCGCCTCACGTGCTCAGGACTGAGCCTCTTTCCGTCGCCGGGCGCTTGCCTCGCCTCACACAACAGAACCTATGATCACCAATGATCCCGGCCAGTTTTAAGGGTGCAATTTTTAACATAGCCCCTACCCGTTGTCAATGAAACGACGGCAGGCAGGACGGGAAGACAGGCCCATTTTCAAGCACTTGGAGAGGGTCATTCTCGACGCGCTTGAGAGGGGAAAAAGAGAAAAAGGGATGCGATGAGCAGGTAGAGAACTTACAGGATTCCTCGTCTTCCTGCCTCGGCTGCGACACGGTCTACTTCGGCTCGCCGCTCCGAATCCTTCTTGGCAATCCAGGTCTCCCAGGATTTTCCTGTGGCGGTGTCCTCACCGGTGAAGGCGATCGCGGCAATCTGGTCATAGCGAATGTGTCGCGCCTCAGCACAGTCGGAAGGGAACAGCTCAAGATAAGAATCGGAACCACTGACCTGGCGATTGAAGAGATACCCGCTGAGGGATTCGCCGGACTTCAATGACACCGTCACATCGCCTCGATAATCGAACGCCAACTCCACCGCCTCTGCGAGCTCAGAGAAAGAAGCCGGCTGAAATACGCGACCTTCGGGCGATCCTGCTACGCCCTCACCACTATGGTTCTTGGTGTCAGTCATCGAGGAATCGTGAATCGTGAATTGTGAAGCGTATCTCGTAAATCGCGCATCGTTCAGGATGGAACCTGATGGCTGAAAGCTGACTGCTAACGGTTTCGATCTTGAGTAACGAACGGCGCGTCACCCAATCTGTCATCGCGAGGTAGGGAGCATCGTCAACTTGACGGTCCGGCCAAACCCTGACAGCGTGCCGAACGTATCTTCGACTGCAGACGGTTCATAGCCGCAATGCACCATGCAATCGGCGCATTTCTCATTCCGCCCTGTTCCGTAGTGATCCCACTCCGTGCTCTCCATCAGTTCACGGAACGTCTTCGCATAGCCCTCTTGGAGCAAATAGCAGGGCTTCTGCCATCCGAACACGTTATAGGTCGGATTGCCCCAGGGCGTGCATTCATACTCCCGCCGCCCCATCAGGAAATCTAAGAACAGCGGCGACTGATTGAACCGCCACTCCTTCTTCGGACTCCCCAAAATACGGGAAAACAATTCCCTCGTGCGCTCTCGCTTCAGAAAATGTTGCTTGTCCGGCGCCTTCTGATAGCTATACCCAGGCGAAACCATCATGCCTTCGACGCCGAGTTCCATCATCGCATCGAAAAACTTCCGCACACGCTCCGGATTGGCATCATCGAAGAGGGTCGTATTGGTCGTGACCCGGTGCCCCCGCTTCAACGCCGCCTTGATCGCCTTCACCGCCACATCATAGACACCATCCCGACAGACAGCCAAATCGTGCTCGTCTTTCAGGCCGTCCATGTGGACGCTGAACGTGAGAAACTTCGAGGGCTGATACTCGTCGAGTTTTCGCTCCATCAAAATCGCATTGGTGCAGAGATAGATATATCGTTCCTGCTCAACCAGCCCACGAACAATCTTCGGCATCTCGGGATGGATCATTGGTTCGCCACCGGGAATACTGACGATCGGAGCGCCGCATTCCTCCGCCGCAGCCCAGCACTGCTCAGGCGTGAGCCGCTTATCCAGCACATGATCCGGGTATTGAATCTTTCCACAGCCGGCACAGGCCAAATTGCATCGGAATAGAGGCTCCAACATCAGCACGAGCGGATACCGCTTTACCCTGTTCAGTTTCTGGGAGAGCACATACTTTGTGACAGTAGCCATCTGGGAAAGTGGAACGGCCATTCCTCTCTCTCCTTCTTTTCGATTTGTATTGGTAACGGCGGCGCTAGGCCACCGGACTAGCAGGTTGTAATCGCTGGGGATTCTAGCACCCAGGCTCACCGCCAGTCAATTTCCTCCCACCTTCATGTTATGCCCACCCCAAAAGTCATCGATTCATTGCCAGACGTTTCATCGGACCGTCGCGTCAAATGTTGAATGTGCAGTGCTAAATTGAGGGTCGTGATGCGGTGGTGCGTCGAACCAACCAGGAGCACGAAGGTCTGAGACAGAGTTGAGAAAACGCGCTCGTCTTCGGACAAGACGGCTTGGCCGTTTGGGGATGGGAGAGCCGGCGGTGAAAAAAGATGAGGTTGTTGCTTGACCTTGTACTCCCCTGCCGTCTCTGAAATTTCACGCTGGACGCAAATTAGGCAGAGAGTCGAAACACTTGAGGGGGCTTTCCGACGCGATGATCACGATAGTTCGATGAAGAGCCACCGGGTCAACCGAAAAGACCGGGGCCCTGGCGGTGTCTATCCGCTCGCGACAATCACGATACAACGCTGAATAGCGAACGACCCACGCGAAGAAATAAAAGCGCTTATGGGTTTTATCCCGTCGCCAAGAACAATCGAAAGGGCTCCGGGTCGCGCGAGCGAAGCTTGGAGGCGCCGAGCGGGGTCGAACCGCTGCATCGCAGTTTTGCAGCGCGTCCGACGACTCGACGACCACTGACGATCAAGCGCGACAGACTACGACGCCAAAGTAGTGAAATCAAGAGGTTCGGTCTTTTTTGTTGCTGACTGACTGCGATTGAGTTAGATTCTGAATCGGGACCAAAATCGGGAGTGGAACCGGGAGTAAAACCGGGATCAGGGTTTCTTGGTAGATAGATCGGAGACTCTTGAGCGTTTTGCTATCATTCGTTGCGTCCGTTCGACTACCAAACGTCCAATCAAGAATTAGTCCTTTTAGCTGGAAAGAGCCTGCCTGTCAGTATCCCAACCCTTATACATAGCCAGATTCTTTTCAAGGTACTCCTTAGAGGCTGTGGAGTAAGAAATGGGCCAGTTAAAGAATCCTAGCAGTAGACGTTCGATTGTCCATTGGAGATGCTCTCTTGCAACCATTAGGGCAGAGCCTTGGGCGTGTGTTAGGGTTCCACCGTGAATGAGCTTGTTCCTAATTCCCAATAGAGAAATTCCGCCGTCATTATCCGTTACAGGCCAAAGGTGGTCTAGGGAAACTGAGTAATGCTTGCAAAGGCTCAAGACAGAGTTTCCAAAAGCGACCCGGTTCAACTCTGGTAGCTTCTCATATAGAAGCTTTCTTCCCGTCGGGTTTGAGCTAAGAAGCTTATGCGATTTAAGAAAGTCTTTCAGATCAGAACGCAGCCCTTTCCAATCATGCGCAGGGATGATATTTCCCCCCTCACTTGTTTCGTTGTAAGAGGATACAAGCGTTTCTATTGCGGAACAAAATGTGATGTAGGACATCTCAAGAGTACGTTTCTCGCGAGGAATAACATAGTGAAGTGCTTGCCGAATCGATATTCGCTCGCGTTCAGATAGTTGGCGACAGTCTTCCTGTAGGCTTGGTTGATGAAACCCTTGAAATGCTCTGGCTGAATCAGACCCTCGTTTAGGTGAGGTCTTTTCTTCGTTGTCGGTATCGTTATTCCTCGCCTATAGTGCCTGGTCCATCCTTTAGAGTCTCGAAAATCCCATCCTGTGCAAACAGTCCTTCTCCTTGCAGCGAATGAGCTCACTAGTAGGAAGTCATCCAAGCATTCTATCGCGGTCTGAATCCAGAGATTTTGAGTTGCTCCCTTTAGTTCTTTTGAGGAATATTCTGCCACTAGCTCTCTATACGTTCCTACTCCCTCATCATCAAGTTGTGTATATCGGTGCCAGTAATTGAGAGCAATCGATAAGGTCTCATGTAATTTAAATTTTGCTCTCTTCCCGCGCCGTATTTAACTTCTCCTGTGTGGTGGTATTCGGGAATGATTGGTCGACTAAGCAGGGCGCTTGGTGTTAGCCAGAATCTTCCTGTGACCCGGCGTGATTCGGGGTCTTTTCTTGGGGGAAGGGCTTCAAATATCGTAAGGCTCGTCGGTTCCGCAATAATTACGTTTTCAGCTGCCTTCCCCCCCCATTGTCTACTGAACTTAGTGATATAAAGATCTTTGGCTTGAATTCTTCCTGTGTAATCGCCAGCCATATTTCTTAAGACAGCGCTCAACTGAAGGTCTATCGAATTTTCAAGAGCAAACGATTGAGGGACGGTTGGGAATAGCTGAATCTGTAATCGATCCAAATGCTTGAGCGGAAGGAAAATTTTACAGAGGACTTTTTTAACGGATTTTTCTCCAGTCGATACGATGGCTAGTAAACGATAATCCTCTTTGCCTTGTTCTTTCATTGAAAATTAGCTCGTGCTGCGGTTATTGCAGTTTTTGATAACAAGTTGTTGCGGCCAGCATCCTTGACTATTGGCGTCGAAGAACACAACCTTTACAGCATGGCCATTCGAAGCGTCCTGTATCTTCCTCTCAATCTCAGCGCACTTCTGTTCAAGTCTCGGCGTTGTGGTGAGCACGGAAACGGCGATCTTTTCCAAATTACTGTGACAGATTGCTTTTAAGAATATGTTTGTCCCTGATTACTTAAAGACCATCCGAAAATTGCTATCCGCTTTCCTAGCTTGGGAAGCACCGAGTCTTGATATCGTCTTGAGGTAGGGACTCCTGCTGATAGCGGACAACTTTCTGCTTGCTCGTGCCTTCGCTAACAAAGAGGGGAGAATACTTTCCGGAATCCCATTTTAAAGATACTGTTTCGAGAAGACCCGAAAAGGCGCTGGCGGTTAGTTTCTTCTCTCTGCCTTTAAGTCAGTTGCCAATGCCAAGTTTCCATGCGGGTAGAATACCAAAGTCGAACGGTGCGCGCTGCCATAGGGTTCGCAATAAGTCTCCCAGTCCGAATCAAATTCCCCGTGAATAAAGCAATCCTTAAAGCGATTTCGGTGGCGTTCGTTTTCCCAAAGCATAGTCCAATAAACAAGAAGGTCGTAATTCAAGCTAAGTACTATCTTGAACCGCTTCATAAACTTGGCGATCTGAGGAAGTTGGTCAATAACTATTGTATGGGCAGGATGGATTGTCCTTACTGTCTGCACCAGGGCAGTGCGAAGCTCTCGTGTGCCTTCCTCGTCTTGGTATCTTTGATCTTTAGAGCCTTATTTATCATGGAGGTATGCCACAGCATCCGCAGCACACGTTCAAAATCCTTGGTGTGCAAATGATTGAAAATACTCTCTACGTTTTGTTAGATGAATTTTCTCTTTCTAGCCTCTTCTAGTAATGATTGATATGCGAATCCCTGATGAAGGGCTATGCTCGCCCCGTTACCAAGAATCAAGCCTTCCCTGAAGTCCTCCGCGATTTCTGACCAGTCCGCTATCTTCAGCATAACCAAGTGTACTTATACTCCTGGCGACCATCGGCGACCTTGCCGGAAGGGTGCGGGTTAGAGACTGTTGAATTCTTCGACGGTGAGATCAGCTTGGCGGGTAAGCTTGCGAAGAAGACCTGGGCCTAGTTCACTATGTTGGGGGACGGAGAGGGTATATTCATAACCGGGTTTGACCATCATGACGTGGGAACCACAGTTGCCTGGCAACTGTCCAACCTACTCGTTCGAATTTCTGTACCGCTTCTGATCCAGAACACAGCCTGAGGCGCCCCGCCATCAGACAACAACCTCAATGGTTCGCCTGCCGGCAACCGCTCGCTTCGCCTCCATCACTTCCAGCCAACCTTCGACTGCTTCTTTGACATTCGCAATTGCCTCTTCCCGCGTCTTCCCCTGAGACAAACAGCCCGGCAGTGCTGGAACCTCAGCGGCATAATAACCTGCCTCATCCTGTTCGACCACAACGTGCAGTTTCATACTCCAGCCCTCCTTCGCTTCACCGGCCAAACACGTCTCCGTGGAACTTCACTTTTCCTGTCTTGAAATCTCGTCGAGCGTCTTGACATGAGCACAATTGTGGGACTCCTTGCTTGGATCGGAACTAACTTCGGGAGGGCAAGGAGAGTTTCGGGTTGGGATATAGCCTAACGCTCCGGTTCAGCGACGGCGCACAGCGCCGTCCACTGCAACCGGCTGTTAGGCGTCTGTCTTAACATCAGACGAAGGCTCTTCGTGGCATGAACTCAAAGGCAAACCGTCACTCGCAGGAAGGTCGCCGGTATTGAAGTGCTGCCGTCCGTGCTCTTGTTCTGGGCTTTCGCCAGTTCCACAAGTTGGTGGTGGAGCTCCTCCACTTTCCCGTTCTTTTCCGCCGCTTCGAAAGCGTTCATGGTCGGGCCATAGAATCGTCGGAATGATTCGATGAGTTGGGCTGGGCTTTTGTCAGGCGACATGAAGTAGAACGTGTCCTTGACCATGGATATTTTCTCCTTGGGCACTCCGGCCTGACCAAAACGCTCGACGATGTGCGTCTCCACACCCCAAGTCATCGGACTGACGAAGCCTTCCGGAGGCGGAGGCGTGAACGATGAGCTGATCTTCAGCAACTGCGACACGAATGAAGTGGGATCGTTTGGAATCCAGTTGCCCATCACGATACGACCACCTGGTCTTGTGACTCGGACCATCTCCTTGGCGACGTCGAAGGGCTTGGGAGCAAACATGGCGCCGAATACAGAGAGGGTCAGATCAAACGAATGGTCGCTGACCCCTTGCAAGTTGCACGCATCGCCCTCTTGAAATCTCAGTCGGGTGAGACCCGCCGCCGCGCTCGTTTGTTCCCGGCGTCAACGAGGTTCTTGGCAATGTCGATTCCAACAACTTCAGCCCCCAGTTGTGCGAGAGGAACCGCCGTAGTGCCATCTCCGCAGCCGAGGTCCAACACCCGCAGCGGCGGCGTTATCCCAAGAGACTTGACGACGGCTTCTCCCGATTGACGCATCAAGGCGGCAATCTCGGTAAAGTCGCCTTTTTCCCACAACGCTTTGTTTGGATTCATGATGCCTCAGCTACGCTTCTTGTCTTCGAAGCTGCCTTACTCGCCAATATGAACTTGTTGGCTAGGGCTACCCTCGGATTCAGTAATTCTTTAGTGGCTCGAACAGACCGCAGGCGGTGATCAAGAAGCGAAGCCTGCTTTTGGAGTTGGGCAACTCGGTGCCGCAACACCGAAGAGGGAAACTGATGCTCGTTAACTCGCCGGATGTCCTCTGATAAATCACGAAGTTGTTTGACTCCCTTTCTGGTTTCGATGAATCTCTTTATTAGGCGCTCTTTATTTTTGAGGTCAGAAGGTTTTGCACTCGGTCGGAATGCGCGCCAAATATCAGCGAGCTCGATCGTAGTGAAAGCTCCCTCACCTGGATGATATTTTATTTTTCTCTCTTCCTTATCCACTTCTAGACCTCCCGCCAACACAAGAAGCCTTTCTCACTTAAATTTTACCCATTTGATTGGCATTAGCATAAAGATCTCTGGTAGGCGTCTCGCGCAAACCGATCTGTCCGGTTACTCTACTTCCCCTTCGGCAGCAACCCCTTCTTCTCTAGGTCCTGAATCCGCTCCTCGATCAGAAGGGTTTCGCCCTGTAAGCACCTGGCTCGTTCTCGTCATTGCTCCTGTTTCGCATTTCCCGTTCGGCCTCCACACGGCGCCACTCTGCTGCGATCATTCGGTCGAGTTCTGCAATATGCTTCTCGGCGAACGCTTTGACCGCCTGCCGTTCGTCTGTCAGCCAGTGCTTCAGCGATTCCTTTTTGACCCGCCATGCGTCCGCAAGCCCGAATTCACCAGAGACCACGCCGGTGCTGTCGATGCTGATCCGGACTCCACTCATTTTGCGATCGTCATGTGGAAATCGCGACACAATCTCTTTCAAGACCACGTGGGTGGATGTCTCACCCGGATAGTTCTGGAGAATCGCCAGGGAGAAATCTGCCTCCGTATCGCCGCCAGCTTTGACTAACTCGGCGAGCGCGGCAGCGAATTCCGGGGTGCAATTGGGAAACGCTCTGCTGAGCAGGCTCCCCCCTCGAAACCGGAATTGCTCACGGTCTTGAGCGAACCACAACAGTCCCTTGCTGATGGCGAGTTGCGGGTCTTTCGAGAGCACCTTTTCAAGTTCTTGGAACTCAAACGGCACCGCTTCGAACTGCTCTTCGTCGACGTCCTCGGATTTCCTGGCGAGCCGAATGGTAAGCACTTCGTCGAGTCGCTGCTGCTCAGTCTCTCTGATTCGAACAAAAGCCAGCCCGGCGGTTTCCTCACTCACCCACTGCACATCAGCCCCATCAATCATCAGCGGCCACTCCAAGCCGGGCACATAGATGCGCAGTTCTACCGAGAGGCCTGGCGAAATGAAGAGCGGGCTTTCCAGTCGGCACCCGCCCCTTGAGAGATCGAGCAGGAGGCCTGTTCCCTCGGGCTGGGTGGGGTCTGACACCGTGGTGCGAAATTGCACCCGGAAGCGAGGCGTAGCGCGCCGATCCTCCATCTTCATGTCCATGACCGATCGACTCCCCACCTTGCGCTTCTCACGCGACCTCAATGCTTGATATCCACGACCCGCCGACTCTCCTTAATTTGGTGAGAAGTACATTAGGGGAGTACAAAAGCAATATCAACTGACTTTGGCAAGCAATACTGCATATGAATTTACATCTGCTGCAATAACATTTCTGCCAGCAAACCAACCTTCTAGCGCCACTGTTCCCGATCCACAAAATGGATCGAAGATGGTCGTCGAATCGCTGGAGAATCAGTTTATGAGTTTCCTGCTAATTGAAGACTTAATTTTTCCTATATAAGGCGAAATCTGGTGGAGAGTCGATTCAGTATTTGCAACGCACGATCGCCAATTAGTGGTGAGAGGGGGTAGAATATTTGATGTTGCCCCGGCTCCGTAACATTTCATGCCCGGCGCCGTCATGGATATGATTTGGTCCCTTCCGTGTATGTGTTTCTTAAGTAAAGAGAAGATATGATAAACAAACTATCTAGCAATCGCCATAGGACAATTCAAGCAGTGAAAATCAATGATTCAGTCTAATCTTTCAACGTATTATTATGTAGAGGAAGGCGATCAGCATCCGTTTAGCGGACGGCAATTGTTGTATTCCCCTGCCCGAAGGTCTTTGAATTTAAAGCAGGGAGAGTCTCCCGACACCCCCCGTACCCCCCTTGATGATGCGCCCGCGTGCCCGCCGGCGAATAATAGGCAATCAAATCTTGGTTCAGCCTAGTTCATGTTTGCTTCAAGAGATACGGGCGTTTGGGGGTCTGTTTCTTCATCAGCTGATAATGTTGTGGCTTCCAACGGCTCGATCCAGCCTGAATCACGTTGGTGATCCATTCGGGTCCCACCGCACAATAAAGGGCCGCGAGCGTAGGGCCCATCGCTTGGGAAAACCAGGCAAGCACTTCTTCCAGCTTGCGGTCTGTCGTTTCCACATGAAACCGGCACCGCGTAAACCCTTCGGTCAGTGCCTTCCACCAAGGCAGTTCGAATGACCGACACCGTTCCCACGCTGGAGCATCCGCCGTTGTATCCCGAAATGAGATGCGCGATTTCAGGAGTCCAACTATGAAGGGGAAAACCGATGGGATCATTGCTTGACCTTGCACTCCCCCTGCCGGCCATGGGCGACCTTCCCCCAGCCCACATGACTCCTGAACAATTCTGTTGCAATCGCCGATCCGATGCTACGACGGGCCTTCGGCCAGCGGGCTCGCCCCTCGGTCCTGGGAGAGGGACAGGCATCGCCGCAGACGGCGGAGCCAGTCCCCTGGGCTCCGCGCGCTGGTCTCGCGACGCGGCTCAGCGATTTCGCCACGAACCGTCAGGAATTATGTGGGCTAGGAGCGGGGACCCGCCGAGGCGCGGCGCGGATGGAAAGCGAGGAGTCTAACCGACGCTCCGCGATCGAACGATCGCGGTTGAGGGAATTCCAGAAGGACTTCCGCCGGGACGCGCCCGGAAGGGTTGCTCCGAGAGGCAGGGAGCCGATGGCCGGCAGGGGAGTGCTGATCAACGAACCGTTACGCGCATGAAGACAGAATGGGAAACTCTGGAGGGGTTTATCCGGCGGCGATAATGAAGAGGGCTACGCCCGAATAGCCGCCGGCACGAGCGAAGCTTGGTTTGGAGGCGCCGAGCGGGGTCGAACCGCTGCATCGCAGTTTTGCAGACTGCTCCCTTAACCACTTGGGTACGGCGCCCTGAGCGCATTATAGTCTGGGCAAGGGGTGAGAGGCTAGCACAGGATACTGAAAAAGTCCGCCAGCGGCGTTCTCGCTTCGCTCAGAGGCTCAACGGTGAAAGAGGAAGCGTGTGAGGGGTTTTTCCGCTCGCCAGGATCCATTTGTATGGGCGAACGGCCCCACAAAGTGCGGTTGGTACCTCCTCGCCTCTTCGCTCACTGCGGCCTTGCCTGCGGAACGGCGCGTCTTGGCGCGCCGGGGCTGGGCGGGTGAGAACCGCGGCCTTTTTGAGCATCCTCATCCTGCTAAAGGTGAGATCTACCGCTTACTAGAAAGGACGGGAATTTCTTTTCCGAGTGTCGAAGACTGATCCGACTGTGGGAGCATCGATTCCCATCCTTCGTTCGAAGGAGCGACAGCTTCCCCATTCTCTTCAGCATCTTTTTCTTTGGCCATCAGCTCGACCTCTTGAATCAATGTGTCCATCAACTCTTCGATCGGGACCTTTCGGACGAGCTTGCCTTTCTTGAACAGAATGCCTTTGCCTTCCCCGCCGGCAATCCCGATATCCGCTTCCTTCCCTTCGCCGATACCGTTCACGACGCAGCCGAGGACCGACACATTGAGCGGGGTCTTGATATGGCCCAGCTTCTTTTCCAATTCGTTGGCCAACTTCACCACGTCGATCTCCACGCGGCCGCAGGTGGGACAGGCGATGACATTGATCCCTCGATGGCGCAGTTCGAGCGACTTCAAGATTTCGAACCCTACCTTCACTTCTTCAACCGGATCGGCAGCGAGCGACACGCGCAAGGTGTCCCCGATGCCCTGCGAAAGCAAGTATCCGAGACCCATGGTGGATTTGACGGCCCCAGTCATCGCCGTTCCTGCCTCGGTAATACCAATGTGCAGCGGATAGTCGGACTGGTGCGCAAACAACCAATAGGCATCGATTGCATGGTGCACATCCGAGGCCTTCAGCGATACCTTCATGTTCGTGAATCCCACGTCTTCTAACGCGTGGACGGCATTGAGCGCCGATTCGGCCAAGGCTTCCGGCGATGGCCAGCCGTATTTATCCAACAACGGCCGCTCGAGTGACCCGCCATTCACGCCGACACGCAAAGGAATCCCCCGCTCGTTCACGGCCTTGATGACTTCTTCGACTTTCCACCAGGCCCCGATGTTGCCCGGGTTGATCCGGACGCAGTCCACGATCTCTGCCGCTTTTAATGCCAGCCGATGGTCGAAATGAATATCTGCGATCAGCGGCACGGTCATCGCCGCTTTGATCTTAGGTAGTACCGCCGCTGCCTCGTCGTCCGGCACGGCCACGCGGATCACTTCGCACCCTGCGGCCTCCAACTGGCGAATTTGCTCGATCGTCGCCGCAGCATCACGCGTGTCGGTCGAACACATCGACTGCACGGACACAGGCGCGTCTCCGCCGATCTTGAGCTTGCCAACTTGAATCTGCCGCGTTTTCCGTCTCGTGATGTGCATCTCGTCTCTTCGCTACCTTCGTTTCACGTCTACCACCTCACGCCTCACGTCTTCGCTTAACTTCCCTGCTCATCCCCATGCGGCAACCGATCAGTCGATGAAGCCAGGGAGAACTCCTCCCGCGAGGAAGCCGGTGTCTTGCCGATGAGTTCCTTCACGCTCTGATAGATGCCTTCCGCCGTCAACCCATATCGTTCGCGCAGGAAGTCCTGCGGTCCTTGCTCGATGTACCAATCCGGTAGCCCCAAGACCTTCGTCGTCACATGCGTGACCCCGCCATCGGACAGGGCTTCGAGCACGGCTGAACCGAACCCACCCATCTTGCTGCCTTCTTCAACCGTCACCAGGTAACGAACGTGCTTCGCCACTTCGACGATCAAGTCATGATCCAGCGGCTTCACAAAACGCGCATTCACTACTGCCGTGGAAATACCTTCTTCCTCAAGCCGTTTTGCCGCCGTCACTGCCTGCGAGACCGGGACACCGATGGCGACGATCGCCACTTCCGTACCATCGCGCAACAACTCGCCTTTCCCGATTGGCAAGGCCTTCGCCTCCTGATCCATCATCACCCCCAGGCTCAACCCGCGGGGGTATCGCACCGAAGCAGGCCCGTCATACTGGACACAGGTCTTCAGCATATGCTGCAACTCATTTTCATCCTTTGGCGCCATGACGACCATGTTCGGAATGTGGCGCAGAAATGCATAATCGAATGCGCCGTGGTGCGTCGTCCCATCTTCCGCAACCAACCCTCCGCGATCAATACAAAAGGTCACCGGCAGATTTTGCGTGGCGACATCGTGAACCACCTGGTCGTACGCGCGCTGTAAAAATGTGGCATACATCACCACCACCGGCCGGAGGCCCTGCGTCGCAAGACCCGCGGCGAATGTCACCGCATGTTGTTCGGCAATCCCCACATCGTAGATCCGGTCCGGAAACTCTTTCTCGAAAATATTGAGGCCGGTCCCTTCGCACATCGCAGCCGTGATCGCGACGATCCGCTTGTCCGCTCGGGCCAGCTTAATCAACGATTCGATGGCGATCTGCGTATAGGATGGCCGCGCTGCTTTCTTCGCCGGAGCTCCGGTTTCCCGGACAAAAGGCGGACAGGCATGGAACCAAACCGGATTCTTCACCGCAGGCTCATAGCCCAGCCCTTTTTTTGTAATGACATGGAGCAACACCGGCCCCTTCATCTTCAGCGCGTTTTCCAAGGTGGGCAGCAGATGCTCGAAGTTATGTCCATCGATCGGCCCCGCATACCTGAACCCAAGCTCTTCAAAGAGCAGCCCAGGGAGAATCGCGCCCTTGGCCAGCTCTTCAGCCCGGCGGGCCCACTTCTGCACGTCCTGCCCGATATGAGGAATCTTGCCCAACAGTTGCCCTGTTTCCTCCCGCATCTTGGCATAAAACTCACCGGTGAAGGTCCGGTTCAAATAGGAGGAGATAGCTCCGACGTTCTTCGAAATGGACATTTGATTGTCGTTCAGAATGACCAGGAAGTCTTTCCCCAGCCCTCCAGCATGGTGCAGGCCCTCCAGCGTCATCCCTGCCGTCATGGCGCCGTCGCCGACGATGCAGACAACCTTGTGCCGCTGTTTCAACTGCTCACGCGCCTCGACCATACCGTAGGCCGCAGATACGCCGGTGCCCGCATGGCCTGCGTTGAACGTATCGTAGACGCTCTCCTCCCGCTTGGTGAAGCCGCTCATTCCCCCGTACTGTCTGAGCGTGTGAAACTGTTCCCGACGCCCGGTGAGTAGTTTGTGTGCATAGGCTTGATTGCTCGTGTCCCATACGATCTTATCCTTGGGGGTATTGAGCAGGTAGTGCAATGCCACCGTGAGTTCAATCACTCCGAGGTTTGAGGCGAGGTGCCCTCCGACGTTGGACACCACACCGATAATCTGCTCTCGCAGCTCCTGGCACAAGGCAGGAAACTGCGTCGGTGACAGCCGTTTCAGATCGGCCGGGCTATGAATGGTCTTCAAGATCGACATGGCAAATGCTCCTTTGCGTCAAGGCATACGCCTGTATCAACGAAAACGAGCCTGGCTCAGATTAGCGTTAGTGAAGCAGTGTGGCAGCTTGAGCGCTCGCAGGGGGGAGTGTCACATGGAAATCCCATGATGTCAAGGGGTTAGCCAACTCGATCCGGTTCATTGGTTCATTGACGACGTGAGTCTGATTCGAACCGATAGGTAAGCACTGTTGAAACTGTGAAGTCTGCAGCACTCCCGGTAATAAAGTCGAGATTCTCCACCGCGTATACTTGCCACAAGAAACGCGGGACTACACGATAGCTGAACCCCAGGACTGATTCTGTAACACCTTGGTCGAATACAGGTGAGCCGGTCCCGGAAAACGGCGACGAATAGTAGTCAAAATGGGTTGTGATCGAAAGGTTCTCCGACCACAGGTATTCGATGGCGGCAAGCCCGGATAGAGTGGGCTGCAGGCCAAAACCTGCTATGGTGCCGGTCGGGACAACTCCAGTCACGTTCGCATAGAGCAACCATCGGCCAGCCACAAGCTTCTCAGCCGCTAGACCTAATCCGAAATCCGGACTCCCGCTTCCGAAAAAAGCCGATTGATCCCCCGTCGGCAACTTCACTGCGCCACGGAGTGAAACAGCCGGCATCGCTGCTCCCTCGATCAGGAGTTGATACTTACTCATCAGCGTCGTATCTCCCAACCCCATGGCGCCAGGACCTCCGTTCATGATTGTTTGTCCGTTCCGAGTAACATTAAATAAAAAGTTGGAGTTCCTAAACGCCGCTCGCGCCGGATTCTCGCCAGTCGTTGCCCGCTCGGTCGCAGTAATGGCTCCATTCATAAATCCCTGATACCGGTAGAGCACCGGCACTTCCAGTCCAAGCTCCAATTTGTCAGTGGCACCATAACGAAGGAAGAGACCGGATCTGAGGGTTTCAAATTTTACGGTCACGTTGATCGGCGGCGTATTATCGTTGTAGATACTGGCGGTCTCAGCAAGTTCTAACCGCACGTCGATCGTACCCGGTTTCACGACGGCTGCACGGTCGCCGGGAAGACTCAACACCAACTGTTGAAAGGCCTGAAAGTTCCTGACCGGGAAGGGACCGAACCCCTCCGCCCCAACCAATGCAGGCGGGAAAGAAAGGGAGACGAGGAGTGCGGCAAAGACTACTCGATACACCACCAACCGTAATCGGACTTTCACAATATCTTCCGCTCACGAGCAATCACGGGTAATCACGAGTGGTGAGCTTAAACCCGTCTCTAGCAGGCCGTTGAAAAACAATTTCGACACCCCAGGAATGCAGCCCTTCAAGGGACCACAAATGCCATCAGAAAAGCCCGCAGGGCGGTCAAAAAGGCCGTCCAGCAAGGCCGCAGCGAGCGAAGAGGCGAATCGTACTCTTTGCCGTACGTTGAGCCTCTGAGCGATGCGAGAACGCTGCTGGCGGACTTTTTCAACACCCTGCTAGACATTCGAAGGCGCACCCATTGGCTTCAAGCTGCATGCTGACATTCCTCAACATGTAGTCAACAGTGAACTCTGGACTATCCCGGTAGATTTGTTGTTTCCTGAGAGCCATAGCGTTTTGCACACTGTAGAGTATAGCAATGGGTGCATGGCTATCCCTCAGGAAATGGGGGAGGTCTGAAATAGCGGTAAGCGCAAGACACAGTACAACCGATTCGCAGCCTGTGCCGCTGGGCGCAGGCTGGAAAGAAAGGGAGGGGGAGTGTGCAAGGGCTACTCGGTACAACACCCTGTTCCTCCAAACATAATGCGCCTACCCATCAGTACGGGAAGTCGAGCCCGGCAAAGACCGCACCACCCTCCCGGCTGTAGCCGTAGTCGACCCGCCCGACGACGTTGGGTCTGACGACCCCACGGAACCCTATACCTGGAGTCATGCGATAGTCATTAAAGTTGACGTCTGTGTAATCATTGAAGACCTGCCCGGTGTCCAAAAACGGCGCAATCTCGAAATCCGCCGTGACCCCCGCAATCTTCGCTCGCATTATGTGAATACGCTCTTCGATACTCAACGCGACAAGGTTCTTATCGATGTAACGATCGACACCATAGCCTCGCAGGTTGTTCTGTCCTCCCAGCGAACTTTGCTCGAAGAACGGCACCTGATCCCCGATGGTGGCTTGAAGATCCGCACGCAGGATGAGAATCGCGCGCTTCGATTCACTCGGGAGCAGCTTCTTGACCTCAAGCTCGTAGCGGGAGTAGATGGGATGATCGCCGTTGCGGATATTCTGGTTCACCTCCGCATAAGCCGTGACGGCCATCCCATCGGTCGGCGAAACAAGATTATTGCGCGTATCGTAATAGAACGTCGCCCGGTTCCCGAAAATGAGCGTCTCGCCTTGAACGCCGTCGACGGAGGAGAACTGGTCGCCCGTAAAGGGCAGATCGACCCCGCCTCTCTGCAGACTCACTTGACGAAATCGCTGACCAACGGCAATCTGCGTCACCTCATTCACATGAATCCCGAATCGCCAGTTTACCCTGGCTTCACGCGCGGTGTAATTCGTTTCCCCTGACTCTGATGTTGCATCCCCTAAGCCAAAAAACCGAGCGGTGGCGTTTTTGAAAAATGAGGCGCCGAAGTTCAACGAGTAGCGCCCCTGACTGAAGGCTGGATCAGCGTAACTGAACGCCACCTTGCGCTCGATCTCCTCCGTGTAAGATCCGACGAATCGAATTTCACGCCCTCCCGGCTCGTATCGAAATATATTGAGCGTGCCGCGTGCCCCAAGATAGGAATTGTTAATGAGCATCGGGGCGACAACGTATCTGAGATCTCCATCAGGGTCAGTGAACAGAATCGGGACGATCAACCCACCCTCGCTCCCATCATTCTTGCTGGTGGACACGACAGGAACCGGGAAATATTGAACATCAGCCCACGCATAGTCCAGTAGCATGGCGGCGTTCGCCGCAAGGAACACGAGGACAGCGACGATGCAGCCATGCAGGCTTGTCATGAAATTCCTGGAGGGGGTTACTGGGCTTTAATCTTGTCGGACTTCTTGCGAAGCTGGTCTACCAGGTCGGCATAGTTTGAGGAACGAAGGATCTTCGAAAACTGCCCTCTGTAATTATTCACTAGACTGACACCGTCTACCACCACGTCATACACCCGCCAATCATTACCCTTGTTGAGCAAGCGGTAGTCGAGCGGAATTTCGGTCTTGCCGGTCAACACCTTTGTCCGGACTTCGGCATAGTCTTTCTCAGTCCGTTCATTGATATACTGCACACCTTCTCCAGAATAGCTTTCGACCTTGTCGGCGTAGGAATTGGTCAAGAGCGTCCTGAATAACGCGACAAATTCTTCCTTGTCTTTGTCGGACAGCGTATTCCAAGAAGCCCCCATAGCCCGTCTGGACATTTCCTGATAGTCGAACCGATCCCCGACAACCTGTTCCAATCTCCGCCGGCGTTCCTCAGCTCTCCCTGGCTGCTTAAGTTCCTTGTCCTGGATGATTTTCAGCACCTCGTCGATGGTGCTCTTCATGGCGTCGGTCGCGCCACCCGCCACTGCCGATTGGACCGTCACCCCACCGAGCAGCAACAGCAGACAAGCTATCCCACTTGCGAGCCCACCCCAACTCCATCTCTGCCTTTGTGTCACGGCAGATCCCTGGGTCTCCATGTATCCTCCTTCTGTATACGCCTTCGTGCGCTCCGTGATCGGATCGTCACTTCACGTTGCCATGCACGTACTGACTCACCAACTCCTCAAGGTCGAGGCCCGATTCGGTATCGCGTATCGTATCTCCCGGCTTGAGCGGATCGCCGCCCCCTCCTGGAGACAGGGCTAGGAATTTCTCTCCGATGATGCCCCGCGTCTTGATAGACGCAATGGTGTCCGTATAGAGTTTGACGGTGTTGTTGACCGCCAGTTTCACCTTCGCACGATCCTCGATGAGCGTAATCCCTCTGACCCTGCCGACTTCGACGCCGGCGATTTCGATTGCCGAACCAGGCTTGAGCCCCGACGCGCTGTTGAACTGCGCTTCAACTTCATAGACATCGCCTCCGATCAACTCGAGCTTCCCAAGCTTGATCGACAGATAGGCGAGGCACAACACGCCGACAAGCACAAACACGCCGACCACCATCTCCAACTTGGTTTTTTCCATCCTTGGTACTCCCTTCTCACCCAACAAGCGATCCAGGCAGCGCCACCGTCCCACCGACTGAAATGAATTCTCGGATCTCCGGATCGGTGGTCCGCTGAAACTCAGCAGCCGTGGCCATCAATGCGATTTTGCCTTTCCGAAGCATCGCTACCCAATCAGAAATCCCGAAGATCTCAGGAATTTCATGACTGACCATGACCGCCGTAAAGCCGAACCGCCGGTGCATCGTGACGATCAAATCGTGAATCGATTTTGCCATCAACGGGTCCAACCCTGTCGTCGGCTCGTCGAAGAGGATAATCTCCGGCTCCATGACTAATGCGCGTGCTAATCCAGCCCGCTTGCGCATGCCACCGCTCAACTCAGCAGGAAACTTGTGCCCCATCCCCGCCAACCCGACCTCCTTCAGCTTCTCCTCAACCCGTCGCCCTACCTCCGGGCCCTTCATACGCGACTTCTCCCGCAACGGGAACGCCACGTTCTCAAAGACCGTCAGCGAGTCGAACAACGCGGCGCCCTGAAAGAGCATCGCGAACTGTTTCCGGACATCGTTCAAATGTGTGCCCGACAGCCGAGAGATCTCCACATCGCCAACCCACACCTCGCCACGATCCGGTTGCATGAGCCCGATCATGTGCTTGAGAAGCACACTCTTTCCCGATCCACTGCCACCGATGATGGTCGTGAGTTTACCGACCGGGATCGAGAGATCGACGCCTTGCAGTACCGGCTGCCCACCTAACTTCTTTTCAACGCCGACCAGCTTGATCATACATACTCCGTGAGGCGTAAGGCGTCAGGTGCAAGGTGTACAGGACTTCGCTCCTTTGAAATCGCCTCACATCTCACGCATCACCCATCACCTCTTCAGAGCAGCAGCGATGTCAGCAGATAGTCCCATACGAGGATGAGCACGGACGACAAGACCACCGCCTCCGTCGTCGCGGTCCCAAGTCCCTCGGCGCTCTGCCTTGTGTAAAACCCTTTATAGCAGCAGACCCAACTGACGATCAGCCCAAAGCTGATCGACTTGAGAATGCCGCCGTACACGTCTTTCCATTCCACGGCCGATTCGACCGAGCTCCAATAGGCCCCTTCACTCACTCCCAACAAGTTCACTCCGACGATGGAGCCACCATAGATACCGACCACATCGAAGATAGCTACAAGCAATGGGACCCCGATCAGGCCGGCCACCAATTTCGGCGCGATCAGATATTGCAGCGGATTGATCGCCATGGTATCGAGCGCATCGATCTGTTCTGTAATCCGCATGATGCCGATCTCGGCGGTCATAGCTGATCCCGCCCGCGCAGTCACCATCAACGCCGCCAACACCGGCCCCAACTCCCGAATCATGCTCAACGCCACCGCGGCGCCCAGCACTCCCTCGGAGCCGAATCTCCGCAAGCTGTAATAGCCTTGCAGCGCCAGCACCATCCCCGTAAACGCCGCGGTGAGCACGACGACAAACGTGGATCGATACCCGATAAAGTGGAGCTGTTTCATCGTTTGATGGAATCGAAACGGCGGCCGCACCAGCCAAGCAAACGCCGACAGCATGAACAGCACCATGCGGCCCATCTCCTGTACGCGCATGACGGCCCACGCACCCAGCTGTTCAATCGCGTTCGTCATCGGTTACCTGGACGGTCGAAGAGATTCACGGCCTGTCTCCGCATAGCGCTGAAACCATTCAGTCAACCGATCCCCGGCCACCCGACTCTGCTTTCGCAGCCGATTCAGCCCCGCGAGGCTGGAGGGGCGGCTGATGAGCGCCTGCATACCTTTGATCCAGCCAGTGGGCCTGAGAAACAGATTGAAGTCAAGAGGGAGATCTTCATCCACCAGATCGGAGACCGTCCGCACGATCGCCATCGGCAGGCCTCGCTCCGCCGCCTCCGCCGCCACCGCCGCGCTTTCCATATCGAGCCCGGTCGCGTCGGTCAGACGCCGCAGCCGGCGCTTCTCTTGCGCCTGCCACACCACGGTTCCCGATGATACGACTGTTCCGACCCGCGCAACCAGCCCCGCATCCTGCGCCACCATGAGAAGACCTGCGCGTACAGCCTCATCGCAGAATACACGATCTCCCCCCATCGTCCAGGTTCCTTCACCCTGCACAGAAGACACCGCCGTGCCGACGATGAGGTCTCCTACCTGAGCCGGTACGAGCGCGCAGGCAAAACCCGTGGATATGACCAGCGACACGAGCTCTGCCTTCAATATCTTTCCCGCAATAGTGCCGGCCGCAACGGGACCGACGCCGGTTTGGATGAGCCAATACGTGCACCCCCCTTGCTGTCCAATATGGCAGCGGACTCCGGCGATCGTCGCAACACGATCCGCTACAAGCCCACGCCGTACGGCCTGGAGTTCCCAGTGAGTCGCGGCAAAGATGGCGATGGGATTCACCGAATATCCTGAGAGGGGTTGCCGCGCGCCAATGGATGACGCCGGCAGGCTGTTCAACGATCGGCTCGATGACAGCCGGACGCGAGTACGTGCTCCCGTACTTCGTCGGCCCGCATCTTCCCGCGCGTCCGTAAATTCCGATACATGGCCAAGGCCCACAACGGAAAGTATTGGCAGTACCAATGGTAGCGGAGATAAAACACTCGAGGAAATCCGGTACCCGTATGGCGGATCTCTTCCCACGATCCGTCTTTCGTTTGGTGACGGAGCAGATATTGGACGCCACGAGCGACGCTGAAGGCATCCGTCATCCCGGCCGACATGAGTCCCATGATGGCCCAGGCCGTTTGAGAAGGCATACTGTCCCCTTTTCCGCTCCAAGCAGGGTCGCCGTAAGACAGACACGATTCGCCCCACCCGCCATCGGGATTTTGCTTCGACTCAAGCCAGGCGACTGCACGGCGAATAGAGGGCTCCGAGAGATCCACTCCGATCGCGCGGAGACCGGCCAGGACGGACCAAGTGCCATAGATATAATTGACGCCCCACCGACCGTACCAACTCCCGTCGGTCTCCTGCTCTCGCTTGAGGAACCGGAGAGCCGGGGCCACGGCGGGGTGCGACTGATCATAGCCCAACGCCGCAAGCATTTCGAGGCAGCGTCCGGCTAAGTCGGACGTGCTCGGATCAAGCAAGGCATGGTGGTCGGCAAACGGGATATAGTTGAAGACGATACGATTGTTATCCTTGTCGTACGCGCCCCACCCGCCATCGGACCCTTGCATGGCGAGGACCCAATTCATCCCTCGCCGGATGGATTCCTGCAAATTGGTGGTCTGAGCCATCCGAATTTTCGACAGTGCCATCAACGCCACTGCAGAGTCGTCCACATCGGGATAGAACTCGTTCTCAGACTGGAAATACCAGCCTCCCGGTTCCGCATCGGGAGACGAGAACTTCCAATCTCCAACCGTTGTTGTCTGGCGAGAGAGCAAGTACGCACCCGCTTTCTGGAGAGATGGGTGGTCCTGCGACATCCCGGTTTCGATAAGGGCGTTCATGAGCAATGCCGTATCCCAGATTGGAGAGTCGCAGGGCTGGAGATGCAAGCGCCTCGACGGGCTGGTCGCCGATCGACACCGTGCCGTAGACTTCCAGCGATTCGATTGCGTGAAGCGCCTTCTGCACTAGGGGATCGTCCACCTCATACCCCAAACATTGCAGCGCCATGATCGAATTGGCCATGGCCGGATAAATGCCACCCAGCCCCCCGCTGCCCTTGATGTGTTCCAGCATCCAGGTCGAGGCGCAATGCAACGCTTTTTCGCGCAGCCATATGAGAGGCCTCCGGTCGTACAGTTTCAGCATCACATCCAACGCGACAAAGAAATTGTGCGTGGTGAACCACTTTTGATCTTTGTTGAACGGCGGGAACTTCCAATAGCGGATCTCCTTGCGCGGAATGAGATACAACTCCTCAATCCCCTGCTCCCGCGGGATCTGACACACCGGCCGGTGCGCAAAGATGATCAGCATTGGGATTAAGACGGCGCGGGACCAATATGAAATGGCATAGATATTAAAGTAGAATCCCTTCGGGAGCAGCATCAGCTCAACCGGCATGTGAGGGACGCCTTCCCAGTCGTATTGGTCGAACAGCGCCAGCGTGATCTTGGTAAACACATTCGTTTGGACAACTCCACCCTTCGCGAGGATACAGTCCTTGGCTCGCACCATGAAGGGCTCATCTACGGACACCCCGCTCAACTTCAAGGCGAAATAGGCTTTTACTGAGGCGCTAATCTCCGAGGGCCCTCCATAGAAAATCGGCCAACCGCCGTCGGGCAATTGCATGGCGCGGAGATAGCCAACCGCCTTCCGCTCTCGCTCAGGATCGACCCGATCGAGAAACCGACGTAGCAAGAGGTATTCAGAGGTCAGCGTGGTATCCGCTTCGAGCTCTGCAACCCAGTATCCCTCTGATGCATGTTGTCTGGACAAAAACCAGGATTGACTCCGCCGGACCGCGTCGTCGAGCGCATCCAGGTGACTCGTCGAGTGGCTGGTGGGACGACGTGTTGTAGTGTCGACCGGCGCCGAGAACAGGGGTTTGTCCGATACCAGTCGTAGCGGGGGAACGTTGGATGGCTCGGTCGCCAGCTCTAGCTTCTCCGAAACGGAGACAAAGAAGCCCTCAGAGAGACGATCCAGAAGCGTTCGAATTAGCTTCATTGTATCAGTCTGTGGAACACTGTAGGCGGATGTGACAATGCGGGTGACACGCTTCGCCCCCAAAAAAGCTCGATCTACGAGCGGCACGCTCATAGGTCTGCCCGCCTAGGGCTATATAGCAGACCCCCTGCTCGAAGGTCAAGAAAACGAAAGACGGAAGTCCTCTGAAGTACGAATGTTTTAGCCAATCCGGTCTGCTTAGACCGGCTGCAAGTTGCCCAGTCTTACTGAGATAATTTTTGAGATGCCAGGCTCTTCCATGGTGACTCCAAACAACGAGTCTGCAATAGCCATCGTCTTCTTACTGTGGGTGATGACCATGAACTGCGCGCCTTCGGAAAGTTCACGCAATACACCGGTAAAGCGTCCGATGTTCTCTTCGTCCAGCGGCGCGTCGATTTCGTCGAGAATACAGAACGGTGTCGGTCTGATCAAGAAACTCGCGAAGAGCAGAGCCATCGCCGTCAACGTCTTCTCACCGCCCGAGAGCATGGTGATACTCTTCAATCGTTTGCCCGGTGGTTGCACCACGATGTCGACTCCCGGCTCCTGCGGCCCACTCCCTTCCACCGTTTCATCCGCTTGCGCCTCGACCAGCTGGAGTTCGGCTCGCCCACCTGGGAAGAACTTCACGAACACCTCACTGAATTTCTGTTGGAGCTCAGCAAAAGTATCGGCAAACATGTCTTTCGTGGTGCGGTTGATGCGCTGAATGATTTCTTTGAGCGAGCCGATGGATGTGGAAAGATCTTGTTCCTGCGTCGTCAAGAATCGATACCGTTCATCCAACTCTTGGTGTTCGTGAATAGCCGCCAAATTGATCGGTCCCAGGCGATCGAGTTTCTCGCGAATCTTCTGGATTTGCTCTCGTAACGCCACCTCATCGACTGCCGGCGGCTCTACTGAGAGTGGCTCCTCCCCGAGAGCCCGCTGATCGGATGTCTTCTCCACGACCGGGGTATCCAGCAGCGTCGCGAGATCGACCTGGTATGTTCCCAAAAGCGTGGATTCGACCGTTCCCAATTGCATCCGAACTTCCGCTCTCTTGACCTCCACCGCCATGCGGGATTCACGAAGAGAGGACATCGTGCGACGAACATCCTCCAGCTGGACATCAAGCTGGTGCGCCGCCGCCATGTCCCGTGCCTGTGATTCTTGTAGTTCGACCAGTTGAGCTTTTATCTGAGCTGCCGATTCACCGAATTCTCGACAACGTACTTCTTGGCCCTCACGTTCAACCCGGCTCTGTTCGATCGACGCCGCGAGCCCCTCGACATGCTGCGTCAGCGTTTCAATGCGCGTGATCGCGTCTTGTTGCTGTTGCTGAATCCGCTGGAGATCACGATGACGATGCTCACGGGTTGTCCGGGTTTCCTGCGCCAGCAATTGCGCCTCTGTAAATCGCTGCTGGAGCCCCTGCATGCCGTGATCAATCTGCCCCACCCGCTCGCGCACACGACTGAGCCCGGCTTCCTGGCCGGCCTTCTCCGCCATCCACTGTGCAAGCTGCGCTTCGACGGAGCGCGTTTCATGATCAAGCCGCTGCACTTCCACCAAGCCTCGTTGCGCATCGCTCATCAACGTCTCAATCCGCAGAGCCAGATCTCCCAGCGCATGCTGGAGTCCGGCTTCGTCTTTCCGCAGTGAGAGCCCCTGCATTTCAGCGTCACGCAACGACTCCACGAGTTGCCGACTCTGCTCACGCAACTCCTGTCCCTGCGCCAACACTTGTTCCCGTCGCTGCTTGCTTTCGTCAATGGACGCCGTCAGGGATATGCGCTGGGAGTCCAGCTGAAGCACCTCTCGACGCCGTTGCAGCAGCCCCCCCGTTGCGCTGGCCTGGCCACCGATGATCACCCCGGCAGCATCCAAGATTTCCCCTGCACGCGTCACGAAGATAGGTCCATCGGGAGCCGCAATGGACTGTTGCTCCCATAATACTGTTGCGTCCTTGAGGGTGTTGACGAACACCATTCGATCGAAGAAATAGTCCCGGGCCGCTTCGCGCCCCCCTTCCACCTGGATCATATCGACCGCACATCCAACCACACCTGGCAGGCCCTCCATCGCAGGCCACCAGGGGCGAGACGCCGTATCACGAGGGATCCAGCGAGGTTGCTGCGGGATGAAGGTGCCGCGACCGAGATCTTTCCCTTTGAGGAACTCAATCGCCTCGCAAGCGGCTGTGGGATTGTCGACGAACCATCCCCTGACCCGCTCGCCCAAGATCGCTTCCACGGCACGGTCCCATCCGGGAGGCACAACCAACCACTCGGCAATGGCATCGCGAACCCCGATACAGGCTTTGAGTGCCGTCGATTCTTCGTCGCCGCACCGCCCATAACCCATGTCTTCCTGCAGCACGCCTTGCAGCGCTCTGAGATGAGAGTCCACCGCGGCCAACTCTTCCGACTGACGAAACACCGACTGATCGACTTCGGCTAACTCGGTCGACAGGCGCTCGTTCTCTTCCTCGACACCCTGCTGCTGCCGACGCAGATCTGCGACCAATTGCTCCGCGTCATGGCAGGCCTGCTGGATCGCCTGACGTTTATCCGTTGCCGTGACATGTTGTAGGCGAAAGTCTTCCCGCTCACGAGCCAGCCGACCCTCGCGATCCGCCGCCTCTTGAATCCGAGCAGCCAATTGCACCAGAGTCTGCTCAGTATTCCCAACCAGTACCGCCAGGTTGAGGACGTCCCGGCGCCCTCGTTCTTCCTCAGCCAACGCCGCGGTTCTTTGCTGGACCAGCTCTTTCATCTCCTGGTCGAGCATTGCAAACACCTGCTCCCGCTCAGCACACTCACGCTCGAGCGTGGCCAGCGTATCTTCGAGGGCCGCCGCCTCCTCCGCGCCCTGCTGCTGCTCCTGCGTGAGGCGCTCGAGTCCCTCCCTCCCCTGGCTCTGCTGCTGCGCATAGAGCTCACCGCGATTACGCTCAACCTCTGCAGCCGTCAACGCGCGCGCCTGTTGCTGCTCAACCTTCGACAATTCCTCACGCCGCTCCCCGATTGCCTCGTTCGCGATGGCAATCGCGAGCTTGACCCGCTCAAGTTCTGCATTCAGACGCGCCAGCTCGGTGGACTGCTCGGACTCCTGTTTATCCAACGTCCGCAGCTCCGACTCCACTTCCTTGATCGTGGTTCGGAGCACACGGTATTCGTTGGTCAGCAACTGGATCTCCAGCGACTTGGCCTCTTGGTGCAACGTCTGATAGGACCGCGCCTGCCGCGCTTGGCGCTCGAGGGAATTCAACTGCTTTTTCACTTCAGCAATGATGTCCCGCACCCGCAAGAGGTTTTGCTGCGTCGCCTCCAACTTGCGCAACGCTTCGGCTTTCTGCTTCTTGTAGCGAACGATCCCGGCGGTTTCTTCGATCAACTCGCGCCTATTTTGCGGCGACGCGTTAAGAATTTGATCGATTTGCCCCTGCGCAATGACGGTATGTCCTTTTGTCCCGGCTCTCGTATCCAGCAGGATGCTCCGGACGTCCTTCAACCGGCAGACAGTCTTATTGATGAGATATTCACTGTCGCCATTACGGTACAGGCGGCGCGTGATCATGAGTTCCTGATACTCCGACAGCTGGCTCGAAAGACCGGACTGCGGATCGACAGTGATTCGATCCAGCCCGCTGATCACAAGCGATACTTCAGCCAAGCCAAGAGGCTTCCGCATTTCGGTTCCGTTAAAAATCACATCTTCCATCTTCTCGCTACGCAAAGCCTTGGTGCTCTGCTCCCCAAGTACCCAAAGAATCGCATCGACGACATTACTTTTCCCACTCCCGTTTGGCCCCACAATGGCAGTGACGCCATCGGGGAATTCTATCCGGGCTTCCGCGAACGACTTAAATCCCGTCATTTCAAGGGATTTCAAATACATCGGCGACTCCTTTTATTGCGAGTGGCGAGGGGCCAGAGGCTAAGGGTGAAGACCTCCGGTCGAAAACACGAGGCTCTACCTCTACCTTGTGCCGATGGCCTGGCCCGCTGGCACAATTTCGCGACGACCGGTCATGAATATGAGAGCAAACAGAGAGAACGTCTAGTTGTCTAGCACGGATTTGCACGAAAAATCAAAGAAAAATACTGCAGGTGGTAGGTATGCGAGATTGAGCCCTACAACATTTAGGGCGCTGAACATAACGAAGCGATGCGGTTATCCCACCTGAGCCCCAACAGATTTGTTGGAAGACTCAATGGTGATCAATTCCTTGGGGAGAAGAAACTCCACGTCTTCTTCGATCACCGTCAGGTCTTGGACCTCTGCAGTCCCAAAGGTCTTGAGATACGTCACCACTTCTTCGACCAACACCTCGGGTGCTGAAGCGCCGGCTGTAATCCCGACCGCTTGCACGTTCGTCAGCCAGGCTGGATTGATGTCGGATGCGGCATCGATCAAATAGGACGCAATTCCACACTGCTCCCCCAACTCACGTAGACGGTTGGAGTTCGAGCTATTCGGAGAACCGATGACGAGAATGACGTCCACCAGCTTGGAAAGCTCCTTTACCGCATTCTGGCGGTTCTGCGTCGCGTAACAAATATCTTCCTGATGCGGTCCCTTGATATGCGGAAACCGTTGATGGAGCGCGCCGACGATATCCCGGCATTCATCGACGCTCAGCGTCGTTTGCGTGACGTATGAGAGGTCGTGGACGTTATCGACCTGCAGCTTCTCGACGTCGGCTACGGAGGAGACCAGGTGGAACTTATCTGGGATCTGTCCGAGCGTCCCGATCACTTCTGGGTGGCCGGCATGGCCGATGAGAATGAGATCATACCCCTGCGTATAGTCGCGATTGACCTCGTTATGCACTTTGATGACCAACGGACAGGTGGCATCGATCACGTGCAGCCGCCGCCGATTCGCTTCGTCCCACACCGACTTGGCGACCCCATGGGCACTGAAGATCACGACTGAACCTTCCGGCACTTCCCCCAACTCCTCGACAAACACGGCGCCCTTGGTGCGGAGCGAGTTCACAACATGCCGGCTATGGACGATTTCATGCCGGACATAGATGGGCGCTCCATACTTCTTCAGCGAGAGATCGACGATATCGATTGCCCGATCGACTCCGGCGCAAAACCCTCGTGGATTGGCGAGATAGATCTTCATAGCCGTCCCCTTCTCCTGAACTCAGTACAGGGCCACATTCCTGTCCGCAACTTACAGATCGCCATCGTCCACCTTACGTTAGAGCAGCGGGCCTCGTCAACTGAATTGGCCCCGACTATGAGACCAGCCAACTCGGATCAATCGCCAGCGCATCTTGGGAGGCAACCTGCTTCGTCTTTTGAGTGGATCAGAACTCGGCTGCCACTTTCATCAAACCTGCTAGAGGCACCCACGCCGCAAGAGTCAGCATGACATAACACTACACCAATTCTTTGGCCCGTAAAGAGAAAGGATTTTTTATCTGCATGTGAAACATACGGGACGTGACCTTGCTTGACAGAGTACTCATCCCCTCGTAGGCTGATACAATCAGTTATGCTAAGCCCCTCAGCCAAGAAAATCCTCATCGTTGAAGACGAGCACGACATTCTCCAACTGGTCAAACTGTATTTGGAGAAAGATGGCTTTCGAACCGTGTCGGCAAAGACCGGTATGGAAGGCCTCCAGCAAGTCAAACAGGAGAAGCCCGATTTGGTTGTTCTGGACTTGATGCTGCCTGAGATCGACGGGATCGAGGTCTGTACACGCCTTCGATCGGCTCCAGAGACCGCGATGCTCCCTATCATCATGTTGACCGCCAAAGCCGAGGAAGCGGACACCATCATTGGCCTGGAACTGGGAGCCGACGACTACGTCATCAAACCATTCAGCCCCAAAACCCTGGTTGCCCGCATCAAAGCCCTCTTTCGACGGCTAGAGCGGAAACCGGACGGCAGCCCGGCCCAATATCGCTATGGCAGTCTCGTCATGGATCTCGCACGACACGAAGTCACCGTAAAAAAGATGGAAGTCCCTCTCACGGCAAAAGAATTCGGCCTGCTCGAACATCTCTTGCGCAATCCCGGCAGAGTCCTGACACGTGAGATCCTCCTCAATACCGTCTGGGGATATGATTACTACGGGACGACGCGGACGGTCGACGTCCATATCCGAAGACTCAAGCAGAAACTCCCTTCGCTCAGCGAAGCGATTATTTCAGTCAAATCCCTGGGGTATAAGCTCAAAGAGTTGGATCGTTCGGTATGACCCTCTCCATCCGATGGAAGGTCACGATCGGAGCTCTGCTGGTCCTGGCCTGTGGGCTTCTCCTCGCCCGGGAATTGGCGGTTCGCTCCCTTGATCAACAAGAGATCGTCCAATCTGGCCAGATACTGGAAGCTCGGACCAGCCTCGTCGCATACGGGCTACAGCCGTTTCTGACGCCATCGGGGACGCTGTCTTCGACCCCCCAATTACAGACAGCCGTACGAGACCTCAGCGCGCGAGCTCTCGCACACATCACCGTCATTGCCCTGGATGGACGGGTGTTGGCCGACAGCGCCGTCTCGGATAGCAACCTCGCTGCAGTTGAGAACCACCGGGAACGACCGGAAGTGCTGCAAGCCGTTGCCACAGGGCGCGGAACGGATCTCCACACCAGTCGCACCACCGGTGAGCGCACGCTGTATTTAGCTGTCGGTCTGAACGGCGCAAACCAGGCGGCACCCACCGCCTTATTGAGGCTGGGGTTACCGATGACGACGTCTGATCGTGAAGCAGATACGTTGCGCCGAGACTTGGCCCTCGCCTTTGGAATTGCGTTCCTGATTGCCGTTGCGCCGACGGTGTGGATCGCCCGCAGAATCACAAAGCCCCTGTCTGATATTGTGATTGCGGCGCAGCAATTGGCAAAAGGTGACCACACAGCCCGTATCAGAACCGGATCACGGGATGAAGTCAGCCTCTTAGCCGACACGCTCAACCACATGACCGACCAGCTGAGAACCAAGATCGATGAACTCTCCGAAGATCGGTCCCAGCTCTTGGCCATGCTGACCTCGATGGTCGAAGGCGTAATGGTCCTGGATGGTCGAGGTCGCGTGCTGCAAATCAATCCAGCGCTGGAACGGATGTTCGAGGTCACCAGGATGGAAACACGGGGACGCCCCTGCTCCGATGTCTTCCGACATCCGCAGTTGGATATGTTGGTCTCAACGGTCTTGGCGAAACGCATGAGCGGAGAAGATGAAATTCTTCTCCATCCGAGCGGTCGCCGTCTCCATATCGAGGCCTCGGTCACTGAATCCGATCGAGAGAACGAAGCGAACGTGGTGCTGATCTTTCACGACATGACAGAACTACGCCGCCTGGAAATTATCCGAAAAGATTTCGTGGCCAACGTGTCCCACGAGCTGAGGACTCCGCTCACGTCGATCAAGGGATATATCGAAGCCTTGCTCGATGGCGCCAAAGACGATCCGGAGACCAGCACACAATTCCTCAACATTATTCTCAAGCAAAGCGACCGGCTGAACCTGATTCTCGAAGACCTGCTCCAACTGTCGAAGGTCGAATCCGGACAGGTCCTGTTCAAGCGAGAGCCGCTGCACATTCAAAGCGTCATCGAACGAACGCTGGCCATGATCAAGCCCATGGCAGACAAGAAGGGACACCGGCTCGAATCCTTCGTGGAGGACAATCTTCCCGCGATACTCGGCGATGAAGACCGGCTGATGCAGGTCCTGTCCAACTTGCTCGATAACGCCGTCAAATACACACCCGAAAAAGGGACCATTACCGTGGCGGCCCACCCGGTTTTTGACGATGCCGAACAGTCCGCGATTGCTATAGCTGTGGAACTGAGCGTGACCGATACCGGCCTCGGAATTCCTGAAGTGGATCGTCCCCGCGTATTCGAACGATTTTATCGAATCGATAAGGCGCGTTCGCGTGATCTAGGCGGAACAGGGCTCGGGCTGGCGATCGTCAAACACATCGTCGAGGGTCTAGGCGGGCGGGTGTGGGCCGAAGCGAACACCCCGACCGGCAGCCGTTTTGTCGTCAGGCTACCAGTCCAACAGATCAGTCAGCCGGTCGGCTAACAGGCTGCTCACAAAGGCCGACCACTTCGTCAGTCGTTGTGAATCGTCGTTCATCTCTCGTTCGAAGAACAGAGCATATGGCGGATGGATTATGGCCGATAGCATGCCCGGAGAATGAGTATCGGATTGTCTTTGTCCGTGCTATACGCCATACGCTATCAGCTCCACCCTCCCACGAAATACGTTTCACCTTTCACGGTTCTTGAGAGCGACTTTTTCAGCATCCTGATAGACAGCCCTTACCAGCGAACCAATCCTGCTGCCCAGGTCACACCACCGCCAAAACTGCCCAGCAAGACAAGGTCGTGGGGTAGAATTCTTCCCGAACGGACCGCATGGTCGAGCGTGATCGGCAATGACGCCGACGATGTATTGCCGTAGCGCCCGATCACGGAACAGACCCGTTCCGGCGAGACCCCAAGCCGCTTCGTGAGCTGGTCAAGAATCCGTCCGTTGGCTTGGTGCAAGACCAGCTGCGCGACATCTTGCAACTCGACACCGAACTCTTTCACGATCTCACGGATCGCTTGCTCTAATCGCTTGACCGCCAGACGAAAGAGCGGCGCCCCTTGCATCCGCAACGTATGGCTCTTCGCCTCGACCGTTCCCTGCGTCGTCGGCCTGCGCGATCCGCCTGCGGGAATCGTAATCAAGCTATACTGGGAGCCGTCTGCGCGGAGACGAACCCCCAAGAGCCCTTGACTCAGCTGACCCGCCTCTGGCTCGCCCCGCAACACGACCGCACCAGCCCCATCGCCGAACAAGAGCGCCGTATCGCCATCGGTGGGATCGACAGAACGAGATTTCACTTCTGCAGCCACCACCAAACACGTCTTCATCTGCCCGCTCCGAATCATCGCATCGGCCATCGAGAGTCCATAGAGAAAGCCCGAACAAGAAGCCGCCACGTCGAATGCCGGTATTGCTGAACAGCCGAGCATTCGCTGAACATGGCAGGCAGTGGAAGGAAAGACCGTATCGGGAGAGGTCGTCGAAAGCACAATCGCCCCCAGCTCAGAAGCCGGGAGTCCGGCGGCTTCAAGCGCCAGTCGAGTTGCTTCTACCGCTAGATCGGAAGACGCTTGGGACTCAGCAACCCTGCGACGCTCCTGAATGCCTGTCAACCGAGAGACAACCGCCGGCTCAATGCCCAACAAGGCCCCTACCTCGCGATTCGACACCACCCGTTCAGGGAGGTATGAGCCCGTTCCGATAATTTTCGTTCGTATCATGATAATGTCTGAAACCTGTGGAGGGTCGCTGCAATCCCGGCGGGATTATAGGTCTCGATGCGACAGGGGGTCAACTGAACCCACATTACTCATGAACGCTTCTGCTGTAACCGTCGATCCGCTACTGCGACAAGTCTCCAGCTGATGGGCTCACAACGCGGCTGCGCGATTTCGCGACCAAACCGTCCATGAATAATGCGGGTTAGTTAATTGCGTCGAACCCTTGCATTCAATCGGGGCTCCTGCTACATTTTCCGACAGTGATGATACCCTATCCCCCTATCTTCACTGCTGTGACACGAATGACGGTGGCCTTCGGCCTCTGTGTCGCAGTATTTTCTGTCACCGCTGCCTGCTCTAGCACACCCAAGACACAAGACACAGCGAAGAAAGCCCTCAGCGACACCGACGAGCAGATTTTCTTGGGCGATGGGATCAAAAAGAACTACGATCCCAACGTCATCATGAAGCGAGGAGAGGCCTTCTTCGAGAAAGAGGAGTATGCGGAGGCTATCGTCGAATATACCCATTTCCTCGATCTCCATCGCACCCACGTCCTCGCCTCCTATGCAATGTTCCGAATCGGAGAAAGCCAGATGAAACTGGACAAGGGCCCCCAGCGTGATCCGGCCCCCATTCAGAAAGCCATCGAAGTCTTTGAACGGCTGCGGAAAGATTTTCCAGGAAGCCGGTATGATGGCCCGGCGCTCCAGAAGATCCAAGAATGCCACAACCTCCAGGCGCAGATGCATCTCTTTGTGGGGGAATTCTATTATCGACGGGGCTCATATCTGGCCGCCGCACATCGCTTCGATCAAATCATGAAGCTGTATCCCGACAAGTCGGTCGCGCCCAATGCTCTGTATTATCTGGCACTCAGCTACCACGACCTGGGAGCGGATGATTGGGCCAGCGAGAAGCTGACGCTGCTGGCAGAGAAATACCCGAACAGTGCGCATTCCAGCGAGGGAAGGAGCCTGCGCGCGAAGATTGAAAGAGAGAAACCGACAACGTTGCTGGCCCTAAAGGCCGAACCCGCGCCCTCCTCTAGTTCGCCGACTGCACCCCCATCGGACAATCAACCGAGTCTTGCCGCTGGACTGATACCCTCCGTCTCGGCTGAATCGTTCCGCCTTCCTTCCGCCACGGCATTGAGCCAGCCTTTTGTGAACTGCCGCCTTGGGGCCTGGTGTTAATCCGGGCCTGCATCGAAGCGATCAGCATTCAGCAAACTTCCAAATCTCTTGATGGTTTTGATTGTAATTCGTTAGCTGAAAGCTGATCGCTGAGGGCTATTCTGAACTCAACGGAGCGAAACGGCTTCGAGGAGCAGGTCCTTGAATGACGATTTGATCATACCCTTCGCTCGGGCTAAGAAGGTTTGGTAGGTCTCACGACCGCGGAGCACGTCATAGTAGAGCATGACGATGTGTTGATAGCGGGGTATAAGGCGGTGGCAGAGACGCGGATATGAATAGAGAATGCTCGCCATGCGGACCGCCACCCGAAATTCCTCGTAGATCTCCCGCCGGACAGCCCCTTCGTAATCAGCCAGCGACCGTCGCTGATCATTGACCTGATTGAGAATCGATTCTGCAGCCAACTGTCCAGACCTCACCGCGTAATAGATGCCTTCGCCGAACAAGGGATCGACAAGATGTGCAGCGTCTCCCACCAGCAAGGCGCGGCCACTCACCAATTCGATTGACTCCCGATCGTCCTCGGCCAGGTTGTGCTCACTGAAGAGCGGAAGTGGATGGCCGACCGGCTGCGGGACCTTCCATGGAGCCAATCCCTTCTCATCCCGCACGAACTGATCGAAAATCTTCTTCGGGCTCGAGAGACCTCCGCGAAGATCCCCCACGCCGATCGAGAGCCGTTCCCGCTTCGGAAAAATCCAGGCGTAGCCTTTGGGCGTCGCGCCGATATCGATGAGCGCACGGCCGGCACCGGGATAATGGGATGCAGTGCCGATCGGGATTTCACTCTCCAGAGTCGCCATCCGACGGCTCCGGCGTCCAGGGAACAACTGCTGCCCCACCAAGCTGTTTGCCCCATCCGCCCCGATCAGAACCTTGGCCAGATACCGGCCCCGAGCCGTCGTTACTTCAATGCCGTCAGGAAGCTGGCGACAGGACGCCACCGGTTCGTCTTCGTGCACCTCTGTGCTCACTCGCCTCGCTTTTTCCACAAGGAAATGGTCAAACCGATCGCGCATAACCATGTAGGCGATCGGGCTGGAGGAATCAAGGAAGAAGGAGTCCGCACCGCGGTAGGAAAACTGTATGCCGTAGATCGTATGCTCGACGACCGACTTGTAATCGTCTTCCAAAATGCGGTCGATGCGGGAGGACAACCCGCCGCCGCAAACCTTGTACCGTGGATGCGTGGCCTTGTCGAGCCCGAGGACAGACAGGCCGGCTCGACTCAACTGGTAGGCGGCAGTGGCGCCGGCCGGCCCCATGCCGACAACCAAAACATCGTAGGCTTTGACGTCAGGCAGAGTGGACATTGAGAGTTCCACTGACTCAGAGCGCTAGCCGAGCAGTAACACATCCTGCGTCACTGCGCGAGATACCAGCCAATCCCATACCGTTCCAGAAAGCTGGTAATCATCGTGAGGGTATTGGCGTATATCATGACGCCTACGGCGATGAGCAACACCCCGCTCACTGTAGAGACGCCCCATAAATACACACGCGCCTGTTTGAAATAGGTGAGGAACCGATCCACTCCCAGAGCCGTGAGAAACAAGGGTAATCCCAGCCCCAACGAATAGCTCGTCAACAGCAGCACCCCGTTCAGCATCGACTCGGTGGTGCTGGCATACAATAAGATGGTCCCGAGCACTGGCCCGACGCAAGGCGTCCACCCAGCGGCAAATGCCACCCCGATCAAAACCGATCCCACATACCCGACCGGTCGATTTCGGAATTGGAAACGATGCTCCATTTTCAGAAAACTGATATTCAAGATCCCCAATAAATAGAGGCCGAAGATCACGATGAGTATCCCACCGATCCGTCGAATGTACTCTTGATACGTCACCAGAGCCTGTCCGATGAAGCTGGCCGATGCGCCAAATGAGATAAATACTGCCGAAAATCCACCGATAAACAACAGAGCATTGACGACAATGGTTTTTTTAAACTTCGACCGCACCGTCGAGTCGGTAAGTTGTTCGATGGACAGCCCTGTGATGTACGAAATGTAGGAGGGAACCAGCGGGAGCACGCAAGGCGACACAAACGAAAGCAGCCCAGCCGAAAAGGCAGCCACGAGAGAGATATTCGTGATCGATTGCGACATGGGCTACGACTTCATCAACATCTGCACGAGTTGATGCGCGTCAGCCGCTCCCCAGTCGCGCGCGCCGAAGATCTGGTGGCGGACAATCCCTTGCCGATCCACCATGAAGGTCATCGGAAGGCTCCGAGCGCCATAGGTCAATCCCACGCGATAATCGGCATCGTGGAGGATGGGAAAGGTCAAACGGTTCTCTTGTTGAAACAGCCTCGTGACAGCAACGCCCTGCGCATCGGTGGATACGGCGAGAATTTCAAAGTCCTTCCGCGAAAACGTCTGGTAGAGCGCTTCCATCGCCGGCATCTCTACCCGGCAGGGACCACACCAGGTGGCCCAAAAATTCACCATCACTACTTTGCCGCGCAAGTCCGAAAGTGCCACCAGACGGCCCTGTAAATCTCGGAGCTGGAAGTTCGGTGCCGGCTCACCCAGCTTGACGCTGTGTCGCCCAACAACCAGCAGAACATCCTGCGCCAATACATCGCCCAAGCCTGTACCCGCGGCCAACAGACAGAACACCGTTGCAGCAATCCAGAGCCTCAGCATCCCTTCTCCGCTCCACAATTCGATTCCTACGTGTCCGCCCCGTTAGCCTTGGCATGAACTCCCGTAGCCACCAGGGCATACTCGACCCTCACCGCTCCGAGAATGATACTGAAGACCAGTAAGGGGAACCCGAAATTGATTGTAACACGTCGACCGAGGCGAGAACCGCAGCGGTAGATCATCTTACAAGTGTCTGAAAATGTGTGTCAAGCAAGCCAGCCGCGATACCAGGGGGGTCTTCTTCGATGTGCACGTCTCCATTTATGTGCGATAATGGCGACTATGGTTCTGAAGCGTTGGTTGGTGGGCGATCCACTCAAAAGCACACAGGCAAGACACGAACGCCTGTCCAAAACCCTCGCTCTCGCGATCTTTTCTTCGAATGCAATCTCTTCCGTAGCCTATGCCTCGGAAGAGATCTTGCTCGTGCTGGTCCTTGCGGGAACTGCCGCTATTGCCTGGTCCATTCCCATCAGCCTAGCGATTCTGTTTCTCGTCGTCGTCCTGACCATTTCCTACCGCCAAATCATCTACGAATACCCGGAGGGTGGAGGGGCCTACATCGTCGCCCGCAACAATTTGGGGGAACTGCCGGCACTGACCGCCGCGGCGGCGTTGATGATCGATTATGTCCTTACGGTAGCCGTCAGCGTGGCGGCAGGCATCGCGGCTCTCACCTCGGCTGTACCAGGCTTGTTCGAGCATCGCGAAGCCCTCGGGCTGGTCGCTATCATCTTCATTATCGTCATGAATCTACGTGGCGTGCGGGAGTCGGGAAAATTCTTCGCCATCCCCACCTACTTTGCCATCGGCGCCCTCGGAGTGATGGTGGTGGTCGGAAGCGTCCAGGCCCTGTTCGGACAAGCTGTCTCGGTATCGCCGGACAGCCAGACGGCGGTCGAAGAACTGACGCTGTTCCTAATCCTTCGCTCATTTGCCGCCGGCTGTTCGGCCGTGACCGGAATGGAAGTAATCTCGAACGGCGTGAAAGCCTTTCGCCGGCCGGAGTCCCAGAATGCCTCGACCACCATGATTCATATGTCACTGATTCTGGCGGCATTATTTATGGGGATCAGCTTCCTGGCCGACCATTATGGAGTTCTTCCCAAAACGGATGAGACGATCATTTCTCAATTAGCACGTCTCACCTTTGGTACTGGAGCTCTGTACTACGCGCTCCAGATTGGGACGATGCTACTGTTAGTCCTTGCCGCAAACAGCGCCTTTGCCGGCTTCCCCCATCTCTCTTCGATCCTGGCGCGCGACGGCTATATGCCCCATCAGATGGCAACGTTCGGCGACCGCTTGGTGTTCTCAAACGGGATCGTCATTTTAGGGGTCTTCGCCTGTTTCCTCCTGATCCTCTTTCACGGCGACACGCACGCCTTGATCCCGCTATACGCAGTCGGCGTGTTCATCTCCTTCACGTTGTCCCAAACCGGCATGGTACGCCGATGGCTGACGAAGAAGGGGCCTCATTGGCGAAAGAACCTGATTGTGAACGGCGCGGGCGCCGTCACGACCGGTATTGCCACCATCATCCTTGCCACGACAAAGTTTACACAAGGCGCCTGGATCGTCTTTCTCCTCATTCTCATATTGGTCTGGATGTTCCGTTCGATCCGCTCGCACTACAAGGCCGTCTCAGAACAGATCGCGCTCACGCGTGATCACCGTCCTCCAATTCCACGACGCAATATCGTCATCATTCCCATCAGTGCCGTTGATCAAGCGGTCGTTCGAGCCGTCGATTACGCGCGCAGTCGTGCCGGCGAGATTCGGGCGGTGCTGGTGGATGTGGATCCGGAGTCCACGGCACGCATACAAACTCAGTGGGCCCAGTGGGGTTGTGGTGTGCAGCTGATTGTAGTGCCCTGCCCATTCCGTTCTGTCCTGCGATCTCTGCTGGACCATATCGAAGAGCTACTACAAAAGAACCAGGACTATTGGGTCACCGTCGTCATCCCTGAGATTCTCCCGGCTCGCTGGTGGCAGAACATCCTGCACAATCAGCGGGCGCTCGGCCTGAAAGCCGCCCTCCTGTTCAAAGATCGTGTCATCCTGACTGACGTGCCATTCAACCTCAAGCGGTGACCGTGATGCGTGAAACGTTAGGAGTGAAACGTCAAACGTGGGTTCGGACCTTTTGCCTCTCTACGATTGCCGGCTTGCTGTGCCTGCTCCCTGAGCAGGCACAGGCATTCAAGATCCTTGAACCGACGGAAGGGGCGAAGCTGACGTCAGGCACAACTATCACCGCCCGTGTGGACCTCGGGAAAGATTCTGGCATCGTCCAGGTCCGCTACTATTGGTATGGCGAACATGATGACACCCTGGTAGGACAGGAGGACGCCACAGCCACGGGATCGATCGTTGCGCCGGTGGCGTTGATCGGATTGTCCGACCACCACCCGGCCTTCGGCGGCCCGTTGTTGGTCCCGAACAACAGCATCGGGCCCATGCGCTTGCTGGCGGTCGCCGAAATTTCACGAGGGCGATTGGAAACGAGATCCGTCTTCGATGAGATCCTGGTGAACGTAGAACCCACCTCCGGCCTCACCACCATCGAATTTGAAACCGACAAACCCCTGCAACTCGGGCGAGCCGGACAATCCTCTGCATTCGGGCACGTCGACTCAATGGGCAAGATCTTCGAGTTGCCCGTGGTGGGTGAGTTCGCCGACGGCATCACTCGTCGGATCAGCTCACCGACCAGCGGCACCAGTTACAAGTCCTCCAATGACAAAGTCATCAAGGTCTTGAAGGATGGCCTGCTCCAGATCGTCGGCAACGGCAAGACCATGCTCACAGTGACCAATCGCGGCAAGCAAGCCTCGCTGGATGTCACAGTCGAGGTGAATGAGGAACCGAACGAGCCGCCAGTCGCGGATGCAGGCCCCAACCAGTCGGTCAAGGCCGGGTCGAAAGTGAAGCTGAGCGGATTAAAAAGCCGCGATGCGGAAGGCGAAGCACTGTACTATGCATGGAGCCAGGTACGAGGCAGCAAGATCGCGCTACTGGACGTGGATAACGCCGAAGCCTCCTTCCTTGCGCCGACCGTATCAGAGAAACGGACTTATCGGTTTAAGCTCCGGGTGACGGACAAGAAGGGGGCGGATTCTGTGCCGGCGTTTGTGGACGTCACCGTCGAGCCCTAGCAGGCTGCTGAAAAAGGCACCCAACTTTGTTCTCGTCTCGCAAGAGTCCTCAACGTACCCCAGAGGGTACGCCTCCGGCTCTCGCTTCGCCTGCGGCCTTGTTGGCTGACCTTTTTGAGCAGCCTATGCAGATTAATCACTCACGAAAACTTACTTGTGATTCCCCCCTCAAATCTTAAGCTCTCTACTCCTTACTGATCTGAGAGCTGGGTGATATCTTTCGCCAGGGGTTGGCATCCAGATCGTACCGATACGCTTCAAGATCAAAGTCTTTTAGAACTAGTTGTTGGACCCTGCCTTCCAAGAAAGCACTTTCGAACCAATCGATAGGCTGGAATACACCGGCGCTGATTGAAAAAGCGCGACATGATTGTGCTCACGGCATCTGCGATTCGAATCTCGAAATGCTCATGAGAGGAAGCAAATTCGCATTGCCTCCAAAACAGCTCATTAAAGTCCAGATACCCAGCCCGTGCGTACTTCTCGAGGAACAGATGACCCTTTGGCTTCAACTTATTTAACAGCGGTATAGGGTTCGACTTCACTCGCATAGTACAACTGATTGCGAAGGAGCTCATGCCAGAACAGGTTATGCCTTGGCTCCTTGATAAAATCCGTCAATAAGGAAACGCATCCGCGTTAATTCTTCATCGTATCCACCCGATATTGAGTGGCCAATTGTATTTACCATCGCTGCCATCATACATTCGCCAAGCAAGATTACTTTTAGATAGTGGGAATAATTTAGCTTCTTAAGCCAGTTCCGAACTCTTCATATGTCCTAGCAATTTCTCTCCGGCCCATGGCCAAGGACTCTTTTGCGCCTTCCTTGATACCTACAAGCGCAACGGAACGATGCTTGTCGACCACCGCCGTGGGGTTATCTGCTGGCCGAATCGTGTACGGTGTGACTCCGACATAATAGTGAGAACATATAACATTCCGTGCAACATCCGTGAGTTCGTCGTCCGAGAGTACGGAACTCTTTATTTCCCCTTTAGCGTTCTTTAGAGACCGAGGCAGCGACCTTTCCCAATCTGAAAATTGGCCTTGTTTCTGCTTGTATAGAGTTCTGCGTTGACGCAAATGCACTGCGGCGAAGAAATGTCGCGTCTTCGAATCCGTCGCAAAGGATCCTGATTCGTCAATCGCAATTACCACAAACATCTCCTCCGAAATTCAAAAGCAACGCACAGAAAAGGTCACCGCCGATCACGCTTTGCTCAATCGCACTGGCCCGTGGGTCTGGCTAGCTGAGTTCCTTCACATGGCGGCAGAGAGATCGACGCTGCTGACGGATTTCGCCGAGGGGATGCACGACCCATCTACCGAATTGACGAAAGTCTTCGTCAAAAGCGAACGCGGTTCCGATGCCGAGCCGCTTCATGATCGCGAAACTGGTGCAATCCGTAAAACTGAATCGCTTGTCCGGATACTGACGGAAGATGGCCCAAGCCCTTTCTTCGTCGGCTGGGGTGATCCGAACAACAGGCGTCGTGTCCTGGCTCAGCAAGCGGAGTCCGAATTGCAGGGCTGGCTCGTACCCGAGTCGCATGCGAAGGAGGGTGATGGTTTCGTGAGCAACCACATTGCTGGTAACGAGAAGCCGATCCGTGGACTGCACATATTGCAGAGCCTGATGATGCAATCGATCGGTCTGATCCGCGAGCGCGAAGAACGCCGAGGTGTCAACGAAGACAGACGTGCGGAAAGAAGAGGCGGACAGGCTCAAGGTTTCTCGTGCAAGTAGGTGTCATGCTCGACACTGATATCCGTAAACCCACTGGCCCCAATTCCGGCGAGGGAGAGAAGAGCTTTTTTCTGACGAGCCACCCGTTTTTTCAGATCTCTCTGTTGGACTGGCGCATTGCGCTTGGCCTGAGGCTTTCGTTGTTTACGATGAAGTGGCATAGTGGCCCTCTAATGTTGCTCGACAGCAGCCTGTCTCAGGCGCTGAACCATGCGGGCCGCACGGCGTCCAGCCGTTCGGCGCCGTTCAGACTCGATGAGTACTACATTGCCCTGTCGCTGAACAGAAACGAGCCCCGTCAACCCTTTCAATAGGGAAGAGGGAATCAATAATCCTTCTTTATTCTGCCTCAGCTTACTCAAGACTATTACCTCCTAACATGGTTTTAAGAATAGCCGAGTCTCTCGACGAACACAACCTGCGCGGCTTCCCTCGCAGGATGCTCAAAAAGATCAGACTTCTCACCCCGCCCAACCCTGGCGCGCCGAGACGCGCCTTGTCCCAAGCAAGGCCTCAGGGAGCGACTAAAGATGGTTGCTCCAAGCTTGCTCGCTTACGTTGCCCTTTGATGGCCCGGATGAGTCCCCCACTGCGCGCGTCCAACGAGGGTCTTCTGAGACCGCGCGTTGCGCGAGCTCAAGGGGGACTCACTGGGCTATCCCTCCCCTGCTGGCGGACTTTTTCAGTATCCTGCTAGACCTTGCCCAGTCGCACTGGCCCATAAGTCTGGCGGGCTCGGTGGAGTTCTTTCACGTGCCGACGGAGGGCTGGGCCGAATTTGGAGGCGAGGACTGCTTTTCTGTGGGGCGCGATGTTCTGCTCGACCTGCTCGATCGTTTCTGCCAACTGTTTGACCAGCCGCTGGCCTGAGCCGGTGAGCCACTTGAGATGCCAGCTGGCATACTCCAAATCCTGGATCGAGTAGCGAACGGACTCCACTTCCTCAAGACACCGAAACCGAGCACGCTGCAAATCCCGCGAGGTGAGTCCTGCTCGTGTCCATCGCGCCAACCCACCTCGCCCCGATGCCCAGGTTGAGAGTCGTTCGAAGAGCATCGCCCCCATCGTAAACGTGAAGGCCGCATGCAGAATGCCTCTGAGCGGGCGCAGGCTGCGGCGCCAGGGGGAATAGAAGATCTGCTGGTTGCGATCCCCGTGATAGAGAATCTGTTTGCGAAGCAGCAAGTTCAAATGGTGATGGCTGTTTTCATGGATCAGGTCATCGATCAGATCGAGGTCATCCCGGTCGAAGCAGTTAATAAAGGACAGTCCTGGCCGGTGACGGTAGCTGAAACTGACGACGCCCTTGGCTTTGAGCGGAATGATCCGGACGGTCAAGAGTGCGAGCACCTCCTGTCCTTCCGGCCATGCCTCTTGAACGACTGTCCAGGCCCGCCCGATTCGCATGACCTGCTCGGCTGAGGTGGCAGCCACAGTCCGAGGCTGGCGGTCCTTCCCATAGACGAGCGTCGGCCCGACTGTGACAGCCCCAGATCGAACCTCCATGGCCACGACAGGTGGCCGGCGCGCCCAACTCCATTCCAATTGATTGCCTTTCATCGTACACAGAAGCGCCACGGTTCGTCCGATCTTCAAGAACAATTCTCGCGGACGAATGAGAATGGCCGCTTGGCCGGACGATTGTTTAAGGGCTCTTTTCACCGAGGGAGGAGCCTCGTAGATATCGCCCTCTGTCCCCATCGCCATCGTTCCGAACAGCTCTGCCCGTTCGACGTTGTGGCTGAGATGTATTTCTATGGCCCAGGACTGAATCTTGCGCGAGGCGCACCACAACATCGGAAGTCCCGGCACGAGACAGAGCGATTCCTGTGTCAGCTCCTGCGTCAGCCGCTTGCAGAGTTCGTTCAGCCGCCGCTCGAGTCCCGATGCCTGCGAGGCCCCGCGCGGAAACAGATCGTCCAGATAACTGTTCTCGAAGAACTTCTCTTCGCACTCAGCAAAAAGCTGCGCCGCGAACTCACGAGGATTTTGCTCCTCGCGAATTTGTTGCAGCAGATCGATGAAATACACCAGGTCGTTCAACGCTTCGATCCAGCCGACCACTTTCCAGTGGGCGTATGCATCCCGTTCGAGTGCTTGGCCGAGGAACCGGAAGTAGGCCACAGGCAACCCCAACGATTTCGCGACATCTGCATATTGGCTTTCCAAATCCAGACAAAGGTCGCTCAGGAGTCGCTTCATCGACAGGCGAAACTCTTCCTGAAGACAAGCCAGCAATGGCACATCGAGCAACGGCATGGAGAAGTCAGGCTCCTGGTTGAAGAAGCCAGACTGTACCGGAGGAGAGGGAGTGCTGCAAGAAGGGTTAGAAGATTGTGAAAAACTACTTCAACGCACCAGAATTTTAAGGGTTCACATGTGTGACAGAGCAGAAGAAGACTCCTGCAGGGTGATCAAAAAGCCCGACCAGCAAGGCCGCAGCGAGTGAAGGGCCGAGGCGTACCCTCTGGGGTACGGTGAGGGTCTAAACGATGCGAGAACGCCGTTGGCGGGATTTTTCAGCACCCTGCTATGAGATTTTCTTCGGAAGGTAGCCGAGTTCATCCAAGTGCAGTGCTGTGACCTGCTGCATCACGTGATGGGCAAGATCGACCTGCACGGATGCTTCCAATGGCGGGGTGAAGCCTTGTACCGGCGTGAAGGGTAGTTCATCCTTCCAGAGTAGATGGCCCTTGTAATTCACGAGGTACAGATAGAGGCGTCGTGAACCCTCCGTTTTCCGCCCCCAGTCGCTCGGATGAGAGGGGGGATAACCGGCAGCGACGCGACTGACAAGAACAGTATCGACACCTAGATCCCGCGTGACTTCTTTGGCCAATTCACTGCGATCTGCATCATCGACGGCTTTTGGAGAAGGTGGATCAGCTGCGGTGACTGTGGATGCGATGCCCATCGGCACTTCGACCCGCAACGCGGTTTCCTGCTGCAACAAGGTGGCAAGCCGCGCGCGCATCTCCGGGTCGCCCTCAACCGGAAGAACCGCGACGCTTGTCACCTTCGAATTGTGCACCGCATCGCTCAATTGGTCCTGCGGTGCCACCCAGGATTGCTCGAACGGCCAAAATGTAATGTGACCGCTCTTCATGGTATCCACGGCCATCAGTGTCACCCAGGCTCCTGCGAGGCACCCTTGCAGCAGAACGGCCCCGGTCACAACCAGGCTGAGGGTTATGACAACGCATCCAATCCCGCCGGTTCCCAGCTCGGGCCGTCGCCAAATCGAAGGTTTTTGTCAGAGCGGCGAGTTTCAAGAATAGATATTTAAGCAAGAGAAGTACCTGACAAAAGGAGCCTCGAACAGTATCCCTACCCTGTCGAGTTATTTACTGTAGCCGACAAACTAATGACATTGGGCCCCGTCAGCTCCGCTGAATAGATGACTCCTTTTGGAACCCGCCGAACCGCGAGGTGCACGGTCACACCATGCCCTCTCTGGATCCTCGCTTGTCGGTTAGTAGGCAGAACGGTGTCGAGGGAGCTAAAACGGAATACGGACGCCTAGTTGGAACTCATTCGGGGAGACGCTTTGCCCAAATTGACTTCGAAGCCCCAAGTCGTTCTGCGTGGGAGGGACCACAGCCAAGGAACGATTGAACTCTGAGCTGTAGCCTCCAGAGAATCCTGCCCCGATATAGGGCACCAACGTTTTCCCCCCAATTGCGTAGCGACCGCTGATTGAGGGAATATCTCGAACGTCTACGGATGAAGCAGCCGTTGAAGGCAACGCAATTGGAGGTTGGCTTGGGCCGTTGGTCTTTGGCGTGCTTGAAGAGGGTTGGCTGCTCGTCTCCCCAAGGACAGCAGAATCGACCACGACACGATCCTGTTCAGCAATGCCCTGGATGGGGACAGCAAGAGCCGCAACCAATAACACCGCGACGCCAGCGCTGTACTGTTTCATGCTGCCAATTATACAAGTGAACCCGAACCTACACAAGCCCACGCACCAGGGTGGATTTGCCCTCGCGAGAATCGTTGGCGAAACCAGTGAGTGAGGGCCGTAGGCTGGACACCGCTCACGATTTCTGGTATCCATTTCTGGTATCCATCGCCGGATGAAATCGATGGAATGGACCAACGACGCGCGCACTGCGCTCCACGTGCGGCAGGTGGAGCGACACGAAGACGGGCGTTATCACGAGCAGATGGCGCGCGACCACGATCTGGGCGCGCTCCCGAAGATTGGTGAGACGGTGTGGCATGTCGCTACGTTGCGCGACCAGGGGGTGGCGCAACTGAGTCGCCGCGGGCGCGGCCTTGACATGCGGCGTGCGGGATCGCTGGATCGGCTGGGACGTTCGCTCGCAGTAGGGGCGGCTCACGCTGATCGCCAACAACCGCCGCTTTCTGATTCTGCCTGATTGGCACCGGCCGACTCTCGGCTCACGCGTGCTCTCGCTGACCGAACGCCGGATCGGGGCCGATGGGCCGGCCCGCTTTGGCCATCCCGTGCTGCTCCTGGAGACGGTTGTTGATCCCCGGCGCTTCCATGGTGGCGTCTATCGCGCCGCCAACTGGATCGAGTTGGGACTGACCCAAGGGTATCGACGGACCCGAGCAGGCTCTCATGCGGACGCTGATGCCCCCCTGGTCTATGTGCGCCCGCTCTGCCGCCATCCTCCGCAGCAAGTCACCCACCCAGACCGGCAGCACCGGCACCGGGGCACGAGCAGCTTGAGAACAAATTTACCGTGGCCGCGATACTGAGCCAGATATTTCCGAACTCGCATCACTCCCGAAACCTTTTACTTTAACCGCCTGCCCGTGCGTATCGCACGCAGACAGGCGCATGCCCAACAGTGACAGTCTGACGGCGGGCTTCGTCGCCAAAGTTAGCAAAGTCAGAAGGAGGAACCAGGCTTCCGGCTTCCATGTGGCTGTCTTGCCTTCTACCTCGGCGGTTTCCGCAGAGCCTCTGTGGAGATATCACTGCTGAAATTCCATAGACAATGAGGGGGCACTCATACTAATATCGCACGACAATTCGTCAGACTACCGCCAACCGAACATTGAGGAACCAATGAGACACAACTACCTGTTCACATCAGAATCCGTGACGGAAGGACATCCGGACAAGATCGCCGACCAAATCTCCGACGGAATCCTCGACGCGCTCATTGCCAAAGACAAGTATTCCCGGGTGGCCTGCGAGACGATTCTGACTACCGGAATTGCCTTCGTGGCCGGGGAAATCTCCACTAAGGCCTACGTCGAGATTCCCGATATCATTCGCGAGGTCATCAAGGATGTCGGCTATTGCGACGCCGCCTGGGGATTCGACTACCATACCTGTTCCGTTCTCACCGCCATTCACCAGCAGTCGGGTGATATCTCCATGGGCGTGGATTCCGGCGGCGCCGGCGACCAGGGACTGATGTTCGGCTATGCGACCAACGAGACGACTGAACTCATGCCGATGCCGATCGTCCTCGCCCATCGGCTCACCAAGCGGCTGGCAGAAGTCCGCAAAAAGAACATCCTGCCCTGGGTCCGTCCCGATGGAAAATCCCAAGTGACCGTCGAATACCGGAACGGAAAACCTGTGCGGATCGACACCATCGTCGTCTCGACACAACACAGTCCCGACGTGACGAACAAGCAAATCGAGCGCGATCTCATGGAGAAAGTCATCAAGCCCATGATGCCAAAAGGACTCTATGACCCGACGAGCGTGAAACACCACATCAATCCCACCGGCCGCTTCGTGGTCGGCGGCCCGATGGGCGACACCGGACTGACGGGCCGCAAGATCATCGTCGACACCTATGGCGGTCACGGCAGCCATGGAGGCGGCGCCTTTTCAGGCAAGGATCCCACGAAGGTGGACCGGTCGGCCTCCTACATGGCCCGCTACATCGCAAAGAACATCGTCGCCGCCGGGTTGGCCCAGAAATGCGAAGTCCAGCTCGCCTATGCGATCGGCGTGGCCGATCCCGTCTCGGTGCTGGTCGACACGAAGGACACGGAAAAGGTCGCGGTCGAGAAACTGGATAAGCTCGTGCGGACACATTTCCCCTTAACGCCGCGCGGCATTATCGACTACCTCAGGCTCCGCCGGCCGATCTTCAGAAAGACCGCGGCCTACGGGCACTTCGGCCGAAGTGAACCGGAATTCACATGGGAAAAGACCGACAAGGCCAAACTCTTGCGCAAAGACGCAGGGCTATAGGTTAGACCGGACCGATTACAGAAGGGGGACGGATTGAAAAATCCGCCCCCCTTTTACTGACCACCCATCACTCATCACCTGTACTGGAGGTTTCTGTGGAATACGATGTGAAGGATATGGAGCTAGCAGACCAGGGCAAACTCAAGATCGAATGGGCCGAAGCCACCATGCCGGTGCTGCGGCTGATCAAGAAACGGTTTCAGCGGGAGAAGCCGTTCCAAGGGCTCCGCGTCACAGCCTGCCTCCATGTCACGACCGAAACCGCCAATCTGATGAAAACACTCCAGGCCGGCGGAGCCGATGTCCGGCTCTGCGCCTCCAATCCGCTGAGTACGCAGGATGAGGTCGCGGCGGCGCTCGTCAAACATGACGGCATTCCGACCTTCGCGATCAAAGGCGAAGACAGCAAGACCTACTATCAGCACATCCAATCGGCGATCGCCCACAAGCCGCAGATCACGATGGACGACGGGGCCGATGTCGTCTCGCTGATCCATTCCAAGCGGAAAGACTTGCTCAAACACGTAATCGGCGGTACAGAAGAAACCACCACCGGCGTCATCCGACTCCGCAGCATGGCCGAGAAGAAAGTGTTGAAGTTCCCGGTGATCTCCGTCAACGACGCCGACACCAAGCATCTATTCGACAACCGCTATGGGACCGGCCAGAGCACGATCGACGGCATCATCCGCGCGACGAACCGATTGATCTGCGGCACCACCTTTGTGGTCGCGGGCTATGGCTGGTGCGGGCGCGGCATTGCCATGCGCGCCAAGGGCATGGGCGCCGACGTCGTCGTCACCGAGATCGATCCGGTCAAGGCGATTGAAGCGGTCATGGATGGGTTCCGCGTCATGCCGATGGACCAGGCCGCGCTGGTGGGAGATTTCTTCGTCACGGTCACCGGCAACCTCAAAGTCATCCGCCGTGAGCACTTCGCCTCGATGAAGGAAGGGGCCATCGTCTGCAACTCAGGCCACTTCAACGTCGAGCTGGATATTCCCGCTTTGGAGAAATTGAGCCGGAGAAAGCGCCTCATCAGACCAGGTGTCGAGCAATTCACGCTGAAGACCGGCCGTCGGGTCAGTCTACTCGGCGAGGGACGACTCGTGAACCTGGCGACGGCCGAGGGCCACCCCTCCAGCGTCATGGACATGAGCTTCGCCAACCAGGCGCTCGGTGCGGAATACTTGGTGAAGAATTACAAGAAGCTGGAGAAGAAGGTCTATCCGGTCCCGCCGGTGATCGACAAGGAAATCGCACGGCTCAAGCTGGCAGGGCATGGGGATGAAGATCGATACGCTGACGAAGGAGCAGGTGAAGTATCTCGCATCCTGGGAAATGGGGACCTAATCGCGGGTCCTGTCGCTTACCAGCCCGTCCGTCCTCGCACCCCGCCCGGTGTAGGAGGGGAAAGGGTAGCCCGTTAGTCTCCTTTGCTCGCGCAACGCGCGGCCTCAGAAGTATGGGAAGGGGCAGCCTAGTCGTCCTCCTGCTCGCGGAACGCGCACGATAGGAATGTGCTCGTTCGACGCGCGCAATCGAGGATCGACCAGGCTACCCTTGAAAGGATACTGGGGGAATTGAAAGAACGCGCGCAGTTAGAGACCAATCGGGCCACCCTTTAACAGAAGATGAAATCTGAGACGGACGGGTGCCCAGGTCAGCGCCACCCGCGATTAAACCCATAACCAAGTCTGCTCGTGGGGAGTGAAGAAAGAAGGCCACCGGAAACGGTGGCCTTCTCTTTGTCACACGCCATTTAAACCACGGAAAACGTGAGACTACCTCTATTAGGAGAAAAGCCGTCTATGGGACCAGAACCTAAATGGGATAAACGATTCTGGGAGTTGGCATGCTTTATCGCCAATTGGTCAAAAGATCCGAAGGCAAAAGTGGGAGCAGTACTCGCAACAAAAAAGAAGGGTGCAATTGCACTAGGATACAACGGCTTCCCAGTTGGTGTTGAGGATAGTGCGGAACGACTAAATAACAAAAGCATAAGGCTAGACATGATCATCCATGCGGAGCAGAATGCTCTGCTTATTGCTGGCCCCGCCTCACAAGAAGCTGAACTGTTTGTTTGGGGCAAGCCAATTTGCGCCAGGTGTGCGGGACTTGTCATCCAAGCTGGCATTTCCAGGGTAATAGCGGTAGATCCAGAGACTGACAAAAACTCTAAATGGTATGAGACCGGAAAACTTGCAATTGAAATGTTCAAAGAGGCTGGGATTACCACTGTCCTGATAAATATGAAATAGAATGCCTCACCAATCCCTTCTTGCTGCTGACGCCAGATTGTGATGTCGTTGACACCATTTTCAGATGGAAACAATGTAGGGTCCAGGTGATATGAGCCGAGCCGCACACGCCGATATGGATTGGACTACGCTAATCTCCCCTACACGCGTTGGCAACGACGTAAACACTAGAATTGTAGGACGATCCCCGTACCAACAAGACTTTGATCGGATCATCTTCTGCTCCGCCTTCAGGAGACTGCAGGACAAAACCCAAGTCTTTCCACTTCCAGAAAGTGACTATGTACGAACTCGCTTAACACATAGTCTGGAAGCTTCATGCGTTGGTCGTTCCTTGGGCACAGCCGTTGGAACACTCTTAAGGAAAAGTGAGCGCCTGCCACCCAGCATAGCCCCTGGGGATCTTGACACAATAGTGTCTGCCGCATGCTTAGCCCATGACATTGGCAATCCGCCATTTGGCCATGCAGGTGAACATGCGATTCAACATTGGTTCAGCCACGGAATTGGAAAAAAAGCTCTCGGAAGTTTAAGCAAAGGGGAAGAACGCTGGGATTTTCAATACTTCGAGGGAAACGCGCAGGGCTTTAGAATTCTCACCAGGCTTCAAAAACCGAGCAATCTTGGGGGATTACAGCTCACCGCTACAACCCTAGCTGCTTTCTCAAAATACCCCCGCAGCTCTTTTGATCTCAGCAAAAAACTCTCGACACCAAATAATAAGAGCAATGATAAGTTTGGATACTTCCAAAGCGAAAAGGATAATTTCAAAGAGGTTGCCACAAAGGTTCGGCTGAAACGCTCCTCCATTGATGATTCAGCTTGGTGCAGACACCCGTTAGCGTTCTTGGTCGAAGCAGCAGATGATATCTGCTATCTCCTTCTTGATTTTGAGGATGGCTTCCGGCTTGGCATAGTTAAATTTGAAGACATTAAAGACCATTACCTCTCATTACTCTTAGAAGAAGGTGAGAAGAAAGAAGCGAATTCGGTTCTTAGCACTATCAACGATCAAAAAGAACAAGTCGGGCTTCTAAGATCATTAGCTATTAACTCTCTCATTCGACAAGTTTCTGATGCCTTCGTTTCAAAAGAACAAGACATGCTTCACGGAAAACACAATGAAGAGCTAACCAAATCCATACCCTCCCATAAGAAGATAGCGGCCCTTAAGAAAGCATCTCAATCGGTGTACAGACTAAAATATAATCTGGAGATAGAATCTGCCGGATTTGAAGTGCTAGGGGGTCTATTGGATGCCTTTGTGCCTGCAGTTATTAATTTGAAAGGACATTCTCCATCCCACAAAAGCAAAAGCTATTCAAAATTATTGGCAGCGACATTTTGGAGTTCCCTGGAACGCGATATCAATCTCAGCACGTACGATAAATTGATGAAAATCACTGATTATGTATCCGGCATGACAGATTCATTTGCCGTGGGGCTATATAGAAAGATTAAAGGAATAGCCTTGCCTAGCCTCGAATAGCCTTCCATTTTTCACTCGCCAAGGGAACGGTGTCTGATACCTTCTAGCATCCTCTTTCCTGATGCCTCCAACGCATGGTCTGTTCGTGAACTTGGAACGGGGCAAGAAAACAGGGACATTCTGAATTTCATGATATCGAGGTGGTGGGGACTGGCAGGAGCGGAGGTCACCGGAGGCGTGGGAACCCGCTGAGGCTTAGCCGAGACTTTGGGCGTTGCACCGGAAGATGCGGGAGCGACTACCCTGCCTACCGATAGACGTCTTTGCGGTGTTCAGGGGAGAGCACGTCCAGCCACTCGGAACCGACACGGCGGTAGAGAATGCACTACGGTGAGGAATCTGGCGGAACGAGCGGCTCCAGAATCTTAATCAGCCCGGGGGGTGTCACCGCTTGCAATCTTCTGCCCCCAACCCTTGCCATATTCCGTTCCTCACCATAGGCAGCACAATAGGCTATTGGCCATGCGCCTGTTGCCCCTATCCATCCCTCTCGCACAGGTGCATCAGTTTGACGAACCCTCTCCTATGCAGTAGGATATGCATCACTATGATGCACTCGTGAAGCATGGAGGTCTAGCGCCATGAAAGCGATTACGTTACGGAACCTTCCACCCGACGTCGCCCGCACTGTTCAACAGCGTGCCAAGCAGAAGAAGACCAGTGTGAATAAGGCGGTCATCGAGTTGTTGGAAGAGTCGGCAGGGGGCAAGGCAAAGAAGAAAGCGCCGATTCGCTATCATGATCTCGATCATCTCGTCGGGACCTGGACGAAGGAAGAGGCCGACGCGTTCGATAAAATCGTCAGGTCCTTCAGGACAATCGATCCCGACTTGTGGAAATGAACCGGATACTGCTCGATACCTCAGCCTATTCTGCTCTCTTCCGCAAACATCAAGCCACAGTCCAGCTGGTCGAATCAGCAGACAGCCTCTACCTCACCCCTATCGTCTTGGGAGAGCTGAAGGCGGGATTCCTGCTTGGCAGAAGGGGCGAAGAAAATGAGAGAGTGCTACGAGAGTTTCTCCAATCTCCCCGAGTGAGCGTTCTAGCAATCGACGACGAAACTGCGGATCGATGGGCCATCATTGCGGCCTTCCTCAAGAAGAACGGAACTCCTGTGGCAAGCAACGATATCTGGATTGCCGCCAGCGCCATGCAGCACGGGCTCCCGATTCTCACATCCGACCGCGATTTTCAGAAAATTCCCCAGGTCATGGTTCGCCACTTTTCGCCTGCCTAAGAAAACGGAAAGTAAAAAGGCTCAGCCCCCCAGCTGCTTCTGCAAGGAGATGGTGTCTGACACCTTCCCTCTATCCCTCACGTGCAGGCTACTTTTTACTTCAGGGACGATTTGGGCGTATCCTGCTAATCATGAAACGGTGGGTTCCATATCTGATCGCTGTGCCCCTTGGGTTGGGAGGATTGGTTTACCTCGTCGGACTGAACTTTTCAATTCATTTCGCCGACATATGGAGTAGAGACCCTCAACCACTGAATACGCCGCGCGATGTCGGAAAGATCCCGGAGGGGAACGCCGTCCCCAAAGAGGTACTGAGGCTACGGCACAAGCATCAACTGAGACCGCTGACTGAACGGGAAGAGGGAACACGCATACAGGATTTGCCGAACGGAATATACGGTTTCTCAATGTGCAGCGTCGTCGCGTTACGCGCGACGCGCGGCGACACATTCTCGTTAGAGATTCAGAAGCATGATGGGATCATGTTCTATGTCGGGTATGCTGCTGACGAGGAGATAGAACAATATCTGACTCGTCAGAAAAAATTTCATATTCTCACGTCCCCTCACCCAAGGAAAGGGGCGTCATCACTGTTCGACATCCCCATAGAATTTGTCTCAAAATGCGAGGAGCGTCCTGATGGAGATGGGTATATTTTTGATCTGTTTGTTACCTCGATCCCCGAGTTGCAAATCTAACAGGATGCTGAAAAAGTCCGCCAGCGGCGTTCTCACGTCACTCAGAGGCTCAACGTACCGAAGCGTATGCCTCGCCTCTTCGCTCGTTGCGGCCTTGCTGGACGGCCTTTTTGAGCATCCTGATGTTATTGAGGCCTTAGCTCAGTCTGAAATAGTTCAACGACATTTTATGTATAAACCGAGGTTTTCCGCAGCCTGCCAAGGAGGGATTGTCCATGGCGGTAGCCGCAGGCGGGGATTGGTTATATTTTTGCTCACCCCTTAATGACGACGGTCAACCCACTGGTTAGTTAGGAGTCGAGGTTCTTCATGGGCGGCTTTCTCGCGCTGGCGCTGGCAATCGGACTCGTCTTCGGCGCGCACAAGTTATGTAATCTGATTCGAGCTCCACTGTGGTTCGCAAAATTTTTGTTCATCTCCGCGTTTCTCGTCATCACCTACTTTCTCGCAGAAGAGATTGTTCCCGAATCCAAGAAGCCTTGGGGTATTTGGGTCGCTCTGCTCGGTGCAGCAACTGGAATAATCCCAGTAGGTTTCATTGTGTTTAAACACATCGAAGACGCTAACGACAGGGAAGCACGGGACTCCTCTCGATACCATTCAGAGTAGGCCGGACAAAAAAGAAATGAGGTCTGGCATGAGTATGAACTTTTTGATCTCTTATTGACTCCTCGGTGCTGCCATCCGTCCACTACTCACGGCTTACGCTTCACGAACAAAAAACACTTTGACATTCTGAATTTCCCGTTAGCATAGGTAGTGGTTGGCAGGAGCGAAGGTCACCGGAGGCGCGGGAGTGACTGCCCCGCCTACCGATAGACGTCTTGACGATCAGGGGACAAGAAAACCGGGACATTCTATTTCCTTTCCCTCTGGCAAACATCGCTGCGGAGTGAATCACATGCCAAGTAGGCTTGCATAGTTCACTGGAAAGAAGGTCTCGAATTACTTCGTTGATTCCTGGAACCGCATCAATGCACCTCAGATCTTCTGCCAAAGCATTGATTTCCAAAAATGACATGGCACCGTTGTTCCGCCAGCACTGAAACAAAGGGTGATTCTGAACCCCTGGACTGTCCAGTGCTTTAGCAATGTTAGGAAGTTTTTCCAGCAGGTAGTCGCAGTTCTCTAGCGCTCTCTCTCTTGAGAACTGACAGGGAAGATCGGTTTCCCACCAAGTTGACCAAGGGTGATTCATATAAAGAGCAGCATCAAGATATTGCCCAGCTGTAACAATTCGAGGCTCCAAGTGCTACATCGTTTTATACTCAGCTCAGGACATTACTCCTCCTCTAAGTTGTCTGTTATGGTGGAGGCAGCACCGCGATGACGCGCAGCGGGCCGCCGGTCCCCCCTGCAATTTTCATCGGCAGAGCGATCACATCGAATCCCTGATCAGGAAGATCGCGGAGGTCTCCAAGATTTTCGAACACCGGCACGTTCTGGGAGAGGAGCGCGACATGCGTCTCAAATTTTGTGGATTGCCCATAATCGATCGAGGCGGTGTCGATGCCCACGGCTTTGACCTGTCGATCGCGCACAAGCCAGGCCGCCGCCTCGGGATGCAAGCCTGGGAAATGGAGCGCTCGTATACCTTCCATCCCTCTCAGCTCTGTTCCCAGATACTGTTGCCGCGATGGCCAGTATCGCGCAAAGCCCGTGTCGACCAGCACAATCGCGCGGGTCGGGATTCGCCCGTGCACGGCTTCCCATTGCTCGAAGTCTTGGATGGAGAGGCGGTAATCCCGATCACGGGCGCATTGGGCTGTGACGTCGATTCGCACACCAGCTCCAACCAAGCGTTCGATCGGCACCTGATCCAGCGTCTGCCCACCCTTGGCAAAGTGAATGGGTGCATCCATGTGAGTGCCACCATGCTCGGCCATCTCCAGACGATTCGAAGCGTAGTAATAGCCACCCGGCGTCTCTCCCGCCTGTTGGACAACAAGTCGGAAATCTTGTTCGGTCGGCCATACAATCGTGTCCGCCCCGAAGGCATGAGTGAGATCGATGAGCCGCGACTGCTCCCAGGCAAGCCCATCAAGCCGAGAATGGCCGGCAGCGCATCCCGAACTAGCCAGCAGGCACAGCACAACAAGCCAGCCGGCCACATGGTAACCCCTACAGACCCATGAGCAATTTGTTGGCTCCTTCAGCATAGCATGCTCCTTCGTTCCGAAAACCTCTGATAAATATTGTCAGCCCGCTGGGAGAGAATGCAAACAGAGGCTTTCTGTTTTTCTTCCAATCCATACGTCGATTATGATTCACTCGACGTGTGATAAAGTACAGCTCGGCTCTGAGGTCCTGAGTCAGGAGGTTCCAATGGGATCGACGAACTTCTCCGCTCTCAATCTCTCCGATTACGAGATCTCTTCTCAACAGGGTTTTCTCCCACAAGACCCACTCGGCCATCTGCCCGACTCCCCCACGCTCAACGATCTTGGGCGCGAGCTGCCGAAATTGCTGAGCGCTCGGACAGTTCGACGGTTCATCGACGAGCAACGTCAACTGCTCCCTTCCATCCCCTCAACATGGCGCACAGAAGAGTATCGGGCAGCGATGAGAGTTCTTTCGTTCTGTGGACATGCCTATGTATGGGAAGTGCCGGACCAGCCGGCTGTGATGCTGCCGCCGCAACTTGCAATACCCTGGCACGAGGTGGCTCAGCGGCTTGGCCGACCTCCGGTTCTCTCCTATGCGTCCTATGCGCTCGACAACTGGCGACGACTCGACCTGACGAAGCCAATTCAGCTCGACAACATTGTGCTGCTGCAGAATTTTCTCGGCGGTTTGGATGAAGAGTGGTTTGTCGTCGTCCACATCCAGATCGAGCAGGAAGCGGGACCAGGGCTGGCCGGACTCCTACGAGCGATGAAGGGGGCGGCTGAGAATAAGGAGGACGAGGTCTTGCTTGGGCTCAAATCATTAGCGCTGGCCCAGACAGCAATGCGCGACACGCTTCTCAGAATGAAAGAACGCTGTGACCCCTATGTGTACTACAACCGCGTAAGACCATACATCCACGGCTGGAAGAATAACCCGAGCTTACCGAACGGGCTCTCCTACGAAGGCGTTGAAGCCTATGCCGGGCAGCCGCAACAATATCGAGGTGAAACCGGCGCACAAAGCACGATTGTGCCCTGTCTCGACGCAGGACTCGGAATCACACATGCTCCTGACCCCCTGACCCTCTATCTGCAAGAAATGCGGGGATATATGCCTCCGAGCCACCGCGCATTCCTCCAAACATTTGAGACCGCCACCGATGATCGTGGACGTCCGTTGCTTGCCGGCTATATTCGCGATCGAAAACTTCACAATCCTGAACTCAGGGCTGCCTATGGCGTCTGCGTCGATCTCCTCGCCAAATTTCGCGAGATACACATCGGCTACGCCGACAGTTACATCCACCGCCAACATCAGTCCCACGCAAGCAACCCCACGGCCGTGGGAACAGGCGGTACACCCTTCATGCAATATCTCCAAAAGCACCTGGATGAAACAAAGCAGGCGCTCATCGAGTAATCCAGCGTCACCCGATCGGTCGTTGACTTACTTTCCCTCCCAGCCCATCGTTTTCTCCGGCTCCAATAGGAGACAGGTACCGTCGCAGACGGCGAGGCGAAGAAACAAGGTACATTCTGAATTATCCGTTGTCGCAGGCTGTAGCACGGATGGTGAACAGGTGTGACAGGCCCACGTTGATGTCCTGCAAAACACGTCGTTTTTCTTTCTGTATGGAGAAACCCATGCTAGGGTGAGGGCATCGTTCTGATTAATGGAGGGCACTCATGCTCGAAACTATCGTCGTTGCCGCTGCGTTGTTCGTCTGCCCTGGCGGGGTCTATACCGATACGCCAAAAGCCGGTTGTCAACCGCTTCAAGAGTCCAACAAGGAAGGCTTCAGCACGATTCAGGAGGCGCCGGAGTTCAATTCGAAATCGTCAACTCTCGCGACGGGCGATGCCGAAAGACCAGCGAAGGGGATGCAACCCCGCCTTCCCGCGGCATCAGACCAGGAATGCGCGATGTATGAGGAATGGGTCAAATTGTCCACCAAGTCGAGCAGCATCGGAGCCCGCGATCTCTCACCGGGAGAATTCGAACGGTGGACAAATCTAAAACAGGTCTTCGGGAACAGCCCGCCTCCCAACTGTCGGTAATAGTCCGCTGTCCTCCCTGGGCTCAGCCATCTTTCGCCCACATCCGGCCGAGCCTCTCTTTATTCGTTTCTCTCCCGTAAACATTTCCAACTCATTTCCGTTCGACCTTGAATCCCAGCCGTCGAGGAGTGGTTGTTGACTAAGTTTCCCCAGCGGCGTATCGTTTGACCGAACTCTAAGATAAGGAGGGCATCGAATGTCGGTCATGTGCTCCCTGGCGGTCTGCAAGGCACAGGCGGGGCTGTGCGGGCATGAGAAGGTGATGCTCAGCGTCGCCGCGCTTCTGGTAGCAGGTGTTGGCGCCTACCTGCTCCTCGGCTGACCGAAACATTTGAACAAGCTATTGTTCGGACGGCCCTGCTTGGGGTCAGGTTAAATTACTGCGCGGCTTCCCCGGGCAAAAACCGCGCTCTTCCATTCTGTTATAATCCCCGTCGCTAGCCATATAGCTGTGTTGCTCCCTCCCCGCGAGACCTCGCCATGGCCACAGCCTATCAATACGATCCCACGCTGGCGCGGGTGCTCATACTCGACGAGCTGTTCGATCTATCACTCTACAAAGCTCTCCGCGGTGTGACGCAGTCGGATGTGCACCACACCCTCGATGAACTGATCAAGGTAGAAACCGCCCACCTGGCCTTTTGGCAGAAGTTCTTCGACCTCAAGATCAACGAGTTGAACGTCGGCAGGCGCATCAAACTCTCCGTCATGATGCTAGTCTGCGGAATCTTCGGCTCGATCGCCGTCCATCTGGTGCTCGAGGCCATCGAGGTCCATGGCGTACGCAAATATCTGGCGCTGTGGCGCGAATATCAAGGCAAGCCTCTCGGCGAAGCGTTACGCGGCATTTTGATGGACGAGTTCAAGCATGAGGACGTGCTCGTCACGGAACTGACGAAGCGGAAAATCAATCCGGAAAGGATTCGCAATATCTTCCTGGGACTCAACGACGGCTTGGTGGAAATTCTGGGCGCGGTGAGTGGCTTCTTCGGCGCCTTCGGCAGTGCCAGGTTGGTCTTGATCGCCGCCTTGACGACGGCTGTGGCCGGCGCACTGTCGATGGCCGCCGGTTCGTTCTTGGCATTGAGCAGCGAAAATGAAGTGAAGACGACCGAGATGGCAAGAAGAATCTTCTTGGGTGAAGAATCAGACATCACACCCATGGAAGAGTCGCCCCTTGGATCGGCGATAGTGGTGGGGATGGCCTATATCACCGGCGCACTGGTGCCGGTGTTGCCCGTCTTGGTCGGTGCGAAGGATGCCCTCTTCTCCGTCTTCACCGCCGGGCTCATGGTCGTTCTCGTCTCGACGATTCTGTCATTCCTATCCGGCATGGACATTAAACGACGGATCGTGCTGAACCTGGTCATTATCACACTGGCTGTCAGCGTGAGCTATGCAATTGGATTGGCGGCAAAGAACTTCTGGGGAATCAGTGTTTAGCGGACTTGGAACATGGGGAGTTCGCGAGTGCCTTCTGCCTCCTGCTGAATCCGCAACCGCTCCAACCGTGATTCCTCCATCACGTTGTGGAGCATTTCATCCGTCATCTGGGTCAGCTGTGCGGCAGCATCTTTCATATCCGCATGTTCGACGGCACGCGACAACACTTCAGCCTTCGTCGCGCCTCTCTTTTGGCCCAGGAACGGCTTGATGATGAGGTAGGCCACATCCCGCGCCGGCATGAAGCGGAGAAACCGTCGGAGCAACCGGAACGTCTGGAGAGGATAGTGCAGGAGCTTGTACGCGAACAGCCGCTTAAGCCCTTGACGGCGGACCTCATTGATTACTTCACCGGGCAAGCAGGTCGGATCGATCGTGGAACATTTGAAATACTTGTACCAATCGGTGGTTTCACTGACCAACCCGCGCTTTACATATTCCTGCCAGAGCGGGGTCCCCCGATACACACAGAGGCGATTGAAGCCGAAGGTGTCGAGCGGCAGCTTGGAGGCCAGGTCGAACGTGGCGTTCATATCTTCGACTGTTTCATCGGGGTTGCCCACGGTGAAGAAGCCGTGCACGATCTCGATGCCGGCCCTCTTGGCGTTCTTGACGGCGGTGGCCACTTCCTCCAACGTCTGTTCTTTCTTGAGGCGATCGAGAATCTTCTGACTCCCGCTTTCAATCCCGAACATGACCGTCCGGCAGTGGGCCTTGGCCATGGCAGGAAACAAATGCTGGGCAACCGAGTCCACGCGCCCTTCGATGCCCCATTGGATCGAGAGCTTTGCGTCCATGATGCCTTGGCAAATCGCCTCGATCCGCTTGGGTTGCAGCAGAAAATGGTCGTCAACAAAATAGACGGACCCGTAGCCGCATTCTTCGAGATACTTGAGTTCGCTCACCACGTGCTGCGCGCTCCGAGCGCGCCACTTACCTTCGTTGAAGACCGGAATGTCGCAGAACACACAGGGCCACGGGCAGCCTCGGGAGGTTTGCATCGTCGTGAACCGCTCCATCGAGAGCACCGCCGGCACGTCGAGCGGCATCGACTCTATAAAGTCGAGCGGAAGGCCTTCACGATCTGGGAAAGGCCACTGATCGAGATGGCGCTCCATCGGCCGGCCGGAGTTCTGGACGACATGACCGTCCTTAGACCAGGTCAGCCCGGCCACACCGGACGGATCGTCGAACCGTTCGAGCAGGTCGAGGAGCAACTGCTCGCCGTCTCCCTTGCAGACGAAATCCACTTCAGAGCACTGCAGTTTAACCAGTGCGGCATTCAAACTTGCAAAGACGCCTCCGAAAGCCAGTTTGACCTTCGAGTTGGCGGCACGAATCTGACGGGCCAGCATCTTCGCGTAGGGATAACTGGTGGTGCTGAGAAAACTGAGGCCGACCAGGGCCGGTTGTTGCCGGTTGATTTCCTCGATGATCACCTCGTTCGGCGTGTCGGGGTTCGCCTGATCGAACATCACACACTCGTGGCCGGCCTGCTTGAGCACCGACGAGAGGGACATGATGCCGATGGGAGGGAAGCCCATGACACGGATACGGCCGTTTTTCGCGCGTGTTTTCGCCGGGAGTGCGTAGAACTGGGGGTCACGAACGTGGATGAGAAATACCCGCATGGAGTGACCGTAACACGAATATAATGGCAGGAAAAGGGAAATTACTTGTCACCCAAGGAAGGGAAACCAAACGGAGCTGAGCCTAACAGGATGCAGAGAAACTATTTTTGCACGCGAGAGTTTCGGTAGTCCGCACGTTAGGATTGGGTGATCGATTGACCACCACATCCCCACTTCGTAATTGTCCCACGAGAACGAGGCAAGATTCTTACTTACCGTCCGAGCGCAACCTTCACCGCGTTGCCGATCTCAGCCGGATTCTTCACCACTCGGACACCCGCTGCCTCCAAGCTCTTCATCTTCTCCGCTGCCGTGCCCTTCCCACCGGAAATGATAGCGCCGGCATGGCCCATGCGCCGGCCCGGAGGGGCCGTGATCCCGGCGATGAAACTGACGACCGGTTTCTTCACCTGCTTCTTGATGAACTCAGCGGCTTTCTCTTCCGCATCGCCGCCGATTTCGCCTATCATCACGATCGCCTTAGTCTCAGGATCTTTTTCGAACAGCGCCAGCACATCGACGAAGCCTGTCCCATTGACCGGATCTCCGCCGATGCCGACGCACGTCGTTTCACCCAATCCCATCGTTGAGAGCTGATGTACCGCTTCGTAGGTGAGGGTCCCGCTACGTGACACGACGCCCACTACCCCCTTCATGTGGATGAAGCCCGGCATAATGCCGACCTTTGCTTCATCGACAGTAATGACACCGGGGCAGTTGGGCCCAATCAAGCGGACATCCTTGCCATAGAGCGCACGCTTGACCTTGACCATGTCGTTGACCGGGATGCCTTCGGTAATGCAGATTACAAGCTTGATGCCGGCATCGGCAGCTTCCAGAATCGCATCGGCACAAAACGGCGGAGGCACAAAGATCAGCGACGTGTCGCACTGAGCCTTCTTCACGGCATCGCGCACCGTATTGAAGACTGGAATACCCTCGACCTCTTGCCCCGCCTTGCCAGGGGTCACACCCGCAACGATCTGCGTCCCGTAGGCCTTACACTGCGTTGCATGGAACGAGCCTTCTTTGCCTGTAATCCCCTGCACCACCACCCGTGTGTTCTTGTTCACCAGAATTGACATACTTTTTCCCTTTACCAGCTCATGTTTCTAACAGGTTGACAAAAAGCTCGGTTATCATTCAACAAGCCGCCGAAATCTCACGCGCGGCAACGGAAGAAGAACATCTCGTAGGATCTCAAAAGGCCAGACTTCTCATCTGCCCAACCCTGCCGGGTATTTCACCCGCCCGTTCTGAGTCTGCTGGGACAGCCTCTTCGCCCAAGGACGCGCCCTACCTCAAGCAAGGCCTCACCGCTCAATGCAGGTTAAGGCCGAGGTTGATCGAAGGATCAGACTCTCTTTATCTCAACCATAGCCGGAGCCTCAACCTTCTTCGTGCCGGCAGACTTTTTCAGCATCCTGCTAAAAGAAGCCCTTAAGGCGCGCTTCCTCAATGGTGACTCGATGCATATCGTATTGCGTTTCGCTCATGATCGCATTGGGGCCATCCACAAACGGCATGGCAAAGAGAAGAAAGAACTGAATCCAGTATCCGGTTCCCTCGCTCTTTACAATGGTGCCAATAACTTTCTGCTGACGATCCCTATACGTCGTATTCGCGACCAAATCTTCCGACACGACGCCGGGAATCATGGTAAGCGTGGCGACAGAAATGGCGCCAGACCATGGCAGCCCATCACTTTCCTCTTCAAGGATGGTGATGTCAGCCTTGAGATCCGTCGGCTCACCCGTGGTGACAACTGAGGAGAAAAGCCCCGATTCAGTATAGGCTTTGACGGCTTGCGCACGAAAATCTTCTGCAGCAGCCGGACTTATTCCCTGACCGGAGCCCCCTTGACTCCCCACATCAATCACGTGAAGCGCGATAGTTTTCTTCACTTGTTGGTTCGAGTGTGGCGGCCATTGAGCAGGCGGCTTGACGTTCCCATCCCGGAACTTTATACATCCGGAAGAACTGATCAGCAACAAAACCAGAGCGAAAATTGCTGAACGCATATCGTGTTACGCCGCCTTCCTCGTAATCCCCTGCATCACCACCCGCATGTTCTTGTTAACGAGAATGCCCACTGGTTCCTCTATTTCTTTCTCGCCTCTCTCACCACGGTAAGGCTTCTAGTCACTCATGGGAGGTGCGGGGTTAAGTCCCCCCTGCGCGCGTCCAACGAGGGCCTTCTGAGGCCGCGCGTTGCGCGAGCACAGGGACTTGGCCCCGGCCTCCCTCACCTCCTCACGCAGCCTTGCCTGTCAACTTCACAATCTTTTGCGCCGCTTCCCACAAATCGTTCGCCACTTCCAGCTTCAGGCCTGACTCCGCTAGGAGCTTGCGGCCTTCGTCTGCATTCGTCCCCTGCAGCCGGACGACTAATGGAACGTTGATCTTCACTTCTTTGGCCGCTTCGATGACGCCATGGGCAATCCGCTCGCAGCGAACAATCCCGCCGAAGATATTGATGAAGATGCCCTTCACGTTCGGATCTTTCAGCAGAATCCGGAAACCGGCCGCTACAGTTTCTTTCGTCGCGCCGCCGCCGACATCCAGGAAGTTCGCCGGCTCGCTGCCCGCCAGCTTGATGACATCCATCGTCGCCATGGCAAGGCCCGCGCCGTTCACCATGCAGCCGATATTGCCGTCGAGCTTAATGTAGTTCAAATTATTTTCTCCCGCTTCAATTTCAAGCGGATCTTCTTCGTGGAGGTCTCGCATCTGCTGCACATCGGCATGCCTGAACAGCGCGTTATCGTCGAATGAAACCTTGCCGTCCAGTGCGATTAGTTTTTTATCGCCGGTGATGACCAGCGGATTGATCTCCAGCATAGCCGCATTCTTCTCCATGAACAGGCGATAGAGGTTCCCGAGCATCTGAATGAAGGGATTCACGACGGCCGGTTCCATGGCTGGAAGCCCTAGCGCGAAGGCAATGTTTCGCCCGTTGTACGATTGAAACCCGACAGCCGGGTCGATCGTCTCCCGGATGATCTTCTCCGGCCTGTGAGCGGCGACTTCCTCGATCTCCATCCCGCCTTCTGTGCTCGCGATAAACACAGGCCATCCGCTATCCCGATCGACGAGGAGGCTCACATACAATTCCTTGGCAATCGCGGCCCCTTCTTCGATCAGCAACCGCCGCACTTCCCGCCCCTTTGGACCGGTTTGGTGGGTGACGAGGGTCTTGCCGATCAGTTCCTTCACCAGACCGGGAACGGCCGCCTTGTCCTTTGTAATTTTGACGCCACCGGCCTTGCCTCGGCCGCCTGCGTGAATCTGCGCCTTGACGACAAAGACCGGGGTATTAAGTTCTTCCGCCCATGCCGCTCCTGCCTCGGGCGAGGTAATTTCTCTCCCACGTGGAACCGGAACCCCGAACTGCCCGAACAACTGCTTCGCCTGAAACTCATGAACGTTCATATCGCTCCTTCTTGTCGCTTCAGTGCTGAGTGCTGAGCCGTGAGTGCTGAGTCAGCGAACCAAGAATCCCTACTCAGCACACAGCACTCAGCACTTGCTGTTTCTTACTCTTTCCTTGTGTACGGCGGCAAGATCATGGGTGACACGATCCCGTTCGCACTGCCGTGCTTCTTAGCCTCGGCACGAAATCCCTTTAGATGGCCGACCGTCAACTTCCCTTGCGGCATGGCAGCGGCACGAGCCGCAGCCGTCAGCCCGGATCGCTTTCCAAAGACCATCAGGTCGAGAAGCGAATTCCCCATCAATCGGTTCCGTCCATGCAATCCGCCAGACGCCTCGCCCGCGACGAAGAGATTATGCACATTGGTTTCTGAATTGGTATCGATCTTCACACCACCATTCTGGTAATGCAGTGTCGGATAGATCAACACGGGGTCTTTGCTGATATCGATTCCGAATCGTTCGAACTGCAGCATCATTGCGGGAAAATGCTTCTCCAAGGTGCCGGAACCATGTTCGGCATCGAGCAGCGGGGTATCGAGCCAGACGCCGATGCGCCCGGACGTCGTGCGGATGCCGCGCCCCTCTTCACACTCCCGGATAATCGAAGAGGATACGACATCGCGGGTGTCCAATTCATTGACGAACCGTTCACCCTTCGCATTGACCAAATGTCCGCCCTCGGATCGAATACCCTCCGTCACCAGCGCCCCAATAAGCTGTTCAGGGTAGACCGCTCCGGATGGATGATATTGGAACGTATCGATGTGCATGAGTTTGGCGCCCATCCGATAGGCCAAGCACAGCCCGTCGCCGGTCGCACCATAGTGATTGCTGGTCGGGAATCCTTGAATGTGGAGCCGGCCGATCCCGCCGGTCGCCAGAATGACGGACTTGGCTGCCACGACGACGTGGCGCTGGTTGTCGAGGTCTTTGAATATCGCGCCTGTGCAGGTCCCCTTTTCGTCGCTCGTCAGCTCGACCGCGGCACAAAACTCGAGTAACTGGATGTTCTGATTCAGCACCTCATCCTTGAGCACCCGCATGATTTCAAGGCCGGTGTAGTCCGAACAAGTCAGGAGGCGAGGCTTCGAACTCCCGCCGCCTTTCTTTACATGGAGGTTGCCGTCCCCATCGCGATCGAACAGCACACCCAGGCTCAACAACCATTTCGCAATCGAGGGGCCTTCCTCGACCATCACCTTGAGGAGCTGATGGTCGTTCTGCATGTGGCCGCCCTTCAGCGTATCCACGAAATGCGTGACGGGCGAGTCTTCTGGCGCAACCGAAATCTGCATGCCCCCTTGGGCCATCACGCTGTTGGAGTCGCCGAGGCGGAGCTTCGTCGCCAGGATGACCTTGGCGCCGGCGATATGCGCATGGAGGGCCGCCGCACAGCCGGCTCCCCCGCCGCCCACCACCAGAACATCGGTCGTGTAATCGGCCGTCAGATCAAACTCGCCCGCAATGGGGCTGTCGCCCTCCAGCAAGGCCGCCAGCTCGACGACCGTCTTATCCCCGCTATTGGGACCGAAGCGGATCGGCCGATAGGCTCGCTCACGATAATCCGGATGATATTTGTGGATCAGTTGGTCGCAATCCGCTGGAGAGAACTTGGAAAGGGTTTGCTTGCGCCGAGCATCCCGTGTTCGGTGCACGATCTGTTGAAGGGCGTGGATGTCCATGAATTTGCTTTCAGCTATCAGCGTTCAGTATTCAGCTTCTGCCTCAATTTCAGAAGCTGAGAGCTGACGGCTGACCGCTCATCGTGCTATTTCACCGTTGCGCAGTGATCGGCCAATTCTTTTTCGGTCATCTTGAGGATCTTAGCCCAGTCGTCATTGAAACAGCCGTCTTGGATTTCCTTGATACGCGTATCCAAGCCCACCGGCTTTTCGGTGAAATGAGCCCCCTGCGCCCGGCTCACATACAGCGCCACGAGATTGGGAGCGATGTCAGCAATACAGACCGGCGTGCACATGCCGCACATGACACAATCCATGAACATCTCGGACACGCTCTTGAAATCTCCGAACACGGCCTTCCAAACTCCTTCCCGCACATCAATCTGCTGCGGGCAGGCTTCGGTGCAGGCGTTGCAGTTTCGGCAAAGCGGGGCTTCAGGATAGAGATTGAAGAGATCCTGTTTCGGATCTTTGAGCGTCTGAATGTCGTAGGTGGCCTTCCGGGCCGGGAACGGTGGCATCATCGTGATCGACATGCCGTCTTGCACCGCCATTTGGCAGGCCAGACAAGTCCTCACTTTCGGATCGTCTTTGGTCCGATAGTAGGCAGCGCAGGCGCCGCAGAACCCGCCGAGACAGCCGACCCCGCGGACGACTTCCTGGCCCGAATACCACAAAGCCTTAATAATCGTGATCCCCTCCGGCACTTCGTACTTCTTGCCGGCGATCTCGACGGTGACCATCTTGTGCCGGAGAACCTCCGGCTGATCGATGACGTTGCTATCTTCTTGGGCCATAGTCCTTCTATCGGGCGAAGGGCCAGAGGCTCTGGGCTAGAGGGCCAAGAATTACCCTTTCGCCCCTAGCCTCTTGCCACGTAACCAGTCTCCTATGCGATCGCATCCACGATTGCATTCAAGGTTGCACTGGGGCGCATCGCCTTTGACGCCTTGGCATCATCGGGATGATAGTAGCCGCCGACATCGACCGGCTTCCCCTGGGCACTGAGTAATTCGGTCGAGATCTTGGCTTCATTGTCCGCCATATCTTTGGCGATCTTAACAAAACGCGCCGCCAGGTTCTTGTCCTGCGTCTGCTGGGCCAAGGCTTGCGCCCAATACAGCGCCAGATAGAAATGGCTCCCACGGTTATCGATTTCGCCCACCTTACGGGCTGGAGACTTGTTGCTCTCCAGGAACTTGGCATTGGCCTGATCAAGCGTATCGGCCAGAGTTTTTGCCGCTTGATTGTTCGCGACCTTGCCGAGATGTTCCAGTGACGCGGCCAGCGCCAGGAATTCCCCGAGCGAATCCCAACGGAGATACCCTTCTTCCTGGAACTGCTGCACATGTTTGGGCGCCGAGCCGCCTGCGCCAGTCTCGAAGAGTCCACCGCCGTTCAGCAACGGAACGATCGAGAGCATCTTAGCGCTGGTCCCGATTTCTAAAATCGGGAACATGTCCGTGAGATAGTCGCGCAACACGTTCCCCGTCACAGAGATCGTATCCTTCCCCTCCTTGATCCGCTCCAACGAGAGACGCGTCGCATCAGCCGGAGTCATGATCCGGATATCGAGGCCCTTTGTATCGTGATCTTTTAAGTAACGTTCGACCTTCGTGATCAATTGCGCATCGTGCGCTCTGGTCTTGTCCAACCAGAAAATCGCCGGGGCTCCGGTGGCCTTCGCACGATTCACCGCCAACTTGACCCAGTCCCGAATCGGCGCATCCTTCACCTGGCACATCCGCCAGATGTCGCCTTCTTCGACCTGATGTTCCAGCAAGGTCTTTCCTGAAGCATCCACCACACGGATCGTGCCGTTGCCCGGCGCCTTGAAGGTCTTGTCGTGCGAGCCGTATTCCTCTGCCGCCTGCGCCATGAGACCGACGTTGGGCACGCTGCCCATCGTCTTCGGGTCGAGGGCGCCGTGCTTCTTACAGAATTCGACGACCTCGTGATAGACCGGCGCGTAACTGGAATCCGGGATCACACATTTGGTGTCTGCCGGCTTGCCGTCAGGCCCCCACATCTTGCCGCTGTCGCGAATGACCGGGGGCATGGAGGCATCGATGATGATATCGCTAGGCACATGCAGGTTGGTGATCCCCTTGTCGGAATTCACCATCGCCATCGGAGGCCGCTTCTTGTAGACCTCTTGGATATCGGCTTCGATCGTCTTGCGTTGATCGTCCGGCAAAGCCTTGATCTTCGTGTAGAGGTCGCCGATCCCGTTGTCCGGATCCACGCCCAGCTTCTTGAGCGTCTCGCCATGCTTCTCAAACACGTCCTTGTAATAGACCGTCACGGCATGACCGAAGATCTTGGGATCCGAGATCTTCATCATAGTGGCTTTCATATGAATCGAGAACAGCACGCCCTGCTTCTTAGCATCTTCGATCTGCTCCTCGAGGAACTGACGCAGAGCCCGCTTGCTCATGAACGTGGCATCGATGATTTCATTGGCCTGCAACGCCACTTTCGGCTTGAGCACGGTCGTCTTGCCGTCCTGGCCGACGAACTCGATCCGCGCATCGGTCGCCGCAGTCGTCGTCATGGACTTTTCGTTGGACCGGAAATCTCCGCCCTTCATATGGCTGACATGCGTCTTGGAGTCTGGACTCCAGGCCCCCATCTTATGCGGATGCTTTCTGGTATGGGCCTTCACGGAGAGCGGCGCACGGCGATCGGAGTTGCCTTCGCGCAGCACCGGGTTGACGGCACTGCCTTTGACTTTGTCATAGCGGGCCTTGATGTCCTTCTCTTTATCGTCTTTCGGATTTTCCGGGTACTCGGGAAGCTTGTAGCCCTGGCTCTGCAATTCTTTGATGGCCCCTTGTATCTGGGGAAGCGATGCGCTGATGTTCGGAAGCTTGATGATATTGGCTTCCGGTGTCTTGGCCAACTCGCCCAATTCAGACAGGGCGTCCGCCTGCTTTTGCTGCGGTGTCAGGTAGTCGGGAAACACCGCGAGAATGCGTCCGGCCAATGAAATATCTCGCAATTCAACCGCCACACCGGCTGCCTTGCTGAAGGCATTGATGATCGGCAGAAACGAATAGGTCGCCAGCATGGGCGCTTCATCGGTCTTCGTATAGATAATTTTGTCCGCTTTGGTCGTCATGGTGATTCCTCTCCTAACTCCTTGTTAGTTCAGCGCGTTCAACGCTGAACCGGCCTTGAACCACGCAATCTGCTGTTCGGTGATGCTGTGGTTCGCCTGAATGGTGAGTGACTTACCATCCGCCTTATGGATGGTCACTTGCACCGGTTTGCCAGGAGCCAGACTGCTTAGCCCTGTCACGCTGATGCGGTCCTGTTGCTCGATCTTCTCGTAATCCTTCGGGTCAGCGAAGGTCAACGCCAAGATCCCCTGCTTCTTCAAATTGGTCTCATGAATACGGGCAAAGCTCTTCGTGATTACGACGCGAACGTTCAGGAATCGCGGCGACATCGCGGCATGCTCTCTGCTGCTGCCTTCCCCGTAATTCTCGTCGCCGACCACGATCGAGCCGATGCCCTTCGCTTTGTACCGGCGGGCGATCTGGGCCATGGTCAGCCCCGTTTCACCCGTCAACACATCCGTCCCCTTGCCTGGCTCGGGGAAGAACGCATTATTCGCACCCAGGAACATGTTGTCGCTGATCCTGTCTAAATGGCCGCGGAACTTGAGCCAGGGGCCGGCTGGAGAAATGTGATCGGTCGTCGTCTTGCCCTTGGTCTTGATCAAGAGCGGAAGCTTCTCAAAGTCCTTGCCGTCCCAACGCGGGAAGGGCTGCAGCAGCTGCAACCGTTCGCTAGTCGGCGGGACTTCGACGGTCAAACCCTCGCCGCTGGCGGCCGGCGCAACAAACCCTTCCTCACCCTTCGCGAAACCCTTGGCCGGAAGCTCTTCACCCACCGGCGGGAGAAACTTGAATTCCTTCCCATCCGCCCCCTTGAGCGTCTGATTGACAGGATCGAATCCAAGATTGCCTGTGATCGCGTAGGCCGTCACAACTTCAGGACTCGCGAGGAATGACAATGTTTCGTTGATGCCGTCGTTGCGGCCAGGGAAATTGCGGTTGAAGGAACTGACGATCGAATCCGCTTTTCCTTTCACGCCATCGGCCCGCTTCCACTGCCCGATACAGGGACCGCAGGAATTCGACAACACCGTGCCGCCTAACTGTTCAAATGTCTCCAAGAACCCATCGCGCTTCATCGTATGATAAATGCGCTCGGAGCCAGGTGACACGAGGAACGAAGCTTTCGCTTTGAGCCCAGCCTTCAACCCTTGCTCGGCGATGTGGGCCGAACGGCTGATGTCTTCATAGGATGAATTGGTGCAGCTGCCGATGAGGGCCGCCTTGAGCTCCACCGGATAACCCTTCTCCTTGGCTTCCGCCGCCATCTTGGAAATCGGCCTGGCGAGATCCGGCGTATGGGGTCCGACGACATGGGGCTCGAGCGTCGACAAATCGACTTCGACGATCTGGTCGTAGTACTTCTCCGGCGACTGAGCGACCTCGGGATCGGCCACCAGAGATGACTTGTTGGCGATCGCCAGGTTGGCCAGGTCGGCCCGATCCGTGATGTTCAGATAGGCGACCATCTTCTGGTCGAAAGGAAACACCGACGTCGTGGCGCCCAGTTCCGCGCCCATGTTACAGATCGTCCCCTTACCGGTCGCACTGATGGTTTCGGCTCCGGGACCAAAGTATTCGACGATCTTGTTCGTCCCGCCCTTCACCGTGAGCAAACCGCAGAGATAGAGAATCACGTCCTTCGGCGAGGCCCAGCCGCTCAACTTACCGGTCAGGCGGATGCCGATCAGTTTCGGATGGAGGACTTCCCAAGGCAGGCCGGCCATCACTTCGCCTGCGTCTGCGCCGCCGACACCGATGGCCAATCCACCAAGCCCGCCGCCGTTCGGTGTGTGCGAGTCGGTGCCGATGATCAAACTGCCCGGAAACGCATAGTTCTCCAACACGACCTGGTGAATGATCCCGGCGCCCGGCTTCCAGAATCCAATGCCATACTTCTTGGCGGCCGAGGCGAGAAAATTATAGACTTCCGCGTTCTCATCCACCGCACGGATCAGGTCCTTCTCGGAACCCATCTCGGCTCGAATCAAATGATCGCAATGAATGGTGCTCGGCACGGCCACTTTACTCTTGTTGGCCTGCATGAACTGCAACATGGCCATCTGGGCCGTCGCATCCTGCATCGCTACGCGATCAGGCCGCAGCGCCAACATCGCCTTGCCACGCTCCCACATCTGTGTGTCGAAATTGTCGGCGTGTGAAACCAGCACCTTCTCCGACAGGGTCAGACCACGACCGAACTTCTTCCTGGCCTTCGCAAGCACATCCGGCATCTTCGCATAGAGATTTTTCGCAAGATCTATCGACATGGTGACCTCAATTCAAAATTAACAATTTAAAATTGAACAATTGTCGTTACTTCAATGGCGGCACTTCCCGCTTTTTGGGCGCCGCATAATTGACCAGTAGTCGAACAGCCGGATCAAGCGGCTATCCTGACGCTTCTGATCCACCCAATGCCCGATCAATCCTATCGTACGTGAGAGAATGAAGAAGCCGTTCAAACTGTCGACCGGGAATCCGATATCGACAAGCACCGCCGCCATCGTGCCGTCCACGTTCAGAATCAGGTTGTCTTTTTTCACCGCGGTCACCTGCTCCACTTGCAAGGCGAAATCGAGGCAAGGCGTCTTGATGTTCAAGCTCTTGACGTATCCGACCAGCTCTTTCACCCGCTTGTCCGGATTGCGCAGACTCTTCACGCGATGGCCGATACCGGGCACAGGGCCGACATTTTTCTTCATATATGCGAGAAATTCGTCTACGGACATCTTGTTGTCGACGGCATACTTGAACCAGCGGCCGGCATCCGTCACCGCTCCACCGAACCGAGGACCGATCATGATCATGCCGGCCGCCACCGACTGGGACAGACCGATGCCGGCGCAGGCCGCAAGAATCGTGGCATAGGCGCCGCTCACACAGGGACCGTGGTCTGCAGACAGCATCATGATGCGCTTGATGATTTCGGCTTCCTGTTTGGAAATCAGTCGTTTGTCCCACAGAAGGCCGATAACATGGGGAATTTCATAGCCTTTATTGATGAGTTCGGAGGCAGGATAGCCGTCGTAACAGGGCTCTTCACCGCGGTCATCGCTGATTGTGGTACGGATCAGCGGGGCCACCATAACTTCATCGGCCTTCATCGCCTCTTCAATACTCTTCGGCAACTTAGGCAGTACAGCCGGTTCGACCGGCTCCTTGACCTGACCGGACTTCAATAGCCCTTGATAGGTCTCCTTAATCGCGGGACCCAAGGCACCAAAGGTCGCGGGCACAATCGCACCGGAATTCTTGAGAGCATCAGACTTGGCACGGGCGGACCCTTCCCCCTTCAAACCTTCCTTCGCACCGGCATGGCCGAACTTCATGCCCTTCGGCAAACTCTCTTGGCAAAAGCCGGAGACGACGGCCAGCAACTTCACACGCCGCTTCTTCGCTCCGTACCACTCGGCCGCCCGTTCTTCAAGATCGCCACCCATTTCGCCGACGATGACGACCGCCTTCGTTTGTAGATCGTTCTCGAACATGTCGAGATAGCTCACATAGTCGGTTCCCGGATAGGTATCGCCACCGATTCCGATGGCCGTCGTGATGCCGTCGGCAAACTGCGAGCAGATCCAGATAATCTCATTGGAGAGACCGCCGGACTTGGTAATGACGCCGAACGAACCTTCGCGGTAGAGTTTCGACAACACCAGGTTATCGAATGCGCCACCGATGACACCCAAGCGGCAGGAGCCGGCTGAAACAATCCCGATCGACGAAGGCCCATTGAAGACCTTCCCGAGTTTGGTCGCATGACGTCCCAGGATCTTGGCATCCTTTTCCGGCACACCCTCGGTGATCATGGAGACCACCTTGATGTGAGAGTCGTCCAAAGCTTCCATCCCACCCTTCATGGCCCGATCCGCGCCGATGTAAACGAGACTGGTATTGATCTGGGGATGATTCTTGGTCGCTTCCGCAACGCTCTTATAGATGGGAACGGCCACTAAGCCACTGCCATAGGGAATTTCGTGTGTCTTGCCGGCATCAGGCGGATAGACGAAGGCCAGGACGTTCAACGAACGCTTGACCAAGTAGCAGAACTCGGCCATCCGTCGCGCGGCGTTCACGCCTGCGACGCCCCCCTGAATGACCACATAGGTATCTTTATTTGCCAGGATACTCATCGGGATCTCCCCTTCTCTTCAGTACTGAGTACTGGGTGCTGAGAGTTGAGTCCTGAGCCGAGATGGAACTCCCACCCACTCAGCACTCAGTACTCGTTCTATTTCAGAAGCGCCTTATCAACGATATCGGTCAGCGGCGTGTTGCGGTCGAAGACGTTGATGTCGAACCCTTCGTCCTTGAGCGCGCGCATCGCATCGAGCCCTTCTTTCTCACGCGGGCCGCCGCGGCGCACCCAAATCTTGACGCCCTTGAGCTTCCCTTCGGACTTTGCCTTGCGGAATCCATTGATGATGCCGCCGAACGTCTTCTTCACGTCGGTGAAATTGGCAATCGCACCGCCGACGATGATGTTCTTGATCCCAGGCAACGAGCAGACCTTATCGGTCAGCACTTCAACCGCCCAGTCTGGTGGATCGCCAGAGTATTCAGCGTAATTGGCCAACTTGCCGCCGCGTGCAACGACCGCATCGGAATAATAGACGCTGGCCCCGCCGCCCGCCGGAAGCATAGCTGTGTCCCCACCTGGAATCTCGATAAATTTGACGGAGCCTTTTATCTTTGAATCGACCGCCATGACTTCCATTTCGTGCTTAGAATAGGCACGGCCAAATTCTGCGGCAAAGGCAAAATTCCAATCGGGATGCCGGAACTTGGCATCGCCATCGAGCAGCGTCACCGCATCCAAGGCGATCAGTTCATGCTCATGCTCGCGCAGAACCACGGGGTTCACTTCCAAATACTGCGCGTCCTCGCTGTCGAAACAGGTGAACATCTTGCCCGCGAAATCGGCCATCTTCTTCAGGAGCGAACCGGTAAAGCCCGCATCCTTGGCTAATCGCTCGAGCGCTTCCTCCGAGGGCTGGTGCCCGACTTCCACTACCAGGCGCTTCACACGATCCCAGTTCGATTCGACTTCAATGCCGCCGCAGTTGGCGACTAGAATGTCCGTCCCTTCTCGGGTGGATTTCACCGCACAATAATATTCTTCCTTGTGTGGGATCATTTCGGACACAATCACTTGCGAGACGGTGATGCTGCCCACTTGGCGACCAATCATCTCCTTGGTCGCCGCTTCTGCCTCTTTCAGATCCAGACCGACCTTGACCAGGCCAAGCTTGAATCGCGAGCCGAGCGCTTCATGGGCCTTGACCACCAACTTGGATTTCTTAAGCCATTCATTGGCATGGCCGAGCTTCGTCAATTCGTCAACCGAGGTGACGACGACATAGTGGGGGACCGTGATACCCCACTTCTTCATCAGCCCCATCCCAGGACCTTCGAGCACCTTCGCCATGTCATCACTCCATCAGAAATGGTGAGAAATAATATATAAAGGAGGAGGATTCTAACGAAATCGGCTGGGGGACTCAAGACGTCAGAGGGACTAATCGAAGAAAGCTCAAAAGGCCTATCAAAAACGTCGACCGCGGGTGTAGGTTGCTAACTAAATGAAATGTCAGAAAAAGTTCCGGACTGAGCCGGCGTATTGGGTTGCGAGCACGATCAATCTCTCTATCGACAACGCCGTAAATAACAGGCCAGGTCACGCTGAGAATATCTTTGAGTACCACGCAGCGACATCAATATCGCCGACATTGCCCCCTCGGCAAAAGACCTAGCCCGCATTATTCATGAACGCTTCTGCTGCAATCGTCGATCCGCTGCTGCGACAAGCCTTCGGCCGGCGGGCTCGCCCCTCGGACCCTCGACGTACTGCACGAGTACGCCTCGGGGCCTCACGGCTCCGCGCGCCGGTCTCGCGACGCGGCTCCGCGATTTCGCGACGAACCGTCATGAATAATGCGGGCTAGCGACTCTCTCTTCTAATAAAACTGGAAAACTTTGCTACCTGCCCCCACCTTTATAACAGGCTGCGGAAAAACAATGTGGGCATGCCAGAACTTCACTGGTCTGCACATCTGGGATAACAGGGCACCTCTTGCTGGATGCTCAAAAAGGCCAGACTTCTCACCCGCCCGACTCCGGCGGTTAATTCACCCGCCTGCCCACCGGCACGCCGAGACGTGCCATTAGCCCGGGCGAGGGCCTTCCAATTTTCCCACTTTAGCCTTGAGGAGAATGACCAGACTGTCCTTCACTGCGCGCATACAGCAATTGTCATACATCTAAATGATCCCTCCAAGCTCGCTAGTTGCTCTCAGGGATGGGGGCTGATTGATCTTCCACTGCGCGCGTCCAACGAGGGCCTTCGGAGGCCGCGCGTTGCGCGAGCACAGAAGATCATCAGCCTCCATCCCCTCCTCTGTTCCGGAAGCACAGGACCAACGTGGGGGTCCTTCCAATCCTTTTTATCGTGCGCGTTCTGCGAGCAAGAAGGATAGTCTGGCTGGTCTCCTTCCACTCTTCTGAGCCCGCGCGTTGCGCGAGCACAAAAGATCATCAGTCTTCATCCCCTTCATCGTGGCATTTCCGTGAACACGGGGGACCAACCGGGCCATCCCTCCTCCCTGCTGGCGAACTTTTTCAGCATCCAGCCAAATGAAGCGTCAGACCTTTTCCAAGAACTGGTTGTGCACCCACCCTTCAATATCTCCATTCTTCACCAATTCCACCTTGTTCCATCGGTCGCGCTTTTCCAGGAGCACCACCTCGGTTCCCCTCTTAAGCGGTTCGGCAACAGGTGGAAATTCTACGCCAGGGCCACTTCGAATATTCAGCGTGGAAACCGTCACTTCATAGCGCTCCCGTTCTTCTTCTTCGCGACCCAGTACCGAGGCTTGCACATGCTCCAAAGGAAATGCCGGACCGGGATCACGCTTCCGGTCGGGAGCGATATCTTCATGCCCTACCACATCCTTGAGGTCGTAGTGTCGAACAAGGAGTTGTGCGAGTTCCAAAGCCTTCTGAATCTGGATTTCCGTGTAGGCATGCCACCAGCGGGGGTCGTCGTCCAGTTTGTGCTTGGCATTAACGACTTGGTCCTCTGCATACAGTGTCCCGAACCAAGCCTGGTACTTGTCGCCCACCTTCTTCAGCGGGCCCGCATTGTCCATCTCTATCCCTATGGAATAGCTGTTCAGTCCGCTCAACCCATCCCAGTGGCTGATACCCGCATGCCACGTCTTCACGTTGAACGGTGCGAGTTGGGTGATTGTGCCATCCCTAGCCAACACCAGATGTGCTGAGGCCTTCGACTCCGGATTTGTCAGCCAGTTGATCGAACTCGTGGCGCTCTTCCCAGCCGTGTAGTGGAACACGAGATAGCGTGGGGAGAGGTCGCCTCCTTTGTTCGGAGTCTCAACGAAGGAAACGTCCGCCCCGACAAGCCGATCGTCTTCGATGGAAAGGCCCAAACTTCGCGCGATGGCGGCACCACGCGCTTTGGCTGTCCTCAACGCTGTCTTTTTCTTCTTCGGTGTACGACGTTTTCTAGAAGATCTTCTACGCACCATCATGCACTCCCTCCACGACGCTAAAAAGGCCTACAGCCCATACGCCTAACCGACGACACCATGTTCTCAATCCGTCCTCTCGCCTAAAGTGACGGAGCCGTGGATACATAATAGATGCCAGAGCAAAGAGCCCTATCGCAACATCAACTGATTCCCCACGAGCTACGTATTGCCAGACATCCTCACAGTTTTCGCACCTTGATCGAGTACTTTCCTGTCCCGCTCTGACGGCTATAATGACGGACCTGCACAAAATACTCCCCGGCAATCAAGTCCCCTGCGATCCTGGCGTTGGTATCGAGTCCGGAATCATCATCTTCCGCAATCAATGCTGTCTCGCTGTTCGGCCCGAAGAGCTTCATCACCACATCCGTTGGGCCCAGCGTGTCGATCACATATCGCCCGTCCGCCGCAGCCGTAAACCGATAAGTCCTCTTCTCCCACCTTCCCAATCGACGCCTGCGTACGGCGCTTGGCATTCACGAGTAGCTCGACGGCGTTAGAAGTCGTGCCCCCTGCCTTCGGATACATTTTGGCTCCGGCAACGAAGGCTTTGTCCATCGCGGACAGGACCTCATTCGCTTTGGTGCCGATCCCGTTCAGGGTCCAGGAGGCAGGAAAGAAATACAGCATGATGGAGTCCGGATCGAACGCGGTCCCATTGATCTGAGCAGCGCTATACTTTCGAAGAATGTTGTGGCGCGTGGTCGCCTCATCCCAGAAGTTCGGCGACTTCGCTGCTTCGCGAATGACCACTGCTTCGTTCCATTGAATCCCTCCTGCAGGGTTTTGATGTTCATGGGCCAATCCAATGGCGTGGCCAAACTCATGGCCAGCGGTCCCTCCATCGAGAAACCCCAGATTCATCGTCGGTTCGTTGAGCGGAATGCCACGGCAATCGGTGCCGACGTAGGACCAGGCTCCATCGTTGTGATCGAACGCGATGCGAATCTCGGCATTCAGCGCGTCGTTGAAATCGAATTTGAGGTTCGCCACCTGTGCCCACCATTCAGCCTGTTGCCTGGCGACGGTCTGCTCAGTCGGAGTGCCTCCCGTAAATCGCACCCTGAGCGTCGAGCCATTCATCCAAGTCTTCCCGATGGGAGCGACTGCACGCATCCCGCCATTTCGCATCCGTTTGGTAGGCTGAAGCCGCATGAGATCTCGCGGCAAAATCCGGTCGATACATACTTTATGTCGGTTCTCCATGTCTGATCCTCCTTTTAACTCACATTATTCATGACGATTCGTCGCGAAATCGGACAGCCTCGCTATTCCACACCGGAAATACCTCAGTCCTATGAGGCCCAAACAGTGGGCATCTCAAGTCGAGGGCGGCGTCCACTATACCGGGAGGGAAGCTCATGTTCTTGACAATTCTTAAAATAATGGCTAAGTTAGCTAATATTTACAGTGCTTGCAATCCGAGGGGAAAGAACCGTGCGACAAGTGAACATGCATGAAGCGAAAACTCATCTTTCCGAACTCGTTGAAGCGGCTGAAGCGGGAGAAGTTGTTGTGATTGCTCGTCACGGGCGTCCTGTTGTCCGATTAGAATCAGTCAAACGTAAAGGCAAAGGGATTCGTTTAGGGACCCTGAAAGGGATGTTCTCTTCGATTCCAAAAGATTTCGATGCACCATTACCCCCGGATGTGCTCGAATCCTTCTACAAGCATCCAGTCGAACCGTGAGATTTCTTCTTGATACTCATGTCTTGATCTGGGCCCTCGACGGCAGCAAGAAGCTACCCGCAAAAGCACGAGACCTGTTGCTCGATGGCACACACGAGCATTATGTCAGCACGGCCAGTGTCTGGGAACTGGTGATCAAGGTCGCACAGGGAAAATTGTTACTTGGTCGAGACCTTGACGAACTGGAGTCAGGCATTGAAACGGCTGGGTTCAAGCTCCTGCCCGTGCACATTCGACATGCCATCGCTGTCGCTTCCCTGCCCAATCATCACCGTGACCCATTCGATCGATTGCTGATTGCCCAATGTCGCGTTGAAACCCTGCGATTATTGACAGCGGATACGCAACTTTCCTCCTACGAAGGAATCTTTCTTGTATAAGATCTTATCTGTATGGTTCCTTGCTTATAAAATGGAACTAGCCATTAGTCGATCACCTCATGCCGGATCCTACTAATTTTCTCATTCTATGCCATACCAACCAAGATGTGACCGACACACTCCTCTGGCTCCAAGATTTCAAAACCCCTGACATATCCTCTTGAACGCACTTGCTATAGCAGAACGCTCGACATCAGTGAGGATGTAGAGTTAGAAACCGGTTCTTCCGCTATTGCGTGACCAGTTCGCATGGGATACATTGAAAATATGCCTGCGGTTGTCCATCCCCATATCGCAATCGATCCAAAAATCTGTGGTGGAAGTCCGCGTATCGAAGGGACGCGAATCACAGTACGAACAATTGTAATCTATGCTCTGCACCACGGGCAGACCCCGGAAGAGCTGCTCATGCACTATCCTCACATCAGTCTCGCATCGATTTACGATGCGCTGTCCTATTACTACGACAATCGTGAAGCAATTGATAAAGACATTGCCGAGCATCTGTCAGCCCCAGAAATTGATTCACGGTTATAATCTCACGCCCCGTGTTTCCTCATAAGCCTTGTTGAATGAAATTCTATGTGGATGAACATATCCACCTGACCATGGCCTCGTTGCTTCATGCACGCGGTATTGACTGCGTAACGACACGCGAAGCTGGGAACTTGGGTTTTTCTGATGAAGCACAATTGGCCTTTGCCACAAGCCAAGGACGAGCGATCCTCACCTTCAACCACAAAGACTTCCTCCAGCTCGCCAGACAATGGCACGAAACGGGACGCTCTCACGCCGGCATTATTCTTTCCAAAGAACTCGCCATTCCTGTCCTCATCCGTCAGCTCCACCGATTCATTACCCAACACGCGACGACGGATCTCATAGATTGCGTCATCTGGCTCCCCAGCATCCCGCATCACTCCTGATACGGAAAGTCGTCTTCATGCTGTTGAGGCGACGGTCACCTCATGTGATATTCCATTCACCCCCCCATTTGATTTTCCCCGAATGATACCGCAGGACCTGCGGAAATACTATTGTGGCACGGTGATAATTCAGTGGTCTCTATTTCCAGGATAATAGGATAAAGTCGCACAGGATGTTCAAAAAGACCGTCCAGCAAGGCCGCAGCAAGCGAAGAGGCGAAGAGGTACAGACCGCACTTCGTGTGGGCCGTTCGCTCCTACCATGGATCTTGGCGAACGGAAAAATCCCTCCAGTACTTCCGATCTCCGAGGAACTTCTTCCGTACGTTGAGCCTCTGAGCGCCGCGAGAACGCCGCTGGCGGGCTTTGTCAACAGCCTGCCGGCAGACTGTTTCAGCATCCCGCGAGACCGACATGCCGTTGCAACCCACCATACCCTGTGCTACACTGATCTCATGTTACACGGGAGAAGCAAGCCATGGCAAATCTCACCATTGCAATTGATGACGAGCTGTTAAAACAAGCACGGATTCGTGCGATCCACGAAGGAACCTCCGTCAACGCTGTCGTACGAGACTACCTGACCGACTATGTCGGAGTCGTAGAAAAACGAGAGGCTGCCGTGAAAGATTTGTTGCGCCTTTCCAAGCAATCCACCGCGCGACGCGGCTCTCGCCGATGGACGCGGGAAGACTTATATCAGCGGTGAACGAGACATTCTTTCTGGACAGCAACATTCTCGTGTACTTGTTCGACCGGGATGCTCCAGACAAACAACGATACGTGCACGAGCTCATCGCTTCACACGCTTCACAAGGCCGCCTGATCATCAGCACGCAAGTGCTTCAAGAGTTTTATTCCGTCGTGACCCGAAAGCTCGCCCACCCTCTATTCCCAGAACACGCACTCAAGGCCGTCCAGGATTTTTCAGTGTGGCCCGTGATTCAAGTGGATGTTCCACTCATTCTTTCCGGCATCGTTCGCCATCAGACCGACAAGTTGTCTTTTTGGGATAGCTTGATCGTCGAAGCCGCTCTCACCGCAAATGTCCGTGAGTTATATTCAGAAGACATGCACGACGGAAGAGTCATCAACGGCATGCGCATCACCAATCCATTCAAGACCAGATCTCGAATCTGACAATGGGGGAAGGAATCTTCTCCTATGATCCTCTTGGCCGCCCGCGAGGCCGAACCGTGAGAACTCCAACCCGAATCGCCTCGCCGCCCGGTGTACGCTGCCGTCCCGCCGAAGGGGCGCGGCCCCGTTGCACACTCAGCCACTGTCAAAAAGAAACTTCCGACCGTTTGAATCGACTCTTGACTCTGGAACAGTACCTGTCCCCTTTTCCTGCCTCTGGCGAGAACGCTATGCCGCGCAGGTGAGAGCCGGTCGGCTTCATCGAATGGCGTGACCAAAACACACACATCGGAGGGTGAGGGCCAGGTTGGAACCGAGGACAGGCGACCGTTATGATCGGGCCGTGTGTTCCCGTGTGCGCTTGCGACGGCGTGGGCGCGTGGGAGGATGGAGATCCGTTTCCATGGTGGACAGGCCGGAGAGCGTGACAGGCTCGCGGTCTGGGAATTCGGCGATCAGTGAGAGCTGACCGCCCATGGCTTCGACGTAGGTTCGCAGCGTGGACAGCAGCAAATCGCTGCGTTTTTCGAGGCGCGAAACGCCATCCTGGCCAATGCCAAGGCTTTCGGCTATACGTTCCTGTGTGAGGGTTAAGGCCTGCCGCAGATCCCGCAGGGACATTTCCTCGGCGATCAGCGTAGCGGTGCGCGCCTCGATCTTCTTGCGCCGAGCGGGACTCAAGCCCTTCATGGTGTCGCGTACATTGGTAGCCATAGCTATTTCCTTTCCTTTTTCAAATTTGCGAGATGGGCGTCAAAGCGTTTGTCGGCCTTGCGAATCAGCTCATCGTAGAAGCGTTTTTCACTGCCACCTGATTTATCCCCGGCGACCAGCAGGATTGCGTGCCGGCGGGGATCAAAGGCGAAAGCGACCCGCCAGACGCCATCGGCGGCGTGAAAGCGCAGTTCTTTCATATTTGCGTGGCGCGACCCGTTGAGCGTATCCACACGGGGACGGCCTAACTGGGGACCGTATTCCTGGAGCAGGCGCGCATGGGCCAGAATTTCGTCTTGCACGTCCTCGGGCAGTGCATCGAACTCCGGCTCAAATTCGTCGCCTATCTCAACGTCCCACTTCTTCACCATTTCATTATGTCATGAAATGCATATGTTGTCCAATACATATTTGGTGGGCTGGAAAGGATTACGGTTTGCTGGGCTTGCACGAGCGGTTCGAGATGCTTGCGGAACAGCCGACGCATGGGCGCAAGGCCGATGAACTCGCACCGGGATTGCGGCGGCTTGGGTATCAGTCCCCCGTGGTATTTTACATGCCCACGGACAACGGTATTCGGATCGTGGGTGTCCTGCACCAACGCATGGACGTCACAAGGCATTTGTAGCAGCAGGTGAGTGGAGCATTGCGGCATTCGCTCACACATCTCGAACTTATACAAGGCGTGATGGATCGCCTTTCGGCGAACTCATTCCTGTTGAAAAGGTAGAGCATCGTGTTGGTGTCGGCGCCCCTCGCTCTTTCCTCTACCGAACCAGACAAACCTGAAGCGCAAACTCTCACTTCTAGGAATGACCCTGGGGTTTGGGGAGCAACTGAATAGAAAGTACGGTTGAGGTGTAGCAGTTTAGACTCGACCAGGCAGTCAGTGTCAGGTATCAACTCATTGCCGTCACTCACCACCCACTCAAAACCCAGCCGCAAAGCGGACACTGCGGCCCTTGCGCTAGGAGCCTGGCCGAGTAATCCGAAAATCCGTGTCTTGGTGAGTCTCTTTACCCCTAACTGACGGGGAGGTCATTAATCCTGAGCCAATTGTGTGCGTCGAAAATTTTCGTCTTTGATTACTCGGGTAGGCTCCTAGGGTGATGCTGTCAGCCGCAGCGTTACCTCAAGTTAGAAGCGGTCGAAATCTGCTCAACTTTCCTACGTGATTCTGTTTTCCTAGATTTAGTGTCTTTCTCAGCGCCTCGATCGCTAAATTTTCTTTCTGCAAACAATGACACCAGCCAGATGTGGGTGCACATGAGGTTGAGCAAGGACACGGAGTTGCGTACCAATGTGTCGTAGCGGTGGCCATGCGGCGAAACAGCTTAAGCTGATTGCAGGGTGCGGGGCGTGCGCCCGGTCATCACCACAACGCTCTTCTCCAATTTACCGGAGCTGGGAACCTTGACGCGCAAAGAAGTGGCGGCCTTCGCGGTCGTTGCCCCATTCCCACGCGACAGCGCACGCTCAAGGGCCGACGCGTAATTTGTGCTGGGCGCGGCCATGTGCGGGCGGCACTCACATTGCGGCTCCGGTGGCCACGCGAAGGAACCCCGCGATCCGGGCGTTCTATCAGGCGTCTCTTTCAGGCGGGGAAGGCGAAGAAATTGGCGTTGACGGCCTGCATGCGCAAGCTACTCACCGTTCTCAATGCGATGCTGAAGAGTGGAACGCCGTGGCAGGTGGAGGCGAGTCAGCCGGCTTGATTTTTAAGACAGTGGCTCAGGCTTGCCCCTCGTACCGATGCAAACGTCATATTGCAAGATGTGACACCTTTTGTCTTTTATGCGACCCCTCCCGTAATGCAGGATCAATGACATCCAACAGGGACCACCTAAACCGAACAGATCGTGTGCTACAAAAACCGGACGGACGATGTGCTATCTACAAATGTAGAAAATTCCATTGCCATTCTCCTATTCCCCTACTAATATGATGATATATGCCCATTACCTCCGCACTGAGGGAGTTCTGCAATGAAAGCCGTCGTCCAAGAGAATGGTGTATGGATCCCCAAGCGATTATTGAAAGGCGTCAAAGAAGTTGAGATTCGTAAAAAGACATGGACAAATAGTCGTCCAGCCGACAGTCATTTCCGACGACCCGATATTTGATTTAGGCAACCATCCGGGCCACAGTGGGTTAGGGGATCTCTCGACAAATCACGATGACTATCTGTATGGAAAACGTGCGTAATGGCGCTGTTCCTGGATACCGGATTTGTCCTCGCTTTGGAAGATACAGATGACCAACATCACCAGAAGGCAAAGACCTTCTGGAGCGATTTTCGCTCGGACCCCATCCCTTTAATTACGACTTCCTATATCTTCGATGAAACAGTCACGCTGATTCGCAAACATCTGGGCCATGCACGAGCTGTTTCAGTTGCTCAGAGACTCCGAACAAGTCCTTTAGTGACGCTTCTCCATCTGAGCGAGTCTGACTTTGACGCGGGATGGGACTGGTTTGAACGTTACGCTGACAAAAAGTTTTCTTTCACCGACTGCACCTCATTTGCAGTGATGAAACGATTGAAGGTCAAGACGGCCCTTTCCTTCGACAAACACTTTACTCAAGCCGGGTTTGACCAAAAACCATGAGCTTAGAAATTATGGTCAGAAATCGAGTTAGGGAATCAGGATCGCTTTGATCGATCCCTCCTTAAAGCGACTCTGCCCGCATCATGTGATTTTTCCCGCCAGAGAGTTGAATGCTCAAATAAGTCAATACTTGCTCATGCCTGACCCTCAGACCCTGACCTAGGGTTCTCGCCTACGAGGCTCAGCAAGTCACGACTCATGTCATGCTGGCCCCTCACGTGACTCAACACAAGCCTACAACGAGAATATCATATTACAAGATGTGACCCCATTGGTGTTCCGAAACACGCGGCGCGCCGCATAGAGAACCAACCCAACCATACCGGCGGCAAACAACGTTTCTTGCACACGTCCAGTGATGGCATGGTAGAGAACACCAACACTGGCCCCGATGACAATAACCCAGCTAAACAACCAGATTGGAAGGAGCCTCATCGGAACCTCGGTTGGCAGACGCATAAGAAGCATAAAGAACCAATCGCCCACATGTGCCAGGGTGGATCCCTGCATTAGGTGAGCCCAATACAATCCATAGAAGTCGGTCGGATTCCCTGTCACGTCCGCACCAGTAGCCATGCGCCGCAAATCCAGCACATCGGAAATGTGATCCGGCTTACTGAACACATGAGGTTTCTCACCATCCGTGGGAGGATAGAGTCCTTGGATGAAGCCGCGGAGGGTACTCATCGGCTGCTGATCGCCGATGCCATGGATGAGAACCACGGCCACTCGCCCTCGCGGGAAATTCGGTGATTGCCCGACTTCTTCGGCTGTGATTCTGTTGCAGCGAGCCATCACTACTCCAGCCGTTAACCGAGTCTGAGCGCCCAAACAAAAGGGTCAGACCCACTGCTGTCCAATACAGGACTAAACCCGCGTCGTCTCGCCTCTAACCCGTTGCAATCTGAGGTGACGTGTACAGATCGTGATTCAAGGTCTCCCAGCTGTGTGGATGCTGTCCAAAACCCTCCGGGGATTCTGAAGACATGTGAAGTCTTTCCCTATCGCATAGGGACTAGCTGTTCCGGTCAGATGCTGTCCAAGATCTTCTTCTCGGAGATGTTATTTTGGACAAGAGCGGCTTCCGACCTCTTTGTTTGCCACTATGCAGACAGGATGCGTTCTCGGATGAGCAGGGAGTTATTGCTCCTCAACACATTTTGCAGACAAATGTGCTTGCATCATGGCCGTAGTGAGGAGCACATGCCGAGGGTCAACAGAAAGTGTCTCAATCGCCGCCCCCTTCACATGGACTTGTGCAAGCACAACCCATGGGCTTTTAGGGCACATCGGGCACGTGACGACTTTAGTCGCGTTGACGATGCTGCACAACGCATTCGATATCTGAAAGGCCTCACCATGTGAGTCAGGAAGGCTGTCCAAACACGTTACCTCAAAGCCATCGCGGATTCGCGAATACTCGCAGGCCGTATCATCGCAGCCACATCCAACCGGCGAAACACGTACCGGATGCGACAGGCACTCAGCGTACTTGATGGCGACATAAAAATCCTTCGCTGGATCAACCGCCCCAGAAATAACGGGAGCGCATGGGCTATGGCAAGGCGCGTCCTGACCTGCGATACACTGACCGAGGTCGAACTGAACATCCGCAGGCACATAGATTTCGTCGCCCTGTGGACTCAAGGCATAGCCGGGGCAGATCGTCACATTCAACGATGCACCCGATATTGGATTCACCTTGACTTCAAGCCCACAGACGATTCCCCATCCGTGCAGCAGGCGATTATGCAGGCGTCGTTTTTCACGGTGGTATATCTGATCCTGAGTTAAATCGTCGGCAGTGATGAGTTGGCGCGAGAAATACCGCGTGCGTTCCCCTTGCCTGGATTTTGTGTCGGTCAGCAAACAATCCCTTGAGCCCATACCTAATCTCCTTTATTGAAGAACGACGCCAATCCTTCGATGCCAGGAAAGAGTTTCTCCAGAGCATCCTTCTCTCGTTTCGTGGGTCTCCCTGAAAGCAAGCGAGCCGACAATCCAGCCGGCGAAACGTCTGGGTTCCGTAGATCGTCAACCAGCTGAAACCAACTTTCAAATTCGCCGCCGCTCACACCGTCACCGGACTCGTCTCCTGTCACAGGACCTGAGCGTACCGACCCGCGAAGGTGATTGCCATCTATGCACTTGCCATTCTTGTCGATGAGGAAATCGCATTTGGCGACAACGCGCACCAATACCCCAAGGCCGTCAATCCCAAGTAACAATTTGGCATATTGGATTAGCGCCTGTAGACCATTCATATCCGCCAAGGAAGGGACCCAGTGGGCATAGCGGCCGCTTGCGCCCACGGCCGGTGGTAAGCCGGCGATGCTGCCACGCTTGATTTCTGCACGATAGACAAATGTTGTTCCTTTTGGCCAAACCAAGGTAAGCAACAGGGACAACAAGGCCAACAATGGATTGGTGTTTGATGGTGCACTTCTGGCACTGCCGCTCAGCTCAATCGAAATGAGGAACCAGCCTTCGTCATGATTCGGTTTGACGCGCACAGTATCTGAGAAGTCAATTTTGAGACCATCCTTCAAAAATTTCTGCCACGTCTTCTGCCCATCGTGCGGCCAGTTGATTTCAGTGATTTTCGTCAACGACCGATCGCAATTCCCTGGAATTCCAAGCGTTAAGATCTGATGCGGCGGTTGCTGCGAGTCAGGGGCAAGCTCCGCTGTCGGGGGTTTCTCGCACGGTAGTGGATTCACGATAACTTTGCTAATACCAGGGCCTTGAGGGCCTTGCGCACCGTCACAACCAGGCGGAATCCCAAGGTGTAACGTCCGCGTGGGAGACGTCCCTTCAAGGCGTACAGTCGGGGGCTCGGTGCACAATCGATCTTCTCGTTCCACAAGATCGATCCCCAAGCCCGCAGGCCCCGCCGGTCCCACTGAACCTTGAGATCCCCCACCTCCTCTCTCCGAAAGGCATATCAGCATCTCGAATAATTCTGGATTGCTGTACACCACCGGCCTCGCATCACATTGGGTAACGCTGATCTTGTCGCCCTCCCTTGTAATACTGGCGAGCACAACACATGCGCAGGTGTCATCAGCGGAGCATGTTCTGGACGACAAGACTTCGCATATCTTTCTCCGCTTTGCTTCCGGATCCTTCTCGCTGAGGGCGTCGCATAGGTTCTTGTCCGGCACCTCTGGAAGTGTTGGAGCGAGCCCCTTCTTGACGATCACACGAAACGATTCCCGATGACGGAAGGGGTCTGGTGGTTGGTGCTGTCGCAATCCGTGACCAAGACCGGCACTGGCTCCGCAAGGCATTCATGGTAGGCGAGGCACACATACCCCTTCTCGCCATTGTTGATTTCTTCGCCCGTCGGCACCCCTCTGTCGTCGGTAACCTTCCTCGGATCAATCGGTACCGCCCCCGGGACCACGATCTCGTGCCCCATCGTATCGATCGCCACCCCGGGGGCAATGCAGACGCAATCACCCTGCACATCGACGTGCAGCCCGCACACCACCCCGCTGCCCAGCCCGAGGCGGTTCATCATCCAGCGCTTCTGATTGAAGTAGCTCTGCTCCATGCGCAGAGATGCCTCATCCAGCAACTTGCCGTAGAAGTAGCGATTGCGTTCCGGTGTTCCCAGCATTCCTGTCTTCTGATGCTCATTGCAATCGGACATGACCGTTCTCCTCTCAACCGCGACCGCGCAACTCAGTCGTGCGCGACTTCCAATGTTCTTGTTGGCGAAAGCACACCTTCGTCTCCCAGATAGGATTCATGCCCAAGCACATTGGTCCCCAGTCGCATCGCAGGCCCAGAACCGGCGACGATACTGTCGATGCCCACCCGCGCCTGCACACCCACACGCAGGCGTGGCTCGATAAGACAGAGCTGGAAATCGGTGTTCGCTGGCTTTTCGGCTTCAATAAGGTCGCGCAGTGCCTGGCGCTGAGCGGCAAGCGGTACTTGCGCCGCATGAACCATCACCGTGAATAAATGCGCATAGTCGTCCGAGAGCGGCGCGCCGAAATCTTCAGCAGCCAGAGGGCGGCCTTCACCCACGACCGTATGGCCAACTTCCAGTAACCCACAACCGTCATTCAGTTCCGGCGCAAAATCTGCCGTTTCGTCCAGCACCGAATAGAGACATTCTTCTGGTACGATCTCCTGGCGCTGACTCGCGCTCGACCAATACAACTCGATCTGAGCGAGTCCGCCCTTCTCATAGAACTCCAGCACGATCGGATACCAACGCCCCGGCTCCAGCTTGATCTGGCCTGCATCCGTGGTAACCGCATGATCTGTCCAGTTCTCGATGATTTTCTTGCCACCCACCCACAGCCGTACGCCATCATCCGAGCGAGTACGGAACGTATAGGTCTCTGCGTAACGCGGCCGCACCTGACCACTCCAACGAACCGAAAAGTTATTCGCTGGAAACTTGTTCTGTGACGGCACATTGGCCAACGGCGACTGATCTGCCCAATTGAAATTGATGGTCTGGTCAGGGCGCGTATAGCGCAGGATCTCGAACTTCGTCCCTTCGTAATAATCCCCACGCAGACCGGCAAGCCTACGATCGGCATAGGTGAATCCGGGCACGATCACGCCATCGGGCGTGCCGGCGGCGAGCGCTGTATCAAGGCCCAAACCCAGACCTTCACCCAACTGCCACACACGCCGTTCACGAAACGCCTCGAAAAGATGGATCGTGACGCCCAGAGAGCGGCGCACCATTTCACGCAAACCAGCCGGGGTCCCGCGCTGCCGGTACAGAGCCTGGGCATCATCCAACAATTGCCGCTGCTCGGGCACAGCCATGCGCGCCGGCAGCTCCAGCGCGAGCCAAGCTGCTAGCTTGCCAAGGTCGGCTTCGGCGACCGTGCGCGCATCGAACTGACCCGGCAGCTCCTCCAGCACACGATCCCAATCGCCCAACTCTGATCGAAACAGCGCCAACCAGCGCTCCAGAATTCCCGTGGCCGCATCGTCACGCCGATAAATCGCCGGCAGATAGTCCATGTAACTCGGCTGCGCCGTGGACGTCTGCACTTGCAGAAGCAACGGGGTCGAGCGGCCGTCGTGACTTTTCACCGTTATGCGCAACCACAGGAAGCGACCACCTCCACCAACGAGCGTACGCAACAATACATCCAACGACGGCGCCGACTTCCAATCCGAGTCCCCCGGAGTTGTGCCGCCGTCATGGCTCGCCGCAACCTCCAGCAACACCGACGTCTCCGCCGGAGTTTCGGCCTCGATCCAGACGCGGTCCCATACATCGCCTTCACCGGCATCCATCTTCTTCGTCTGGAAAGTACCGGACTCAACCCGCGCGACATCGGCTTCGAGGCGGTACACCCTATCGGTATCGTCCAATCCAGGCCTGACGCACAAAGCACCAGTGTCATCGATCGCCATCGCCGCAACCGGGCCACGATATGCTTGCACCGGGCCCAACCAGGATTGGGTCAGCGTATCGTATACCCAGATATATCCAGACTCGGCATCGGCCACGTACAGTCGCGCGCCGCGCGCAGCCAACGTACGCGGCTTGAATGCGGCATTCGGTAATGTGAGTCCACCGAGCGCGGTGCCGTTGTTGTCGAATCGCAAGATAGTGTCCGCGTCGGTCACATGCAGCTTGTTCTGTGCATCGACGGCGATAGACATTGGAGCGGCGGGGCTTATTTTGAAGCCCAAGTCGAGTTCACCCTGCACGCTGAAGCGACGCACCTCGTTGTTGCCGGCATCCAACACATACATGCGTCCGAGGCTGTCTACGGCAAGACCTACCGGATTCTGCAAGCCGCTTGTCCATTCGCCACGCTTGCGCAAGGACGCCAGCTCTAGAACGACCACCCTTCCGTTACCGCTGTCCGCCACCAGCAACTGATTTTCCACCACTAGCAGGCCACGCGGAAACTTGAAGCGGTCCTGCGGCCCGCCATCAACGGGACCGATGATCACTTCATCATCAGCGCAACCAGAGGTGGAGATCTGAATCTGGCCGTCCGCGGAGGTCACAGCGATATAGGTGGTCTGCCCGTGTCCGCAGGCGATACCCGATAAAGGACTCAGCGTAGGGCGCCGGTAGCTGAATCGCACCGCCAGCACTCACACCCGGCAACCCCTGCAAGTGTAGCGTTCCATCCACGCGCGCAGTGAGACCTGGATGCGATACCGCCTCATCCCACTGACGTTGATCGCGCAACACTCTATAGTGAGTCGGAAATTCGTTCATGGCCTACTCGACATAGAGGTTGTAGAGGATCTTGCCGCCGTTGGATTCGCCATCTGGTCTCAACCCCACAGAAAATTCGATGATGTGTTGACCTTCAGGGAAAGTTACACCAGGAAGAAAATCCAATCTAATAGGGACGGCATCAATTGCTTCATTGGCCAATGGATGACTGTTATCGCCGCTTCCTAGACCCAATCGCCACGCAGGCTTTTGATCGCTCGCGACGCTATCAACGATTTGATCGCGGATTGCAATGGTTCTGTCCATTCCGTCAATCGCGATCTGTAGATTGGTAACAAACGTCAAAGCTTCACCGGAGCGTGCAGAACTTTTCACACCATATTCATTAATGCTCGTGCTAAACGAATGTCTATGACGGCCATTTGCAGAAAGCGATGAGAGCACCCCTCCGGTATCACCGGTAATATTGTGGCTATGTCCAGTATCATCTCGCACTTCCATCCCAACTCTTTCATGCATGTCTGCGATGTGAGGCACAGTCTGCCCGCCAGGACCACTGGTGCCGACTGTCGTAACCATTCGAAGCATCATCGGCGATGTATTTTGATCAAATGTCGGATTATTTGAACCCGGGAACGAAAGTGCCAAAGGCCCATCTGGATATGCAAGCAGCGCCGTCTTTGCAGCATTGAATAGGTCATCGAGACTCGATGGTGGAATTGTTCCGTGATAGGACGAATTGGAGACAAACCCAAATACGCTGTGTCCATGTGTGCTGTTGAGCGCAGTCAGCGCAGTCCCACTGTGATGGTGTTCATCGATTGCGGTAGCGGGCCCTGTCTGGGCGTTGTCCTCTAAATCTACATTGGAATTATGTGTATGGATGCCGAGTTCTGTATAATGCAGGGGTGAGAAATTTCCCGCCTTCAAATAGAGCGTTACTGAATTCGGCTGCCTCCCGCGTATATGGAAATGGACCTTCCCGATTACCTCCACATCCTCCCGATTATCTGTTTCGCCTGGTTTTGGTGGCGGGAACGATCCCTTGGGAAGGAATGCCACTTCCCTCTCCCCTTCCAACGCATACTGCCGCACCGTTGCCGCGGATGACGCGGCGCCGATGTAACGCCTTGCGCCCGCATCGATCTGGTGCACTCTCATCGACAGCCCGTGCGTTCAACTCCACTCGCGCCAGCACAATCTGATTACTGCCTGGGTGCGGAACGAACGGCGCCCAGGAAAACTTCACCTGTGCCTGGATGCGTGATGGGCCACCCCAATTCGTGGTCGATTTGTTCGCGCTCATTCCCTCAGCTCGCACGGCACAGCCGCCTTGCTCATAGGCGATGGTCTCTTCCGCATACTCGATGACCAGGTAATTACCGACGACCGTGCTCTCGTCAGTGCCGGCATAGCTGATAACTTCTACAGGGGTCTCTTCCAGCAGAATGATCTCGCGTCCATCGCTATCGAGCGCGAGGCCGGGGCTGACGACGACGCTCGGAGCTCCAGGCACTGCTCGCACCTCCAGCCCTCGTGCAATGCCGGCCGAGTAGAGCGATTTATTGAGCCAGCGCTTCGTACGGATGTGGTAGTCCTGCTCTGTCTTGAAGTCCGAGGCCTCCAGCCGTTGCCCGTTGTAATAGTTCAGCCGTTCCAGGGGTTTCTCATTCATGGCACCCGCTCCCTTCGTTCACCGTCATCTCGTGTACGCCGGAGGCTACTAGACCGTGAGGACAGATTGTGATGTTGCCGCAGCGACTCGCCGGTTGGCCGTCAACAGACCACGTCATGTCTTCCACGTACAACACCCCGTTTAAATCGTTCAGCAAGGCCAGCAGCTCGGCCCGATAGACCGCGCGGCCGATCGGCCACCCTCGCCCCTCCGGTCCGCCTTTCAATGGGTGAAACCATTGTTCAAGCGCGCGCCGTGCTTCGCGTATCAGCGTAGGGCGATCCACCTCCGGGCGCGCGCGCAAGCGCGCGCTGACTGCCACGGTGGTGTACGTCGGACCAACGACATGGATCTCACTGGTGAGCACGCGGCGACGTTCCAGATACCGCTGCACAGTCTTGAGCAATGCCTCGGTGGGTTCGGGCCGCTCCTCTGGACAAGGCGGCAGGACCACCACGGTGGTGCTGCCACTCACGGGGATGCAATGCATGGCCGGGTGGTAATCGGAAATTGCGTGCGCCCGCACAAGCGGCACGCCAGGCGTGGCAAGCGCCAGTGACTCGAAATCCTGCACGGTCACAGCTCGCGTGGATGTGGCGAAGTCGCGAACTGCGCGCGCCTTGGCTTCATTGAGCGTCTCGGCTTCTGTGCCCCCGCTGGCCCTAAACGGCTGCTTCACTTTTACCGGTGGCTGACTGGATGCAACCTGCTCCAACTCTCCAGCTGCCACATTCCCGCCGGCTCCACCACCCGTCTGACCTGCCATGCTGATCTCTGCCCCAACAGGCGGCACGCGTCCAATGCGTCCGTCGCCGAACACCAGGGCTCCCTCATCCGGAAGCACTATGCAGGTGCGGTCATGGGGGCCCACCCCATCCCAGGCAAGCGCGGCGTGCCATTCGCCATCCGCGACGCCGTTCAACTTGACCGTGAGCGTAAGACTATCTGGAAGATCGGAGACGACCGGCTTTTGAGTGAGATCGAACCTCTGACCGGCGCGACCGGTGCTGCGGAATGTTTGCGGCGGCATATCGACGGCGTGCCGCGCCACAACGGCATTCACTGCGACATAGGCTAGGCGCGGTGGGCAGTCGTAGGTGCCACGTTCCAGCCGACAGCGAATGAAATAATGGCCGACAGAGCCTGGCAGCACGACCCCGCCAGGTGCGTGCCTATCTGGCGCTGGGGCCTTGAACCGCATGGTGCCTGTCAGGGTAAGGGCGCGCGTCTCGTCCACCACCTCTTGCAACGGTTGCCATTGTTTCGTGTCCGCATAGTATTCCCAGACGGTGCGTGCACCGTAGTGCTGACGCCAGTCCGGCTGGTTTGGCGGTAAGCCATCAGGGCACAAGCGTTTTGCTTGATCCTCGACCGACTTCTGCTCGGCTGCAAGCGCCGTCCGTGTGGTCTGATCCTTCAAGGCATTGCCGGTCCACAGGCCCAGACTCAGGATGCTATCCGCAGGCGCGAGCGGATGGTCGAAACCCAGATACAGCGCGTCGCCCGGCTGTGGCTTCAGGCCGAACGGTAAAAACATCGCCCCGGTGGGGACATTTCGTAAACTCACATCTTCAATATTGCCGCCCGCGCCGTTCACCACCATCTGCAACTGGGCGCCGGTGACAAAGAGTGCTGACATAGTCTGAAACGTGACATTTCCATCCTGAGACCGCACCAGTATCCCGTTCGACATCGACTGAGCGGCAGCCGTCGGCTGAAACACCAGCAGGCTCTCCGCCACCTGAGCCGGGCGCGGCACCACACCGGCCAGACGCAAAAAGGCCCGATAAGATTCGTCCGGAATATTGTCGAGGCGATAGGATGCTCCCTCGACAAGCCAGGCGAACAACTCGATGAGTGTGATGCCTGGGTCATGGGCGTTGTAGTCCGTCCAGCCCGGCGCAAGCGCAGGCAGACTGCGGCGGGCTTCTGATACCAGTTCGTCGTAAGTCAGCCGGTCGAGCGTGGGTAATGGCAGCGGCATCAGCGCACCCCCACGGCGAGTTTGAGTTCATGCGCGCCGGCACAGAGCAGCGCATCTCTCGGCACCGCCACCGACTGGCAGCGCTCACCGCCATCGACAGACAAATGAATATCGCGCGCGTAGTCCACCCCGTCTGTGGACTCGATCACGGAGGCGATGTTGGACAGATGTACGTCTTCGCCGAACCCCCAGCCATTCCGACTAGAGCCGCCGGTCAGCGGATGTAAAAAGCGGTTCAGGTTTTCGCGCAACTGCGCTTCTACCCTCGCCGCATCATTGGGATCTTTCGGCACAATTTCAGCCGCCACGTTGAGCGCAACATAGCGGGGCTCCACCACCAGTACGCGCCGCGCGACGCTCGCTGGCACCCTGGCGCGCAGGGACTCCGCTACCCGCCGCTGCAGTTCCGCCGTGGGCCAGGGCCGGTCCTCGCTGCTGCGCGGCACCAAGATCACCGTGATCCACCCGCGTTGCGCATGTCCGGCAGGACCGGTGATGGCCAGGCAACGAGCGCGCGCCACCTCGGGCGAAGCGTCGCGTGCGATCCATTCAATATCCGAGACCGTGATCGCGCGATCACGGTGGCGCAAGCGCTGCGGGCCCCGGTCGCGAATTGCCGCGAGCGATTCGCCATCGGCGCCACCCGCCGCCGCGACCGGATTAGTGACGCGCGCCACGAACGGTACGGCGCTGCGCAATTGCGTGACCGTGTCGCGCGGCACATTGCCGGCGCGCCCACCACCGGATAGATAGGTGGCGACGATCCGGCTGCCTGCGGGCGGAATCATGCCTTGCGTACCATTGCCAAAACGAATCAACCCGGTGGCACGCTCCAACACAAATACGCGGTCGCCCGGCTGCGCATCGTAGAGATGTGGACGTTCGCGCCAGCGAACCCAGGCGGCGGTGATCTGCTTGCTGAGCGGATCTCGTTCATACCGCAGGTCTGCCTCCGGAACCTGACGCGCAATAAGTTGCCAGCCTTCGCCGTTGCCGGCCCATTCACGAATCTCAACAGTCTCACCAGCCAGCACCGGGCTACGCACGAAGCGCAATGCCTGCCGGGGCGTCCCATCTGCCGTGCCGAGCTGCCCCTGCTCGATCCGCACGCGGTGACTGGCCCAGACGCTATTCACCCACAGGCCACTGAGAGGCAGTTCCCTAGGCTCAACCCCGTCCTTTAGCCGTGCGCGAATGCGATAGGCATTCCCGCCAAGCCCCAGCGCCGCGATGGCATCGGACGGACCGATGAATTGCACCATCCCGCTCTGCCGCAGGCCATTGGTCTCGTCGCGCACGCCAAGCTGCAGCCAGCCGCTGCGTGAGAGGTATTCCCAGGTGAATGCCGACGAAGTGCCCGGCGCTAACTCCTCTGCACCCGGCACCTGGACGCACAGACTCACTAATCCAGCCGGCAAGCGCTGGTCGAAACCGAAATGCAAGGCCGGTTGCTGATCAGACAGCGGCCAGAAGGGATCGAAACTCCGATCCGGCCAGCGTACATCCTCGGTGTGGTCTTCGAATACGAATTCGTTGCGGCTCAAGCAGTGATCCAGCATTTCTGGGTCGGTGATATAGGTGTAGGAAAGCGTGAGCTTGGATACAACCGGGAGCTTTTTGTCACTGAAACTACCGCTCGTTATCCGTACGCGAAGCCAACGATTCTTCGCGCCGTTGACCTCGTGCTCCTGCCAGTCAGCGGGACAATTAAACGAAATGCGTTGTGGCTTTGGTACGTCGATATCAAAATTGTAAGCCGAGGGCTCGATACCCAGTTTCTGCCACCTCCCCCCCCCGTAAAACTCCCACATCATTGCCGTCGAGTTGCCCGAATTCGACTCCCCCTTCACCGACAACTCGACGTCAATATGCACCCGCGCCCCACCACGCTGAAATGCCTCGGCGCTGGCAATATAAAAAGTATTAAAGGTTCCCGGCTGCTGTCCGAAGGGATAAAAATCCTTGGTGACGTCCAGACGGATGCTATCGGCGAACGCAGCCTCCGGCAACAAATCCGTTTTCTTAAATTGCACGCGGATGCGGAGGTCGTTGAGGGTGAGCGGGTTGTGGCGCAGGTTCTCGCCGCGAATCACCGGCGTGTTGAGCGTGCCGCGCACCCAATAGGTGGTGCGGCCGTGGAAGGTCTCCTGCTTCGCATCCGGCCCGCAGTTCAGGCGCAGCGCGATCTGGCCATCGCGCGTAAGGCCACGGGTGGTGTCTTCTTCCTCGGCCCGCTGCAACGTGATCCAGCCGACTTCGCTCAAGTACTGCCAATGGATATCGAGCGGTTTCTGCGGCGCGGCGTCTAGCGTGCACTGCAACAGCAGCGTGATTTCGTGCCCGCCCAGTTTGAACAGCCGATCATGGCCCACATAGATCGCATGCTCGGTGCGCGCCATATCGCCGAACACCGTACATCCATCGGTGAGAGTTGCGGAGTGATCGGCATAGGTGTCGCTCCCCGGGTCCACACTGTAGACCGAGGTGAGTGTGGCGCGCGCAAGGGTGACGGTTTGCTCGGTGAAGAACAGCACTGGCGCGGGATCGCTCAACGCTGCTGCCACGAGCGGTGACGGCGCCGGTGGTGGAGGTTGCGCGGCCAACTGGCTGTCGGCTGAGACCGTGACATCCACAGGACATTCCGGGGTCAACTGGAACACCAACGGCACACGTGCAGCTTGGGCCGGCAAGAGGTGAATGGCGAGCATATCGAGCAACGCGAGCTGATTCCGCTCGGGCAGGCCGCGCGAACCGATATCCAAGAGCTCCCTGTAGCGCGCCAACACTTCGAGCAGCGCATAGCCCTTGGTGCCGGGTGCCAGCGTCCACTCCGGGGTATACCCAGGCAGACGCCGCAGTAGCGACTGCATGATCGCCTGTGGATCGGACAAGCTGCCGGGAACCAGTGCGCTCACTCGCGACCCTCCTGCAGGTAAAAGGGATAAACGAGGTTGTAGAACGTATTGGTGGCGCGCACCTGGTACCCGATATCGATGTCGAGGCGGTTCCGAATTGGACCGTTGGCCGTCACTTTGACTTCGCGCACATCAATGCGCGGCTCCCACACCACGAGCGCCTGCTCTACGCGTTGCTTCACCAGTGCGAGAGTGGTGTAGTTCACCGGCTCGAACACCATGGCCAGCAAGCCAGACCCGAAGTCGGGGCGCATGACGCGCTCGCCAGGGGTGGTTTCCAGAATGATGCGGATAGCCTGGCGGATGTCCTCTTCATATTCAGCGCGCGCCACATCTTGCGCCGCGGGATCGAGCGCCACCGGGAACGACCAGCCAACCCCGAGGAAAGCCTTGGCAGGATCAATCGATTCAACATTCATGGTCTTTCAGCCTCCAATCTGCACTGTTGCGCATCCCACCGAGATAGAATTGGGCGGCCCCGCCTCGGTTATCACATCACCCATCCGCGCAGCACCACGGCCATTGATAAGAACGGTGAGGCTGCCGATGAGTACCGTACCAGTTGCGTGCGGGTTGGGCGTACTGACTGGACAGGCATGCACGTCTATCAATGCACACCACGCCGGCATACCACCGATCAGAACATTTGAGCTGCCAGGCCCTGGACTCAAGGGTGTCCCATGGGCCGTCATATCTCCGACTCTCGCAGCTAGGGGCATAAGAAATTCATCCCCCTCATCACTAGTTGATCTTCACCATAGCGGCACTCAATTCGGCATTGGCGCCACCACTCAATGTCAGTTTAGTTTGCGCCTTCAACTCAATCTCTGGTGCGCTGAAACTGATCTTGGTTGTTGCCTTGACATTGATATTCCCCGATGTATCCAATGTCATGACCGCAGCCTCCTTATCATCAGCGCCGATCTCGACACTTCCATTTTTTAGCGTGATATGCTGACCCGACTTGGTTTTAATCACGATGGTCTGTTCCGTATCATCGAAAGAAATTTCGAGCTCTTTGGGAGTACGTATCACTCTTTTTGTCACAGGATCGCCTTCTCCCTGACGGGGCGGCAGCTTGGTATCGTTCCATAGCTGGCCCATGACATAGGCTTCATTGCCGTCGCCTTGGTGAAATGCCACCAACACTTCATCGTTCACTTGCGGCACGAAATACACACCGGTGTCAGGCGCCACAACTCTCGCCCATATTTCCTTGCCGCCACGCGCAGCCAGTCTGACTTGCACGCGGCCAATCTTGGTTTGGTCGCAATTGCGGATGACCTTGCCGGCCATCAAGCCGGACTTTTCATCTCCCGACTCAGAGTCTTTCAGTCCGGTTTGTGATTTCATAAATTCACTACTCATTCTCAGGCTCCAATACGTATATGTTGGCCGAAGGGCTCGATCGTTACGGCACCTTGTTCCAGCAATGGAATAGAACCAAACCAGACCTCCTTGCGCAATTCGAAGCTGGTTTGATACCCACCGCCATCGATCGAATGCGTGGCAGAAGTCACCCGATACAAACCCCCAAATTGCTTACCGACACCCTCCAGGCGCACCACTGTGGAGGCTTGAATGCGTGGGTCACCCACACAACGACCGCTGCCTGTAAGACGGTTGTTCAACTTGGCCAGCAGTTTGCTCACCAGGACGCGTGGAGCGGTTTTGCTACTGAGCGGCTCGTTCAGCACCATGATCGGATTCTTGTTTGCATCTTTCCCCACGGCAAGTTCCGGGGCGCCATAACCGGGAATAATGTCCAGTGTGAGCGCACTGCGGTCCCAATCCCAACCAGCAGCCACCGTGAATTCCAAATCCAGCGCTGACACCCAGAAACTGACGGCCACCTGCGCCACCTGACCGACATTGCTGATGCGCGGTGTAAAATCGATCAACGATTGGCCGTACCGGAGCGTGACCGGTGGGGTCAGCGAGGAATCGATCAACGACAAAAAGTGCAAACGCCTGCCACCCAACGGGCCCTGGTGATCCATCACCATCTCCCATCCATTTTCCGCACAGAGGCGCCGCAGAAAATCGTAGTCGCTCTCTCCTCCTTGACGCCGTATCATTTTCTGTTGCGCATCCGGACTGCCAAATGCGAATGTGGCAGCCGCCTCAGCCCCTCCGATGATCACTGATAGGGCCGCACCGATCGGGTCCACAATCGGTTCCATCAAATTCTCACCCGAGACCATACCGGCCACAGCCACATCCGGGATCGGGAAATTTCCCAGGCACTCAATAGGAATCGCAAACCAGCGCACCTTATTCCCGCGCTGCATGCGATGGCGCAAGTCTTGTGCCGATACCGTCATCATCGGCGAGCCGCCGGCTGGAAAAGTGGGCGACAACGCCACGATCTCACCGACGAATTGCTGCCGCAGCGGGTCCGGCGCATACCCCATCGACAGAGCCAGTGTGTTATCCAGTTTGAGCAGCGGATGATCGAGCCAGCGCAAGATTTTCATTCGCGATAGACAGCTCCACACGATCTGCACCTTCCAACCCGGTCTGATAACTCGCACTCGTGATCGAAGCCCGCAATGCGGCCGGCACCGACTCTGTCGTTAATCCGGACCTGAAATTCCGGGGCATAACGCATGGCGGCGTTCGGCATACTCATTGATAAACCTCGCCCGTTTCCATGTGGCGATACGGCAGCCGCGGAATCACCAGTCGAATGCCCGGCGGTAGTCGATGCGGATCGCGCGACGTCGTTCGCCAGCGCGATAGGCCGCCACAGTTTCGGGTTGCCATACTCGCGCCCGGCGATGGCGCTGAGTGTCTCGCCCACCAGGACCAGTATAGGTCTTGGTGTAGTCCGCGGTCTCGCGCTTGACCTCCTTCGCTTCGAGGTCGGCGTTGCGAAACTCGTTGAACGTGACCTGCACGCGCGCTCGCACCGGCACCCCGTCCGGCCTGAACATGTTGTAGCGCTGGCTGGCGCGCGCCAGCACGCAAGTGAAGGACAGCGTTCCCCAGGTGAACAGCAGCACCGGCGGCGCATGAATGGTGGGATCAATATTCATCAGATCGGTCACGCGCCGTACTTGTGTCCGTACGTCATCGCCCGCCTGGTTCACGGTGCGACTGCCTTCGCGATGTTCTTCATAGGTGTCGAGGAACAACTCCATTTCGAGCGTCTGCATGTTGCCGTGCACAAACTGCAGCAAGGGGCCGCTCAAGCCCGGTACCGCGATTTGCGCGTAGTTGATATCGCGGTTGAGGCTGTATTCCTCGGGGTTGAACAGCACCGTCACTTTATCGCCGAGGGTGAGATTCGTAATCGTGGCTTTTTCCAGCGCCATAGTCAGTTCCTCCCCATCCGCTCACGCTGCGCCACGATGCGCCGGTCGAGCGCCTGGAGCACCTCGTCGGTGATGCGCGTGATATCGACCGGCGGCTGCCCGGCCGCCGCCACAGCACTGTCGCGCCCCGCCACGACGCTCGATGTTCCCCGCTCGGCGCGGGCAGTCGCCGCAACCACAGATATATCGCCTTTGGCTGTAGCCGCGCGTCGATACACTCGCGCCAACGACGGTGAGCGCCTGGATGCAGCCGGTTCCTCCAATTCAACATGTGTCGCTGGCACAGAGGTCCTGCCGGCCTGTCTGTCATTGGCCTTCAACGAATGCTCCTCGCGCACTGCGCGCCGAACGATACGTGTGATCACGTCGTCTTGTTCTTGGCTATCCGGTTGTGGCCTTGAATGCGCCGCCACTGTCATGGGTGCCACGTTTGCGCCAAAGTGTTGAGCCGGCGTGCGGTCTGCACCCATGTGCGTCCTTCCCGCGCGCTGAGGGACGAGCAGGCGCAATAGCACACGAGGATTCATGGACAGGGACGAATTGGTGGTGTGGTACGTGTTCGTGACCGACAGGCCGGTGCGGTCTGGCTGCTCGAACACTAACGCCATCGCGGGCCAGCGCCGCTCAATCGCCGCATACCGTGCCGCAATGGCCTGCGCCAAATTCCATGCTCGCTGCGCGCTACGCGGCGTGCGAGGGGCCACCCCCAACCGGCCGGCCTGCGCCGTATAGCCGTGGGCTCGATTCAAGATCGCCCTGTATGGCTTCCTCGTTCTCATACTTCGTTCATTCGTCCGTTGATGGTACTAATTTCCCGCACCCACCGCCGACGGTCGCCGTGCTCCATATTCATGATCTCGGTCTGGGTCCAGTGAATGTGGTAGGCAACGTAGGCTACCTCCTCATACAGCTGATTGAGGGGGTAGCCTACAACCCCCCCAAGGTGGGCCGCTCCATTTCAAAGGCATGCCGGCACTGCGGACAGGTTGTCGTGATGTGCCCTTGGTCCACCTGGTTCATCTCGTTATAACGGCTCTGCAGATAGGCCAGATCCGCGGCGTACAGACTTTCGATCATCTTCGGATTGATATGCGCCACGCTTCCCAGCCGCGTGACCACGCGCGATAGCAGAATCACGATCAAATACGCCGGATTGGCCTGAACCCGCCCATCACGTAAAGGCGTAATCTCGTCGGCCGCCGTCGCCAGGCGCATGACCCCGTCGCGATGGAGATTGCCCTCTTCATCCTGATACCCAACCGGCAAGGTAAATTCGTATTCAGTCTGGATCATGGTTACGCCCTTTCGATCCCTTCGTGTGCAAGCTCCAGCGTCTCAATGGCGACATCATTGCCCTTCGCGCTGAAGTCTGGCCCGTCCCACTTCGTGGGCCAGGCGTTGAAGAAATTCCAGCGCACTTTTTCGGTCACACCGTCCACATCATAAGCAACGATGCTGCCGTGCGCGCGCCGAATCTTTCCCTTAATCACGTCGTTGTACCAGTTGTAGAGATCACGCGAATCGGTAAGGCCCCATTTCAAGACAATGTTGGGGTACTTGGTCTGGCCAGGCAATTTATGGGTGGTCGTGTTCTTCCCACCCTCGCGATACTCGATCGGGTCAGTACTCGCCCCGAAACCGCTACAGTCACTAAAACCGGCCTGCGTGATACCGTCGATCTCGACCACGAAATTAAAGTTACGATAAGGATCTTTTCTGTCTGCCATGGTGATCTCCTCTTATTCAGTGACGTCCGAGCCGCCTTGCCATATGCCGATGCGAACAACAATAAATTCGGCCGGGTAAGACGGCTTTACCCCGATTTCAATGGTGAGCCGGCCAAGCGCCCGCTGGTCGGGCGGATTCAGCGCCTCATCGACGCGTACATAAAATGCGTCCTTCTCCGTTTCGCCGAACAGGGCGCCATCGCGCCATTGTTGCGCCAAGAATGCGGAGATGGTTCGTTTCAGTTTCTGCCACAGTTCGAGGTTGTTCGGTTCAAACACGGCCCAGCGGATGCCTTCCTGAATCGACTCCTCCAGGAACAAGAACAAACGGCGAATGTTGACGTACTGCCAGTTCTTGTTGGTTGCAGTCGTGCGCGCTCCCCACACGATGGCCCGACCTCCAGTCTGGAACACGCGCACCACATTGATGCCGTAGGTCATGTTCAAATCGCCCTGCTCCGTGTCCGAGAGCAGCTTTTCCACACCCAACACGCCATTTAACGTGGCTTCGGTCCCGGCGGGCGCCTTGTGGACGCCTCGATTGTTGTCGATTCGCGCATAGAGTCCGGCCACATGGCCGGAAGGAGGAACCAGGAGCGGCACGCTACCGACTGCGGGCGAAACCCGAAGCCAGGGATAGTAGAGCGCGGCATACCCGCTGGCGCTATCCACACTCGGCCGGTGTTCTGCAACGCTGCCTGGTCCGGAAATTCCAGCAGCGCGAGGTGAGTCTAGTACGGCGAAACGGTCTTTCATCGACTCGCAATGAGTAATCAAGGCTTGCTGTACCCCACCTGCAATGACACCTGGTGCGGCAACGATATTGACGTCGTCAATCCGCGTGAGTGCGAGGAGTGCGTTTTCATAGTCCGATGCGCCTATTGCCGATTGGTCTTCAGATTTGCCACCGACGAGGGATTTCGCATTAGCCGTCGTTATTTCCTTAGGCCGATTAAATGGCACTGCAGTTGTGTTCGGCGGTTCCACTGGGAAGGCGTATACCAAGCCATTCGGATCGTTGTTAATCACCGAGGCAAAGTACCTGGGATGGCCAGGATTCATCGAGAGCTTCTCGTAGGCTCCACTTGTGGGTCCGCTGATGTTGAGGTCAAACTCTTGGGATTCCAACGTCACGGTTCGTGAAAGGCGCAAACCGAGACCTAGCTTGGTTTGCAATGTCACTTGCCATGTCTTTAAAGACTGCGCTACTTCAGGCACAACTCTCTTGACCGTTGCATACACCGATGCCCGACCCGTACCAGTAGTCTCAGCCAGCTTGATTACGCTTCCAGCCGCAAGTTCGGTCATTGATGCATGGTCTGTGAAACGTAAGACCGTCGACTCGCCATCCGGGTCTGCGAGGCGTACGCTCACATTCGCTGCATATTGAGCGCCCAATGGGCTAGACAGCCTGATCTTGTTCCCATTAACTCCAACCACACTCGGCATCTCCGATCCAGTTCCGAATACAAGAAGATCGTTGGGGCGAAACTTCCTAGCCTCCGCATCGCTCGGCACTTCGATTACCGTATGACCCACCTCAGCCTTTGATTGAAGTGTTGTAGTGGGATTAAAAAGCTGTGACTGGACTGCATTGACGTGCGAAATTGCGACTTTGATCGGATTTGGCCTGTAATCCTTGGCAATACGAGCCCTCATCGCGATCGTTGCCTGGGCTGTCGGCGCTGGCGTACCACCTTGGCTCGCCGCATCGTCATCCAGCGACGCACTGTCCGCCACCGCATTGCTCACCCGAGTCACGTAGCAAATGCGCCCGCCATTTTCGAAGAAACCGCGCACGGCGTACCACAAGTAGTCATCGTCAGCCGGCGGCTCACTCGAACCGGACGGATTGCCGAACTCGCGCTTGAAATCGTCCCAGCTAAACAATTTTTTAGGCTCGTTTGGCGCGCCGTATTTCCATGGCCCAAGAAACGCAGCGGTCGACGTGCCGACGCCTTCGATCGGGGCGCCTGGAGCAAACTCCTCGATATACACACCCGGATAGGTGACCTGAATTGCCATGATACGTCCTCCCTCCCTCTTCTCTGGTTACGGAAACACAATGTCGTACTCGCCACTTGGCGAAGGAACATCTGCCACGGGCATCGACACTTGCCCCAACCCAACCGCCCGGGCTCGTAACAGGTATTGATTGCCTTGCTGAAGGGACCTACACACAAACTGTCCCAGCTCATTGGTCACCTGCGTTTCACCCGTTTCATCAACTCGCACCCATGCGTCAACGACAGGTTTTGCATTCGCAATAGGGCCACCGTTCGCATCCAACACTCGCCCTCCAATCACCACTCGCTTATCAGCAGTCGCTGATTGCCCCGCTTGGTAGCTAGAATATATCGTCGTAACGATTGAGTCTTCGATCTGCTGATCGAGATCCATGGTGATGGTCACCAACAGATTGAAATAGGGGCGTGGCGGAATGCCGAGCGCGTGCCAAAACTCGCCGGCGCTCTTCGCGCCGTCCATCTGCGCAACCATGGTGGGTGGCGCAAATACCTGCCCAGTCATGCCAGCCGCCTGGAGATACCGATCGGAGATAACTGGGAACCGCGAGAGCCAGTTGAACGCCTGCCCAAGCAGTTTGTGCGAAGCAGTAACAACCTCACTTTTAGTCTTCCCTTCGGCCCATGTAGTTACCATGTACGCGCAATCTACCCGCAAGGATGCGCGTCGCCTCGCACTCATGCCATTTTGCTGACGAACGATCGGCGCCGGTTCACGCAGTTCACGGTTTTCCTTGGTCTCATAGAGGAATAAGTTCACCTCAGATTTGCCCTGCGGCTTATGGCCATGTTCTGGCGTTTCGAAACTGACGTGAGCATTGTGCAGTTCATCAACCGCACCACCTGCAGGCGCAGCTTCAAGCAGCTTCGTCAGCGCGTCATCAAGCAGATCGATCACTTCACAGACTCCACCGGCCAAACAGGATAATTTTCATAACCACATTCAAAAACATTCGCATGGCCACATGCCATTTCGGCGCTGTATAACGGGCTCGTTGCTGCGCAACTCGACGTTCTCGCGCACGTCATAGAGAAACAGATTGATCCTGGCCTTGCTCGGCTTATACGCAGGACTCTCGAACGCAACATCGGCGTAATACAGGAGACCAGGAAGCCTGGCGTTATCCAAGATTGCTTTGAGCGTGCTAGCTAGTAAATTGATCATTGATTCCTTGCCTCGGAGAAAGTAGCTTTACACCTTTTTTGTCCCTTGTTGTCGATGCAGTGTCATTTAAGTGGCACCATATTCTCTGGACGAACCCAGTAGATGTGCTGAAACTGCGAATAGAAAGTCGGGTTTCCCAGTGTTCTGGGCCCCTCTTTCTCAAGTAGCTGCAGTGTGAATTCGTCGGCGGGGAAAATGCATACTGCTGAAGCGTCGGAGAATGGCATCATGGTGTCTAGATTCACCGCGGGAACACTCGTGTTCGCCGCCGAACGTCGCTCGACCAAGGGGGTCCGGATATCTGCAGAGTCCAAGCCTTCGGGCCGGTTGACGGCCACAGTAAAACGCTCGGGCAGCTGTAGCACGTGAAAGCGCGGCGTCCCGCCTTTGGGAATGGGCAGGGTGAAATCCTGCTCGTCGTCGAAGCCACTGTTTGCCCATATCGCTACCTGAAGCAAGGACGCCCTGCCAGGGGCGAAGGTCGCCAACCCCACGGATGGAAACGGCATGTCTGGCATCGGAATGTCGGTCGTTGGTTGCGATGGCGGGTACCAACGAACGTCCATCGTCTCTTGCTCCCCTGCAACTAGGCCGCGCCGCAGCTTTGGCTCGTCTTCCCAGCGCTGGCGCGCCTCGCGCTCGTTGCGACCCAGAGACCATTCGAGGCGGGCAAAGGTGGCCGGCGGCTGCAGCGGGCTTTCCCGGTTGCCCTCGAACTGGTCGTATACGATCACAACCCGCGCGCCAAGCTGCGGGTTCTGGGCCATGCGCTCCGCAAGAATTGGATCCAGTTTGGCCAACTCTGCATTCACGATCTCTTCGCGCTTAGCGTTGGCAAGGTAGTGAATGCCCCAGTTCAGCGCTTCGAGCCCCAGCGTAGCCGCATTGGCACCCGCTTCCCACCGCGCCGCCTTCAGCGACCCACCATGGCCTTCGACCGGGTAGTTGGTTGCTACACCAGTGTAGGCCTTGAGTGGAGGACGGACTTCTGCAACCGATTCGACCGCGGCTTGATCGGTGGGGCGAGCGCTGGCAGGGTTCTTCGGCACGTTGACGGGCGCTTCTACTGGCTTGAACTGCACCGGCAGGGACTTGGGGGCCGTGGGTGTGTTTGTCGGCGGCCTGCTGGCTTCGCGTTGAATTTTGGCCTGCTCGATCTTAAGTTCTTCGGCCGTCACAGCAGGCTTGAGAGATTGTGCGGGCCAGCCACGCTTTTCCAGACTCGCCAGTGTGGCGCTTGTCGACACGTCTGCAGGCGTCACGGCCACCCGGACGGTTTTGTTGTTGTACTCGATGCGCACGACCTCGTAGTTGGCAGGATCATGTACTTCGGCATCCGTTCGTGGCGGCCGCTTGTACACGCGTATCGAGTCGAACTCTCGCATGCGTTCGTTGGCGCTTGAGAACTGACCGCCTGCTTCGGCCTCGGTGTACTTGAGGCCGAGCTTCTTGAGCGCCGCAGGATTGTCGACCAGGCGATTCGCCAACGCCAACCGCTGCTTGCTGTCTTTACCTTTGACGCGTTTGAGGAGTGCCGGCGACCACGATCTATCTTCGGCATATTCACGCTCCCAGCCAGCTTGAGCATCGCTAAGGTCGCTGTAGATGTCGCGAATGCGCTCCTGACGGTTTGCCCGAGCAATGACTTCGTCCGATTCCCCCTTGCCGATATGTAAGCCTGCAGCAGAAGCCTCGCCCGCCTTGGCTTCGAGATGCACCACGACAGGGCGCGCGCCAGATTCGCCGGCGGCGTTCAGCACTAGTCCGTCAGCAGCGAGCTTGCCACGCGAGTCGCGAATCCGGTCGCCGGGTATGTATTCCACTGTGGTTGAGTCGATGCCTGCCGGCAGTAGCTTCAAGCCGGCATTGCCCTGCAAACCTCGGCCTTTGGAGGGATCGAAGAAATCGTCCATGATTTTTTCGAGAATGCTGCCCGAAACGTCTTGGTTCGAGCGGGCACGATCAACGAGTTGTCGGCGTGTGGGGCGATCCAAAGTGGCCTCGCGAATCAGCTTCTGGCCAGGCGATTCTTTGGCCACCGCAAGTGATTGGTTGACGGGCTGGTTGCCCACGCGTCGATTCATCCACAGAAGCGCGGCGATGGCATCAGACGATGCAGAGCCTTGAGAGAATGCCATCTCCATCTGCCCCACAGCGTCCACACCCTCGGACGCCCATTGCTGTCTCGCGGGGGCATCCCGTCCAATCTGCCCAATCTTCTCGCCGGCATGGACAGGCTCCTCAGCCTTCTTCTTGCGCGGACCGTCCGACATGGTCAATCCCCCTTAGACATGGCCCTGAGCCAATCAGATCGCCCGGCCTTTTGCAGTTCACGACCGATTGCTTGCGACAGGTGCGTCATATCGACAACACCGCCGTTCACCGCCGCATTGAATGCCGCACCAAGCGCAATGTTTTTGATGTTGCCTCCCGCGATTTTGAGCTCGTGAGCAAGCAGGCCACGGTCCACCGATTCCCCTATTGGCATGCCCTGCGGCCATGCGCGCTCCCACATTTGCACCCGAGCTACTTCATCCGGGAACGGAAAATAGATGTGACAGGCCAGCCTGCGCATAAATGCCTGATCGAGGTTGTCTACCAAATTCGTCGCCAGGATCGACAGGCCTTCGTACTCTTCCATCTTCTGCAGCAGGTAGGACACTTCGATATTGGCGTAGCGGTCATGTGCGTCTTTCACCTCGGAGCGCTTGCCAAACAACGCATCGGCTTCATCGAAGAACAGAATGGCGTTCGCATTCTCTGCCGCAGTAAACACCCGATCGAGATTCTTCTCAGTCTCGCCGATGTATTTACTGACCATACGCGCAAGGTCGATGCGATACAGGTCCACCCCCAAGGCATTGGCGATGACCTCTGCTGCCATGGTCTTGCCGGTGCCGGATCCACCGGAGAAGAGTGCGGGCGTACCGCACCCGCGCGAGAGTTTTCGCGCGAAGCCCCATTCGTTGAAGACCTGGTCGCGATGAATCACCCGATCACACACCTCGCGCAGCTGCGCAATGGCATCTTCGGGTAATATCAAGTCGTCCCACGTCGCCTTTGGATTGATCTTGGTGGCGAGTGCTGCCAGCTCATGCCCGCACTGCGCACGCGCGGCGGCCACCACGCTTGTCGCCGCGTAGTTCGATATATTGCTGGATTCGTTGGACTCAATTGCCGATGCCATACCGACGCTCACCCTGGCCGCGTCCTGTATCTGTGCGTAGGTCAACCGAAAGCGTTGTGCGAGAACAGATAGTGATTCCTCATCCAACGTGACGCCGCTTTGCTTCAAGCAACGCTGCCACCATTGCTTGCGCTGCGCTGTTTCTGGGTAGGAGAACTGTATTGTGACCACGCCCAGTGGTTTATTGGCGGCGGGAACCCACCCTGCCTCGCCCTGCAAGACACAATCACCGGCATTTCTTTCAGAGCCCGCCAGAGTGTGGCGAGCCGATCGGTCGCCGGTTGTTCTTCAGCGCTAGTGATCCCGTTGCAGTGCAGCACGGCGCCTCTGAGCCATGCTTCACGCACCAGTATGTGTAATGTTTCACCGGATGCCGTTGCAGAGGCAATGAACTGGCGCATGTCTGCCCGTAGCACTCTCTGGTTCAAGGTTGACGCAAGTACCGCGACCGCTTCCGTCTGGCCACATTGTCCCGACCCTTCGATGTAAACACGAAGACCGGTCCGCGGCCGGTTCAATGCGACGGCACGCAGTTTCTTCTGCATCTCGTCGGTGAGCGGCGCGCTTGTCTCCTCGGCCGTCGAACTCAACATGCGCAGAAATGGCCCAACCGCGAATCCATGCTGTCGTCGAGCAACAAAAAACGCACTATCTGCTCGATCCAGATCGAAAGAACCGTGCGAGCAATGGCTGATTCTGGTGGTGCGGATCAGCGAAGATGTCGATCAGGCGATGGTGAAGCAATGGTGCATCGGGCGCGAACCGCTCGCGCTGCTGCAGCTTTTCCCCCGCCGAGTTGCACAGAAGGTTGAGCGCGAGGTCGATGCCAGGGCGTCGCCGCGTGACGTTGTCTTGCAGATACACGTAAATCCGCTCGTAGCGCAGGTCGATCTCCGGCGCAAGCCCGATGAGGATGATATCCACATCGAAGTCCGTGAGACCATACACGCGCTGCAACCATAACAGCCGTCTCAGGCTGAGCGAGTTCGTGGCTTCGGCAATGTCGTGCGATTGTAAGCTTACGGAAAAAAACGGCTCTCCTGGCATACGACCGAATGCCGCGGCGACATCGGCCGGAGAAATGGCCAAGCCGCGATAGAGATCTCCCGCTGCGCGTGCGGCAAACATGCGCTCGGCTGCTTCGACGGCTGCGGTCAGCCGCTGATCGAGGCGCGTTAAGAGCGGGAGCAGACCTGCATAACTGTGCTCATGGGACGCCACCGTGTTGACCGAGCTTGGTTGCGCTTCTTCTGTCGCACTTACAAGTGTGTCTGCAGAGACCTGTGCTGAGACAGAGTCCGGTGTTCTTGCTCTCCGCGCTGCTTGTTTCTTCATGCCTTCCACTCTGCGATTACGGCTTGAGTCGATACTGTGTATGTTCACCGGCGCCCACTGTTTCTATTTGTCCCGCCTCGATCAACTGTTTCAAGACCTTCCTCACAGTTTCCGCTGTGACTTTTGCCTGCTGTCGCATCAACCACCACTCGGCAATTCCCTCCTCGTATCCATGGCCTGTGGGCGATCGGCCAAATAGTTGAGAAAGGCCTCGGCCACGAACCGCTCTTCTTCATTCTCTGGTGACATTGATCGAACCGATTGGGTGCCCCTATTCTGAGGGTTACGGCGTTGAGCAAGAATCGGACTCAGTCATCTGCAGAGGAGACCGTTCAGTTTTCAAGGAGTTCTTGCTAGATGCTGGGAGCGAGAAACTATCAGTGGGGCAGGTTAGACCCGGAGAAGAGATTCGTCTCACTACGCTGTTCTGCAGACAACGTGCTGAACTATTTGATCATTACTTGGTGGGTCTGCGGTGACCCGGCTGGTGGGATAAAATCAGCCCGGTTGTGGACCGACAGTCGTTCACGGAGCGGGGAACATGAAACGTTTCGGATCGATCTGATATTTTTGGAGCAATCTGCCAAGTGCCCGGCGTTCTTTCCCTGCCGTGCGGGCCGCATGACTGATATTGCCATGGCGCTCAGTCATGAGACTCATGAGATATGTCCGTTCAAACTGCACGATAGCCTGCTGTTTAAGGCTTTGGAGTGTCCGTGGATTTGGCACCTGTTCATGCTCACGCTCTCAATTTGTTCATCTTTCGGAAATGGCAATCCGAGATCTTGGACGTCAATCCACTCATCTCTTTTCGCGCGGTGAATTCCGCGGATGACGGCATTTTCCAGTTCCCTGACATTGCCGGGCCAATCATAGTCGATTAACGCCGCCGCTGCGGCAGAGGTCAATCGGATATGGCCTCGTTCTGCCGGCGCATGCTTGTTGATGAAGTGCTAGGACCAATACAGCGATGTCGTCTTTCCGTGAACGAACGAAGGCAGGCTAACGGTAAAAACCGACAGGCGATAATAGAGGTCTGCGCGAAACGTTCCTTGGTGAACCAACTGTTCGAGCTTTGCATTGGTCGCTGAAAGGATTCTGACATTTGCTTGTTGCTCACCGCTGGCTCCTATTGCGCGAAACTTCTTGTCCTGCAAAACACGGAGTAAGACCACCTGCCCTCGTGCGGTCAGCGAATCCACTTCATCCAAAAAGAGCGTGCCGTTTTCAGCCTGCGCTATCAGTCCTGATCTGCGGAGATGCGCATCCGTGAAGGCTCCTCGTTCATGTCCAAACAACTCATCTTCAAGCAGGGCATCTGGCAAGGAGCCGCAGTTGAGAGCAACGAATGGACCGTCCGCTCTTCCACTTAAATAGTGGATAGCTCGCGCAAATAGTTCTTTCCCGGTTCCAGTCTCACCTATGAGTAAGACAGCAGCCTCACTCTTCTTAACCATCGTGAGATCCTCAAGGACCTGTTTGAAACATGGTGCCTCCCCCACCAGCTTTGCACGCGCCAATGTTTCCTCAAGATAGCGAGCTAACTTCCTTGTCTTATCTTGGTCGTCCATGAGCCACGATCCAAATAACTTCACTCAAGGCCAGGACCTCTACGTATACCTGGCGGAGGGTACGCCCATTGATGAGGCAAAACAAGTCTGTACGGAACATTTTTGGCTTTCGAGAGCTTCCGTAGCCCAATTATTGGTGAGCCTTACGACAATCATCATGCCAATGCCGCTCGCAGTTTGTAAGTTTCACTGGCCTTCCGGTAGAAATACCCCTCTCATGTATCCTTTCGTCTCAATTGCTGTATCCTCTTATGCTGACAGAGAGGCGGTTCATTGAAATTTCCCAGCACAGCTTACTCCCCTGGATTAGCCACTTCAGCTACGAAGATCGGAAGCTACGGGATATTCGGCGAAGGAGAATCAACAGGCAGTCTGGATCGTTTGGCAGGCCGGACACACAAACGAACTGCGCTCGCTTTGGAGACGGCGAATTATTCGTCCGCAGCGGTTGGGACAGGGTTGACCTTCTTTGCCATAGACGAGATGGCGGCTCTTGTATCGGCCTTCTGTGCCGTCCGGTGCAAAGAAATCCTTGACGCTTGATCCGCCACAGGAAATCGCCTCTCGCAGCACCGTTTGCATGGTGTCATAGAGTCTAATAATCGTCGCCTTGCGCAGCCGACTTCACCTCACGGTTCGGATGGAGCCTGGCGCGAAAGAGCATTTCGTTCGCGTAAATATTCCCAATCCCTGCGATCACTTGCTGATGCATCAACAGCGGCTTCAACCGTCCACGCCTGGCTTGCATGAGACGGACGAATTCATCGCGCGGGACCGTGAGGGGATCGACCCCAAAGCGGCGAGCGCGATAGCGGTCAAGTCCCGCCCGATCGAGCAGAGATAGTCGCCCAAACCGCCGAGGGTTCCAATAGCGCAGTTCTGATTCACGGCCCCCTGTGAACGACATGCGGACATGCACATGCTGCGGGTGTTTCGTCTGCGTCGCGCGAAAGAGCAGGAGCCCGGTCATGCCAAGTTCCGCGACGACATATCTGAATTCGCCCTCTTTTTGAAACCCCAGTGCGACGCACTTTCCATATCGCTCCACTCCTCCCAACCGTGCTCCGAAATACCACGGGAGTGTGGGCAACCCTTCTCGAACGATATCCGCTCGTCCCACCCAACAGTCGTTGAGCTGCGCGCCGAGGAGATGAGCCCGTAGCTGCTGAGCAACGACTTCGGCTTCTGGTAGTTCCGGCATACGAGAAATCCTTGTAACGCGGTAGCATCGATTCTTGATCAGGCGGATTAGGCCATACACGAAGCACGAAAGGCAACGTGTGGGAGGGAGCCGCTCTTGACGTGTACTTTGGAACTTGTGGTTACGCGCCAGCGGCCGGACGTGAAGCGAGGTCTTTCTTGTTCTTTGCGCGAGCCTCGCGGAGGAGGCGAACCTGGGTGATGGCGTCTTCGAGCTTGGGAAGGGGCGTGGCACCGGGGCGGCGCGTCATGACCAACTTAAAGACTTCATCATACGTCATCCCTTGGACACAGCAGAGGTAGGCCATCACGACCGACACGGACCGACCCATGCCGGCACGGCAGCAGACCATGACCCGATTGTCTGAAAGATGCTGTTCGACCCAGCTTACAGCTCGGTCCAACAAGAGCGGCTCGGCTTCGGCATATTCCGAAAATGGGATCCTGCCATATTGCAACCAACTGGGAGGCTGTATGGTGAATTCTGCAGCGACTAGAGCACCGCACTCACCTGTGACGGCGGTTCGCTCGCGTCGCTGATATTTCCGACCAGGAGAGTCTCGGTAATCCAGTGCATCGTAGCCTCAGTATAAGCAGCGCCTCACCAGGTCAAGGAGAAATCTTGATCCTATCCCGTTGCAGTCGCTTCTATGTGAACGCTATACTGAGCCATACGATACCATCGACTTCTGCACAAGGAGCCTCCCCGATGCCCAGCCCGACCGTGAAGGAAGTTGAAACCAGGCTTGGAACCGTTCAGTGCGCCATTTGTAAGGGGTCCAGCTTCGGAATCGATGAACGCTCTATGCAGGCGGACGGTGAATGGCGCGGTATCTGTAGAAAATGCTATTACACCTTCCCGATCTACACAGATATGGAGTTCTACCTTCGCACACAGCCAGACATTCCCTATCGGCTCAAGGAGATGTCCTGTCCGACCTGCAATCACAAAGGCGTGAGCCTCAATTTTCGCGCCACGATGTCCGTCAGGGAATCCATCTATTTCCTGACCTGTACCTCGTGCCAGAAAACATACCCGGAGCGTTCCTCCCTGGAGGCGTTTGAATAACTCCCCTTTTTACCCTCTTCATGGTGTATACTCTCCCCATGAGTGACACACCAAAGAGTCCAGCCAAGAACCCCGAAGCTCCTGCTCCAGAGCCCGTGGCCAAGACAAGAAAAGAAATCCCGCTCATTGCCATTCAAGACGATGGTGACATGATCGCCGAGGAAATGGCGGAGATGTTCGACGAAGACCGGGTCAGTCACCAGCACGGCAGTGCAGAACCAGAAGCGGATTAGTCCTCACCTCCTCTAACCATCCTCAGCCATCAGCCTTTCTAGCCCATAGCAGGTGACCGCTTCTGCCCTGCTCAGACGCTTCGGCTCGACCGCACTAAGCCTCTCATCTGCTCGGCTGTGGAACTCGTTCCTTTCCAGGCTTCGCCTGAAAGGAACTTCAAACAGTCCTCGCCGCCCGCCTTCGGCGGACCACATCTGTTCGGCAAGTGCGGTGCCCTCGCCTCAGCGATTCGCGACGCAGAAGCGGTCACCCTGATACGTGCTGCTGCTCTAAAAGAAAATGAGAAGGCGACGAGTCGCTCACAGACCCGTCGCCTTATCATGAGTTCTGAAAATGATGCTGACCTAGAGGTTGGGCATTACTCCGGTTCGGCTTGTTGTTCAAGTCGTCGTTTAACGTTGAATGCATCTAGAGCACCTCCCAGTCGAGGAAATGAACCAGACCTGACTCTGGGGTTCCTCGCAGCACCATTCCACAGAAAACTGGTGTTGGCCGCTGCATTGGTAGTTCAACCCACGCAAAGACAGGAGCTCCACTAAGCCCGCTAAACGTTTTCAGTGACAAGGTATCCAGGACCGAAAGAAGATGGAGGTACGGCAGACTGGACGGGCCACTGTAGCGTCCGACTAGAATCATGCGGTCTGCGCGAAACTCCTGAGTTTCATAATTGAGGATCGATCGTTCCTCAGGATAGCCGATGACAAAGAACTGTGCTTCGCCCGCATATCTCTTCCACTCACCGCAAGAGAGAGCGAGGTCGATTAGCCTTGCCCCCGCAACCTCCTGGTGAGTTATCCGTTTTGTGTCAATCGCTATTACAGCAAGATCCACAAAATCCTCACCTTCGAGAGATTGGGGAACGTAAAACACATCCTCTAGCGGAATGAGCTGGTGCGAAGTGTCAGAAGGGAATACGCAAATTGGCACGAGATTATCGGGTTGGAGTGCATGGCGCGCAGTTAATACATAGGGCCTACCTTCATAGACCACCAAAAAAACAGTACCGCGCGTGCTGGAGTAAGGCGCTTCTTCAACGCCCGTTTCGAAGATTAGCGGTTGAACGGAGAGAGCGAGGCGATCTATAGCATACTGAGAGATTGGCATGATCGCTATGATACCATGAAACGTTTAGGGGTCAGACCCACTGCTGTTCAAGATCCAATTCTCAGAAAGTTATTTTGGACAAGGGTGGGTCAGACCCCTTTTTCTTTTTGCGGCGTGCAGCAGCGCTGCTTGTTAGCCCGCATTCTACTTTTGGATTGAATCCAACAGAGTGGCTTCGGGACTATCACCGACGAAGTCATACGTCAATACTCGTAGCTCCATGTCAACATGTGCTGTGAGGTAGCCATCTCCCAGGCGATACGGTCCCTCGTCTCGAAGCATGAAGCCATCCAGCGTTCTATCAGTAACCGCATATCGTTTCGCCAGACCTGGTGGTAAAAATTCTCGTGCGGTCCGCGTGACAAAGTGAACAACCTCTCCAGTTTGCCTGTTTCTGAAGATGAGGAGGTATGACACGTTTTGTATTGCCCGCTTGTTGTTATTCAAGAGCGAAAAGGAAACATCGCCGTAAACGCCCTTGATATGTGGCGTGACGAGTTCGACACCAGCACTACCCGTCTGAGGTGCGGGCATGTCCCTTCCGACAACTGGCTCCCACTCTCTTCCCTTATCGCGAAGGGTCAAGAGGAGGGCAGCTGGCACAGCAAAGTTGAGACTCTGAGAATCTCTTAACGTAGCTGTGGTTACCCCAACTACCTCGCCAGCAGCTGAGAAGAGAGGTCCGCCACTGCTCCCCGGAGAGATTGGCGCCGTTATTTGTAATACCTGAACGCCCTCCGCCGTGCCACGAATTGCGCTGATAATGCCCTCTGAGACTGAACCCTCCAACCCCCTTGGATTGCCTATAGCTACGACCTTGTCTCCAACTCCCACCCTCTCGATAGAGACAATCTTCACTGGTTGCTGCGCTTGCCCCACTTCAAGGATTGCCAAGTCGAGCGCCTTCGACACAGATGCGACTCGCTTAACCTCGTACATCTCCTTCGAGCCGATGACCCGAAAGACAATGCGGAGGCTCTCAAAACATGGAAGTTGGAGGCAATCATGTTCGTCTCAAAGTGAAGCGACTGCCAAGCGCAGAGGGCATGCCCGAGAGTCATCCGCCGAAATCAACACCACCGCGCCCGGGTTTTCTGCTCGTAAATGGCACGCGGTGTGGGCTGGGCGAACGCAGCATTACGAGGATAGAGCGAAGAAACCTGATGTTGATGTCGGCTGATCGACGAATGTTCTTGAAGGGCTACGTTTTATGGGGTGATGACGGAGGTTGCGACCTTGGGCCATGGGGTCAACCACAAGCGCGTCGCGCGCCTGATGCGCCTCATGAATCTGCAGGCGGTGGTGCCGGGTCCGCACACCAGCCAGCCGCACCCCTCACACGCGGTGTACCCGTATGTGCTGCGGGATCTGGGGGTGGACCGGCCCAACTATGTGTGGTGCGCCGATATCACGTATGTGCCGATGCGGCACGGATTCTTGTATCTGGTGGCCGTGCTGGACTGGTACAGTCGGTACGTGTTGGCCTGGGCGTTGCCGAACACGCTGGAGGCGCGGTTCTGTCTGGAGGTCGTGGACCAGGCGCTGGCGAGCGGCCAGCCCCAGATCTTCAACACCGACCAAGGCGCGCAATTTACCGGCGCGGCCTTCACGGGGCGACTGGCCGCGGCCAAGATCCGGATCAGCATGGATGGGCGAGGCCGGGCGCTGGACAACGTCTTTGTGGAGCGACTCTGGCGGAGTGTGACGTACGAGGAGGTCTATCTACGGGACTACGCCGATGGAGCGGAGGCCTGGCAGGGGTTGAATCGCTACGTTGCGTTCTATAACACAGCCCGCCGACACCACCTGGGCCGACAGACCCCAGCGGAGGTGCACTTCGGGTAAACCGGGGGGCAACTTAGGGTATGGATTGACGAACGATCGCCCCGTATAACCGATCCTGGTGCGTCGTTGGGAGCAGGCACATGGCTGAAAATCGCATCCGCGGCGTCCGGTGGCTTTCTGCGGGAAACAACAGCGGGAGAAGAATCCCGTACGACAGGAGGAAACAAGACCAAGATTCACGAGCTTATTGTCGGAGAAAACCTGTCCAAACAATGGGGGGAACCTCACATAACTGCTGAGTGGTTTCCAAGCTTGATCATAAATCCGTTGCAGCGTATCGGTATAACTTCCATCGTCGCGAGACTTGAGTTGTGTAATAACTTTCTGTGGGCTAAGCGTAAAACGTCCGGCTTCAAACCGTTCAAGCAGTTCATCAGTTGCCAAGTAGGTCGCCCAAAGTCCAACGATGCAACCATCAAACATCGGGCGAAGTAGCGCGAACGCAGAACCATAGAGACAATGTTCAATCAGGAGATTGATTGAGCTGTGGTGCTCGCGTACTGCATCGAAGCTTCCTGCGGCGATGTTGCCGCGAAGACCATTGGGTGCTCCGCGACCATTCATTGCGGACGCAATTCCTAATGCCAATTCTTTCGCTTGTTGCAGTGTCGCCATGTATTACGCAGGGCTAAGGATACAGTATACTGACCGGCACAGCGCGCAGATAGCCCATGCCAACTCTGACGCAATTCATGCGCGTGCTCAATCACATGTCAACGCTCTCCATCGTCGGCATCGATTCGGAGCAAGGGGTCAGACCCCTTGGTTCATTGCGTCGCCTTTCTCCGTGCATCTTTTAAGGAGATTCTCCTCAAGATCTATGCATGGTAAGTCCGAAAAAAGCTCTCGACCCCTAATCGGCATCTCCGGACCACATTCGTCCTCTTGGCGGCAATGCAACGAGGTCAAGACTTCCGTCAGGCAGGATGAAGTGCGCATGGGCGCAAAAGTGAGCCCCTCGCAGCCCGTCACCACTTTCTGAAAGGACTCCGATCAATGACGGAGGAGCCGATTCTGAAACTCTGAAGACCGGAGCCCCACTCATTCCACCTACATGATCTGGAAAACTCAAATTGTGCGGATTGATCAAGACTTCGCGCCGAGCGTTTTCATCGGCGATGGTATATCTCCTATCGCCTACATCAGTAACGTAGTCCAGTATGGGCAATACTCTTGCATTAATCCTGCCCTCACTCGCCTCTCTGTGTAATTTTGGGAAACCCAGGATCAACGCATTATCACCAACACGGGCTCTGGTGGATTGGCGCAAATCGAGTTTGAAACAATGTTCGTCCAACCCCTCGCATTCAGCTTCTTGCGGAATCTGAATTGTACAAATATCGACGTGATCATCACGGGCGATAATGGGCCACCGTGTGATATCGGTTAGTGAAGAGCCTGGCGCGCCAAGCAACACTACAACATCTGAGCTCTGACGAAGTTTGTCGATCTCGGTGACGAAATGATCAGCCGTAACCAAAAATCGATGGTGCTTTGTTCCGGCGAGTAAGACTGTGCCACCGGTTATCCAGCCATCGATCCCAGGGCCAACTCTTGGATAGACGAGAACCGGTGCGACATGGGGAAGCAAGGATGGCACTAAGAACTCAATCTGCCTTCTGACTTCCTCTGGGGTGCGATCGATCATTCTGATATCGAGAGTCTGCGATTGGTGAGGTCCGTCTCTTTGAGTATGCTCATCGACAGAGTGCACGGAGACAGGCCATACGCTGGAGGCAATTCTTTTCGCGCATTCAATCCATTGTCAACAGCCTAGTCCGAAACTCGGGACCGGTCTAGAAGCGGCGGGCAGGATCCACACGCTCTACGAAAGGATGCGGCGAGCGACTTGCGCCGGAGCGGCGGGGCTTATCCTACGTGCGCGTCCGACAAGGGTCTTCCGACCATTTTCACTTGCTCTTAGAGGGAGTGGCCGAGGCTGCCCTTTACTGCGCGCATCGAACGACATACATGCTTCCTCCAAGCTCTCTCTTTATTTCTCAGGGATGGGGGCTGATTGAGCTTCCACTGCGCGCGTCCAACGAGGGCCTTCTGAGGCCGCGCGTTGCGCGAGCACAGAAGATCATCAGCTCCATCCCCTCCTCTGTTCTGCGAGCAAGAAGGGCACCTGGCTACTCCTTCCCATCCTTCCGAGGGCGCGCGTTCCGCGAGCAGGAGGACGACCAGGCCGCCTTCCCCTCCTGCTTCAGAGCGCCGTGGAGGGGGTGAGAGCAGCAGGACGAGGGCGCAGGCCTTCCTTACTCCGGGTTGATCGAGTTCAAACAGAACGCACAAAGAGTTGTCAGGCAGCATCCAGCGGAGCAATGCGATTGATTCTACCCTTGGCCTGCTTGGCCGCTTCCCACAGATCAACCGCTCGCTGGGCATTCAACCAAAACTCGGGCGCGTTGCCGAACAATCTGGAGAGCCGCAGAGCCATTTCAGTGCTGACGGCACGCCGCTCCCGAAGAACCTCATTCACAGTCTGGCGCGACACCCCGATCGCCTTGGCAAAGCCTGACACGGTCAGTTTATAGTCTGGCAGGAAATCCTCTCGCAGCATTTCACCAGGATGAGTTGGACGAACCTTTCGGGAACCCTTGTTGAGAATACTCATGCAGACCTCTCCTCAATGATAGTCAGTTAGTTCAACATCGTATGCATCCACCGTCGACAAGCCGAAAGCAGATCCGCCATTTCATGTTTACCGAGATCGAATACTGGCCCTCCCGATCTCCCTTCAGCCTATGTAACCGGTTGCTGGGAGGAACTCTCAAATCATCCAAGCATGAGGCCGAATCCAGATATTGCAGCTTTCGTGTTGCGACGCCCGAACTCTCGGCAGGAAATCGTTTCGCCTTACCCGCCTCATACAGTTCAGCGGTGTGCCGATCCGCAAACGTTCTAATCACGCTTCAAGTGTAATCAGTCACGTGACACGTGTCAACACACCCAACCGAGCACCGAGACCGATTTAGGAGCGGCCGGTTCCGTTTCCATACCCTACAAGGAAGCATGCGGCATGGAGCGACTTGCGCCGGAGCGGCGGGGCTGATCTCCTAAGTGCCCGCGCTTATTTACCCGCCCGCACAGGGCGCGATACGAGACCTTTACCCATTGCGAGGGCTTCTGACACTTTTTACTTGCTCATAAAGGGAGTGGCCGAGGCTGCCCTTTACTGCGCGCATCGAACGACATACATGCTCCCTCCAAGCTCGCTCTTTATTTCTCAGGGATGGGGGCTGATTGATCTTCCACTGCGCGCGTCCAACGAGGGTTTCCCAACTCCTGATACTTTTTCTTGGAGGGAGTGGCCGAGGCTGCCCTTTACTGCGCGCATCGAACGAGCACATTCTTATCGTGCGCGTTCTGCGAGCAAGAAGGGCACCTGGCCGCTCCCTCCCCATCTTTCCGCTTCAGACCGCCGTGGAGAGGGTGCCGCGGGAGGCGCTGAAGCGAGAGGGCGCATGCTTCCTCTTTTCTGATTGCATCGAATTTAGTAACGACGCTCCTGCCCGCCCTTCGTCAGCCGAGGCCCTCTTTCTGCATGATGCCACGACCCAAAGCATTCGCCCTTTCGCCTATCTGTCTTTCTATCCTTGACTCAGACCGGGCGAACAATCTGCACTGCCGCATCGCTCTCAATTCTTCCAACTGGCGAGACCTTCCCGTCTCGTTCCTTGCGTACAATCCGCTCGATCTGCACAATGGCGCCACGATGCCAGCTATCGACAGCCGCATTGTGAGGAGAGGCCTTCCGATCCAGCCGCCCGACTTCAGGCCGTCCTGTTTCATTGCACAGCCAGGCTCGCTTCTCCCCCTTCAATTCTCGTAGTTCGCTCACGACCCGGAAGGTCTGCGGGCTGCGCGTCACAATGGTGCGACCGTCTGTGCGCAACAGCAGATAGGAAAATTTCAGCGCGTCTTTAATGAACCCCACCTCCCGATCGATGACAGCAATCGCAGGAGGCGTCCGCCACGGCCGCTCCTCATGACACCAATCGTCTGGATGATCTAAAGCGGGACAGGCCCCCTCGTGCAGGCAAGGACTATAGACCGTACATAGGCCCTGTTTGAGCAGGTGATTACGCATCTGATGCAGTGCCCTTGCCGTCTGCCGCAAGGCCGGCTCGACGATCATGATGGTGCCGTGTGGCGCGAGAAACGGTAGGAGTTGGCCGACGACCGCAGCCCGCCCTGCCGGAGGGTCGGCTGCGGTAGAGAACAATTCATTGAGGCAGTTCGCCATCATAATCAGGTCGTATGGCCCGCCCCGCACAATCTGCTTACCAAGATCACCTTTGAGTGGATGTTCCAGATTACCCTCGACACAGCGAAGGCCTTGGTCAGGTATTCCAACTTCTTGACAATAGGCACCCCACAGCCTTTCTGCCTCTTGCAATGGAGCATGGGACGCATCGGCAGCCAGGACCGACACAGACTTTGCCCTTTTCGGACTGCGATGCCATAGCCAATCCAGCAGGGCTAGAGATCCAGTCCCTGGGCCACAACCGAGATCGAGCACCGCCATCGGACGGTCTGGTGTTTCATGACTGCTGTCGTTCGGCAGCTCATCCAGCAGGACTTGAACTTTTGAGAGGTTCACTGGGAGGAAATACGACAGATAGGCGGCAGCGTGGGCAGGATCATCCAGGTAACGAGGCGACAACATTGGACGAGCGGTTGTGAACAAGCGTGAAAGGTTTAGGACTGCCTGTGCCAGCGCGTGGTCACCAAAATCCCTTTCTCGCGCTACCTTCGCCAGCGCCTTGAGAATGTCGGATGACAGACCAGCAGGTTTCTTCTCGTTGAAGGGTTGCATGGGCATAGTGTAAGCTGATGACGATAAGGAGGACAATTATGACAGACGCAATTCTACTGGCCTATAAAGATGTCGAGAACTCAATGGAACGATTCACCATGCTCCTCCAAAGCCATGTGGAGACGATGGGTGCGACCCCCTCGCACGACGCCGACAAAGTCTTCCGCTTGTCGCAAGGCTCCAAGGCGATGAGGGATAGCGCGATGATTTATCTCTCCTATGCCAAGTACGTCGCCTATGGCATGCCGGAAACTGAAGAGATGGTGCAAGACGAACTGCAAGGCTAGAAGAATGTCTGTTTGGTTTGTCTGGTCTATCTAGTCTCTCTTGTTCAACTAGTCCAGATGAACGAGACAGACCGAGAAACACCACGGGCCCATCCGGATAACCGGATGGGCCCGTGGTGTTTCTATTTCTACAACCGTTCTATATGCTGCGCATGAAATGGGCTACGTCATCCTGATTGACGGCTCCACCCATAATCGAAGACTGGGCGACATTACTCGACTTCTTCCCGGTCAGACCGGACTCGACTTCGTCCACGATCAACTCCACCGGCATCGATTGACCACCGTACACACGCGGCCCACCGATGATCTTGGCCTTGGAATACCCATAAATCGCGGTAGCCACCTCTTTCGCCAGCCATCCGACATAGTTGAACTCGGGAACCACAATGAGTTTCGCTTTCCCACAGAGCTGCCGTAACTCCTGCGTCGGAAACGGACGGATCGACCGAACCTTGATCAAACCGATTTTGATGCCTTTTTCAGCGCAAATGCGAACGGCTTCTCTCGACTGAGCCGCGGCACTGCCTGAGGCAATAATCACCGCCTCGGCATCATCCACATTCTCGGCCGTGAGCAACCCGCCCATATACTGATTGATGTACTTGCGTGACCGTTCGACTGCCGCCCACACTTCCTGTTGCCAGACTGCATGGATGTTGTAGGCCATGAAGTTCGACTTCTGAACCGGGGCGTCACGTGATAAACGAGCGGGAGGATTCTCCGCATCGAGTACCGGCACCGCGCCACGCCAGGCTTCACGAGAGGGAAGCTTCATGCTGCGGTCCTGCATCCGAACGTACCCACGGGCATGGGTCACGAAGAACCCGTCACAGCAGACACCCACTGGGAGCGTCACATCGTTCTTCTCGCTGATCGTAAACCCCGCCATGATGAAGTCGTACATGTCCTGCTGATTCTCGGCATGGAAGACGATCATACCGGAATTCAATAAATAGGCAATTTCGATATTATCCGGCTGAATGGCCAGCGGGGCATTGACGACGCGGCAGGTGAACATGGCGACAATGGGCAGCCGATGCCCAGGCCAGGACGCGATGCCTTCAAGACCCCTCAGCGTACCGGGACCTGCGGTCGCCGTAAAGCAGCGGACACCGGCTCGAGATCCGCCCGCCATCGCTGCCATGACGCCGACTTCTTCTTCACCACGATAATACTCTTTCACGTACCCTTCGCCGTAGAGCACACCGATGAGCTGCATCGTTTCGCTCTGCGGGGTGATCGGATAGGCAATGGCCAGGTCCACGTTGGAGCGCCGAACGGCCTCTTTCGCCGCTTCGCTGCCCGTTATAAACTCTTTCGTTCGCGGGGCTTCGAGGAACAAGTATTCCGGCGTGACCACCTTCTGCCGTTTCGCTTCTGCATGGGGGTCTTTCCTTGCGCCCATCGTCTCGGCCGGTTTAGGGGCCGCGACACTCGTGATGGGATCGCCCTGGGGGTTTGTCTTCTGTTCTGCTTCGAGTGCTTCGCTCATTATGACACCTCTTAGCTATATCGCCCGTGCTGTTCGACCCTGCTTAGCCTTCACGCTTCATCTGCTCAGCCGAATGGCCGAAGGCAGCCGCACCGGCCAAGACCAGCAACAGGCGCAAAGGTGAGGGGATTGGTGTGAGTTTTCCCGCCGTGAACTCTCGATTGCGTGCCAGTAAATCGCACGTTTTCGCCGTTCTCCGGTAACTTAATGCCCATTTCTTCACGCACCCGCTTGAAGACCTGCGCGGTCTTCCTCAACTTAATCGTGTCCGAATCCCGAATCGTCAGCATCGCATCTTCGTGCCCCTGCTCCGCGCAGATTGCCATCGTGAGACAGTTCGTTCCGGCACGAATCATTTTCAAGGTTAAGTTGGCATAATGGCAATGCACGCCGATGAAGACACAGGCCTCGATCTTGTTGCCCCAAATCGTCAAGTTCGGATGGTTCGGATTGATGACCTCTTCCGGATCGATCTTCGGATACTTCGGGCGATAGTCCGGCATGGGGATGATCATGACGTCAGGAATCTGGGCGGCAATTTCCAGGACGGCCTTGGCCTTTTCAACGGCATGATCGTTCCAGGCCCAGAGTACCAACGGCCCTGGGAAGATCGTGGCGTTGGGGCTGGTCAACATTTTACGGGCCATCTCTTCGATGACCTTGTCCTCATTCTCCTCCAGCAACCCATAGTAAAGTCCTTGACCTGGGTCAGGCAGCGCGACCCCCAACTGAGCCGCCGACGGCGGATGGAATCCCGCGGGACCAGGAACAATAATGCGTTCTCTTGTATCGGTCGTCGTTGCCACTCCCGTACCTCCCTAATTACCTATCACAATCATTGGATTGGACAAGACTGCAACGGTGGTTTTCTCTTCATACCGAATGTTATCGGTGACGGCGGCCAGCGGCAATTGATCAATCATAATCATCTTAATGGCATTATTTTTTGCCATCGTGTCGCACACCCACACACATAGTGCACAGCCCTTACATCGATCCACCGCTATGTAGGCAGTGCCGTACTTGAAGCCCTTATCCGTCCCCATGGTTTCGCTATACTGAATGGTATTCGCTTCAGGACAATATTGCGTACAGAGCTTGCAGCTCTTCGAGGCACATATCTCAACATCGATATTGGCTACCAGATACATGGTACTCCTTCGTGCTAAATCCTAGTTAGGCGCTTACGGTCGCACGGGCTTCCGACCGTTTGACCGATGTTGCAGCCCAACCGTGATCGACTGCGTAGTTCCAGCCGGCCTGAATCACCGCCACATTTTTATCGATCAGCTCCTGCTTCTTCTTGAATTTCCGCTCGACGACACTGTCCAGCGCCGCGGTTCCGCCGGAGACGACAAATCCTTTCCCAAGGAACCGGTCCTTCACCGACTGCTCCAGCGCGTCAACCGAGGTCAGTCCCGTGATCGCTCCGATGCAACCCATCAATGCCATGTTCGTCGCGAGGTCCATCCCTGCAACCTCCAGGGACAGTTTGGTGGCTGGGAAATAGTAGAGCTTCGCACGGCGCTCATCCAACTCACGCTGCTGATCTCTGTGAAGGCTCATTGGACCGTCGTTGTTGATCAACGCAATCCCATCCTCCTTCAACCCGAAGTAGAACGGCATCGTATACGACTTACCGTGGGTGATGACCTGGGGATGGAAAATAATGATGATGTGCGGGAAGGTAATTTCCCCGATTTCATAGATCGGTTCATCTGATACACGGACGTAGCTCTCGACCGGCGCCATCCGTTTTTCCGACCCATAAAATGGGACGATCGTGCTCTCACCGCCGGCATGGATCACCGCGGTGCTCAGAATGTGTGACCCCGTCACGACACCTTGACCGCCGACCCCTGCCATCCGAATGTTGAAGCGCTTTGCCATGTCCGAGCCTCCCTCCGAGTCAATTATGCTTTGTTTGAAATTGCAGCGGCAGGAGCAGCCGCCTTCGGAAGATAGTCTTTGTAGCCATACCGCTCGGTCAGATACTGCTTGGCTTCATCGCTTACATACTCCGTAAACTGATACCGATCGTTCTCAACGGTTTTTGCGTCTTCCATCACCTTGTCGGTCGGAATCGCATATTCGATGTTACAGGAGGTGTAGGCTTGAATGTAGGTTGAGCCTACTTCGCGGGCAATCAGGACAGCTTTCTTGATGACGCTCTCGACGCGGCGGGGATTGTTCGGGACCACCGTCGCCACATACGCACACCCAGCTACCTTCGCCATTTGCAACATGTCCATCTTCTCAAACTTCTTGCCCAACGGGGCCATCTTTAAGACGGCACCACGGTTGGTCATTCCGCTCTCCTGCCCGCCGGTGTTGCCGTACACTTCATTGTCCAACATGATCGTCGTGAACCGTTCCTTGCGGAACCAGGAGTGGAGCACTTGCTGGAAGCCGATATCCGCCGTTCCGCCGTCTCCCGCCATGACGACCACATCTTTCGGCTTGTCACCAAATCGCAGCCGCAACCCGCGGGACAGTCCGCTCGCGACACCGTTCTGATCGCCGTAGTTGCCGTACACAAAAGGGATCGCAGCCTGCGAAATCGCTAACCGCCCACAGCCTGCCGTTCCAACCGTGATCGTATCTTCCGGGTTGGGGAAGGCAATGATCGCCAGTCGGATGAACAGCGTCATCGCGCAACCGGCACACATGGGGTGTTCTTCGAGAATTTCCTTGAAGCTCCCCATTTGGGAGACTGAAATTTTCTTTCCAAACGGGCCATGCTCGACCATATCCCGATATTCTTTGGGCATGAACTTCTCAAATCCACCGGAAAATTTTACATAATCAAGACTCATCGGAACACCTCCCTTTATCGTGGCAACGGAAATCCATTGCCTATCGGAAAGATACAGTTATATGCAACAAGCCCGCAGGAATTCGAGGTTAGCATGAGCTAGGCTGATCCGCTCACAGGAGTGCGTATGGTAGCAAAGCGCAAAAAAGACTGTCAATGAGAAACATCTATACGCCCTCGAATCATACGATCACCGCAAGATAGTATAACTTCCTGATAATCAACGCAACTTCTCAGAAGGCCCACCATGCCCGAAAGAAGGCCTAGCACACTCGAAGCCTGTAGGCCATTCGCCCTAACAACCTGCAGTTTGCTATGTTTCCACACCTGCCGAGCGTGCGATCGACTTCTTAACATTGGAAAGAGAGATTGCCGATTTCATAAAACCTGTCTAGACTAGGCCACTATGTCAACACGCGTGATCATTCCAGGGGAAAGCGAAGGCGCTCAGCACGCCGGTGGAGTCCATAAGCGGCCTCCGATTCCGGACGATTCGCTCAAAGCCGAGTGCCCGAAATTTATGAGCCACGGCCCCTGTGGAGGCGTGCGAAAAGGGGGATTGTGTGAGGTGTACCCCGAGATGGCTTGCCCTTGGGTGACCCTCTACATTCAGTTGGAAAAAATCGGACAAGTGGAGTGGATGAAACAGGTCTAGGAAGACGTGAGGCGTGAAACGTGAAACGTGAAACGGCAGGAAGAAAATCGAAGACCACAAAACTTGGCTACAATGAGCGGCATGCAAAGAGCGGTATTGCCGCTCCATTGCCGAACATCGAAACATTCCCGAACCAATACAAGGGCTACGAAATTACCATCGAGATCCCTGAATATACCGCGATCTGTCCGAAGACTGGTCTTCCGGACTTCGGCACCATCACTTTGCACTACATGCCGGACAAAGAGTGCCTGGAACTGAAGTCATTGAAGATGTATCTCCACGCGTACAGAAATCTCGGCATCTTTTACGAAAATGCTGTCAACCGCATCCTGCACGATGTCGTGAAGGCCTGTCGGCCTGTGTGGGCCAAGGTAACCGGCACCTTCGCCGCCCGTGGCGGGCTTCGAAGCATCATTGAGGCGACGTACCCGTGAGCTTCATCTGCCATTCATGCCCCTGAGCTCGATAGACTCCCGCTCATGGCTACCTACGCAATCGGGGATATCCAAGGCTGCCTCGCTCCTTTCAAACGACTCCTCGATCGGATTTCATTCGATCCACGAATGGATCGGTTGTGGCTAGTCGGGGACCTCGTCAATCGTGGGCCCGAATCTCTTGGCCTTCTCCGATTCGTGCGAGGCCTCGGCGACGCCGTTCGGATTGTGTTGGGCAATCATGATCTCTTCTTGCTCGCGGCAGCAGAAGACATTGTCACCCTACGACACAAGGATACAATTCATGATGTCTTAGGCGCGAAAGACCGCAGTGAATTGATCGCCTGGCTTCGCCGTCAACCGCTCCATCATCGCGAAAGATCGTTCCTGATGATTCACGCAGGACTACTCCCGCAGTGGACCATTGACGAGTCAGCCGGCTTTGCGCGTGAGGTTGAATCGGTGCTTGCAGGCCCGGACTATCGGACATTCCTCCACAGCCTGTTTCATAGGCCTAATCCGCTGTGGAATCTATCACTGACAGGGCCAGAGAGACTCGTGAGTATCGCTCGTGTGTTGACCAGGCTACGAACCTGCACCCCAACCGGTGAGATGTCGGGATTCTCCGGCCCTCCAGAACAGACGCCCGCCGGTTATCTCCCCTGGTTCCATATTCCACATCGACGCCAGACGGATGTCACAATCATCTGCGGCCACTGGGCTGCGTCGGGATTACGCATCGAACCCAACCTCTTGGCGATTGATAGTGGATGTGTCTGGGGCAGGCAGTTGACGGCGATTCGGCTGGAGGATCGCACCGTATTTCAGGTGGACTGCTCGACACGACTCCGTTAAGTCGCCGCACCGGCAGCCCTCAGATACCCAACGCCAGACGAACGAGTGGCACCTTCTCACCGATCCCGAACGATAACGGTTCTTTCACCTCGTCCGGATTCGACATAGGTCCCGAACAATCGATCCCAGATAGTAAACAGCGCCGCAAGGTTCGCCTTATAGTGGGCAGGATTGTCGCTATGATGAATATGGTGATACCGCGGCGTCACAATCAACCACTCCAACCAATTGGATCTCCACGTCACGTTGACATGCATCCAGTCGTTTTGCAGGGAATTGAACACGCCGATCATCAATCCCATCCACCAGGGAGACATCCCGAGGAACGACCAGGCAAAGATATACGGCAGGTTCACAAGAACCTGTTGGGGCACCGTGGTGCGCGTTCCGGCCAGCCAATACATATAGGTCGGGGCATGATGCCATTTATGGATACGCCAGACATGCGTCGTATGCATGAGGCGATGAATCCAATAATGGCCGAAGTCTGCGATCACGAAATAGCACAACACGCGAACCGGAAGCGGCATGGCCAAGATCGTGTCCGGCAGCTGGGGGCGGAAGGCGATATACCGGTCGATGTATCCCGCCGACGGAAAGATGACATACTGAAAAACGACGAAGACCGTCAAATCGTTCAGAATCACCTTGCGATAGGACACCTCTCGGGCCGGCCGCCAAAGCTCAATCGCCGTAATCCCGATCAGCCTCCCGAGAAACAACAAGGGGACAAACAGATCATGATCGAGCAGAAATTTGCGAAACTCACTGCTGAGCAGCCACTCAATCCACTCCATCACGCATCACCTCGTTTCCATGACCGGCCCGTGACTCAAAGTGTATCAAACCTCGGCGAGGCTGTCCGTTGTTCATCAAGGCACGATATCCAAGCCCGTCAGCAGGGGAAGAGAGCACGGTAGGTGCGAAGATGAATCGGCCTGTGTGTATAATTCGCCAACGGTCAATGATAGCTTTCCGATTCGCTCGGAAACTTGCCTTCCTCAACTTCTTCCTTGTAACGGCGAAGGGCTTGGAGCGCATCGGCCTTGAGATGGGCATAGGGTTTGACAAACTTCGGCACGAAGTCGTCGAATAGTCCGAGGATGTCATAGAGAACCAGAATTTGACCATCACAGTGTGGACCAGCGCCGATCCCGATGGTGGGAATGGCCACCTGTTCTGTGATGGCCTTGGCCAACTCGGCGGGAATCGCTTCGAGCACGATCGCGAAGGCGCCGGCTGCTTCGAGGGTCTTGGCATCATTCAGCAATGCCTGGGCATGATCCGATTCTTTCCCCTGCACTTTGTAGCCACCAAATCGATGGACAGATTGAGGAGTCATGCCGAGATGCCCCATCACCGGAATGCCGATACTGGTCATCGCAGCCACTCGATCGGCCACCACTGCGCCTCCTTCCAGCTTGATGGCCTGGGCCCCGGCCTGTAGAAACCGTCCTGCATTGCGGAGCGCGTCTTCCTGGCCGGCTTGATAGGACATGAACGGCATATCGCCGATCACGAGCGCTTGCTGAGCCGCCCCAGCCACAAGTTTCGTGTGGTACAGCATTTCGTCCATCGTCACAGCGAGCGTATTGGCCTTTCCCTGCACGACGACACCGAGCGAATCGCCGACTAAAATGGCCTCAATGCCGGCCTGTTCAACTATGCGTGTAAACAGCGCATCGTAGGCCGTGACGACGATGAGCTTCTTCTTGTCGCGCTTGTACCGCTGGAACTCGGGAATCGTCATCATCCCACTTCCGCTTTGGTGATGATCTCAGCCAGCCGGTGCGTGGCCTTGATCGCCATAATATGGACCCCGTCGCAATGAGGCCGCACCGCCTTGATCGTTCGCACCGCGATGCCCACCCCCACATCCTCCGCACGCTCGGGGCCGGCTGCCCTAAGTTCATCGATCATCTCCTGGGGAACCGACACGCCGGGAATATTGGCATTCATGAATTCCGCCATCTTGGCGTTCCGGAGAACGAGAATGCCTGCCAGCACCTTGGATTTGAAAGGGCGAACCGCTTTCATGAAGGACGCGAACTGCTCCGGATGGTAAATCGCCTGCGTCTGAAAAAACTGTGCGCCCGCCTTCACTTTCACTTCAAACTTGGCAAGCATCGGCCCAAGCGGATCGGCCTCCGGCGTTACGGCGGCGCCGATCGTAAACGCCGTCGAGCCATCCAGCTTGTTACCGGCCATATCCCGCCCGTTGTTGAGTCCTTGCACGAGCTGCATGACTTGAACGGAGTCCAGATCATAGACCGGCTTGGCTTCTTTATGATCTCCGACGGTCGGATAGTCCCCAGTGAGGCACAGAATATTGCGGATACCAAGCATGGAAGCGCCCATGAGGTCCGACTGTATCCCAATCCGATTCCGATCGCGGCAGGTCATCTGCATGACCGGATCATGGCCGAGTTCGTAGAGGAGGCGGCAGACGGACAAAGACCCGGCCCGCACCACGGCAGCCGTGTTGTCCGTCACATTGACCCCATGCACGCGTCCCACCAACTGCTTGGCGTTCTCTAACACACTGGAGATGTTGGTGCCTTTAGGAGGATTGTATTCAATCGTGACAGCAAACTGCCCCTCATCGAGGACATCCTTCAACCGCCGCGGTTCTCGACTCATGTTTTGTATTTTACTCCTCCACCCCACTCACAGCTGTAGGAAGAATGGGTTGCCCCCTGCCCGCATCGGACGCCTCTCACCCTTCTACATAATCCTTCCAATCTCGTTCGTTATCTCTTCGAGGATGGGGGCTGATTGATCTTCCACTACGCGCGGCTTTCTCACCCGCCCACCCACTGGCAGATATTTTTCACCCACCCCTATGCCTCCGATTGCTTCGCAATCGATTTCCCGTGACGTGCCATTAACCCGGGCGAAGGCCTACCAATTTGCCAAACCTCCATCATTCATTAGGGGAGTGGCCAAGGGGCTGCCCTTTACTGCGCGCATCGGACGAGCACAGTTCCATCGTGCGCGTTCTGCGAGCAAGAAGGGCACCTGGTCACTCCCCTCCGACCCTTCTGAGGCCGCGCGTTGCGCGAGCACAGAAGATCATCAGCCTCCAATCCCCTCTCTTCTCTGCTACAGCATTCCCGCCATACGCTTTGCAGACTCCACCGTGTTGTCCAGCAACATCGCAATGGTCATCGGCCCGACACCGCCAGGCACAGGACTGATCCAGCCAGCTTTCTGGCTGACTAGCTCAAAATCTACATCACCACACAATTTGCCCTCAGGAGTCTTGTTTGTTCCCACATCGATGACGACTGCCCCTTCTCTCACCATATCGGCCGTGACAAACTTGGCTTTCCCGATCGCGACGAGTAACAGCTCAGCTTCGCGACAGACCGCCGGCAAATCCTTCGTCTTGGAGTGACAAATCGTCACCGTGGCATTGCGCTGAAGCAACATAAGCGCCAACGGCTTGCCGACGATGTTGCTCCGTCCCAATACGACGGCACGCTTCCCTTCGATACTCACGCCGGTGGATTCGATCATCTTAATGACGCCCTTCGGCGTGCAGGCTTCAAACACCGGATGCCCCTCGACTAGCCGACCGAAATTGTACGGATGAAACCCGTCTGCATCCTTGTCGGGTGACACCGCTTCGAGCACCACTTTGCTGTCGATATGCTTCGGGAGCGGCAACTGAACCAATATCCCGTGGATCTTGGGATCAGCGTTCTCCTTTTCGATCAAGGCCAACAACTCAGCTTCCGTCGTGCTTGCCGGTAATTTATGGTCGTCGATATAGATGCCGGCTGCATCACAGGCCTTCTGTTTGCTCTTCACATAGAGATGCGAGGCGGGGTCGTCGCCCACCAAAATTGTCGCCAGGCCGGGCTTCATCCCGGTCTTCGCCAAGACTGCCGCTGCTTCGGTTGCCAACCGCTCACGTACTTGCAATGCCAAGGCTTTGCCGTCGATCAATCGTGCCGCCACGGATTCCTCCTCTGATGAAAAACCGCCAAAAAACACCGCACCATAGCAGGGCATTTTTGAGCAAGTCAACGACCCGTCAAGCCGTGAGGCGTCAGGCGTGAAACGTGAGGGGTGACGCGAGGGGATGGAGAATTGTGCGTTTGATCGCTGGTACGCTTACCCCTCATGCTCTACCCCTTACCTTTGACGTTTCACGTCCATTTCTTGACAGGCTCTTCGCCTGACAGCTACGATGTATTGATCAACTACAATCAGCAACCATCTATCTTGTGATCAGAACCCGCTCCTTGATATCTCTTCTGACGCGCGTGATCAGACATCCAGCGGCCTGGGTTATCTGGATTATCCCCCTTGTGATCGCCGGCCCTCTCAATGCCCAGATCACGGTGACGGAACTGCAATCTCCTTATAGCTTCGTCAACGATCCCCTCGAGAAGGGCTATTACATCTCGAGTGTGAACGGCGAGGCAGAGACTGCCGACAACAACGGCTTCATCACCAAGCTCAATCCCCATGGCAAACTCCTCAATCTGAAATTTATCCAAGGAGGGAAGGACGACGTTACCCTCCATGCCCCCAAAGGCATGGCCTTGGTTGAACACGTGCTCTACGTGGCTGATCTCGACACCCTACGGGGCTTTGACACGACGACCGGCAAGCCGGTCATGGCGCTCACCATCCGATCGCCCACGACCTCACAGCCTGAGACGCTACAAACCTCGTTGAGCGACGTCACGTTTGATGGCAAAGGACACCTGTATTGCTCCGACCAGAAAGCGAATACCATCTACCGCGTCAATCTCGCCACCCAGACGGTGTCCGTGCTCATCACAGACCGCTCCCTTGCTGGCCCTTCCGGCCTCGCCGTCCACCCTAAATCGGGTCAGATCATCGCGGTCAGTTGGGAAAAGGGGAAGATTTCCGAAGTTTCTCCTGACGGCGTGGTGACAGAGCTCTTCTCCAACGGATTCTTTTCAAACCGTTTTCAGAATCTCCGCGGGGTAGACTTTGACCGATGGGGCAACATGTACGTGTCCGATTTCACAACGGGAAAAGTCTGGCGCATGAGCTGGGACAAGCGATTTCAAGTCATCGCCGAATTCTTGCCTTCGCCGGGAGATCTCGGCATCGACCGTGCGAACAACCTCATCCTTGTGCCCTATGAATTGGCGCACGCGGCAGAGATGAACGGGCTCGAAACCCCCAGCAGTGGGAAGACGAAACAAGAAAAACGGACGCTGGCAGATTATGGCTTCATCCCTCCGCCACCGAAGCCGGCACCGGAAGGGCCCGTAAAAAAATGAGCCAGTGCGCCTACTGCACACAACGGAAAGGCAAGCGGCCTTGCCCCGCCTTGGCAGGACCGATCTGCAGCCAGTGCTGCGGCGAACACCGAATCGTGCGGGTTTCATGCCCGGGGGACTGCATCTATCTCGAATCCGGAAGCGACTATCAGCAGAAGCGGTTGGCGGTGCAATTCATGCCGGAGCGACGTCATTTCTATCGTGAATTGGACGAGCTGGGCGGTAAAAAGGCCGTAGCCCTCTTCAATCTCGTTGAAGTGGTGATCTTTGGCTACTTCCATAGTCGCCGTGACGGACAAGACGCGGAAATCGTAGCAGCACTGCAAGCCTTGCGGCGAACGCTCAGTCCCCTCCATGTGCCTGCGGCCCCTATGCCGGTCTTTGCAGAACATCTGAAGAAGGAATATGACACGTTCAAGAAGCAGAACCCTCAGGAAATCGCCGATATGTCTGCCGCACCGGAGATACTGGACCGCGCGATCGCCTTCGTCTCACGCTTTTCGGGCACGGACTTTCAATCGCAACGGTTCCTCGGTGGGCTCATCGGCTATGTGCGAGCCTACCATCCTGAGATTGCAGAACACCTGTCTAAGCAACGTGAACCGGGCCACATCATCTTGCCTGGGCAACAATTTATGCCGCCCCCGGCACCTGAGCCCCATACCCATGGACCGGACTGTCACCACCACTAACAGTTAGCCGTTCCGATAACGATAGACCAGATACCATGAGCGCAGAGAAAGAACGAAAGATCAGGAAAGCACGCCGGGTGGAGTTACGTTGCACCCTGAGATTTTCTTGCGGAGAGATCGAAGGCGACGCCACGATCACCAACATCTCGACGTCAGGCTGTCGAGCCGAGTCCGACATCAATATGGCAGAAGGGCTCGACGTTCAGGCCATACTTCAGCTTCCCGACCAGTCGCCACCGGTGAAAGTCGAACGCGCTTCTGTACGTTGGGTCTCAGACAATGCTTTTGGCCTGAACTTCATTCTGTACTTTCCGTCTGAACGAGCCCACCTCAGCACATTCCTCGAAAAGATTAAATAGCATTCTCCCTTCCGCATGCATCACGCAGCTGAGTCTCTCGAACTCCAAGGCGCACATCGAGCAAGCACATGCCGCATAGCGCCCGCTGAGAGCACCGGGGCCCCTAAGACCGTGTTGTTATTCGACGATTGTCACCGTCATTTCAACCCGCTCGTTCGGCAAGTCGTGATCGTCTCTTGGCACGACCACAATCTTATCGGCCACGCCAAGACCTTTGGTCACCTCGCCGAACGCCGTGTACTTTCCATCGAGGAAATGGGATGGTTCGACAACAATGAAAAACTGCGACCCCGCGGTGTCAGGTTCGTTCGCTCGCGCCATCGATACAATGCCGCGCTTGTGAGGAATATCGCTAAACTCTGCTTTAAGCAAGATAGGGTTGCCCTTCTCGTCCTTGGGCCCACCCTGTCCATAGGTGTCCTTGCGTAACGAGTTCTTGGTATTGGGATCACCACCCTGGATCATAAAACCCGGGATCACGCGGTGGAAAATCGTCCTGTCGTAAAAACCGGATTTGGCCAGCTTGATAAAGTTTTCAACATGCTTCGGGGCCACATCCGGGTAGAACTTGATATGGATGTCTCCAAACTTCGTCTTGATAATAGCTTTCGGGCCAGAGCTTGGCGGGAGAGTCACCGGTTTCACATCAGCTCTCCCTCCGCAACCAGTGAAAAGACCGATCCCCAGCAACACTCCGCACAGTATGAAGCTTCTCATGATAGCCGTGTCACGCATCAGAGCCCCCCAACCTTGCAGCGTTTACTCGACCACCACGACCGTCATCTCTGCCCGTTCATTCGGAAGGTCACGGCTGTTTTTCGGCAAGTTGACAATTTTATCCGCCACCTCGATACCCTTCACCACCTCGCCAAAGACCGTATATTGCCCATCGAGAAAATTCGAATCCTTGACGACAATGAAGAACTGGGAACCGGCACTATTGGGATCGTTCGTCCGCGCCATGGAGAGAATCCCTCGTCGGTGAGGAATGTCGTTAAACTCAGCCTTGAGTTTCTGACTTGGCCCCCCCTGGCCGTAGGTCTCCGGCTTATTCAGATCTTTGGTGTTAGGGTCGCCGCCCTGAATCATGAACCCTGGAATCACCCGATGAAAGATCGTGCCGTTGTAGAAGCCGGATTTTGCCAACGCGATGAAGTTTTCAACATGCTTGGGGGCCTTGTCAGGAAAGAAGATGATGTCCATATCGCCAAACTTCGTTTTGATCGTGGCCTTGGGGCCTTTCGCGCCTTCTGTTTTTCCTATAGGAGCCTTGTCTGCCGCGAACAGGACGCCCATACCTAACAACAGACTCCCACCGAGCACGAGCGTCGCTGCCACCATTTTCACTATGATCCGTCTCTGCATCATCAGCCTCCCTGAAATAATGACTGGCCCCGTTGTGAAACGATCCTGCCGTGCCGCCTAGATCAAGTCCCTGCCTGTCGGAGAGCCTGTCTCGCCGCCTGTTGCTCCGCTTCCTTTTTACTTCGCCCGGACCCTATACCTACGACCTCGCCTTGAATGGACAGTTCTACTTCGAATATCTTCTGATGGTCGGGCCCTGTTTCTCGAACAGTTTCATAGCATGGCAATGCCTCATACCGCTTTTGACACCACTCCTGAAACTGGGTCTTGTAGTCACCTGCCCCCGGCCGTTCCTGCTGCGTGGCAATATTCGCAAGTTCCTCTGCGAAAATGTACCGCGTCACCGTACGACTTGCTTCGAATCCTCCGTCAAGATGAACGGCCGCCAGCACCGCCTCCAACGCATCGGCCAATAGTGAGTCTTTCTCACGCCCTTTCGAACGGTCCTCCCCGCGACCGAGCTTGAGGTGCTCCCCCAGTCCGAGCCGGCGAGCGACCTGCGCCAGCGATGCCTCACTGACCACCTGTGCCTTCAGCTTCGAAAGAGTCCCCTCAGATGACTGGGGCAACGCAGAGGCCAGATACTCGCTCATCACTAGCGATAGCACGGCATCGCCGAGAAATTCGAGCCGCTCATTATGTTGAGCCGAAGCTGTTTTCTGTTCGTTGACGAGAGAGGAGTGAGTCAAGGCTTCTTCGAGCAAGGCCAGCGCCTGAAATCGATAGCCTAACGAAGATTGGAGCGAGTCGACGGAAGAAGCCGAAGTCATAGTGGCGAGTACATCCCTCGCATAAGCTGATTAGGCCTCGAGCTTTCTAACAGGATGCTGAAAAAGCCAGCCAGCTTCGTTCTCGCCGCGCTCAGTGGCTCAACGTACCGAAGGGTACGCCTCGCCTCTTCGCTCGCTGCGGCTTTGCTGGGCGGCCTTTTTGAGCATCCTGCATGGTGTGTTCCTATTGTCACAGACGTGCGGACCAGTGAAGTTATGGCGTACCCACCTCGTTGCTCCGCAGTCGGCTGAAGAGCAGGCAGGCATTGACCCCGCCGAACCCAAAAGAATTCGACAGCGCCACTGTCACTGCGGCCGGCCTGGCCCTGTGCGGAATATAGTCCAGATCACAGGCAGGATCCGGATGATCCAGGTTAATCGTCGGAGGAAGTATCCCGTGGTAAAGCGCCAACACACTAAACACTGCTTCAATGCCACCGGCTGCTCCGAGTAAGTGGCCGGTCATCGACTTGGTCGAACTCACCGGGATGCGGGAGGCCTGCTCACCAAACACCTGTTTGATGGCTTTGGTCTCAATCGCATCCGCCATCGTCGACGTGCCATGCGCGTTGATGTAGCCGACCTGGCCCGTGCTGATCCCGGCATCCTTGAGCGCCAGTTCCATGCATCGGACCGCGCCCTCTCCCTCTTCGGACGGGGCAGTGATATGGTAGGCGTCGCTGTTCATACCGTAGCCGATGAGTTCGGCATAGATCCGGACCCCACGCCGACGTGCATGGTCCAGTTCCTCCAAGACCACGACTCCGGCGCCTTCGCCGAGCACGAACCCGTCGCGGTCCTTGTCGAACGGTCGGCTTGCTTTCGTCGGTTCATCGTTGCGAAACGACAAGGCTTTCGATGCGGCAAATCCTGCAACCCCCAACGGCGTAATGGCAGCTTCCGCCCCACCCGCGATCATGACGTCGGCATCGCCCGCCTGAATCAATCGATAGGCGTCACCGATACAGTGATTGCCCGTCGCACAGGCCGTCACCGCACAGGAGTTCGGCCCCTTGGCGCCCAGTCTAATCGCCACCTGCCCGGAAGCCAGATTGATGATGGTCATCGGAATAAAAAACGGCGAGACGCGCCCGGGACCTTTCTCCTGCAGAATCTTGTGGTAGTGCTCGATCGACCCAAGCCCCCCGATGCCCGATCCGATATACACACCGACTTTCGTCGCCTCTTCCGGTGACACGGTAAATTCCGCATCAGCCACCGCCAGCTGGGCAGCGCCCACGGCATAATGGATGAACGTATCCATCTTTTTGATTTCTTTTTTCTCGATGAATTGGGCCGGGTCGAAGTCTTTCACTTCACCGGCGATTTGGGCATCGTACGCTGCAGGATCGAATTTCGTGATTCGACCGATCCCAGATTCACCGGCACAGATGGCCTTCCACGTTTTTTCGACACCCGTCCCCAGAGGTGTGATCACCCCCAGACCGGTCACGACTATCCGTCTGGTCGAACGAGTACTCATCGCGTCCTACAACCGCTAGGCCTTTTCCTTAATGTAGTCCAATGCTTTCCCGACCGTCAGAATCTTTTCCGCGTCTTCGTCGGGAATCTCGATGCCAAATTCTTCTTCGAGGGCCATCACTAGCTCAACCGTATCGAGCGAGTCGGCACCAAGGTCTTCCACGAAACTGGCTTCGGGCGTGACCTCATCCTCTTCGACTCCGAGCTGTTCTCCGATAATTTTTTTCACCCGTTCATCTACAGTACCCATTGATTTCCCTGCCTCCTTCCCCATCTTAGATCCTCCTTCTTGCTGCGAATCTGTCGCTGCAGCATCTTACAATACTCTGTCCGCAGAGTCGTCAGAGCATCAACATCCCACCGTTCACATGCAACACGTGCCCGGTGATATAGGCTGCCTCGTCCGACACGAGAAAACGCACCGCCGCGGCAATATCGGCTGGCGTACCCAATCGTCCCAACGGGATTTGCTTTTTGAGTGTGTCTTTCACCTCCGTCGACAATCCCTGCGTCATGGCGGTGTCGATGAATCCTGGGGCAACCGCGTTCACGGTCACGGCACGGCTCGCGTATTCCCGCGCAACCGTCTTGGTCAATCCAATCACCGCCGCCTTCGATGCCGCGTAATTGGCCTGGCCCACATTACCCATCACGCCGACGATCGACGCAATGTTGACGATACGACCATAGCGCTGCTTGGTCATCGGGAGCAAGACCGCCTTGATACAATTGAACGTCCCAGTCAAATTGACTTGCAGCACCAGGTTCCAGTCTTCTTCCTTCATCCGCAACAACAGCCCGTCACGCGTGATCCCGGCATTGTTCACCAGAATGTCGACCTTCCTCCATTCCTTGATCACCTGATCGACCATAGCTTTAGTGTCGGTCCCGTCCGCCACGTTGACTTTGATGTTCAGCGCCTTGCGCCCCAACTGCTCCACTACTGCAACCGTGTCCTTCGACCGACTCGGATCAAGGTCGGCGACCACAATATCAGCCCCGGCTTGCGCCAATGACTCGGCGATGGCCCGACCGATCCCTTGCGCGGCCCCTGTGACAATCGCAACCTTACCATGTAGTGACATCCGCCCGCTCCTCACATCCCTTCACGCACTGAACGCAGCGCGGGTCGCCTCGAGCGACTTAGGATCATGGACATTCATGGTCACCGCGTCCGGAAGAATCCGTTTGATCAAGCCGCTCAACACCGTTCCAGGCCCAACCTCGACGAACGTCGTCACACCCATCGCAGCCATCGCCTTCACCGAATCTTCCCAGAGCACCGACGAAGGAAGTTGTCGTACTAGCGACGCCTGGATGTCGCTCGCCTTCGTGAGGGCCCTGGCTTCGGCATTGTTAATCAACGGCATCTTGAGATCGGACCAGGTGATCGCCGCCAAATCTCCGGCGAGTCGATCGGCCGCCTTCTGCATCAGCGGCGTATGCACCGGCACACTCACGGGAAGAGCGATTGCCTTCTTGCATCCCCTAGCCTTCGCCAGCTCAATCGCCCGTTCCACGGCAGCCTTTTCCCCGGCAATGACAATCTGGCCGGGCGAATTGAAATTTGCTGCGGCCACAACCCCCACAGATGAAGCATCCCGGCACACCTCTTTCACCACGTCTGCCGTGAGGCCAAGCAGCGCAGCGACAAGGCCGGTTCCGGGCAATACCGCTTCGGCCATATAGCGACCTCGCTTCTGTACGATCGCCACCGCCTCAGAATAAGTCATTCCTTCGGCGGCAACAAGAGCCGAGTATTCTCCCAGGCTATGACCGGCCACTGCGATCGGCGCAACGCCCAACGGTTCAAGCGCATGGAGCGCAGCCAGGCTGCTCACCAACAATGCCGGCTGAGTATATTCCGTGAGGTTCAATTGCTCCGCCGGCCCGTCAAAGCATAGCGCGGCAATGTCATATCCCAATACCGACGAGGCCTCTTCGTAACAACTCCTGATACTCGGATAGGCCTCAGCCAACGCCCGCCCCATTCCAACCGACTGAGACCCCTGACCCGGGAAGACCAGCCCAATTCCGCATGACCTTGTTGATTGGAGAGTTCTCATACTACCGACGTGAATGCGCGAGGCTGCTGGTTGCGCTCATGAGTCGTGGTGCTCAAAGCCGGAATAGACACACCAGGCTGTCTCCGGGGGTTAGATATCGTCGAATTTCCCTTGAATGTCAACGGGAAAAGTTGTTGCCACACATGCGAGCGGCGCGGGGAGAGATGCCAGCTTCCATCCGCCGCATTACCACCGAATGAGAGTTGAGGCCCATGTCAATCCAGCGCCGAAGGCCCCTAACATCACCAGGCTCCCTTCCTTGATTCGCCCCTGCCGCACGGCTTCATCCAAGGCAATGGGAATCGAAGCCGCTGACGTATTGCCATACCGATCGAGATTCAGCATCATTTTCTCCAGCGGAAGCCCGAGACGCTCGGCCACCGCCTTGAGAATACGCATATTCGCTTGGTGCGGCACATACAGGTCGAGATCCTCAACACGGAGATGATTCGCAGTCAAGGTCTCTCGCGCGACCTCTTCCAAGTTCCGAACCGCCACCTTAAAGGTCTCGTTCCCCTTCATCTTGATGTACTGCATCCGTTCCGCCACGACCTTTTCAGAAGGCGGCAGACGCGATCCTCCCCCTGGCACCGTAATTAAATCGCAGAGCGCGCCATCGGAACGAAGATGCGTAGACAAAATGCCCCGGTTGTTCTCACTGGCACTGATGACTGCAGCCCCGGCTCCATCGCCGAATAAAATACAGGTATTGCGATCGGTCCAGTCGGTAATGGCCGACATCACTTCCGACCCGACGATCAACACATGGCGCATACCGGTTTTCACATAGGCATCCGCTACCGATAACGCATAGACGAACCCGCAACAGGCAGCTGACAGGTCACAAGCCGCCGCACGCGTAGCCCCCAGCCGATGCTGGATCAAACAGGCCGTCGCAGGAATCGGATAATCCCCCGTGCAGGTGGCCAACAGAATCATGTCAAGATCGGCTGCACTCACTCCCGCGGCCGTCAGGGCTCGTTCTGCCGCCTTCACCGCCAGATCGGAACAGGCTTCCCCGGGGCCGGCCACATGCCGTTCGCGGATACCAGTCCGTTCGACGATCCATTCGTCCGAGGTCGCCACCATCCGTTCGAGGTCGGCATTGGTCAACACCTTGACCGGCACATATGATCCGGTCCCTGCGATGCGGGCTCTCATGACGGGCCATCCTCGGTCGGGTTGGTTTGCGAAAAGCTCTCTTCAATATCGCGTTGAATCAATTCATCGACACGACTCTCTGCCAACCCCTTCGCCCGTCGGATGGCATTCTTGATCGCCTTGGCGGACGAACGGCCATGGCAGATCATGGTAATGCCATTGACGCCCAGGAGCGGCGCCCCGCCGAATTCCGCATAATCGATTTTTCGCTTGAGGTTGAGCAGCGGCCTGGCAATGAACGGATACGCCAAGCGGCCAAAGAAGGACCCGGAGATCTCCTTGAGCAACAACTTCTTGATCGTATCGGCCACTCCCTCGGAAATCTTCAGCGCGACGTTTCCGATAAAGCCGTCGCACACCACTACATCCGCGCTCCCGCTGTACACATCGCGGCCCTCGATATTGCCGATGAAGTTGAGTGGACTGGCTTTGAGGAGCTTGAACGCCTCCTTGGTGACCTCATTCCCTTTGCTGTCTTCTTCTCCGATACTCAACAGTCCGACACGTGGGTTAGGCTTCCCAAAGAGATGCTTGCCATACTCGTTCCCCATGATGGCGAATTGGGCCAGATGCTGGGCCGAACAGTCCACATTGGCCCCCACATCCAGCATGATCGCCGTACCGGTCAACGTGGGCAGGCTTGTCGCGATCGCCGGGCGCTCGACACCCTTCGTCAGCCCGAGCACAAAAAACGACGCGACCATACTGGCGCCGGTGTTCCCAGGACTGACCACGGCGCTTGCCTCGCCGCTCTTGACCAGCTCAGTGGCAACCCAGATGGAGGAATCACGCTTCTTACGGGCAACGGTAGCCGGCGACTCGTGCATTTCGACAACTTGCGAGGCATGCCGAATAGAGAGACGGGAATCCGTGCAACCGAGACGGCGACATTCGGCGGTGAGAATGGCTTCGTCACCGACCAGCAGCACTTCGACATCACATTCCTGGGCAGCCTGGAGAGCACCCTCAATGGCCGGGGCCGGTCCATGGTCACCGCCCATGGCATCAAGCGCAATCTTCATAGAGGCTGAGTACTCGTCGAATGATGACGTGACACGCGGTCACGAAAGAAGAGCAGCAGTCACCCCTGCTACATGTGGCAGGATTAGAGCAGTGAAATGATCGACGCAACAGCAAACAACGGCATAATCCCTATGAGAGCCGAGCGGATGTGAAATGCCGTCAGCAAGGCCGCAACGACCGATCATATGCTGTTCCGAGCAGTCGGAGGTTCGCACTGAAGACGCTTGAAGAGCTAACGTTCGTCCGCAGCGCTAGACGTGAGATCGACGCATAGCGCAAGCAGATTCAGTGGAACGTCCAGCGAGCCCTGCGGGCATGGCCCAGCGGTACAAACCGGCTACGATTCTTCGACCTGGATAACCGCCTTGCCCTTATAGGTTCCGCAATTCAAACAGGTGTAATGCGGCAGCTTGATCTCGTGGCACTGCGGACAGACGGACATGCCCGGCGGTGTGATGCGCAACTTTTGTGTGCGCCGCTTGTCGCGTCGTTCTCGTGAATGTTTATGTTTCGGATTCGGCATGGCAACTCCTTCTCACTCTCGATAGCAGACGGTCACGCTATGATGCTGACGATCCGCCGGTCTTGTGTTTCATGCCCTGGACCACCCGAAATGTCGGGATCGGTGGTTCCTCGGCACACTGACAAGGTCCCTCATTCAAATTTTTCCCACATTGCGCGCAGAGCCCCAAGCAGTCGTCGCTGCAGAGCGGCTGCATCGGCGCGGACAGGATCACGTGTTCGCGTAACATGGGAGCCAGTTCCAACTGATTACCCTGATAGTGATATTGATCGTCTGACTCCTCTTCTGATTCGGCCTCCACGACTTCCGCACGCCCCTTTCGGGGATCGATCCGCTTCGGATGACGAGGCGCCGACTTGGGCTCCGGGATAAAGGCCGCCCGAACAGAAAAAGCCAAAGGATCCTCATACTCCTTCAGGCACCGCACACATTCGCGAACGATCGTGCCTTCCAGGACGCCGGTCACGGCAATCAGCCCTTCAATATTGGTCAGGTCCAGGCTCACAGCCAGCGGACCCGGGAGCACGGCATCATCCTCGGTGAGGCCGAGTTCTTCAGCCGTGACCTCGCCGACCAGCGAGAGCCCATCGGCAGTGATGTCAGCCAGCATCGGCCTGAGCAGTTCCATCGTGGCACCTACCTGCATTCCTATCCCCAATGTGATCGGTTATCGCTCTTCCGCAAAGCTGATGAGCGCGATGTGCCGAGCCCGCTTAACGGCGGCCGTCAATTCGCGCTGGTGCCTCATACAATTGCCGGAGATGCGCCGCGGAACAATCCGACCCCGCTCAGTTAAAAAGTTTCTCAGCAGCCCGACATCTTTGAAATCAATCGACCCCTTATCTATACAAAACCTGCAAGGCCGTCTGCGTTGGAAAAACCGTCCGCCCCCGCCGCCGTCTCGATCTCCGCCTTGTTGTTCACGCTCCATAAACCGTCTCCCTCTCTATTTATTTAGACGTGCTCGTCGGATTCATACCCGGCATCATCGTGCGCAGGCGCCTCAGTCCCACCGCCACCACCGCCATCCTGGCGTTTCGGCATGAATGTCACCGTTTGGGCCACCACTTCGTGCTTGCTGCGCTTCTGGCCGTCTTCCGTTTCCCATCGGCGCTGCTGCAACCGCCCATCGACGATGATTCCGTTCCCTTTGCTGAGATACTGCCCGCAATGTTCCGCCTGCTTGCCGAAGACGACAATGTCGACAAAACAGACTTCTTCTTTCAATTCATCGCCCTGCTTGTACCGCCGGCTGACCGCAAGGCCCAAACTGGCCACCGGCGTCCCGTTTGGCGTGTACCGCAGCTCAGGATTCCGCGTGAGGTTCCCGAGGAGAATGACTTTGTTAAATCCGGCCACCGGCAAATTCCTCCGATGACGTCTCGAGTGGCCGTGGCGGCACCAGTTCTTTTTTGAGATGGACGGTCAAAAACTTGATGATCGTATCTTCCAGCCGATAGGATCGCTCTAATTCACCGACCGTGATGTTGGGCGCTCTGAAGTAGAAGTAGGCGTACGTGCCCTTCCGCTCCCGCTTCACCTCGTAGGCGAGTTTCTTCTTGCCCCAGTTTTCCGATTTGATGAACTGCGCGCCGGTCTTCTCTGCCACCGCCTTCATCTTCTCGATCAAGGCAGTGGTCTCCTGGTCGGAGACAGACGCACGAATAATGAACAGAGACTCGTAGAGCTCCATGCAGCAATCCTCCTGGACAAAGGCCCCCAATTAAAATTGGGAGCGAGGTGTAGGCGCCTCTATATGAGGCTCAAAGAACGGTGGACGGTATCATAGCCAAACTCTGACTGTCAACGAATCGACACGTTAATCGCCGGCGGAGGCTGTGGCTGGAATCGTCGCTACCTTACCTCTCGGAACGAAGCGCTGCGGCCTGAGCCTCTTCGCTCCCGCACCTCCCGCGACACCCCATCCTCGGCGGTCTGAAGCGGAAACCTTCCGGAATTCCTGTCGCCGTGGTCTCACGACCACGGTGCGGTGGTCAGTTCCGGTTTCCTTCTTCAGGCGCCGGGCGGGACCCCGTCGCTCCGGTGAAGTGCGCTCAATGCCACAGGCCACCGGATGTGAAGATACAAACTCGGTTATTGCAGGCGGGAACGAGCCGCTAGGACGGGGCGACGAAGCGGTGTCCAACACAATTGCTTCTTCTCTCTAAACGTATCAGCAACTATGCCTCTTTGCTGAGAGCCAATCTGATGAACAGTCCGGTCAGATACATGAAGCCTTCGACTTCTCTCCGTGCTGGAAGAGGCTTCTGTTTGCCATCAGGGCCGGCATGTCTAGCAAAATCCGTTTGCGTACCCAATGTATTCTTTCAACATTCGTTTGTACGAGTCGGCGAGTTTCAGCTCCGAGACAAAGCTCTCACGGTTAGCGGAAAGATCACGGTCTTTACCGCAAATGATTTTGGCGAGGGCCTCCAGAGCCTCATACATGTCCCGCAGGACATCGGCAAGGAGTTCGGGCTTCTTGAGAGAATTGAGGAAATGGCCAAGTCCTTTCTCGAATGAATCAGATACACCTTTGTACTGCGAGGACGAGATGATTCCGAGGACATCGCTGACAAGTTTCTCATCGAGCACGGGAGCACCAGATGGAAAGAATCGCCCCTTCTCCCAACGGATACCAATATCAATTTCAGTATCTTGAAGTATGGACGTTATGCCATCGTTCGCAAGGTCGACAAAGTTAGGATGGGCATATAGGGCTTCAATGGCTTGGAGGCTTTTCTCAAAATCATTGTTAACGACTGATGACAAACAATTCATACCTCTCCACTGTTCTCCGAGCTTGCTGCAAATATGGCGTTCGAGAGAGGCCCATCCATTAAGGTCGTACCGTTGACATGCAACAATGTGAATGTCGTGATTGAGAAAATTCAGAACTCGATTCACAAAGCGGCGTTTGGCTTCATCAACGCCCAGGTCAAGTTCAAAACGTTCATGGAATTTCTTCGTCATAGAATCTCACGACCGGGAAGCATGAACATACTCTACGGTCTCTTTATAACCTTGGCAAGAATGCTGGCAAACTTTCTGCCTGCACAGGCTGCTCAAAAAAGTCATCCAACGAGGCCGCAGGCGAGTCGAAACCGGAGGCGTACCCTCTGGGGTACGTTGAGGATTTTGACGAACCGAGAACGAAGTTGGGGGCCTTTTTCAGCAGCCGATTACACATTGAAGCGGAAGTAGACTATGTCGGCCTCTTTGATCACGTAGTCTTTCCCTTCGAGACGAAACAATCCCTTCTCCTTCACCTTCGCTTCTGACCCGCATGCCAACAGATCGTCGTAGTGATAGACCTCGGCGCGGATGAAGCCACGCTCCATGTCGGAGTGGATCTTGCCCGCGGCTTGAGGGGCCTTCATGCCTTTGGGAATCGGCCAAGCTCGCGATTCAATCTCTCCGGCAGTGAAGAAGGTCACGATGTTCAACAACGCGTAGGCTTCACGAGTCAGCCGTACAAGGCCCGATTCCGTGAGCCCCAGCTCCTTCAAGAAATCGGTTCGTTCGGATTCAGGTAACGTGGAGAGTTCAGCTTCAAGTTGCCCGCAGATCGTGACGACGCGCGCGCCGCGTTTGTCGGCGAACTCGCGAACCGCCTTCACCATCGCGTCATCGGCGTCGGCCTGTTCCGACACATTGGCCACGAAGAGCACCGGCTTCGCTGCCAGCAATTGACATTCATCGAGCACCACACGCTCTTCGGGGGTGTAGGTCAGATTGCCCAGCCATTCACCCTTGTCGAGCAATCCGATCAGTTTGTCTATGAATGACAACTCAAACGCGGCCTTCTTATCCCCTGCTCGGACTTTCTTTTCCGTTTTTTGCTTCCGCCGGTCGAGTGTGTCGAGGTCGGCCAACAGCAACTCGGTTTCAATGACGCCGATGTCGCGAAGAGGATTTACCCCTCCGCTGACGTGCACAACATCCGTTCCTTGGAAACAGCGAACGACATGGAGCAATGCATCGACTTCGCGGATATGTCCAAGAAACTGATTACCAAGGCCTTCGCCCTTGCTCGCCCCTTCGACCAGGCCGGCGATGTCACGGACTTCCAACGTGCTATAGGTCGTCTTCTTCGACTTGAAGAGATCGGTGAGGACTCCGAGTCGCGGATCGGGCACCAGAGCGATGCCGGTATTTGGATCGACGGTCGCGAAGGGATAGTTCGCCGCCAAGGCGCCGCTACCGGTGAGCGCGTTGAAGACAGTGGTCTTCCCCACGTTCGGGAGTCCGATCATGCCACAACAGAGACCCATCTGATTCCTCACCATGCTGAGACTTACCAGAGGTGCTGAGTCAGGTCGACTCGATTGCGCGCGTCCACGAGGCATCTTCCGTCGTGCACGCGTCGCGAGCATTATCACCTCTTCCGCTCGTCTTCTCCGCTTCTCGCGCACATTGAACTCGTTCATCGCCACCGCGACTCCTCGATGAATCAAACATTCCAACGCATCGACAGCACGGTCGAGACAGGGATTCAATATTTCGATCTCTTCTCTCGTGAACGCCTGCAACACATAGTCCGCCGAATCCTGACGCGGTGCCGGTCGACCGATTCCAATCTTGACCCGCACAAAGTGAGGCGTCCCGATCGTGTCAATGACCGATTTGATCCCGTTATGTCCCCCATGCCCACCGGCTTGTTTGATTCGGAGACGCCCTAGATCAAGATCAAGATCGTCATGGACGAGGATCAGATCGTCGGCGGTCAGCGAAAACTCACGCAGGAGGCCTTTGAGTGGAGGACCAGTGATGTTCATCCAGTCGAGGGTGCCGGCGAGTTCGAGGAGTTCGGACCCAAGTTGTCCCGATCCACGATGAGCCATGCCGCGCTTGGCGAGACAGATGGACCACCGTGCCGCGGCCCGTTCGATGACCCACATGCCGACGTTGTGGCGGGTTTGGGCATAGGCAGCACCCGGGTTGCCCAGCCCAACGATGAGACGCAACGTTATTTCTTCTTTTCGGCTTCTTTCTTCTCAGCTTTCGGTGCGGCAGCGCCTTTCTTCTCGCCGCCTTTCGCATCAGGAGTAGCAGCCGCCGCACCGGCTTTTGCCGGTTCGCCCCCCTCAGCGGCTTCACCAGCCACTTTGCCCTTCGCGACCACCTCGGGCTCTTTCGCACCCTCCGGTGCGGCTGCGCCGCTTGCAAGGAGCGATTCGAGCTTGGCTTCCGTCATCGGCGCTGCCACACTCACGACCATTTGCTCAGGATCGTCAAGATAACGGACCCCTTCGCGCGCGGCCACGTCTTTCAGGTGGAGGCCTTGCGCAATGGCGAGCCCCGAGACATCGACTTCGATGAAGTCCGGCAACACAGCCGGCAGACACTCAATATGCAACTCACGCATATTGTGGTGGAGGATGCCGCCTTCTTTGACGCCGGCAGGTATCCCGCCGGTCAAATGCAGGGGCACCTTCACGCGAATCGGCTTGTCCATCGAAATTTCAAACAGATCCGCATGCAGCACATGCCCTTCGACCGGATCGACCTGGAAATCTCGCAACAATGCGGTGCGGTTCGGTTTCGACTTCGCACCGGTGAGCGTGAGCGACACAAGCGCGGCTCCTCCCGCTTGTGCCTTCAAAATCTTGACCAAGCTATCTGGTTCAATCGTTAAGAGCAGACACTCGCCCTGCCCATACAAGACACCCGGAACCTTGCCCTCACGCCGAAGCTGGCGCGCCGCACCCTTTCCCGTTTTCTCTCTTACTGTGACTGCTAGATCGAACTTCATATTAGGCCTCCGTCCCCTTCTCGCTGGTCTCTAGGTGCCTCGGTCTCAAGTTAGGCAAATAATGAACTCACCGACTCATCCTCATGGATTCGCCTGATCGCTTCACCTAACAGTGGTGCGATCGATAATTGATGTAACTTCTGGCAGATCAGCTCTTTGCCCCGTAACGGAATCGAATTGGTCACGATCACTTGCTTCAGACAGGATTGCTGGATCCGGTCCAACGCCGGCCCGGTGAGCACCGCGTGGGTACAGGCGGTCCATACTTCCCGAGCCCCGCGATCCATACAGGCTTGCGCCCCCTTCACAATGGTGCCGGCCGTGTCGATCATGTCGTCCAGTAACAGCGCGCTCTTGCCTGCGACGTCGCCGATGATGTTCATGATCTGCGTCTGATTGGGTCCTTCACGTCGCTTGTCGATAATCGCCAAACTCGCTTCGAGCCGCTTCGCAAAGGCGCGAGCCCGCTCGACTCCGCCGGCGTCAGGCGAGACGACCACCAGGTCGCTCACCTTCTTCTTTGTAATGTAATCCAATAATACGGGGAGTGCGTAGAGATGGTCCACCGGCACATTGAAGAACCCCTGGATCTGCCCCGCATGGAGGTCCATCGTGAGCACCCGATCGGTACCGGCTGTGCTGATGAGATCGGCCACGAGCTTCGCTGAAATGGGCACACGTGGCTGATCCTTACGGTCCTGGCGAGCGTAGCCGAAATACGGGATGACAGCGGTGATGCGATTTGCGGAGGATCGTTTGAGCGCATCGATAATAATCAACAACTCCATGAGAGAGTCATTGACCGGCTGGCAACTCGATTGCACGACGAATACGTCGCCACCACGAACGTTTTCTTCAATCTTGACTCGAACTTCGCCGTCACTGAACGACCCGACCGTGGCTTCGCCGAGCTTGGTCCCAAGGTAGGCGCAAATCTCATGGGCTAGGGCCGGATTCGCGTTGCCAGAGAATATCTTTAGCTCTCTGCTCATCGATTCCTCAATGGGTCCTTGGATGGGACTGCGTCACGTTCTGATTTCGTATATGATTCGTCTCGACGGCGGGCGTCGGTGGGCGTAATCGTGACCCGCCTACCTCTATTCGCTGCGCGCTGTTGAGGAAGCCAGCTAAGGGGTGGGACTTTAGCGGAATGTACGGGGAGTTGTCAACCGAGCTACGACTTATCGTGTTCAATTGCCCGCCAACCAAGCGGGCCTGAACAGGTAGGAGTGACAAACACCTTCATGGAATTATCACTCACGAAATGAGCCTGGGCCAGGCGCGCGCGCGTCTCGTCCGCGAATACCCCAAACACCGTCGCCCCGCTTCCGGATAGCAGCGCGATCTCGGCTCCGTGGGCTTGCAAGTTTCGTTTAATCTCACGAAGCTTCCCATGCGCAGCAAAGACCGGCGCTTCGAAATCGTTCTCTGCCGCGGCAATCAATTGGGCCCAACTCACTCGCGATTGCCGGTCGAGTTCCCGCTGTACCGGCGATAGCGGCGTAACAGTGGTCCTCCTGGCAGCCAATTCTTGGTATGCCCACTTGGTATCGACCCCAAATCCGGGGTTCACGAGCACAACCCACCGCATCCCTTCAACGACGACCGGACGAACCGTTTCACCCCTACCTGACACAAACGCTGAGGGAGCAAAGAGAAAAAATGGCACATCGCTCCCTAACGATTGCCCGACATCAGCCATCTGCGCTGGAAACCAGTCCAGCTGCAAGAGGCGGTTCAACCCTATGATGGTGGCTGCAGCATCGCTGCTTCCGCCACCGAGGCCGGCACCCATCGGAATGCGCTTTCGCAGCTCAATGTCGAGCCCGACCGATTGCTGGGCTCGCGCCAAGACCGCGGCCGCTGCGCGATAGACGAGATTACTCTGGTCGGCAGCCAGCTGCGTCGCATCACATCTCAGCTGAATATCCTGTCGATCAGCTCGCAATTTGATCTGCACTTCGTCGTCGAGGGCAACTGTCTGCATGACCGACCAGAGATTGTGGAAGCCGTCGGGGCGGCGGTCGAGGATGCGCAGGATCACGTTGACTTTGGCAGGAGCGAAGACAGTGATCTCCGAGAGACTCCGCTGCAGATTAATCACGGCCTCCCTTGATCGCATACTTCTCTAGCCGATAGCGAAAGGATCGCGTGTTGAGCTTGAGAAGCCGTGCGGCCTTTTTCTTCACCCACATGGTCCGTTCGAGCGCTTTCAAGAGTAAGTCTTTTTCAATGCCGTCGATAAGCCCTTCCAAATCCAATCCGTCTTCGGGCAAATCGGTGGGCACCCCCTGTTGCTGAGGGGTCACGACTCGATGAAGCCAGCCACGAATATCTTCATCCGAGACAGGCGCACCGCTGGAGAAGGTGACCACGCGCTCCATCAAGTTTTCAAGCTCGCGCACGTTGCCTCGCCACTCATGGCCCAACAACACATGCATCGCTTCCGGCGTCAATGCGGGTGCAGACTTGCCGCTTTCCTGTGAAAACTTTCCAATGAAATGTTTCACGAGAAGCGGGATGTCTCCCGTTCGAAGTCGCAACGGTGGGAGCCGAATCGGGATCACATCCAAGCGATAGTACAAATCTTCGCGAAATGAGCCGTCGGCTACGGCTTTTTCAAGATCCTTATTGGTCGCGGCCACAATGCGCACATCAACCTTGACATCCTGGTTGCCGCCCACACGCCGGAACTCTCGTTCTTGAATGACGCGCAGCAGCTTGACTTGAATTGTTGGCGTCGTATCGCCGATTTCATCCAAAAAAATCGTGCCACCGTTGGCGACTTCGAACAACCCCGCTTTATTGGCCATCGCGCCGGTAAAGGACCCCTTCATGTGTCCAAAGAGTTCGCTTTCGAGTAACGTCTCCGGCACTGCACTGCAATTCACCGCCACAAACGGCATTGGGCTGCGGGCACTATTATAGTGAATCGCCCTCGCTACCAACTCTTTTCCCGTTCCACTCTCCCCACAAATCAATACATTGCTCTTGGCGTCCGCGACTTTACGCACCACATCAAACACCTTCTGCATGCCCTCGCTCTGACCGACGATCTGCGCAAATGACGACTGGCTTGCCATTTCCCGCTTTAAGAGAACGTTCTCCGCCGAGAGACGCCGCTTTTCCAGAGCGTTGCGGATGATCAACTGCACTTCATCGACCTGAAATGGTTTGGTCAGGTAGTCGTACGCGCCCTGTTTCATGGCATCGACCGCCGAGTCCGCGGTCGCAAATGCCGTAATCACGAGGACCACGGTTTCAGGAGAAGAAGATTTCACCGCCTTCAGGACCGCCATGCCGTCGGCTTTCGGCATACGGAGGTCGGTGATGACGAGATCGAAGATTTCTTTGCCCACATGACCGATGGCCTCTTCGCCATCTGATGCTTCAGTCACGGCATAGCCCGCGCGTTTGAGCATGATGCTCAAGACTTCACGCAACCCCCGCTCATCATCGACAACTAGGATCTTTTCCACGGCGTCCATCCCTCATGCCACAACCGTACCCCGTCCCCCCCAGAACACGGCATACATACGACAAACCGTGAGCCTTGACGCTCCTGACTTTCGACCTTGATCCACCCCCCATGCAGATCGACGATGCGATGCACCGCGGCAAGACCCAGCCCTGACCCTTCTTTCTTCGTCGTGAAAAACGGAAGAAAGATCTTGTCCAAGTTCTGTGTCGGAATACCTTCACCGGTGTCTTGAAACGCGACTTCGATGACGTCGCCCTTTCGGCCGCCGGCATCGATACGGCGGCAACTCGTCGTGATCGTCAACTGTCCCCCATCCGGCATCGCTTCAAACGCATTCGTCGCCATATTCCAGAAGACCTGCCGGAATTGATCTTGATCGACCAGGGCCGTGAGCGCCCCGGTCGCCAAGGACGTGACGATTTTGATCTTGGAACGTGTCCGCGCTTCATGTTGAACGAGATCGAGCGTCTCAGCAAGTACTTTGTTAAGATCATGCTCTGCGAGATTGAGCGCCGGCGGACGTGCGTATTGGAGGAATTCGGTAATGATATTGTCGAGCCTGGTGGCCTCCCGAATCGCGATGTCCATCAAGCGGCGATTGGTTTCGTCTTCCATGGCATCTTTTCGAAGCATTTGCATCGCACCGGCCAACGCGCCAAGCGGATTCCGAATCTCATGGGCCATCCCAGCAGACATTTCACCCAGACTCGCCAGCCATTCCTTGCGCCGCATCTCCTCTTCGAGATCACGAATCTGTGTCAGATCTTTGAACACACCGACCAAGCCCGCCTGCTTCCCCTGCTCGTGCAATGGGGAAAGGGTCATACCGAGAATCAGGCGACTGCCGTCAACGCGCTTACATTCCACTTCGAATCGCTTCGTCGTCGACAAGATACCACTGAATTGCTCGTCTGATTTCTGGTTAGGGTGCCAGTTGAAGACCTCGCGCCACGGACGTCCGGACACGTATGCGATCGTATAGCCGGTTGCTTCCTGTGCCGCCGGATTGAAGGAGGTGATGCACCCAGTGGCATCAGCCGTAAACACGCCGCTGCTGATGCTGTGGACAATATTCTCGTGGAAGGCTTGGAGACGAGTCAGTCCCTGTTCCTTTTCGCGCAACGACTGATCCGCCTGCTGAAGCTGCTCGGCTAAGGCTCCCCCCAGAATCCCAACGACAAGAAGGGCGAGTGCGTAGACGCCGAAGGTTTGAAATGTTTCAGGCACAGTCAGCCGGCTCGGCGGCAGCCACCCCCACCCCTCGATTAGGCCATGCATTTGAATGTTCGTTAAAAGCCCGAACAGAATAATGCAGAAACATGCGGTAAGAAGCCCCACTCGTCGGCGGGGAACAACACTGAACACCGCCACCGTCATGACATACAATACTGCAAAGGGACTTTCGATCCCTCCTGTTCTGGCAACCAACACCGTTTCAAGCAGGAAGTCGATCACCACTTGTACCCAAAATAATATCGTGAGCGCCGTCGGTGAGGTAAATACACGGAGCAAAATGACGGAGGGGATCGTTAGGATGTAGGTAACGATAATCAGGGCGTAGAATGTTTCGATCCACCCTCCCTTCGCAACTTGGAAAGCGAGAGACAGACCGAGCATCAGGGTCACGAGGGCCATCCGGAGCCCCATGATCCAATACAGTCTTACCCGCAAATCATTCATGATTGGAAAACCGCTGGGCGAGAAGGAAATCGGCAGGGCATGAAGAGAGATCGTCTTCCTCATTCTCCTCGGATGTGGGGCCTATGGCCGTGTCATAGCGCATTTGACGGATCGCCGCGTGGCTCGGTCAGAAAAAAGGCTTAGAGCCTCATGCTGGGCACGAGGCCCCAACTCCGTGAGAGGAATGGATTGAACGTCGTCCTTTAACCGATGGCATCCGACATTTTGAAGATTGGGAGGTACATTGCGACCACAATAAACCCAATCACAATCCCCAGGAACACCATCATGATGGGTTCCAACAACGATGTGAGTGAGGCGACAGCCTGATCAACTTCGTCTTCGTAAAAGTCTGCAATTTTCCCCAACATCGCATCTAGCGCGCCAGTTGACTCACCAACGGCAATCATATGCGTCACCATCTTCGGAAAGACTCCACTTGCGGCCAAGGGATCGGCGATGGTCTTTCCGCCACTGATACTGACGCGTGCGTTGATCAACGTCTCTTCAATTACCTTGTTGCCCGCAGTCTTTGCGCAGATAGTCATCCCGTCCAGAAGCGGGACTCCGCTCGCGAGTAACGTTCCAAGTGTCCGTGTAAACTTGGCGACCGAAGCCTTCCTGATCAGGTCCCCAAACACTGGCGTCTTGAGAAGGAGCTTGTCGATAGCCATTCGTCCTTGGGAGGTCGAATAATATTTCTTGATGCCAAAGATGACCGCCACAATGCTCCCAAACATCACGTACCAATACGACGTAAAAATATTGCTGATATCTATAACCAACTGCGTAGGACCCGGAAGCCCCATTTTCCCGCCGGACAATTCATTGAACATTTTTGCGAAGATCGGAATGACCCAAATCATTAAGACAGCGATCACGACCACCGCCACCCCGAGAATCGCTGCCGGATAGATCATGGCAGATTTAATCTGCCCTTTGAGTTTCATCGCTTTCTCAATGTATTTGGCCAGACGCGTCAAGATCGTATCGAGCAGCCCACCCACCTCACCCGCATGTACCAAGTTGACATACAGATCGTCAAAAACTTTAGGATGGCGACGTAACGCATCCGAAAAAGTCGAACCTGCCTCCACCTGAGTCTTCACTTCCCCGATGGTCTCACGCAGCACCTTATTCTCAGACTGGGTTGAGAGAATTTCGAGACACTGCACCAAGGGCAGACCGGCATTGATCATCGTGCCAAATTGCCGCGTAAATACCACCAAGTCTTTGTCGGTAAGACCAGACCCAAAACTAATATTGACATTGAATCCTCCCGCGCCACTCTTCTTTTCTTCCAGGCTCGTAACGACGACGCTTTGCTTACGAAGTTGATCCACCGCCTCATCTCGAGTTTTCGCGCTCAGCTCACCCTTCTTTACGGCACCCGATCTGGTTCGTCCGACATACGCAAAGGTAGCCATACGCAACACTCACCCTTCGATATGGCCATCTCCCTGGCCGGTTGTAGACTAATGGGAATACCTACCAGGCGAGTCTACTGGCCACCCCTAGACCTGTCAAACAAATGCACAATCTCTGCGCAGTCGACGGGCATACAGGCTCAAGCCATACAAAGCCTTAGCTACTGATCGCACTCGTGTGCCGAATACCTCGGTAGAGATAATGCAACCCGGATAATAACGTGAAGGAGATCATACCGAACAATAGAGGCAATATCACGGTGAGATCGATGCGACGGGAACTGAGGAATATGACCATCACGACATAGGACAACTGGAGAAACGTGGTGCCCTTGCCCAAGAAGGTGGGGGTAAGATCCACGCGAGAATCTGTGAAGTGCGCCACCGCCGTTCCGAGCAGCAGTATCACGTCCCGGCTGACCACGAGGATGGTGACCCACAACGGAATCAAATGAATCATCGAAAGCGTGATGAACCCGGAGGTGAGAAGCAGCTTATCGGCCAGAGGGTCCAACACGGCCCCAAGCCGGGTATGCTGATTCGTCACACGGGCGATCAGCCCATCAAGCATATCAGTGAGTCCTGCCACAAGAAGAACGATGAGCGCTTGACCAAATCTGCCGTAGACGAGTAACCCAATGTAGCAGGGAATCAGGAGAATGCGGAGGATGGTCAAGCTGTTGGGGATATTCATATCTTCCGAGACACAGCGGCCTACGGCGGGGGGAGATGATATGAGGGCGTTACGCGGTTGTCAACGGCTTGCAGTCGGCACGACCCCACCCTATAATCGTCAGCTCTGAGTTAATTCGTTTGAGTGTCGTGGGGGTTACAATGAGTTCGCTTCCGCTGCTTTTCAAAAAAGAAGGACTGGTTGAAAAGCATCAGGTTGAAGGGGTCGACCCGAGCGATCGGTATTTCAATCGCACCGTCCTCGTCAACCGAACACCCTCAGGCTATGCAGCTAAGGTCATGTATGAAGCCCTGAATGTCGAAGGGCACTCGCATCCGACTATACCCGCTGCGGTACATGAACTCATCGAAGCGATGCAGAGATTCGGCTTCAGCAGAATGAGAACCCGCGCTAATTTCAAAGGCACGAAGTATCTCGCCGAAAAAGAAACCTGGGTCGATTACCAGGACCTGACGTAGCCCCGATTCTTACACAGATACAAATTCCCGATATATCAGGTCGTGAATCCAAGGACGGAAAACCTTAATCTTCTCGTTCCTACGGCTCGGGTGTACCCGGTTAGATAACAGCACCACCTCCAATTCGCACAGCGGATCAATCCATAGCGATGTACCAGTATAGCCGAGATGTCCGAACGACTGCTCGGAAAAACAGGACCCCGATGAAGACGGTGCAGACGGAGTGTCCCATCCCAACGCCCAACTCGATCGAGCAGCAGATTCTTGGCGAGTCGTAAATTGCCTGACAAGCTCTCCCTCCAGAATCGACTCTCTTCCATGATAGCCGCGGAGCCAGGCTCCGGAGACAGCCAGCACGGATTCGGCAGTCCCGAATAACCCTGCATGGCCCGCGACACCACCCATTGCTGCGGCATTCTCGTCGTGCACCTCCCCACGTAAGAGTCGATTGCGCCATTCATCCTGTTCGGTTGGGGCTATGCGTGATATATCGACAATTGGGCGTATCAAATCGAGTTGCGCTCCCCCTGTCGCAGGGCAAAACATCATGGGGTCAGCCCGTAGTGGTCGGACAATGGCGTCTTCGCACCAGCGGTCCAACACCATTCCGCTGAGACGCTCCACCAGAAACCCCAACAACATGAATCCAAGGTCGCTATAGACGCATCGCTCGCCCCGCACATAGATCAACGGTTCGTCGCGAATCATCTTCAATACATGTTGTTTGGCGGTCTGATCTCCGACTGGGAGCCCAGGAACCATACCTCTTGCGTCAAGCCGCTCGTATAACGGTCGCCATCCGGGCAAGCCCGAGCGATGGGTCAAAAGCTCTCGCACCGTTGCCTGACCGATCGGCGTCCCTTCAAGTTCGGTTAACTATCTTTTGCACGGAATCCCCAAGACTAACCTTGGCGCGCTGAATCAGAAGCAAGACCGATGTCACCGTCGCCAGCGGTTTCGTGAGAGAGGCGAGGTCATAGATCGTCGTGGGTTGTACGGGAAGGCCCGGAGGCTCTGACGACAATTGTCCAGCTACAATCACACATTGCAACTCGCCACGCAGACGCACCGCCAACTGGGCGCCGGGAAAGACACCGTCGTCAACGGCTGATAGCAATGCCGCCTGAATGACGCGATGGGTAGCCATAGGCGAAATACCTGTCATTGATGGGAAAAAGACGCTGCTGTGGAGGAGCCGCGCGAAACAATCTACTGAACGCCTGAGTAGGCGAGAAGCAGCCACTTCGGATGAGTTATAATCTGGGGCTCGACTCTCCTTCGAGCTTCTCCTCCGCTACGGTTGCGGCGTCATGGAACGCTTCTTGTTCTTCCACTTCCAACATCCGTTCGAACATGCGCAACGACGCGCGCAAGCGTTCAACCATCAGCAGTCGTTGTTTCTGGAGCGACGTGAGGTCACGCTGCGTATCGGTCAGCTCGACCCTGGCCTGATGGATCAGCTCGCCAGCCTTCTGTTCAGCCTCTTTGATGACGAGATCCGCTTCCCGTTGAGCGTTCCGTTTCACATCCTCTGCCAGCGATTGAGCAGATAAAAGAGTGCTCGACAATGTCGCCTCCGTCCGCTTCAACTCGGCAAGCTGCTGTTCCAGAAATACGATCTTTTCTCGCTGAACCGCATGGTCTCGATTCAACGATTCGACCGTCTGCGCCAGTTCTTCGAGGAAGCGATTCACTTCTTCCTTGTCATATCCGCGAAAGGCGACCTTGAACACCATTTGTTGGATATCGAGCGGTGTAATTCTCATGGCATCCCCCATGGTCATCTTAGTTCATCCTCATGGCCAATTCCTTGAGTGACTGCACAACCGCGATTTGCAGGAAGGTGATGATCAGGATTGCGACGATGGGCGACACATCCATCCCTATCCGCACCCCGATCATCCGTCGAATCGGAGCGAGGACAGGTTCGGTCGCACGATTGAGAAATTGGACGATTGGGTTCCATGGGTCCGGGTTGACCCACGAGATCAGGGCGCGAGCAATGATCACCCACATATAGAGCCATAACACATAGTCAAGAATGGTCGCCACCGCGGAAAGAACATTACCCGCGACAAACATCAGCGCCCCAACTCTTTCGATCGCGTGGTCGCCGCTTCGACCGCCGCCATTAATGTAGCACGAAATCCTCCCTGTTCGAGCCGATGAAGTCCGGCGATGGTCGTGCCTCCAGGAGACGCCACCCGATCTTTCAGTTGAGCGGGGTGTACACCTGATTCGAGCACCAAGCGAGCCGCGCCAAGCACCGTCTGGGCGGCAAGGAGTTCGGCGGTCTGCCGCGGTAAGCCCATCATCACACCCCCATCCGCCAACGCTTCAATGGCCTGAAATACATAGGCCGGCCCACTACCGCTCAGTCCGGTCACAGCATCCATCAATCGTTCCTCAACCAGCACCACTCGACCGACCGCTTCGAATACCGTTCTGGCCAAGTGACTGTCATCTTCAGATGCCGCACTGCCCAAGGTCAGAGCGGTCATACCCTCCCGGACCAATGCCGGAATATTCGGCATCGCACGAACGACCCGAACCACCCCGGAAATCTGTTCCATGATTGTCAGAATCTTCACCCCTGCCACAATAGAAATCACAAGGGCATGGGGCAGGATCGGGCCAAGCTCACTGAGCACAGCAGGAAGTGTCTGAGGCTTCACCGCCAAGACGACCACATCAGCCCAGGCAACCGCTTCACGGTTGGCAGGGCCAACCCGAATGCCGAACCGCATTTTTAAGCGGTCACGGCGCTCGGGAACGGGATCCGTTGCCCATATCGACTCAGCAGGACACATCTGCCCTGCGAGGAGACCACCGATCATGGCCTCAGCCATCTGGCCACCTCCGACGAACGCAATCTTACTCATGATCGTTGAGCTAGACACGCCGCGCTCCAAAAATAGCTATGCCAAATGGCACCATCGTGGTCCCCTCCTCAACAGCACCATGATACTTGTTCGACATACCTATCGAGAGTTCCTTCAAAGAGATGCTACTGGTCGCTTAGCATGAGAGGTTCAGCGCAAACTCACGCGGATGCCGGAAGTAGGAATGAGCCTGTTCCGAATCGTTGATAAGATGTGAAATCGCCATGTGCCCCTTCGCCTACAACTGGAACAACTCTCCCAACCGAGGCAACAGGCCCTCAAGCGCATCAGGACGAACGCCTGTTTTTGTCGCCTTCCCTTCGAGATTCACTCACAACAACACCGCATGGGTCATGCCCCATTTCCTGCGCCCGCCGTCTATCTCCTCCGCTAGGAACCTGCCCAAGGCTAACCCAATGGATCAGGTCGAAGCTCCCACGACTAGACGAACCTTTCACCCAGCAAGCGCCCGGTAGGATACCACTGGGTCGGTTGTTCCCACAGCTCTTCGACTTTAGGAAATGCCGTCTCTCGGAAATTCTGAAGTATTGTACAGAAACCCCCGGACAAATGTCAGCGCACACTCTCTGACTAACTCCTATCTATGAGAGAGCAGGGCGATCCCGCTGACCATCGTCCCGTTCACCCGGCCTTCCCGTCGATAGGAATAAAAAAGCTGATCGTGGCAGATCGTGCACAAATTCACCGCCGAAACAGAGGGTGCAGACACACCCTCCCCTTCCACTTGCCGACGGATCAAGGCCTTGAGATCCAGCTGAGCCTTATGCCCTCGATAGCCACGCACAACCGACCCCCAATCAGGCAGTCCCATTCGGAGCTGGTCGAGCACCGGATCGTCCACTTCATAGCAGCAGGGACCGGCCGAGGGCCCAATACTGACTCGCAGATCCGACCGCGTCGACCCGAATCGGCTCGCCATCAGCGTGAGGGTCTTTGAAATAATCCCAGCCACAGCGCCTCGCCAACCGGCATGAATCGACGCGACGACACGCCGGCGTGGGTCATGCACGAGCACGGGGACACAGTCCGCCGTGCGCACCGCTACCGTCACGCCGGGTTGATCGGTCACCAGCGCATCCCACCCGCCGGGGAACTGATCCGATTCGATGATTGGACGATCTACCACCAAGGCCTCGGTCCCGTGCACTTGCTTGACGGACAGCAACCAACCGCGCCCCTGCGTACCAGACTGACGAGCAGGGACTCCTACATCGAATGCCAGCGAGTCTGCGTGACGGCGTGTGCCAAAGAAATGCCGGACGCCATCGCGAGCGGACGCGAAGGCAGGAACCGTGATGACCGGTGCATTCATGACTCTACTCCGCTGTGACGACTCACCCCTACAGACCTGCCGGCTCAGTCGACCTGCTTGCGCAGGAACGTGGGCACATCCCACTCATCATCAGTAACTGCCGCGGTTCGCTCCATCGACCCTCGTCCATCTCCCATCCGCCGCAAGTAGGTCGGGCGGTCGAAATCTTTAAAGGGCCGCTCCGCATACGATCGTTCTCCCATCGTCTGGCCGGTGCCGGTCATCGTCTGTTGCCCGATACGGGAAGCCCGAGCCGCAGCCACGGGAATCGGAGCAGGCTGATCCTCCCGTTCAAACCCAGTGGCAATCACTGTCACAACCAGGTCGTCACCCATGTCAGGGTTGATCACCTGTCCGACAATGATATTGGCTTCAGGATCGGCTGTCTGCTGGACAATCGTAGCCGCTTCCTCGATCTCATGCAGCGTCATGTTGGGCCCGCCGGTGATATTCAACAACACGCCGCGCGCGCCCTCGACACTCCCTTCCTCCAACAACGGACTGCAAATCGCCTTTTGCGCCGCTTCGATCGCCCGATTCGTTCCGCGCGCCACGCCCATCCCCATCACTGCGCGGCCCGTATGCGACATCACGGTGCGGACATCGGCGAAATCCACGTTCACATGGCCGGTGGTCGTGATCACGTCCGCAATCCCTTGAATGGCCTGTCGAAGCACGTCATCGGCCACCTTGAACGCTTCGAGCAGCGGCGTCGCTTTGTCGACGATGCCGAGCAATCGCTGATTCGGGATCACAAGCAAGGTATCCACATGGCGACGGAGATCGCGAATCCCTTCATCCGCATAAATCATCCGACGATGACCTTCGTATGAAAAAGGCTTCGTCACGACCCCGACCGTCAAGATACCGAGTTCTCGCGCAATGCTCGCCACGATCGGCGCGGCGCCCGTCCCGGTTCCGCCGCCCATCCCTGCAGTCACGAACACCATGTCGGCGCCCTCAAGACACTCCCGAATCTGATCTTTACTTTCTAAGGCCGAGTCTTTTCCGACTTCCGGCTTCGCCCCGGCCCCGAGTCCCCTGGTCCGCTCAGGGCCCAGTTGAACCTTATACGATGCCCGTGACCGATCCAACGCCTGCAGATCGGTATTCGCCGCGATGAAATCGACCCGCGCCAATCCAGACGTGATCATGGTGTTCAGATGCGTTGCACCCGGCGCCACCGACACCGATCACTTTGATCCGAACGGGGGACACGACATCCTCTTCAAACGAAAACATCAGGACACCTCCTTTGATAAAATCCGCGAGGAGAACATTCGCCTCGCGCACCGGTTAAAATAACTCGAACATCCAGGACTTCATACGATCGAACACCTTATGCAACGGCCGTCCGCTGCGCAGACCAGCTGTGGCCATTTCCTCAAGATGGCGTTGGGCATGGAGCAGCAGATCCAACGCCCGTAGCATGCATGGGATTGACTGACGATGTCGCGAAGCCCTCCGATCCCGCCGGGCGCGCCACGGCGAGCCGGAAGATTCAAGACCTGCTCTGCCGCATCGGGCATCCCTTCCAACAACGACGTTCCGCCTGTAATGACCACCCCTGCCCCCACCATGCCCTCATAGCCGGCACGCGCAATTTCCCGACGAACCAGCTCGAATATTTCTTCGACCCTCGGCTCAAGAATCTCGGCAAGGTCACGGCGCGAGAACGTCCGTGCAGGACGGTCCCCGACCGACGGAACCTCTACCGTTTCATGACCTTGCACCAACCCTGTTCGGGCGATCCCGCGCTGCAGCTTGATCTTCTCGGCCTCGGTCTGAGAGGTCAGCAACCCGATGGCGAGATCCTTCGTCAGATTCTGCCCGCCGATCGGCAAGACCGCAGTGTGCCTAATGCTCCCCTCGAGAAAAATCGCGAGGTCGGTTGTTCCACCACCGAGATCAATCATGACGACACCCAGATCGCGCTCTTCCTGGCTGAGGACGGCCTCACTGGAAGCCAAGGGCTGCAGCACCATATCCACGACATCGAGCCCGGCGCGATTCACACACTTGATGATATTCTGCGCTGAAGTCACGGCGCCGGTAATCACATGTACGTTGACTTCAAGACGATTTCCGGACAGACCCAACGGCTCCCGAACCCCTTCTTGCCCATCCACCATGAATTCGCGAGGCAGCACATGAAGAATTCGTCGTTCATGGGGGATGACCGCCAGAGTCCGTGCGCTTTCGATCGCACGCTGAATGTCTTCCCGCGTGACTTCTGCCTTTTTGAGCGCCACAACCCCCTTGCAGTTCTCCGCGGAGATGTGACTGCCGGCGATGCCGGTGTAGACGGAATTGATCTGGACTGCCGCCATCAGCTCGGCTTCCTCGACCGCTTTCTTGATCGATTCCACGGTGCTCTCGATATCGACCACGACGCCTTTGCGGAGCCCTCGCGACGGGCTGGATCCCACCCCGATGATGTTGAGCACCCCCTCATCGGTGACTTCCGAAACTATGGCGCAGATCTTCGTGGTCCCAATATCCAACCCCACAAGAATCTGATCACGTTTCGGCACAGACCTCACACCCTTTCTCGCACAATGACACGGTTGTCATAGCGCAAATCGATCTCGCTCACTGTGCGCTTCCGATCATCGAATGGGGCAGTTTTGAATGACGGATTCACTTTCCGGAACCGCTCCCACTGGTCGACCAGAGAATCGTCGCCAAACTGGAATCGCACCCCATTGGCTGACGCCACCACATTCGAGAAATTCGTGAGATCGACTTCAACCCGCCCGTCGAGGGTACTGGCGATGAGCTTGGCCAACACGACCCCGGACTGAATCGCGTTGCGCACACGTACCTCGCCGCGCTGAAGGGACTGAGCCTCCAACCCGATCAACAAGGGTAGCGCCTGGTCATCCTGCTTACCCAACTTGGCAAGGAGATATCCGCCCTCATCGCTCAACCAATGGTCCGCACCCGCCCGAATAATGGCAGCCGGTGTACGCTCCACCACCGTGATATGCAGCAGATGCGGTGGCCTGCGTTCGACCGTCGCCTCCTTGATCCAGGCATGCGCCCGCACTCGCTCAGCAAGAAACGATGTGCTGACTTGATGAAGCCCCATTCCGGGCTTCAAGACGAGCAGCTCCAATACTTCCGGTTTCGTCACTTGGTGAATACCTGCAACCTCTACGTCGCGGATTTCCAGCCAACCCTGAAGAACTGGCCCCATCTCTCGCGTGACTATGGTCAGCCCCCAAGCCAATGCCGCAAGACCGACAATCCATCGTCCGACGCGCAGCGCACGGCGGCCCCGTGAGAGCAATCTCTCCCGACGCGCCTGTTGGCGCTGATCCGAGATCTGACTGGCACGCGCACCCTTCCATTGGTTCAACCGTGGGCCGATTGGAGGCGCCGCTCGCTTCCGTACTAGCACCTTCATGGCATGCTCCCTTCCCCTGACGAACAGTCGAGGCGAGCTGCACGAACGAGGGCGGACTCAAGAATCCGTTCGGTCAGCTCGTCATAGTCGATCTTGGCCCGGGCCGCCGCCATCGGCAGCAAACTCGTTTCGGTCATGCCCGGCGCTGTATTAATCTCCAACACGACAGGACGGCCACGCGGGGTAATACGGAAATCGACTCGCGCCGCACCTTCACAGCCCAACACCTCATAGGTGCGCAGCGCCAACATCCGAATCTGCCGGGTCACCACCGCGGTCAAGGGTGCAGGACAGAGATACTGGGTTTTCCCCTTTTCATACTTCGCGGCAAAATCGTAGAAGCCTCCCGGCGCCACAATTTCCACGGCAGGGAGCACCAATGGAGAAACATTCTGTCCCCCGATGATCGACACCGTAACCTCATGCCCTGGAATGTACGCTTCGACCATCGCATCCATGTCGTAGCGATGGGCTAAGGCCAGGGCGTCCCGCCATTGAGACGGCTTCCTCACGATGGTGACGCCGATCGTAGACCCTTGCGACGCAGGCTTCACCACAATGGGCCAGCGTAATTTTTCCGCCCGCAACAAGGTGGTGCTGGAGACCTTGGTCCCTCTCTTGACGACCGTGCCAGCCGGTACAGGAATACGCGCTGAAGCCAAGAGTGTTTTTGTGGTGACTTTATGCATGCCGATCGCACTGGCCTGGATGCCGGATCCGGTGTAGGGAATTCTCAAAGTTTCCAGGAATCCTTGAATCGCTCCATCTTCCCCGCCCGGTCCATGCAAAGCCAGAAATGCAATGGCAATCTTCTGATCGCGCAGATCCTGTGAGAGCGTCGGTCCGACATCGATGGCCACCGTGTTGTAGCCACGACGGACCAGCGACCGATGCACCGCGGCGCCCGTCCGAAGCGACACATCGCGCTCGGCCGATTGCCCACCCATCAGCACCGCGATGCGGGCGCGGGTCAGAAGGGGTCGCTCTGTCAGACGAGGCTCACTCATACCGCTACGTCTCTCCTACGATTTTGAGTTCAAGGTCTAACCGCACACCGGCACGGCGGCGAATCGTGCTGCGAACCTTCCCAATCAGCGCCATCACGTCCGCCGCGCTCGCCTGCCCCCGATTGACCATGAAGTTGGCATGCTTCATCGAGACTTCCGCATCGCCGATACGTGCACCCTTGAGGCCAACGGCCTCGATCAATCGGCCGGCAGAATCGTTCGGAGGGTTCTTGAACACGCAACCGGCGCTGGGCATGGCGAGCGGTTGTGTGTCCCGTCGATAGTGGAGGTAGTCTTTGACCACTCGCTCAATCTCTGATCGGACCCCCTGCTTTAATTGAAGCCGCACCCCCACGACGATACCGCGTGGCAACAAGGCCCGTCGATACTCGAACCTCACCTGGGCTGCCTCTAGGTCCACAACCTGGCCTTTCATATTCACCATGCGAACAGCCTTGACGGAATCCTTCATTTCTCCGAGCTTCGTCCCGGCGTTCATCACCACGCAGCCGGCCACAGTCCCGGGAATTCCCGCCGCCCATTCCAATCCCGCAAGTGAGTGCCGGATTGCGTATCCGATCAATGTCGGCATCCCTACTCCCCCTTCGGCATACAACACCGCCCCCGGTTCTTCTGTGATAGTCCGTAGCCGCGCCAAGCTAACCACGATACCGCGGATTCCTCCATCTCGGATGAGGAGGTTCGTCCCACCCAGGACGCACAGCGGAATCTTGCGCGCACGCGCCTGCTGGACCACCAGACAGACATTCTCAATGTCAGCCGGCTCAACCACGACGTCTGCCGGACCTCCGATTCTGAACGAGGTGTACTCCCGCAGTGGAGCCCGAAAAGACACGGATCCCCTGAGACCCGCCACCGCAGCCCGCACATCTGCCTGCGTGAACTGCGCATGATCTATCGCGGTTGTCGTGACACGTCGGCCACCTTGCTTCATTACATCATCCGGTGGGGGTCAATCGGGCCAACAACCCAAGCCCCGTCTTCCAAATATCCCCTGCCCCTAACGTAATGACGAGATCCCCAGATTTCAGATGGGGCAGCACCTGATCGACCAGCTGATCTTTTCGTTCTACAAAAGTCACAGACGGATGGCCGGCCACACGAATAATGTCGGCCAACTTGGCTCCGGACACCCCGGGAATCGGTTGCTCCCCTGCCGCGTAGATGTCCGCCAAGAACAAGACGTCTGATTGGTCGAACGCCTTGGCAAAATCCTCCAGTAAGTCTCGCGTTCTGGTATAGCGATGCGGCTGAAACAGTACCACCAACCGTCGGTCTCCCCACCCTTGCTTCGCCGCGGCCAGGGTGGCTTTGATCTCAGTCGGATGATGCCCGTAATCGTCCACGACCATGATCCCATTGGCTTCCCCCCGCAGATGAAAGCGGCGCTCAACTCCCGCATAGGCCGCCAGTGCTTTCCTGATAAGATCCACCGGCACATCCAATTCGATGCCGACCGCAATCGCCACGAGCGCGTTGGAGACATTGTGTCGGCCAGGCACCGCCAGGCGGAACGGGCCCAAGTTGCGTCCACGGAACTGCGCCCGAAACTCAGCGCCCCATTGGTTCAGGTTAATCTCTGTCGCAAAGAAGTCCGGCGTAACCCCCTCACGCTCACTGAGCCCATAGGTCTGATAGCGCTTCACGATTTTCGGGAAAAGTGCCCGGAGACGATCATCGTCGGCACACAGCACAGCTAACCCATAGAACGGCACCTTATTGATGAACTCAAGGAAGCACTCGTTGATGCGCTCCATGCTGCCGTAGTGATCGAGATGCTCCCGGTCGAGATTCGTGACCGCGACAATGGTCGGAGACAGACGGAGAAACGACCCGTCGCTTTCGTCGGCTTCCGCCACGAGGAGATCGCCTCGACCAAGGCGGGCATGGCTCCCCAGCGCATTCACTTTGCCCCCAATTACCATCGTCGGATCCAACCCGCCCTGGGCGAGCACATTGGCGACCATCGATGTCGTCGTGGTTTTTCCGTGAGCGCCGGCAATGGCGACCCCGAATTTCAGCCGCATCAGCTCCGCGAGCATCTCGGCCCGAGGAATCACGGGAATCTGCTTCGCCTTAGCCGCCACCACCTCAGGGTTCTGTACCGATACGGCCGAGGAGATGACCACCACTTGAGCCTCACCTATATTCGATTCTTGATGGCCGACAAAGATACGCCCGCCGAGTTCTTCCAATCGTCGCGTCGTATCGGAGGCCTGCAGGTCCGAGCCCGTCACTTTGTACCCGAGCGTCAACAGCACCTCAGCGATGCCGCTCATTCCTGATCCCCCGATTCCGACTAAGTGAATCTGTTGCGTCTTACGAAACATCGGCGCGCGCCTTACCCCACCAACCGGTGGATATGACCGTGATCCCTGTCTACGTTGCTCAATACCATTAGCCTCCTGCCCCTCCAACAGACTGGTGAACATCATGATGATCCCCCATAAGCGCGTAACATTCGCGAACGATACCCTCTGCCGCATCGATTCGCCGCAGAGATAGACTCGCCATTCCCATTGCCCGCAATCTCTCAGGATCTCTGAGAATGCCCACCACTGTGCGGACCAACAGAGGGCCGGTGAGCACAGATTGCGGGAGCACCACGGCGGCCCCGGCTGCTTCCATCACCTTGGCATTCCGCGTCTGGTGGTCGTAAATGGCGGACGGGAGCGGAACAAGGATGGCCGGCTTTCCGCAGGCAGTGAGTTCCGCCACCGTCATGGCGCCGGCTCTCGCCACCACGAGATCCGCCTGCCGTAACGCGGCAGGCATATCGTAGATAAACGGCATGACAAGTGACTGAATCCCGGCGTGACGATAGGCCTCGGCCACCCGCGCATGGTCGGACTCGCCGGTCTGGTGGGTCACTGTGAGATGTGGCAGCTGTGTTATTAAACCGGGTAATCCTTCCATCACCACTGTGTTCACCGCCTTTGCCCCCTGACTTCCCCCGAAAATCAACAGATGTGGCGATCCCGACTTCTCCCGGTTCTGTTCAATACCTTCCAGGAATGCCTTGCGAATCGGGGTCCCCACCACACGTACCTTCGAACGAGTGAACGAGTCGGTAGCCGACTCGAATGCGAGAAAGACACGCTGAGCGAACGGCCCCACCGCTTTGTTGGCCATGCCGGGATGTGCATTCGGCTCCAGAATCACTCGCGCCACCCCAGCCAAGGCTGCAGCAAGCAGCATCATTGGACTCGTATAGCCGCCGACCCCGATCACCAGATCCGCCCGTCTGGTTCGTAGGATTCTCAGGCACTGCCTCAAACTGACCGGCAGCGCGCATAACCCTGTCAGTGCCCCGAACAGACCTCTACCCATCACTGGCTTGGCACTGATCAAATCCAGTTCGAATCCCTCATGGGCGAGTACCTTCGATTCAAGTCCACGTGCCGTCCCTACGAAAAGGACCTTGGTCCTGGGATCTCGCCGGAGAAACTCTCTCGCCAACGCCACAGCCGGATAGAGATGCCCACCGGTTCCTCCTGCTGCAATAACAATCGTCATCCGTGATCCGACCCACCGCGTGACCCACCAGCATGTCGATCCCGAGAAATGCTGAGCAAGATCCCAACCCCAATCAGACTGACCACCAGCGACGACCCCCCATAGCTCACGAACGGTAAGGTGAGTCCTTTCGTCGGCAAAAGCCCCGTCACCACCGCCGCATTCACCAACGCCTGCACGCCGATCAACAATGTAATGCCCATACCAAGATAACGGCCAAACGGCACTCGCGCACGTGCGGCAATCTGAACCCCCCGCCAGACAAAAAACGCAAATAACAGGATGACCGTAGCGGTGCCGATGAGCCCCAGCTCTTCGCCGACCAGCGCCAAGACAAAATCTGTGTGCGCCTCCGGGAGAAAATAGAGCTTCTGTTTGCCTTCGCCCAATCCCACTCCAAACGAACCGCCGCTGCCGAAAGCCAAGAAAGACTGTGTGATTTGGAAACCGGCATCCGACGGATCTTTCCATGGAGCAAGAAACGTCATAAGCCGTTGGCGCCGATAACTGGAACCAAGAACCAGCACCAGCACGGCTGGAATCGCACAGAGACCTAAAGCCAAGAGGTGGGAGAGGCGTGCCCCGGCGAGAAAACACATTCCAATTGTCACCAGTCCGAGCACCACAACCGTCCCAAGATCCGGTTCGAGCAGCACCAGTCCGCTGAGCAGTCCGATCACGATCAGGGCCGGAAGCAGGCCATCGCGAAACAACGTGATCCTGTCTGCTTTTTTGCTCAGATACGCTGCCAGATAGATAACCGCCACAAGCTTGGCCATTTCTGCCGGCTGCACCGAGATGGGCCCCAACCACAACCATCGCCGCGCTCCCTTGGCCGCCACACCGAAAGACGGCATCAGCACCATAATGAGCAGCAGCAAGATGCAGGCCAATATTGGAATGGAGAGTTTCTTCCAGAACGTGTAATCGATACGCGACACGAGATGCATCAACAGAAAGCCGAAGGCGAGCCAGGCGACCTGCCGCTTCAGATAAAATCCTGGATCCTGAAACCGGTTGCCCGCCACAATGGCGCTTGCGCTGAACACCATGACGAGTCCCACCAACGCCAGGATCATGGTGACCGCCAGGAGTGTGTGGTCCGCCGCCACCCGTTGCTTGCCCGACCGTTGGCTGGTGGTCTGGGACCATGGAAGCGTCAGAGTCCCCGCTGATCGATGTGCCATGGCTCAGAATCGCCCCTCCCTCGCCTTGCACGTCACGCCGGTAAGGCATGAATCAATACCTTGAATTGACGACCACGGTCTTGGTAGTCCGCAAACATGTCAAAGCTGGCACAGGCCGGGGACAACAACACGACGTCACCAGGCGATGCCCCTTGCGCCGCACAATCCACGGCTTCTCGTAAAGTGGCCGCCTCGGTCATCGTGGCGACATCCTCCCACGCCTGTCGCAACAGCGGCGCCGCTTCTCCGATCAGAATCACGCGCTTGACCCGTCGGCTGACAGCCTGGGCGAGTCGAGAAAAATCGCCGCCCTTATCCCGCCCACCGGCAATGAGCCAAATCGGTTGATCAATACTCTCCAGCGCTTTGAGCGTGGCATCGACATTCGTGCCCTTCGAATCGTTCACAAACCGGACCCCCCGTCGCTCGCGGACGATTTCAAGAGCATGCTCAAGCCCGGGAAACGTCGCGAGGACACGACGAATCGCATCGAGCGGACAGCCGCACAGCACGGCGTAGGTTGTCGCCGCCATAACGTTTTCCACATTGTGGTTGCCGATGATGCGGATCTCGCTTCGATGACAAATCTCCTGCCGCATCCCAGTCACCGTCGTCACGATCCGATCGCCCTCGAGATAGGTCCCTCCATGCATCTCGGCACCGATCGTTGCCCCGCTTGTAAACCCCAACCTTGTCGCATGAACTCGATGCCGCAATGCTGCCACACGGTCGTCGTCAAGGTTGAATAGCGCAAAATCTGACGCGATCTGGTTCTCGAAGATCCGTTGTTTCGCCGCGACGTATTCATCCAACGACTCATACCGATCCTGGTGATCGACCGTCACGTTGAGCAGGGCGGCGATCCAGGGATGGAATCGATCGATGGTTTCCAGCTGGAAACTGGAGACCTCGACGACAAGATAGTCGAACGGACTCGGTTTCTCTGCCTGGCTGGCGCGAAAATCTTCAATCGCCGCTTCGCTTAAAGCGGTGCCCAAATTGCCGCCGACAAACGCCCGTTTGCCGCTCTCAGCGAGAAACTTGCCGATCAGAGTCACCGTCGTGCTCTTGCCGTTGGTGCCTGTGATGGCAAGGAGTGGGCTCCGAATGAACTGCGAGGCAAGCTCCAATTCGCTGATCACCTTCACCCCACGCCGACGCACTATTTCAAGCGGGGCTAACCGATAAGGCACTCCGGGGCTGATCACCACCAGATCCGCCTCGTCGAGCGACGATTCATACCGCGCCCCCACGGTCACACCGACGTGATCGCGGTCGATGGCGCCGAGGGCAGAGGTCAGTTCCACCGATTCCTTCCGGTCGGCAACTGTGACACGTGCTCCAGCCGCCTGAAGCAACCGACAAGCAGCTATACCGCTTCTGGCAAGCCCCATGACCGTGACACGTGCTCCCGCAAGTTCCACAGCCGCTTCTCCCACCATGCCATCACCGAAGCTTTAAGGTACTCAGACTCAATAGGGCCAGCAGGATGGCGATAATCCACAAACGCACCACGACCTTAGGCTCCTCCCACCCTTTCATTTCAAAGTGATGATGGATGGGCGCCATGAGAAAAATGCGTTTCCCGCGCGACTTAAACGAGATGACTTGAAAAATGACCGAGACCGCTTCAATCACAAACACGCCACCGACCATCAACAGCAGTAGCTCGTGCTTACTGACCACCGCAACCGTGCCCAGCGCCGCTCCCAGCGGAAGCGAACCTACATCCCCCATGAACACGGAAGCCGGATAGGTATTGAACCACAAAAATCCCAAACTCGCCCCTAGGATAGCGGCAGTGAACACCGCGAGCTCACCTGCGCCTTCGATGTGCGGGATGAGCAAATAGTCTGACATGAGTCGATGGCCGGTGACATAGGCCACGATTGTGTAGGCCATCGCCGCGATCATGACGGGTCCGATCGCGAGCCCATCGAGACCATCAGTCAGATTGACCGCATTGGAACTCCCCACAATAACCATCACGGCAAAGGCGACATAGAACAGGCCAAGATCCGGAACGACATTTTTGAAAAATGGAATGCTGAGCTTGGTCGTATAGCCAGGCAGGAAATAGAGGACCAGTGCTATCGCCAAGGCCACCGCCACTTGCGCCGTGAATTTCTGTCCCGCCGATAATCCCTTCGATTGGGTCTTGATGAACTTGAGATAGTCGTCGACAAATCCAATCGCCCCGAACCCCAGCATGGCGGTGAGCACCAGCCAGACATAGGGCCTCGCGATATCGGCCCAAAGGAGCGTCGAGAGGACCACCGCGAAGAGGATGAGAATCCCACCCATGGTGGGCGTGCCGCTCTTCGCCAGATGACGCTTGGGGCCGTCATCGCGGATCTGCTGGCCTAATTTTATGTCTTGCAACTTCTTGATCACCCACGGAGCCAGCACAAAGGCGATCAAGAATGCCGTCACGGCCGCATAGATGATCCGGAAGCTCAAATACCGGAAGACGTTCAGGAATGAATATTCCGTATGAAACGGATACAGCCAGTTGTAGAGCATGCGTTCTTTACCTTAACAATGAGCCGGCCCATCTATCCGACTCTTGAGCAGATGGACGCCGCCCCCTTATGATGCCTGGCTGATGACCGTCTTCATTCCTGCCAGAGTCTGCACAACCTGTTCCATTTTCATACCGCGAGATGCCTTCACCAACACCACGTCACCCTGCCGCACGATCCTCTTGAGGTAATCAGCCGCCGCCGCCGCATCGACCACTTCATCAATCTGCGAACCTGCCATCCCGCCCTGCCGAGCTCCTTCCGCAATATCCCGGCCCAACATCCCGCAGACGATCAGCCGCGACAGCCCCTGTGTGGCAAGAAACTGTCCGACGTCCCGGTGCAACCGGCCTGCCTCAGGGCCGAGTTCGAGCATGTCTCCCAACACGGCAATCCGTTCACGCGCGGGACTCCACTGACCCAGCAATTGGAGCGCCGCTTTCATCGACGCTGGGTTGGCGTTGTAGCAATCGTTGATGAAGTAGACGCCATGATAGGTCACCACCTGCGACCGCATCGCTGCAGGACGAAATCGGCCCAGCCCTTGGGCAATCATCGAACCCGAAAGGTTCAAGGCAGCGCCTACCGCCGCCGCGGCGAGCGCATTGGTGACGTTGTGGGTCCCATGCACCTTAATTCGAACGATCGTAGGGCGGATTTTCCCAGGGAGGTGCAAGCGAAAGGTCGTGCCTTGGCGCACATCGGACGTGACCCCGCTCGCGCGGACATCGGCCATCTCTGAAAATCCAAATGACAGAACGCGGCATTGCGTGCGCGCGGCGAGGTAGTCAAAGTAGGGATCATCGGCATTCAACATGACCATGCCATCGGACGGAAGCAGGTCCAGCAATTCCGCCTTGGCTTGCGCCGATCCTTCCATGCTTCCGAAGAACTCGAGGTGATCAGGCCCAATATTGGTAATCACTCCGATCGTGGGACTGACAATCTCACAGAGCCTGGTCGTCTGCCCCTGCTGATCCACCCCCATCTCAATCACGGCTGCTTGATGGCGCGCTGTAAGTCGAAACAAGGTAGAGGGCACGCCGATCCGATTGTTGAAATTCCCCTCGGTCTTCAGCACCGCCCACCGTTGAGCCAATACCGCCGCCACCATCTCTTTCGTCGTCGTCTTGCCGTTGCTCCCGGTCACCGCGACCACGGGAATATTGAACCGACTGCGGTAATGTGTCGCTAATTGCTGATAGGCGAACAGCGGATCGCGCACACCGAAGAGAAAAGGCGCAGATCGCCCCTCGATCCGGCGTACCGCAGCGGAGCTTGGAGGAAGGCGATATTCATCATGAACGATCGCTCCCACTGCCCCCTGCGCGAGCACGGCCGGCACAAACTCATGACCGTCGAATCGCTCGCCTCTGAGTGCGACAAAAAGATCGCCACGGCGAACCGATCGGGAATCCGTGCTGACCTGTCTGATCCGGCGCTTCCCCAATAAGGAGTCCTGTCCCGCGAGGACTTTCACGCTGATGACTTCTCGTATCTCCTCGACCGTAAAAAGCCCCATTGACCTCTCACCTTGCGCGGCCCCACCTATGGTCTGAGCTCTCACGCGCAACCCCGCAATTGCTGAATCGCCTCGCGAGCCACCTCACGATCGTCAAAATGAAATTTCTTGGTGCCGATGACTTGATAATCCTCATGCCCCTTCCCGGCGATGAGCACCATATCGCCTCGTCGCGCCTCGCGGATGGCTGCGCCGATGGCCTCACGGCGATCCAGAACCAATTGATACTGCACATGATTGCGGCACGCGAGCGCATCGCGCACGCCGATCTCAACTTCATGGAGGATCGCCATCGGGTCCTCAGTTCGAGGGTTATCGGACGTCAAGATCACCACGTCACTGTATTCCACAGCAGCGCGTCCCATCTTGGGCCGCTTCCCTCGATCCCGGTCACCACCGCACCCAAACACGGTAATGATCCGATCAGTCTTTAATGCCTGGGCTGCCGTCAGCAGCCTGAGGAGTGCATCTTCCGTATGGGCATAATCGACGACGACAGTAAAATCTTGCCCTGACGAGATCCGCTCGAAGCGACCGGGAACATTGGTGATATGGGCGGTCGCTTCGCAGATCTGATTGGTCGTCGCCCCGTCGTGCAGCGCCACCCCGATTGCCCCCAGCAGGTTGTAGACATTGTGCTCCCCGACCAACCGGCTCTCGACGGAAAACGATCCTGCGGGAGTAGCAGCAGTAAAAGTAGTCCCGGTAAGCGAGAGGCGCACTTGTTCCGCTTTGAGATCAGCTTGGCTTTTAAGAGCATAACCCCAGACGGGCACAGGACAGGCTGTGCGGATCGCGGCCCCTCGGGGATCGTCCATATTGACGAGGGCGCGCTTCCCAGTCTTCTGCCCCCTGGCTAATCCGGTAAAGAGTCGCAATTTCGCCTCACAGTACTCGTCCATGGTGTGATGAAAATCGAGGTGGTCCTGCGTCAGATTCGTGAAGACCGCCATGTCATACTCGCAACCCGATATCCTGTCTAACGCGAGGGCGTGGGACGATACTTCCATCACTGCGGCGGTGAGTCCGCTCTGGACCATCTTTGCCAAGAGTGCTTGAAGGTCGAGTGCGCCGGGCGTCGTGTGAGGAGCAGGAAGTATTTCCTGCCCGATCTGGTACCCCACCGTGCCGATCAATCCTACCCGCCGTCCTATCCCTTCCAGTAAGGCTTTGCAGAGATATGTCGTCGTCGTCTTCCCATTTGTACCCGTCACTCCAATCATCTTGAGATGAGTGGAAGGATCCCCATGAAACCGGCTGCCGAGAAGACCGAGCGCCTTGCGTGAATCATTCACCCGCACGAACGGTAACGGCCCTGAGGCCACTGGCGCCTGCGCGACCACCGCAACGGCTCCGGCCTTGATGGCCTGCTCGACAAATCCGTGCCCATCAACGCGCTCGCCCTTCACGGCGACAAAGAGGCTCTCACCCATCACGGCCCGCGAATCGTCCGTGATCGCATGGATCGAACGACTCACATCGCCACGCTGTTCCAGAACCTCGACTTCCCCACGGAGCGCGGCGAGCAACTGCATGAGAGTGACGGGATCACGTGCCATGGCCTTTTAGTGATCCTTCATCGCCAGTGCGATTTTCACAGTGTCTTCTCTGGATACGCCAAGATAGTTGAGGGCCTGCTCCCCGACTCGCCGAAATACCGGCGCCGCCACGACCCCGCCCCAGGCTTCGCCTTGAGGTTCATCGAGGACAACGATCATCGCGAGCCGTGGAGATTCTGCCGGAACATATCCGACAAACGACCCAACAAACTGGGTAGAGGAATAGGCGCCGGTTCGCGAGTCGATTTTTTGCGCAGTCCCGGTTTTACCCGCCACGCGGAAACCAGGAATGGCGGCCTTCGTTCCCGTCCCATTCGTCACGACACCTTCCAGCATCGTCGTCATCGTTCGGGCTGTCTCCGGTGACACAACTCGCCGCTTCACTTGCGGTCGTACCTCCTTGAGCAAGCGACCTTTGTGATCGCGCACTTCGGATACCACGTACGGCTTCATCATCACGCCCTCATTGGCGAGAGTCGCTACCGCCGACATCATCTGGAGAGGCGTCACACCGACTTCCTGCCCCATCGAAATCGACGCGAGCGATCGACGGCCCCAGTTTTTAGGCGCCTTCAAAAGTCCGCTCACTTCACCCGGCAGATCAATCTCAGTACGTTGGCCGAATCCGAACGCTTGGAGATAGCGGTAGAGTCGCTGTTCTCCGAGCGCCATCCCGATCTTGGCGGCACCGATGTTGCTGGACTTTTGAATTACCTCGGAGAATGTCATCCAGCCCAGCTTGTCATGGTCATGAATCGTCGTATTTGCGATCACCATCTGGCCGTTTTCACCGAAGACCATAGAACCGGGTGTCATCACTTTTTCTTCAAGCGCCGCGGCCGCGATCATCGCTTTCATGGTCGAACCAGGCTCGTACGTATCCGTCAGAGTACGATTGCGCCATCGATCGGGCGTCAATGCGGCAACGACATTTGGATCGAACCGTGGACTGACGGCCATCGCGAGGATCGCACCAGATTGAGGCTCCATGACGATGATCGTCCCAGACTTGGCGCGAGAATGAGTGACGGCCTCTTCGAGTTCTTTTTCTGCAATGTATTGGATGACCTCGTCGACGGTCAGCGTGAGGGCATGTCCCGACGTCGGCGCCTGCTCCGCCACACCTTTAGGAAACACCGTCCGGCCTAACGCATCGCGCTGCAACACAGTGACACGCTTCTCTCCATGCAGGTGCGAATCGTAGAGGCGCTCGAGGCCCTCAAGCCCTTGCCCATCCATCCCGGAAAATCCTAGAACATGGGCCAGCAATGGACCCTTGGGATAAAACCGCCGCCCCTCCATCACCACACCGATGCCGTCCAACGACAACTGCTCCAACCGACGGCCTTGCTCAGGCTCGACCTTTCGCGCCAACCACACAAAGCTCTTATCTTGCCGAAGCTTTCTCTCAAGCTCATCGCTTCGAATTTGGAGCACCGGAGAAAGATGACGAGCAACGGTCGACGGGCTCTCCAGCGACGTCGGCACGCCGAACACCGATGGCACCTCCACATTCATTGCGAGCACTTTGCCGTGCCGATCCGACACCATACCTCTGGCTCCCTCGAAGGATACGGTCTTCTGATGTTGCCGATCGGCCTTGGCCGTGAGTTCTGCCGCTTGAAGCACTTGAAGCGTGACCAGCCGAAAGAGAATAATGCTGAACCCGCAAAGGAGCAGGAGCAGCATCACATAGCGACGACCGCGAGAAGGCCCAGCAGTCACTCGTTCTCCCTCCCGGTTGAGTCATGTTTCGCCAAACGGATTAGCTTTACGGACGGGAGTGTCAGGCCCGGAGCCTCTCCCGGAAGATGGACCATCAGCACTTGCCCCTGCTGCGGCGGAACCAGCCCCAGCTTTTCAGTCGCCACCTTCGCGATCCGCTCCGGAGCCGTCAGCGCAGAAAACTTCACTTGCAATTGATCCCGCTCCCGCTCCAGCAATATTTTCTGGGTCTTCAATCGTTCGATCTGATAACCCAACCGAACGACATCGACACGTTCCCACACAAACACGAAAACCAACAGCACACCGGCCACAATCGTCACCGTCTTCATGAATGACCCTCCTTGGATACCCGTTGGGCAGCCCGCAACTTGGCACTGCGGGATCGAGGATTCCGGTCCGATTCTTCCCTGGAGGGGACCTGCGGCTTCTTGGTGAGCACCACCAATGCAGGATCGTCCGTGCTGGAGAGCGTCCGTAATGTGTGTTTCACAATCCGATCTTCGAGCGAATGGAATGAGATGACACAGAGGCGGCCGCCAGGGGACAACACATCCACCGCGTCACGCAACGCCGGCTCGAGACAGTCGAGTTCTTGATTCACTGCAATGCGAATGGCTTGAAACGTGCGGGTGGCACAGTGGAGGCGCCCATGCCGATAATTCGCTGGGACCGCCCCCTCGATCACTGAGACCAACTCTTTCGTCGTCGCCAAAGGACGGCGTTCGCGCGCGCGGACAATGGCGCGCGCAATTCGTCGAGAAAACCGTTCTTCACCGAACTGAAAAATTGCGTCGGCCAACTGCGCTTCCGGCGATCGGTTGACGAAGTCAGCTGCAGTCCCGCTCATCGATTGATCCATACGCATGTCCAACGGACCGTCTCCTTGAAAGCTAAAGCCACGAGCAAGTTCCTCTAACTGTGGGGACGAGACCCCTAGATCAAACAGGATTCCATCGACCTGGCCAATGCCTCCGACGGTAAGATGCCGTTTTAGATCCACAAAATGTCCATGGAGAAGGAGCACGCGGTCTCCGAATCGTGCGAGCTTTTCTCGACTGGCTGCAATGGCCACCTCATCACGGTCTAGCCCAATAAGCCTGCTATCAGAACCGCTCGCCTCAAGGATTTTTTCAGCATGCCCACTATACCCCACCGTACAGTCAAGATAGATTCGGCTATGCTCTCGGACAAGCCAAAATAACACCTCTCTTGACATGACCGGGATGTGTCGAGCAGCCTCCATAAATAATCGCTAACCAAATTCACCCACTTTCCCCCACTTAACGGCGAGTATACACTCACCCGAAGACTTGTCAATCGAAAATTCATGTACTTACGAAGCTTGGAGTAGGACCTGGCTAGCTATACTTCCATCACCTCTTGGCCGACTCAGTGCGCCATCGTCCTGCTCGCGATCATCCCATAAATATCTAACGCCAGCGAGGAACGGATACATCCTAGGAGCCTGTCCGACATGTCCTTCATGACGAGGCCTAGAAGGTGCGGTCAGATGCGAGACCGCGGACTTGGAAAAACCATAGGTGTATTCGCTGAAATACAGGGGGATTGTTTCAGGCCGAGCACGGCACAGATGGTCAAAGCTCGTTCACCCCAATGGAACGGTCAATGTCGGGCAGGCTTTTAACACACATCGTTTATGAACGCTCCTGCGTCAATCGCCAGTGTATATGCAAGAGGCGCAAGCTAGTCTATTGATCAATTTGTTAGGCGTACCAGAGTTGGTGAGTTTGATTGACAAGAATTCGAAGCGAGGCGAAAATCACCATATGCATTCGCTCACGACAACCAGAGCCCTCTGCCTGATCGCCTTCATGGGGGGAGTCGCCTGCATGTTCAGCGGCATCACCGCCGCCACGGCATCAGCGGCATCACCTCTCTATTGGTGCCCCGATCAAGAAGCCGACCGGCAATATTCAGCGAAGCAAGGGCCTGGATGCGTGCCGCTTGTTGAGAAGAAAGAAACCCAGGCAACAGAGCAAGAAGGGGAAGCACCAGCGAGCGACAAACCGCCACGAAACTTCAAGATTGAGAATCTGCAGGGCGACGTGTCGACATTCCTGAACAAGTATCGCCACTTCCTCGATTGCTGCAAGACCGATCTCTCGGAACTTCAGCAGGTCGAAGAAATGGGAGAGGAGGTCGGAGATTTGCTCAAGGACACCCAGGCTAATATATCGAATCATTCGATGGCCTCGCGCGGCATCATGCTCCACGAAATGATCCCGGCCGTCTCAAAGGCCCGCGCTGATCTGAAGAAACTGCGCGCGACGCTCGAACGCATCAGCACCTCGACCAACACCCGTGATTCAGAAGACTTTGAAGCCTCAGGTCGAGAAGCCCTCGCGATCCGCGAAATGGAAGAATCGATTGAGAGAGACATTCGTGCGCCGAAGCTGTCGACGGGGCCAAAGTCTGGCCCCAATATCGGCAACGCACCAACCGCTGGGCCAAGTATCGGAAAAACTCCGAAGACCGGCGACACGATCGGCGGGCAAGGCGTCACCGGCAAAGACATCGGGGCGTCATCGAAAAATAGCCACGACATCGGCGGCTCAGGCCCAGCAGGGTTTGGGATCGGCGCCACAGGCCGTGCGGGCCCTTCAATCGGCGAGTCCACCTTCAACAGCGAATCGTCTTCGGCGGTCGGCTCATCGCTGCAACGTTCCACAGTGGGGTCTAGCCTGTCGGATTCGACGGTAGGATCGAGCTTCGGCGGCTCCAGTGTGGGATCGAGCCTTGGAGACTCGAGCGTGGGTTCGTCATTCGGTTCGCCTGGTGTCGGTTCGACCATCCAAGAACGGGGCACCGGCCCGCAGCAGTAATCTCTTCACTGGCTTGGAAGCACAGTCGGTACCGATTCCCAGGTCTCCCCGCGATTTTTACTCCTGTACAACCCACTCCCGTTCGTGCCTGCATAGAACATGTCCGGATCGGTCGGACTCTGCACGAGCGATCGGATATTGAGCGTCGAGAGACCCGTATTCAGCGTGCCCCACGTCGTCCCACCATCTTCACTCCGATGGACGCCTTCCCGACCGCCCAGGTATATGACGCCCTTCTTCGTACGATCCAAGATCATCGAAAACAACATTTGATCTTGTAGCGATTGCCCGATCCGCACCCAAGCCTTCCCGCCATCCATCGTCTTATAGAGTCCTGCCAACGTGGAGGCGTACACCGTATCCGGCTCAAACAGATCGACCAACACCGACGTCACACTGAGCGCGCGCGACGATTTAATGATGTCAGGCGACACGAGGCCGTTGTTCACCTTCTCCCAATGACCGGCTTCGTCGATCGTTTTGTACACTCCGCCGCTCGTACCCGCGTATAAGATCGCCGGTCTTGTCGGATCCATACCCAGCGTGACCACCATCAGCACTTCCTTCATCCCTTCCATTTTCTTCACCCAATGATCACCACCGTCTTTCGTCTCAGACACCCCCATCGTCGTGGCGATAAAGATGTGATTGCTGTCCGTCGGATCGAAGAGGAATTGATTGACCACCGACGAGATCGTCGCATCGTCCAAACCCGAACGCATCGAGGCCCAGCGTTGCCCGCCATCGTGGCTCTTATAGACAGCATCGCCCTTCGTGCCGGCATACACAGTGGCCGGGTAGGCCGGATCAAGCGCCATCGAAATCACGCGCGAGTGGCTCATGCCCCGTGACAAATTCGTCCAGGTCTGGCCCCCATCACGCGTCTTATAGATATAGTCGTTCGTCGCGACGTAGATGATGTCAGGATTCTTCGGATGGAGTTGGATGACGACGATGGCATCGCTGCGATTGCAGCCCACGAGAGCCGTAATGAAAAGAAGCAGAAGGACAAGAGCGCGTGTCATGCGTTGAACGTTGTAGAATCTACCGGGATGCTCAAACAGGTCATCCAACAAGGCCGCAGGGAGAATCGAGCACCGAGGCGTGCAGCCTTATGCACGTTGAGATGGTCGATCGACTGAGAACGCAGTTGGGGGCCTGTTTCAGCATCCAAGGCTACCGGTAGTTGGTGAACTGCAAATCAATACCAAAATCTTTGCTCTTGAGAAACGCCATGGCCGCTTGGAGGTCATCCTTGCTCTTGCTCAGCACGCGCACTTGCTCGCCTTGAATCTGCGCTTGAACTTTTAATTTGGATTCCTTGATGGCCTTCGTCACATCTTTCGCCTTGTCCGACGCGATCCCGCTTTGAATCTTCGCCACCTGGCGCACCGTCCCACTCAAGGCCGGCTCCACGGTCCCGTAGGTGAAGGCCTTCAACGAGACCCCGCGCTTCACACACTTGGTCTTAATAATGTCATTCACTGCGTTGAGTTTATACTCATCGTCGGACACAAGAGACAATTCTTTTTCCTTCTCCTTCAAGGTAATCTCCGTCTTCGAGTCTTTGAAGTCGAAGCGCTGCTTGATCTCTTTCGTCGCCTGATCGACGACATTCCTCATCTCCTGCATGTCCACTTCTGAAACCACATCGAACGAAAATTGCTCAGCCACGATCCCCTCCTCTCATCGCTTCACCCATTTTCTGCAGGAAACTCTCCTCGATATTCTACGGGGTCGCCTGCTTGATCTCCCACTGCGCGCGTTGAAAGAGACCCTTCAAATTCTCTATACTTCTCTAAGGGGAGCGGCCAAGGCTGCCCTTTATTGCGCGCATCGAACCAGCAGAGTTTCACCGTGCGCGTTCTGCGAGCAAGAAGGGCCCCTGGCCGCTCCCTTCCCTTCCTGAGGCCGCGCGTTGCGCGAGCATAGAAGATGATCATCAGACTCCATCCTCTCCCCCCTCAACAGCACCCCCCACCGGGCAACTGCACCCGCCGCTCCGCATCATTATGACAAATCGTCGTCTGTAGTCTTGCCGGCGAGCCCCCGCCGGCCATCACTACCACTTCGCTGCTCGTGAACGGGCGCTTCAAGACCACATAGCCGTACCATTGCTTGATACTATCGCCCAAGACGATCACCGCGAGCAAGGCCACCACCGCCACTAGCCCCGCATCCAGATACAACGCAAAGGCCTGTCCGCCATCCGCGCTAGCCGAGGCCTTGCTCACAAACATGCCGAACATCTCATAGGACCCAATCAACGTGATCGTGCCGACAAACAACATCGGCAGCGCTGTGATCCACAGATATTGCGCCTTCCGCATCTTAATAAGCACCGTCGTACCGATACAGAGGGCCAAGGTGCCGAGCAACTGATTCGCTGCGCCGAACATCGGCCAAAGGGTTGAGATGCTGCCGGTGCCGATGAGATAGCCCCAGGCTCCCACGATCAGCCCGCTGCTCACCACGACACCAGGCCACCAATTCATCCGCCGCAACGGAGAGTAGAAGCGCCCACCCATCTCCTGAATGAGATAGCGTCCCACGCGCGTGCCCGTATCGATCGTCGTCAAAATAAACAACGCCTCGAACACCAACGCAAACTGATACCAATAGGCCATCAACCCTGTCATGCCAGGAAGCGCAGAAAAAATGGACGCCATGCCGACCGCGAGCGACACAGCCCCGCCAGGCCGGCCCGCCACCTCCGCCTCGACGAGTTGCGAGAGTTCTTGAATCCGTGAGACAGGAAAGCCCATCGCATCCAGATCATTGGGCGAGAGCATGGTGTTGATCGCGAGATAGTCGCCGGGAATCAACACCGAAGCCGCAATGAGCGCCATCACGCCGACAAAGCTCTCCAATAACATCGCCCCGTAGCCAACCGTAGCCTGAGATTCCTGTTCGATCATCTTCGGCGTGGTCCCGGACGAAACCAGCGAGTGAAAACCTGACACGGCTCCGCAGGCAATGGTGATAAAAAGAAAGGGAAACAGCGTGCCGGGAATAATCGGTCCGCCCCCGTTTGCGAAAATCGTCACACGCGGCATCTCGATCGTCGGCGCCATGAGGACAACGCCCACCCCCAGCAACGCCACCACCCCGAGCTTCATAAAGGTGGAGAGATACCCGCGCGGCACCAAGAGCATCCAGCCTGGCAAGACAGAAGCGAGAAACCCATAACCGGCCAGTGCCCACACCAAGGTCACACGCTCAAGCTCGAACCAGCCTGCAACCGAGGACTGCGCAACCACCCGCCCGAAGATCACAGCCGCAACCAACAGCACCACCCCGAGCAAAGAGACTTCCGCCACCTGACCAGGCCGAAACCTTTGAAGGTAGAAACCCATGATCAAGCCAATGGGGATCGTCATCGCAATCGTGAAGGTGCCCCAGGCGTTGCGATAGAGCGCATTTACGACGGCAAAGCCCAGCCCGGCCAGCGCCACAACCACGATGAACAACACCGCCACCGCCGTTGCCGTCCCGGTGACCAGACCCAGTTCATCTCGCGCAATCTCAGGAAGGGAGCGGCCATTCCGCCGCATCGACGCAACCAGGATGATGAAATCTTGCACAGCCCCAGCCAACACTGCCCCGATCACCAGCCAAAGAAAACCGGGCAAGAATCCGAACTGCGCCGCCAACACCGGCCCAAGCAACGGCCCAGCGCCAGCAATCGCCGCGAAGTGATGGCCGAAGAGCACATATTTATTGGTGGGATGAAAATTGACGCCGTCATTCAACCGCACCGCCGGCGTCACACGCTGATCGTTCAGCTCAACCACGCGCCGCGAAATCCAGCGTCCATAGAAGCGAAAGGCCAGCACATAGATGCAGGCTGCCGCCACGACCAGCCAGAGTCCATTCACTTTTTCGTTGGGATTGACGAAACCGACAACAAAGGCAAGAGCGATAGCGCCAAGCAGAGCAAGCAGGCTCCAAATGAGGGAGAGAAAGAATTTCACGGGCGGTATCCTAACAACCCACCGGCCGCTTGTAAATCAAAGGGCAGCACCTGTCGCCTTCAGCTCGCAATGTGTTTACAATGTTCGTTCATAAGGCGGCTGGCATGACCGCACGCATCGTGCGAATTGGAAATTCGCAAGGTATTCATCTATCCAAGGTGTTGCTCTAGCGGGCTGCGGAAGAACTCTTGTTTTCATCTGTCTCCTCGGGTAGGTACGTCCAACTATCGACCACTTACTCCAGGAGGTCACGATGCGTGGCCACGCTATCCAGCACGCCGGGATGTTCAGTGCTCTCTCGCCGGAGGAGCGAGTCCCGGTGCCCCACCCGCTTGGGCCCATCCGGCAGTACGTGGACACGGCTCGGATCGCGGTGTCGCCTACGCTGGCGACGCTGGATGCCCACACGGGCCGACCCTCGATTGCCCCGGAGAAGCTGCGGCGCACCCTGTTGCTACAGGTACTCTACAGCCTCCGCAGTGAGCAGCTCATGATGGAGGCGTTGGCGTACCACCTGCGGTTCCGCTGGTGTGTCGGCCTCGATTGAGACGCGCCGGTGTGGGATGTCACCGTCTTCACCAAGAACCGGGATCGCGTGTGGGCGGGTACGGTGGCGACGGGGCGGTCTTCGCGCAAATGCTGGCACAAGCCACGGCCCATCGTCTGTTGTCCGACGAGCCCTTCACGGTCGATGGCCCGCTGCTCGAAGCCTGGGCGGGCCCGAAGCGCTTCAAGCTGAAGAGCGATGCCCCCACACCAGTTTGTCCAAGATCTGCGGGCGTTACAAGTCACGCCCCCTGTGGCCCAGCACACGACGAACCGGACCAGTGCGATTGATGGCCGGACCACGCGACACCCCGGCTACCCGGTCAGTCAACAGAAGCGCAAACGGGCCGAGGAGATGTTCGGCTGGTTGAACACAGTGGGGCTGCTGCGGAAGGTCACACTCAGTGGGGTCCGGCGGGCCGGCTGGCTCATCCCCTTCACGGCTGCCGCGTACCACCTGGCGCGAATGCGCAATCTGATGGAGCGCACCGCATGAGCCGACACGGCTTCGCGGCGCGCATCGTGGCTCCCAGGGGGCCTCCACGGGGGACGCCCCCTCACGGAGGGGAGTCGACGGCTCGTGTGATTGGATTCCGGGCGCATCGGTCTCATTCAAACCGGGTTTCCCCATAGCCTGCTAGAAAGCGCAGCTGGGAGACGAAGTCCAACTCCGAGCTGAGGCAGGCAGGATTCTGATTTCCAAGATAGCGAACCCGCAAATCGGCTGGGCTGAAGCCACTGAGCGCAGCCGAGCACGAAATGAAGATCGGGGATCTCGGACTCGACGATGGCGGCGAACCGCAGCTGAGTCCCTCAGCAGGCTGCGCTATGGTTTGCGGCCTCGCCTCTTCTATGTCGATCACTATTGCCTTGCATCATGCCCGATTCAGAGATCAGCTACTCAGACTCATTTCATGTTGGGAAAGGCCGTTTCTTGACACCTTGGGCAGGGCTATATTAGCATGCGCATCCAGATCGAAGGCGCGTAGCTCAGGGGGAGAGCGCTACCTTGACACGGTAGAGGTCGACGGTTCAAGACCGTCCGCGCCTACCACGCTAGCTGAGGGTATCCGTTTGCCTCTCGCAGGCGGGGTACCTTTGTTGTTTCTAGCGTATGGCCGATTGAGTGTACGTCATGAAAGTTAGGCTCATAAATGGCCGCAGTCAGGATATTCCTGCCGGCCAGACCGTTGGATCTGCTCTGTCGGCTCTCGGCTTGACACTTGGCACAGACATCCTTGCGGCCAAGGTGAATGGCCAGACCGTAGACCTCTCGAGCGCCCTGACGGAAGATGCTGAGGTGATTCCACTGCAATTCGACAGTGCTGAAGGCCGCGAAGTCTATCGCCATAGCAGTACTCATATTATGGCGCAGGCTGTCAAAGAAATCTTCCCTACCGCACAATTGACGATCGGCCCGGCCCTTGAGGACGGGTTCTTCTATGACTTTGCATTTGAGCGCCCATTTACACCGGAAGATCTCGAGAAAATTGAGGCGCGGGCGAAAGACATCGTCAAGCGTGCACTTCCTGTAAAGCGGGAAGAGCTGTCGAAGCAAGATGCGGTGAAATTATTTCAGGAACGAGGGGAAGCCTACAAAGTCGAGTTGATTCATGGACTGGCCGATGAACAAACCATCTCGGTGTATAGCCAGGGGGAGTTCACCGACCTCTGCCGCGGCCCGCATCTGCCCACGACAGGTCATGTCGGAGCATTCAAGCTCCTGAACACGGCTGGAGCCTACTGGCGCGGCGACGAACGCAATCCCATGCTGCAGCGGATCTATGGGACCTCCTTTCCAACCCAGCCGGAACTCGACGCGCATCTAGCGCGGTTGGAAGAGATCAAGCGACGAGACCACCGCAAGGTCGGGAAGGAACTCGACTTGATCTCGATCCAAGATGAAATAGGCCCCGGCTTGGTACTCTGGCATCCGAAGGGCGCGACGATCCGGCTGTTGATTGAGAACTTTTGGCGCGATCAGCATATTCAAAACGGGTACGAATTGGTGTACTCCCCCCACGTCGCTCGGTTGGACCTCTGGAAGACCAGCGGCCACGTCGACTATTACCGCGAGAACATGTTCGCTCCCATGAAGGTTGAAAACAGCGAGTACCAGCTCAAGCCAATGAATTGCCCGTTCCACATCATGATCTACAAGTCGCATTTGCGCAGTTACCGAGATCTTCCCATCCGCTATGGTGAACTGGGGACGGTCTACCGGTACGAACGGACAGGCGTCCTCCACGGTCTGCTGCGAGTTCGCGGCTTTACACAGGACGACGCGCACTTGTTCTGCCGTCCGGATCAGATTGAAAGTGAAGTCAGCCAGGTCCTAGACTTCACGTTCTCTATTCTCGGCACCTTCGGATTCACCGAATTTGAAGTGTATCTCTCGACCAAGCCGGAAAAGTCCGTCGGCTCGGAAGAACGGTGGGCTCAAGCCACGAGTGCGCTCGAATCAGCATTGAAAGGAAGAGAAGTCGCCTACCAAATCGATCCGGGCGAGGGCGTCTTCTACGGACCCAAGATCGACATCAAAATCAAAGATGCCCTGGGACGATCCTGGCAGTGCTCAACTATTCAAGTTGATTTCAATAATCCTGAGCGGTTCGAATTAGGCTACATTGGGGAAGACGGAAAGGTTCACCAGCCGATCATGATCCATCGGGCTCTGATGGGATCGATCGAACGGTTCTTCGGGATTCTGATCGAGCATTTCGGCGGCGCCTTTCCAACCTGGCTCGCCCCGGTTCAAGCGAAAGTCATGTCCATCACGGACAACCAGCGGCCCTATGTCGCGGAGGTCGTGGCCCAACTCAAGGCTGCGGGGTTCCGGGCTGAGGCAGACCTTCGGAATGAAAAAATCGGACTCAAAATCCGAGAAGCGGAGAAGGCGAAGGTTCCATTTATGTTTGTGGTTGGTGACCGAGAAGTCCAGAGTGGGACTCTGGCCATACGAGGCCGGAGCGGAGCCAACCTCGGCAGCATGACCGTCGCGGGAGCGCTGGACCTGCTCCGTGCGGACCTCAAGCCGGCAGGAAAGCAACATTCACTAATACAATAAGAGGTGTCTTATCGTCCCCAAACTACGAGTGAACCGAGAAATCAGGGTGCGCGAAGTCCGAGTGATCGGTCCGGAGAGCGAACAGCTCGGCATTCTCCTTACGGCGGATGCGTTCAAACAGGCACAAGAAAACGGCTACGACCTTGTCGAGGTTGCACCCACATCTGTGCCTCCCGTGTGCCGCATTATGGACTATGGGAAATACAAGTTTGAGCTGAGCAAAAAGGACCATCAAAACCGGCGCCATCAAAAGTCGACACAGGTGAAGGAAATTAAGTTGCGCCCTCGAACAGACAAGCATGATTTGGAAATCAAGATTCGACAGATTAAGGGATTTCTGGCCGACGGTAACAAAACCAAAGTCCTCTTAACGTACCGCGGTCGTGAGATGGCGAATCAGGAGATGGGCCGAACACTCATGAATACGGTGATCGCAGAGTTGGGAGAGACAGGCACGATCGAATACGCCCCCCGCATGGAAGGGCGGAGCTTGATCATGATCGTGGCACCGAAGTAAGCTGCTCGGTCCGAACACTACTAGCCAAAGGACGCACCGATATGAAGAACAGAAAAATGAAAACCCATAGTGGAGCCAAAAAGCGGTTTACCCGCACCGGCTCTGGAAAATTGGTTAGGCGAAAGGCCGGAAAACGCCATATCCTCACCAGCAAGACCCAGGATCGGAAGCGCCGGTTAAGCGGTGCGGTTCTTGTGGATAAGACCAAGATCCAGGCACTAGACCGCTTATTACCCTACAGCTAAACGAGAATGCCCGAATCGCGTTAACCAAAAGGAGTAACTGAATCATGCCTCGCGCAAAAGGTGGCCCCAAAACAAGACATCGGCGGAAAAAGCGGCTGAAACTGGCCAAAGGACAGTATGGAGGAAAGAGCCGGCTGTTTCGCACTGCAACAGAATCGGTCGATAAAGGTCAGGCGTACGCCTATACCGGACGGAAAAATCGGAAACGGGATTTTCGCGTGTTATGGATTGCGCGTATCAACGCGGCGGTCCGGGCGCATGGACTGACCTATGGCCGATTTATCAACGCCCTGAAGAAGGCCAATATTCTCTTGGATCGAAAGGTTTTGTCCGATATGGCCATCAAGGATACCACGGGATTTGAGCAGCTGGTTGGTCTTGCCAAACAGCATCTCGCCCCTGCCGGGGCGTAATGCGTGAAGCGTCGTTCGTGAATCGTGAGCGAAACAAGCAAGACGTAGGCAACAGGCGCGACCTGCGAAGATGAAACTTCTAATTCGTCCCGCTTTCCCCGCAAGTGTCGCCGAATAACGAGATACGCATTCACGAGGAACGCGCCGACGGACGTATGCCTCAAGACCGTTCGACTAGTTCCGTCAGATCGATTTCGAACGCGACAGCCGGAACACTGATCTGCCATCGCTCAAGAACTTCGGGGTGTAGCTCTCCAATCACACCGACCCGTTTGCCCTCACACACAATACTCCCCACTCGTCCGGCGAGAAATGAAGGATGCTGGATCGGTTCCAGGCTGTAGGTTTGATTCACATAATAAAACAGCGTGTCTAGGCAAGAGTGGGCCTCTGAAAAATGTGTATCGGCATGGGCAATCATCCCGCCGAGCACTGTCACCGTACGCGACCCAAGGGACTGTGTGGGATCGGGACGTGCCACTTCTCCGGCCTCGAATATCCGATGGGGATAAAAAGCCCGGTTCGATGCCGCTTCCACGCGCAGCAACGATGGAAGCATCCATTGTCGAAGTGCGGAGAAGTTCTGGGACATCACATTGTCCACTTCGACAAGTCGCCCCCACTCGGTCCCATCTAATCGCATCGCATCGCGCAGGTCCTGGGGAGAGCCGAGAATATTGGAAATGATCTCTTGAAAACCCATGCCGACCATGAGGGCCCTCACACGATCGGAGACCTCTTCGATACGCGACAATCCTCCGACCGTAAATTGCGAGGGCATCACCGGCAAGAAGTCTCCGTACCCACGACTGATCGCGACATCTTCGACCACGTCCATCGCGTGCATGAGGTCTTGCCGATAGAACGGAAGCGTTACCGTCACATGTTTACCTTTCGTCACCACCTCATAGCCGTAGGCCGTGAGGGCCTTTGCGACTTCCTGGGCGCCGAGCGCCTGCCCAAGGGCATGCTCGATCGTGCTGACGGGAAGCTTTCGTGACTTCTCAAGATCTTGCGGAGTCATGACCCCCATGCCGAGCGCAGTCTTATAGGGATACCGTACTTCGATCGGCTCAATGACCGCGCCCCGATCCGCAAGATTGGCGGCAAAAATGTTGAGAGTCAGGACAACCATCGAAAGGTCGGTGCCGGTCACCTCGACGAAGAGGGCATCGTCTCCCTCCCGCACTTCTCCGGCTTCGCGGCTATTGATGATCGGCGGAAAGGAAAGAGCCTGACGCTTCGCATCGCACAGGAAGGGCAGGAGATCATGTCCCGCGAGAATCCCACCGAACTCCAGACCCTTGGGATGGACGAGCAGCATCTCTCCGAGCGTCATCACCGTATCCATGCCCAGTGGTGTGAATGAAGCCTCGTTGGGCTTAACCAAATCATAGGTAACAGGAAACTCGATCGCCGCGAGCCGATAGAGTCCGATCGACACAGTCTGGCGTTTACGTCCGAACATCTCGGCGAGTTTCTCTTGCGTCTGGATCAGCTGTGCGAGGCCCTCCTGGGTCACGAGGTAGCCGGTCGCAGTGCAGGCCGCCACGTAGGGTCTGACTTTCTCCAAGCCGTGAGCTACATTCAGTCGCTTTGGCGATTTCGGTTTGGTCATGAGAAAATCGTACTTCCCGAGAGCCCCCTGCCGCTTTACCCGAAGCTGCCGGGCGATCCCTTCGCAGCACCAGAGATCGGGACGATTGCTATCTTGCAACTCGATTCGCAGTTCGCCGGTGTCGGGATTCTGCCCCTTCAACTCACCCTTCACGAGCATCAATGATTCTTCGAGTTGCTCTATCGTGATCGGTTGGGGAGCCTCTCCTGGCGCTGCGAGTAATCCCTCGAGATCCTGCTTAAAAATAGTAATCGTAGGCATGTGAAACCTAGAAGGGCCCCTTGGTGGAGCGAATGAGATCAAGATTGTCGGTGAACAACTCGCGAATATCGTGAATGCCGAGCGCCACCATCGCCATGCGATCGAGCCCCAATCCCCACGCAATCACCGGAACGGTCACGCCCAGCGGAAGGGTGACTTCAGACCGGAACAACCCGGCTCCACCAAGCTCCATCCATCCGAGCTTCGGATGGCGCACGTGCAGTTCGACCGACGGTTCGGTGAAAGGGAAGTAGGCTGGGAGAAACTTGACTTCCTTTGCTTGCGCCACTTCACGGGCGAAGAGATTCAGCAGGCCGAGCAAGGTCCGAAAGTTAATGTCTTCGCCGAGCACGATCCCTTCTACCTGGAAGAAGTCGGTCGCGTGTGTCGCATCGACTTGATCGTACCGGAAACAGCGGGCGATGGAAAAATACTTTCCCGGCACCGTTGGTTGGGCCGCCAGCGTATGAGCCGAGACGGCCGTTCCCTGGCTCCGCAAAACCAGTCGGCGCGCGCGCTCCGCATCGAAGGGATAGTTCCAACCGGTTGAACCGGTTCCACCACCATTCTGATGCGCTTGTGCGACCCGGGACAAGAACGGCTCTTCAATTGACGAGGCATGGGTCGGTTCCTTGACGAAGTAGACATCATGAATATCTCGTGCCGGATGGAACTGCGGCATGAAGAGGGCGTCCATGTTCCAGAATTCGGTCTCCACGAGCGAGCCTCGCATTTCCCGGAATCCCATGCTCACGAGTTTTGTCTTGACCGTATCGAGAAACTCTCGATACGGATGCCGTTTACCCGGCGCAATCCGTGGCGCACGGAGACTGATCGTGTACTTACGGAAGCGCCTCGCTCGCCAGCTCCCGTCTTTCAACAGTTCGGGCGTCAGTTGCGAGACTTCTTCCGCGGTTCCCTGCCGAGAGAGTTGCTGGGCAGCTTCGACACCGGTCATAGAAAGCTTGAGGGCTCTGGTCACCCGATCATCGATGCGGAACGGTTCCCGTGCATTCCCGCGCTTGACGGCGTGATCGTGAATGACCTGCCGTTGTAATTCGGAAAACGCCCGAAGTTCACGAGGCGCCCCACGAAGCTGTTGCAGCAATCCCCGCATCGCTTCTGCCGTCTGGCTCGGTCGGCCGGTCGATTCAATACAGCCGCCTTGAATGATGAGGAGCGCCCCCTCTTTTTTGAGCCGTCCGATCGCACCGCTCACCTCCGTCGGTTCGAGTCCCTCCCGGGATTGAATGTCCTGAATGGTCAGGCGCTTGCCGGTTTTGGCTGCATCGCGAGCGACAGACAGTACCCGTTCGATCGGCGAATATTTTTCAAAGTAGAGTTCACCGATTTTGGTGAGTGAGGCAATCGGTGTCGCGGTTTCCGTATCCACCGCAAGCAACGACTTGGCCAGCAACCATTCGACGGCCATACTGAGCTGCGAGGGCTCTAACCCGGTGGCCTGCGCGAGCTGGTCCGTCTGGAGGATCACGGAGGGATTCGCCCCGAAGGTCGATAGGACTTTGACTTCGAGAGGATGGAGGCTATCGATGAGGGAAGAAATGTCCACCCGCGAGACCTATCGGTGAGCGGAGACGCGCTGTGGCGCAGCGGAAGAAGGTTGGCCCGCTGCGCGCATTGCAGCAATCGTCGCGGCATAGTCCCGACTGGAGAAAATGGCCGACCCGGCAACCAATATATCAGCTCCGGCAGCCAGCACCTGAGCCGCATTGTCGATCTTGACGCCGCCGTCTACTTCGAGCAAGGCTCGACTTCCGGTCCGATCGATCATGGCACGAGCCGATGAAGTCTTTTGCAGACAGGAGGTGATAAACGTTTGACCGCCGAAACCAGGATTGACTGACATAATGAGGACCAAATCGACATCAGGGAGAATTTCCTCAATCGTATTGAGCGAGGTGGCCGGATTCAGGGTCACACCGGCCTTGACGCCGTGTTCCTTGATCGATTGCACCGTACGATGGAGATGCGGACAGGCCTCCACGTGAACCGTGAGATAGTCCGCTCCTGCTTCGGCGAACTCGGCGATAAAGGCGTCGGCATTAGTGATCATGAGATGGACGTCGAGCGGGAGCTTGGTGACCTTTCTGAGCGCCGCCACGATGGGCGGACCGATGGTCAAATTGGGAACGAAATGTCCGTCCATGACATCGATATGGAGGAAGTCGGCCCCCCCGCGTTCCACGGCTGCCACTTCGTCGGCCAGTCTGGCAAAGTCAGCTGCTAAGATCGAGGGCGCAATAAAAATGGGGCGTGCCATCATAAAACCTTCCTCAGCCGTGCGGCGTAAAATCCGTCCATTGAGAACCGGTTACCCACTGTCGAGAGAGCACCTTGTTCGGTGACGAATTCCCGTGCCGCAGGTGGGAGCCATGGCACGACCGACTCACGCTGAAACTCCCTATGGGCGCGAGAGAATCGCTCGATGACGTCTTCGTTTTCTTCCGGTTCCGTCGAGCACGTACTATAGACTAGCACCCCGCCAGGCCGCAAGCATGGGGCAACCGCTTCGAGGATCTGACACTGGAGCGCCTGATGTCGAGGGAGTGCCTGCTCATCTTTCCGCCACTTCGCTTCCGGGTGTCGCCGTAACACGCCGAGCCCGCTGCAGGGCGCGTCCACGAGAATCCGATCAATAGATGGTTCGCCCACTCTGGCCTTCTTCATGGAGGAAGACCCTGCTGTCTCGATCATGGGAAGCCACTCAAGTGGCTGCTCGAATATCGCCGACGATAGGCACGACAATCTGGACCCCGAGCCGACGACAATTGCTTCGCACCAGATCCAGACGAGTCTCTTTCCGATCGACGGCGTAGATGATCCCCTTGTTCTGCATCAGATCGGCCACATGAGTCGACTTCCCTCCCGGTGCCGCACAGGCATCGAGCACGATGTCACCAGGCTGAGGGTCGAGCAGGAGAGGAATTAATTGCGCTGCTTCATCTTCGACGTAAAAGGCGCCCTCTTGAAACCCAGGGAGCGAGGACACAGGGCCTCCTTCGTCAAGCAGAATGCCGGACAGGCTCACACTGGTCGGTTTGGCCGCAATACCGGCCTGTGCAAATATTTCGAGGAGCGCCTCCCTGGTCGTGACCAGCCGGTTTACCCGCAACGTCATCGGAGGCGCGACGCTGACCCCCTCGCAGGCCGCTTCCGCAGAGGCCAGGCCCAGACGTTCCACCCATCGACGACTGAGCCAGCCTGGAATCGAGTACCGCACAGCGAGGGCCTGCGCGGCATCATGATCCATGCTGGGCCAGGGCTCAGGAGGATGGCGCAAGAGAGCGCGCAACACCGCATTGACAAACCCACCCCAGTCTCTGCCAACTGTGCCGGTAAAAGCCTTGGCCAGATTGACCGATTCATTGACTGCAGCAGACTGTGGAATGCGATCCAGAAACAGAAGTTGGTAAGCGCCAAGCCTGAGCACCATCTGCACAGCGACGGGAAGGCGAAGCAGCGGCTTGTCCATGACCGGTTCAAGCCGCCAATCGATGGTCGCACGGCGCCGCAAGGCACCATAGGTGAGTTCCACCGTGAGGGCCCGTTCTCTGCTGTCAAAGGAGCATTGCGTGAGTGCGCGCTCTAATAAGACATCGACCCCCTCTTCGCTCTTGTCGGACTCCACCAGCAAAGAGAGGGCGATTGCACGGGCTGACAGCGCAGTCTGGGTCGTGAACAAAGATCGAGAGCCAGAAGCCATAGGATACTCAGGACGGGGACACTCCGATTGTGTGCTGAACGGGCATGACGAAGCATCGCTGGTCCTGTACGTGGAGCCTCTGAGCGATGCGAGAGCGCCGCTGGCGGACTTTTTCTAAGCATCCTGCTAAGAAAGAGCCGGTCCTCCTAACTGCGATCCAACAGCGACGGGATGACCCGCCAAGTATTGAGAGACGGACATGCGACGGCTATTCGCCGGCTGCAACTCCATCATGGCGAGGACTCCATCTCCGGTTGCAACATGAATCGCCTCGCGTGTGATGGCGACGATCACACCCGGAGGCTGTGTCACTGTCCCTGGGAGCGCTAGGGCTCTCCAGATAGTCCAGCTGTCGCCGCCCACCATGGCTGTGTAGGCCCCGGGCCAAGGAGAGAGTCCGCGGACTCGGTTGGCCAGGACGGTGGCCGGCAAGGTCCAATCGATCGCACCATCTTCTTTTTTCAACAACGGCGCCAAGGTCGCTCGTGAAGCCTCTTGCGGCTGCGGCACAAGGGTGTTGGCCTTGAGTCGAGCAATCGTCTCGACCAGCAGTCTGCCTCCCAGCTCAGCCAGACGTGGCGAAAGAGTACCGGCCGTATCGTCAGCGGCAATAGGGATGGCCTTTTGGAGCAATATGGCACCGGTATCCATCCCTTCATCCATCAGCATGGTCGTAATTCCTGTTTCTGTCTCGCCGTTGATGATGGCCCACTGGATCGGACCAGCGCCGCGATATTTTGGAAGAAGGGAACCGTGCACGTTGACACAACCGAGCGGGGGAAGCGAGAGGATCGCCGCCGGCAAAATACGCCCGTACGCCGCGACCGCAATCAGGTCAGGTTTCCACCCAGCCAGAGCCTGGAGAAATTCAGGATCCTTCATCTTGAGTGGTTGTAGCAGAGGAATCTGCTCTCGCAGGGCAAGGAGTTTCACCGGTGACGGCGTGAGGATTTGCCCGCGCCCTTTCGGACGATCCGGTTGAGTGACAACGCCGACAACGGAATTGCCCGACCTCAACAAGGCCTCCAGCGAGGCCGACGCAAAATCTGGCGTGCCCATGAAGACAAGACGCATGGTATTTATCGCTTTAGCATTGCAGGTGAGCGAAAGCAACTTGGATTGAGGGACGTTGGCTTTGGCTTGACTTGCCGTTCAGCGCTTTGTTAGCATCCGCTCGCGGGGTGGAGCAGCCCGGTAGCTCGTTGGGCTCATAACCCAAAGGTCGAAGGTTCAAATCCTTCCCCCGCAACCAACCTTCTCTCTTTTCTCTCAACAACTTGCAGCAGATTCGGTCCCGGCTCCGGCTCCAGCATAATGAGCCGATTGTGCTAAAACTGTGCTAACTCCTGCTGGAACACGATCCAGAATTTCTATTCCAGCGCGTAAGCTTTCCGAATGATGATGGGCATACCGCATCACCATCGAGATCGTTTTCCATCGTCCGAGCTTTTGCACGGTGTAGATATCCGCGCCGGCTTGCACGAGTCGAGTGGCAAAGGTATGGCGCAGATCATGAAACCGAAAGCGTTTCACGTCTGCTTTCTTCATGACTGGATAGAAGACGCGTAGGAGGTCCCGCGCATCCATCCGGTTTCCAGCCCCGTTGTAGAAGACATAATCCGTCTTGAGCGATCGGACTTTTGCCCTGGCTTTCAGTACATCGAGCGTCCTCGCGTTCACCGGAAGCGTGTCTCGCCCTCCGTTCTTTTGCTCCAACAAGGTGATCGTCCTCCGGAACAGATCCACATTGCACCATTGGAGGTCCAGGATCTCACTTTGTCGGAGTCCCGTGTTGGCCGCAAAGACAATGATCTCTTGCAGCCAGACGGGAGAGGCCGCGAGAAGACGCCCTTCTTCCTCTGCTGTCAGCCATCGTTCGATCAGATTACGCACTTTCTCCTTTGAGACTTTTTGTACCGGATTCTCAGTCACCCATTCCCATTCCTTCACCGCAAACTGAAATGCATGGCCCAAGAGCGTGAGTTCATTGTTGATCGTCTTGGCCGCTGCACCCTCCGTTCGTCGCTTCGATTTATGCGCTGCAAGAAGAGAAGGTCGCATCTCTCGTAATGTCAGCGTCCCGAAAGCCTGAATGAGATGCTTTGCGCGAGATTTATCACAATGGTGCGTCGTCGGTGCTTTGTTCGGAGCCGAATGATCTGTGAGGTAGCGTTCCAACAATTCCTTCACCGTTTTATCGGCCCCCGCTTCAGCCGGATACCATTTGCCTTCGGCGATTTGGACCATCACCTTGTGATAAATTTTCTCCGCAAGCTTCTTATCTGTGACTTCCGTGGATCTTCTGACTTGCCTCCCTTGATAAGAAAAGCCCATCCACCAGACGCGGCCTCGCCGAAACAGAGCCATGATTAACCTCCTTGTTTGGCCCTGACTTCGTCTGGTTTCTCGCAGGCGGGAGTATAAACCTGGCGTTTTGCTGCTTCAACAAGTTGATCTAGATCGAGGTTTGGTTGTCGGTTCAATGGAGGAAGCGCTTCTGCCTGGCCTGGCTCGAATGAACGCAGCCAGGCAGTAATGGCATCTGGATCGAACCGGATCAACCCATGCATCTTCACACACGGAATCTTCCGCTGAGCCGCCCACAAATACAGCGTAGACGGCTTCATATTGAGCCAGGCCGAGAGATCTTTCACGGTGAGCAACATGACCATGCCTTCTGAAGAAGCAGGGGGAGTCTTACGACACCCCCTCACCCCCCTTTGATGGTGCGCCCGCGGGTTCGCCGGCGTCCTGCTTGGAACTCGATAGTGTCTCTTTCGTCAACAGCCCTCGATGCTTACCTTTCCATCGGCGCTTGCCCGCGACAATTTGTTTGTCCAGCCAGGCGTGTCCATCGGGATCTGCCGCATAGATCACGGCCAACATGGGAGCGACCGACTGACTCACCCAGCGTTTCACCTTGAGTAACGTCTGAGCCTCCTTCTCCACGACGAGACGGCCCTTCTTGAACCCGTCGGTAAGCAGCAGCCACCAGTCAAGGAGTGGGGCTCGATATCGAAACTCGTCTTCCTCGTCTCGGCTCGTCGCTCGAAAATCCACATAGCCACGGAGCACGCCCAACCATGAATTCAAGCCAGTCAGCTTCCTCCAGGTAGGACAGGACCTGTCCACAGACCTGGGCTCGATCTTTCTTCAACTCCAACTCCCAGCGGATGCCGTAGTCCTGCCAATCCTCACGCTGTTTCGCCTGACTCTCCAGGCGCTTGTCATAGATACGCAGCAGCGTTTGACTCTGCGGACTGCCGAGATAGAGGGTCTCTCCGCTGGGAGTGTCTTATGGATCGAGCTCGAGGAAATACGCTGCATACGGTCCGCCCGCGTGACACATTGTCCGATCTCAATGGCCTGTCTGATTGTCGAGAGTGGGACGCAACTGTTCCGATCATCTAGCGCGCAATCGAGGCGCGTCAGGTGGCCGTCATGCTTCAGAATCCATTGGAGGACCGTCCGGACCTTCCCTATGGCCATGGCGCGACAATCCCGGCGGAAAGATCGACATGGACTTCGAGGGGCGCACGGGGCGCACCCGTCCCGAGTTTGCCCACTCCACGGCTGGCACTCGCAGTAATCCAGGACGCGGGATAGCCGCGAAAGCCGGTGCCGCTCTTCGTCCATTCCCCTCCTAGCATCTGCATCGTGTCCTGGGCGGAGCCAGACGGCAGGGTGAAGGCGAGCCAGTCGATGGTAAGGGTGAAGGGTGAACTCATGGAATCCTTAGACCTCCTGTAACGATCCCTGTGGGTAGTGCCCCCGTGTTACCGATCGGGGGCACTGGGGTGCCCCGCCGTCCGGTCTCTCTAGGGCCGACCGGCGCGGCACCCCGCCAGCTTCCACCTTCAAGCTCTGGAGCCCGCTGTACACAAAATCGGCCCATGGCGCACATCCCTTTCTGTGAACTGAGACGCAGCCTAACCGAATGTACTTTACACTGTCAAGTATAATGAAGAGACAGATTATCGGGAGGATTTCGCAGCGGGCTTGTAGTTGGGATGCTTGGGATCGTACATTTCCGGAAACCGCTCTTTGAGGTACCGCTGGAGGGATTTTTCGGTGACCATGAGGATGATCAATTCCTTTCCCCACAAGCGCCCTTTCTGATACACCCGCACAACATCTATTTTTCCTTCATTTTCGAGCTGATTAATATATTGTCGTGAACATTTCATGACGTGAGACGCCGAACTCGGAGAAGGCCCCACTAATGATGAGTCCTCCTTGTAGGACTGCAGGTACTCATCCATGCTCATGAAGGTATACGTCATGCCCTATCGTTCCCCATCGCACTCCATAGCCCGCCAGTGAGCCTACAAACTTCACATGACATTGTCAAGTTATCTAGCTGGAAAGGTTGAGTTGTGATTTCCGTGAGCAGGTAAGCAGACGGTTCGCAAATACCAGTGAGATAGCGCATGTATCCATCGGCCCCCCGTGTTACTGAGACGGGGGAATCTTTCCCGCCCGTCCGGCTGGCGCCGGATCGGGCGACCTAAGTTCCGACTTGAGTTCGCGCAAACGATGGACCGGTAATTCCGGCCGTCTATTGTGCAGAGGGACCAGAGTGGATAACTAAAGTGATCAAGTCCGGATCACGCCGCTGGCATTATCAGCTGATGAAGAAACAGACACCCAAACGGCCGTATTCGTTGAAGGCGACATGAACTGGACTGGACAGGAGTTGATTGTCCATGCGATATACGCCGGCGAGTTCGCCATATGTGATCGTCCTGCCGCCCAGCACGTAGGCTGTGGCATTAGGGGACAGGACCTCCGTTTTGTCGTACCGAATATCGCCACAGCCTCTTTGGGTGTGGTCCATGCCTGCGGGGATGCCTTTCGCGGGTTTCGGCAGAATTGATTCTCCTTACGTATCCTTCTGCAATGTGGCATTCGTACGTGAAGGGGTCAGCACTCTCAGGTATGACCTTATTGTCTTCTCGAGTGTAACGTTGATGACAGACAGACGAACGCGTCTTCAAAGTAGGATACGTGCCACGCGTGGAAGCGGCTCATGTTAAGTGGATACCTCACCGAGTTCCGCGCATCTGATTGCGAATAGTTGCAACATGCCCTTTACGCGTTTCCGCAATGGAGATGGTTTTGTCTAAGGGTGAGGTGGTCGATACGTCCGCCAATAGACTGCTGGCTGCGTTACCAGGGGCAAGCAGGGAACGGCTCTTCGGCAAAACGCAACTCGTCTCACTTTCAGTGGAAGAGATTCTGTATCACCCTGGGGACCGCATCACCTCGGTGTATTTCCCGCTGACCTGTGTCATTTCCATGATGACGGAGATGAACAATGGAACGGCCATCGAAATTGCCACCGTGGGGAATGAAGGTGTGCTTGGGATTCCGGTTTTTTTGGGAATAGATGTGGCGATAGCCTGTGGGATCACGCAGGTCTCGGGTGAGGCCCGGCGGATGAGTGTCAAAGATTTTAACGAGGCGGCGAAGCATGATGAACTCTTCGACACCATCCTGCGTCGCTACATTCACGCTCTTCTCATGCAAATCGCGCTTTCAGGGGGGTGCAACAGCTTACATACAGTACAAGAGCGATATGCCCGATGGCTGCTTATGATGCACGGCCGAACGAATATAGATGTATTTGCCTTCACGCAGGAGTTCCTATCGAGAATGTTAGGCGTGAGCCGTGCCAGAGTGAACATTGTCACGGGCGTGCTCGAGAAAGCCGGCCTGATCAAGCACAGTCGCAACCAGATCACCGTACTCGACTGGAAGGGACTTGAAGCGTCTTCCTGCGATTGCTATCGGATCATCAAAGAAGAATTTGCGCGAGTACTGGTATAGCTGTACGTTTGGTGCACCGCGTGTCGTGTTCGAATGGAGTGCGCTGATGCAGAGGAAGTCCTTGCCACGCAAACGAACCACGCCGTTTAATCCCCAGACGTTTCTCACCAAAATCGGAAATGGGAAACGAATCTCACCTCCTCCAAGAAGCAGATTCTCTTTTCTCAAGGGGATGCAGCGGAGGCCGTATTCTATATCCAGGGAGGCAAGATCAAGTTGACCGTGGTCTCGCAGCAGGGCAAAGAAGCCGTCGTCGCGATTCTGGAACAGGGTGGCTTTTTTGGAGAATCCTGTCTCGCCGGACAGACTGTTCGAACGTCGACGGCGACTGCCCTGGAAGACTCCAGTCTCGTGCGCATCGACAAAGACGCCATGATCCGTGTGTTGCACGAGGAGCCCACGTTCGCCGAGCTGTTTATGTCCTATCTGCTGGCTCACTCGATTCGCATCCAAGAGGATTTGGTGGATCAACTTTTCAATTCCAGCGAGAAGCGGCTGGCGCGGATCCTGCTCTGCTGGCCCACTTTGGGAAAGAAGGCAAGCCGGAACCGGTGATCGCGAAGATCAGCCAGGAAACGCTCGCCGAGATGATCGGCACCACACGCTCCCGCGTCAGTTACTTCATGAATAAGTTCCGCAAGCTGGGCTTCATTCGACTACAACGGCGGGTTGTACGTGCACAGCTCCCTCCTGAATATTGTCCTCCACGACTAGGCGCCCGCCTTCCGACTAAAACTTCGCGGCGGTAAAGCGTCCTGCGGTGTAGTGAAAAATATGTTCCAAGTGAGTAATTATGATCAGACGGCACTCTGTCTTTTTGGCATATTAGACACAATAGAAGACGAATGAAAGAGTTCGCGTATGTCTCTTGGAAAACTAGTCACTGAGTCCACTCTGATGGCACCGTCTACTCCATTGAGAGAGACGTTTATCGCCCGGAAAATGCTCGCCGTCTGTTGTGTCTGCAGACTTATTCGAGGCGAGACCGGACATTTCCCTGGTCGTGAGCGCTGGGTCACGCCGCGAACGTATCGAACGACACATGGCGTGAATCCGGCCAATTTCCCTCTCACTCACACCTACTGCCCTAAGTGTTTCACGAAAGCTCAGGAAACGATGACGCAGTACTTCCGGAAAGTCGGAACGGCTGTATGACCATTTTTCTGTCGTTCGAATAACGATAGAAAAATCGAACTATCGATGATGGTGCCTCACACGCCAAGATAGATAGTATAAGACACTCTAACGTTCAAATTGTGAGACAGCTGACGGGCTGGTGCCGCTTCTCGCCAAGTGAACGGATATCGGAACGTACCGTGGATGGGGCCACCATGTTCAACGCTCCATCCACGCTGTGCAGTTGTGCCCAGACCGGTGTTGGTCTTCTCGCTCTCTTGGTGAGGACGAGCGAGTTTGGAGATGATGGGACCAGATTGATAGAAAACGCAGACATTGTATCAAACACAGGAGGAGACATCATGAACGCGGATCAACTCAAGGGAAAATGGATGCAGTTCAAAGGCGAGCTGAAAAAACAGTATGGCAAGTTTACTGATGATGACTTAACGCAGATCGAAGGCAACTACGACAAGTTTGTCGGTAAAGCCCAGGAACGGTATGGCGATCAAAGGGTTGAGCTCATGAAGTGGGCGGACCAGTGGCATCAGCAGGCAGCGGCGGACGCCGTAGGGAAAAAGCCGCGCTGACGGGAAGCAACCAAAAAGAGAGAGATGGCTCACTGAGGCATCTTCTATTTTAGGTACGAGGAAGATCATGAAGACACTCTATTCGGTCACACTCTGCATCACTCTGGTTGTCGGGGCGGCACTCATTGCCGTGCCAGCCACCGCCGTGGACGTCTCCAAAGAGAAGGCCCTGGTCAACGACTCGTGGCTCACGGCGAAAACCAAGATCGCCCTCGCGGCCGATTCCCGGGTCAAAGGGAGACAGATCGAGGTCGAGACCACAGAGGGCCAGGTGGTGCTCCGCGGGAAGGTCGATTCCGACGAGGCGAAGCGTGCGGCGGAGGGGATCACCGCAGGACTCGATGGCGTCAAGACGGTGAAAAACGACTTGCAGGTGGTCGCCCCGTCTACACGCGACGCGGTGGAGGAGAAGGATGAGGCCATCACGGTACGCGTGAAGGACCACTTCGCGAAAGACGCCCACCTGAAGAACGCCGAGATTGATGTGCAGACCAATGCGGGGGTCGTCTCGCTCACGGGCGAGGTGCGGAACCTCATGACCAGTGCCAATGCATCCTGGACCGCCCGGCAGGTCCCCGGCGTGAACTCGGTGAAGAATGATCTTACGGTGAAAGAAAAGTCCTAAGGGTCTCACTCGCACAATACGCGGGCGCTCCGTCCGTCGAGCACCGACCACAGTGGTGTCGGCGACGCCGGAGCTCAGGGTTTCAATACTAATACGGAGGGACACAATGAGGGACACGAATCTCAGTCGAACCACTGCACAACGATCACCGGCGACGTCCCACACCGGTCCGGCCGGTGAGCAGACCGGCCAAATGGCACAAGCATTCAAACGAGCTGCGGCTAATCACGCCCACATTGCCCAACGCGCCTACGAACTGTATGAGCAACGGGGCCGGCAAGACGGTTGGGACTTGGAGGATTGGTTGAAGGCGGAACGGGAGCTGGGTGGAGCAGTCCATCACGCGTGACGCGGCCATGAGGGTCGCGCACATCAGCTTCCGTCACTAAAGGAGTACGGCCATGAATACACTGCACCGCGATGACCCCTTCAGAACTCGGAATCCTTTGAAAGAGCGGGAGGACTTGGAACGCCGGTTGGCGGCGATGTTGGGCACTCGGGAGGCACCGGGTCATGGGGGAAAGGAAGCCCTGACGGTGGCCCAGTGGTCGCCCCTGGTGGACATTACAGAGGATGAGAAGGAATACCTCATCAAGGCCGAGTTGCCGGATGTGAAGAAAGAGGACGTGCGCCTCACGGTAGAGAACGAGGTCCTGGCGATTTCCGGCGAGCGGAAATTCGAGAAGGAAGAAAAGGGGAAAAAATATCACCGGATTGAACGCGCGTACGGGAGCTTCGTGCGCCGCTTCTCGCTGCCCGAGGATGCGGACGGGGGCAAGGTGACCGCCGACTTCACAGACGGGATGCTCCACGTGCATCTCCCAAAAGCCCAGAAGGCGAAGCCGAAAGCCATCGAGATCACGGTGGCCTAGTGTGTGCCGTGATCGAGGGATGATGGGCGTCACGGAAGACAGACCGACGTTGAGGATGATGTCGGAGTTTACCAGCCGGCGTTCGGCCGCCGTGGCTCCAGGGCCTGCTAGGCCAGCGTCCGGGCATCGAACGGCTCTTGCATCGCATGCGGGGTAGGTTCGGGAGTAGGTTCGACTTATTAAAAATTTAATAACATCCATTGAGGAGGTGTCTCATGCGTAGATTAACCGTTGCCGTGTCTGCGGCCTTGTGCCTGATGGGGACCAGCTCGCTGGCCCTGGCTGAGGAAGGTACTAAATATGGCGATCAAATGGAGCCGACGGGTAAGTTGTCTCAAGAGCCTTCTGTATTAGGTAATAAACGTGAGCCGGTCCGGGCGGACGATGCCATGAAACGTGAGCCGGTCCCTGACGATGCCATGAAGGGCGAGAAGGTTCCGGAACGTACGTACTCTGGCGAAGGGGCTCGATATGGCGATCAAATGGAAACAGGTAAGTTGTCTCAAGAACCTTCTGCATTTGGCAAAAAACGTGAGCCGGTCCGGCCTAACGAGCCCATGAAGAGCGAGAAGAAGGAACAGAAGGCGAAGACGAAGGCGCACAAAGACGCGGCAAAAACCGCTCCGGCCGCTCCTGCTCCCGCGCCATAAGTTCTCGCAGTCGCGTCAGTAGACTGCCTGGCCTCAGGAGGTCGTTCCTCCTGAGGGTCGTTCTCTGTTGGGAATGCTTGGATCGAGGGCTGGGCGTGAGAGAGTCTCTTTGGAGGTTCGACGCACCGTCCTGACCTCAAGCTGAACCAGTCACGATAAGCACCTAGTGTGTGTGCGGTGACTGAGAGATGAAGGGCCTCATGGAAGACAGGTCTACGTTGACCACCATGGCGGAGTCTTCCTGATGCGCTCAGCCTCGGAACGGAGAGCAAGCACCTCTGGCGTCCGGCACCTCGCGAGGCTGTTCGTGTGTCCCCAGCAGAGTTATGAGTGAGGCAGCAGTGGGCCGTTAGCTCTACGATTCATCAACCAATAGCCAAAGGAGAAGCACCATGCTCGAGACCATTGCCATCATCTTGGTCGTCCTCTGGCTTCTGGGTCTTGTTACCTCGTACACCATGGGCGGATTCATTCATGCCCTCTTGGTCATCGCGGTTGTGGTCATTCTGGTTCGTGTCATTCAAGGTCGAAGCGCATAAGGACCCTGGGACAAGAAGGTGGCAAGAGCCATTTCGCGGCATGTGGCGGGGGTCTAGTCCAGTCGTCAGCTGCCGTGTAGGCAGGATGTAGGCACGCGGCTTTCCGGACCCGCGGGACGCCCGCCGAATCTGTGGCGAATCAGCAGACCGAAATGTAGGCACAGCGTAGGCAGACGCGGGGTCATTCAAGCGAAAGTGGAAGGACGCATGGTAGGGAAATATCCGGAAGCGCCCGCCATGTCAAGAGACTGAGAACCCCAGCGGAAGCCGTAGTACAGGTGAGAAAAGACTCTTCATCAGCGGGCCGTAGGTTCGCCC
>CAWGDV010000006.1:0-119563 GCA_963821465.1 uncultured Nitrospiraceae bacterium | reverse complement strand
GCTTCGTAGGTCGCATGCGTCACAGTCTCGCCTCGTTTCAATGATGCGGTAAACCGCTCCATTCTTTTGGCGTCTTGGTACGCCTTCGGGGAGAGCCCGACCAATCTCGTGAAGGTTCGCTGCACATGAAATGGACTGAGTCCGACGTGAGCAGCCAGCCGTCGAAGTGTGATTGGCTCGCCCGCATGGTCATCCAGATAGCATCGGGCTCGTTTAACCCGGGCTTCTGCCTCGGAACCGGCAGACAACTGAGGCCGGCAGCGCAGGCAGGCACGAAATCCTGCCAACTCTGCCAGTTGCGGCGAATTGAAAAACGTCACATGGTTGCGAGTCGGGCGGCGAGAAGGGCAAGAGGGCCGACAATATACATGCGTGGAGGACACCGCGTAGACGAATCGGCCATCGCAGCGGCGATCATGGTTCAGCACGGCCTCCCACGCAGAGTCTACATTGACTAGCGACATGAGCCCCTCCCTATTCGTTGGGCCATGATACTGCCAGAACGGGTCGAGGCACTATCCGATTGTTGCGCTCAAATTTAGAGGGTGGTCTTCAGAGGTGGGGTGGGGCGCCACGAGACGGGGCGTGGAACAATTCGATTATGCCTTTCGCGCCAGGTGAGCAATCAATTCCTCATACACATGCCTGCGATGGCCGACGGCCATCAGCCGAATCACACGCTCCTTGCGATCAATGGCGTACACGATCCGAAATCGGCGGACGCGATATTTCCACAAGCCGTCAAGTTCATGCAGAAGCGGCTCCCCACACTCCGGATCGGTCGCAATGCCACGAACAGCCGCCTTGATGGAACGTTTCAGGTCAGGATGGAGAGAGCGGATCACTTCAGCCACATGCGGAGGGATATCAGGACGGAAAGCATTCACGCAGTGCGGCGCTTCTTCACGGGGGTCAACGGCTCACCAAACACATCCTCAAAGGCGAGGCCCTTTCCGCCGGTCCCATAGAATGACTTGCTTCGGCCGATCTGTTTCATCAAGACAGGATCGCTCAGCACGTCCAGCGTCTCTTTCAGCCGCGTATACTCATCCACATTGATCAGAACGGCGGCAGGCCGTCCATTCTTCGTCACCACGACCTCCTCCTCACGCTCTTGCACGCCAGCAACTAGCTCAGGCAACCGCGCCTTCACTTCAGACAAGGACAACGTTTTCGCCATCTCGCACCTCACAACATTCAATGACCAGAATTCTGGTCTTCACCATATCGCACCGCCAGGAATCCCGTCAACTCTCCGGGGAAAAAGACGCTCGCGCACCGCGAAACGGGAATTGACAGTCTACTCTTTACTTTTTGAGGTGGTTTTCAGAAAGTATGGGTTACCAGCTTCTTCGAATTTGAAGGCGACCGATTTCGCATTATAAAGAAAACAATTAACGAGCTTGGCGGCATCAATATCGAACAGGGCGACGTTGAAGCCCTCGCCTAAAAGACTCTTATAAACAACCCCGTCGAATCCATTCTTCCGAAATAGCTCAGCCAATATCTGAGTGGGAATATATTCGGTTGTTGGATTGTCTGCACTTACCGGTATAGAGAAAGCATGGTCAATATGGGCCCAAACAGCCTTTTCTCGTTCATCCGAATCAGGTTCTTCCCTATACCAGTAATGAACAAGGTCTGTCCCCTGCTGTCTAAAGCAGTTAATCAACGTGAGATCCTTCACTGTCTCGAACTGGCCGACCGAGATATAAGAGCCAACCCAAGGTCGGACTTCTGCCATAGCTGTTTCTTTCTCTGTAGTAAGGTATAAACACGGTATGCCCTTAGGATTGACTCGGCCCTCATGCGGGGAATGAGCGAGCGGTTTCATTCGTGCGTGTGGTAAAGGGCTCTGGTCTGAGCTCAGTTCGCCGTCAATCTCTACCTCCTCCCAATGATCGCCTAGTTGCGCTCTCCAAAGAAACCTCTTGCTGGGAAAATCCATTTTTCTAGTATTGCTTGTCGCTAGCACCGTGTGCAGAAACTTATCGACCTGATCTTCAAAAACATGCCTTGCCTTACGTCGCACGCTTTGCGCGAAAACGTCATAGCTCTCCCAGGAATCAAATTCAGGCATCACTTCACCAATTCAGATGTTTCTTGGCACCAGCAGCGCTCGTTTTCCATTTCAGTATTGTTCAAATCCCCGCCAGCTCCCAACTGCCCACAGATCGTGCGTCGCATATGTGTGGTGGATTTTTTAAAGAAATGTGTGCATTCCACTGGATACTCGGAGTATTGGTGAAAGAAGATATACACAGGTTCCGGTGACGCGGAGGTTAGGCTGACCAAGGACGAGCTGTCAAGATTGACCTCGCGTTCACGTGTTGAGGCTCAGTATTTCGAGCCGTACGATCTTCTGGTTTTGGCCAAGTTGAGCCCCAGGAGGGACCTGCAGTGATTCCGAACCATAGCTGAAGAAATATCGCTCATGATAAATGCTTCCTCCATGTCCCTTTCTCCAAAATGTGAGCGCCTTAGCGAAAGGGAGTGGCCGAGGCTGCCCTTTACTGCGCGCATCGAACGAGCACATTCTTATCGTGCGCGTTCTGCGAGCAAGAAGGGCGCCTGGCCGCTCCTTTTCGTTTCCCCATCTTATTATCGGACCGGCACGCAAGCCCTGACAGAATTTATCCAGCACCCCCGACAACGAAAGTTTCTGAAATCACTCGACACAGCAAGGATGGTGTACAATATTTAACAGACAGCCAAGAATGTAAGTGAGGACAATCTCCAGTTGATCTCGTTGACCAATTTGGTAGATGATGATTAGTTGAACAGCGATATGGGACAATGGAGGTAGTTATCATGACCAAAACGCAAGCTGCTGCGTTACGGGAGAAGTGGGCAGAGGGAGACAATCCACCTTGTAGGCATCTGCACCTGGAATTGGAACACAACAACGACGATTATTTGACGGATAACTATCACTGTACTGCCTGCGGTGAATTGGTTGCCGCTAATACCCGTGACCCCTTTCAAGTCATCTGACCCAGACGAATCCATCACCCCTGCATCTTCGGGATCCGAAAGCGTGGTTCACTGAGCGAAAAAAGCTTTCCCCAAGTCGTACGCCCATCTGGCCACGGAGTGGGCGGACTCCTCGACCAACCGCACCGCCTCCATCGTCAATTCCTCCGCAGATCGACGACGGCCTTGTGCGGTCATGGGCACCTCCGATTTTACCGTTCTCCCCCTAAATGGAGGTCTCTGTAAAATCGGGGGCAGGTCAGCCTGGTCTACCCTTGCTGCGCCTATCGACCGAACACCGCCCATGCTCTCCCACCCTCTCTATTTGCCTAGGTGACAGCTCTTTGCCTCATCTTGTGGCTAGCGTGATCCGGTCGTCTGTGCTATAGACCGCATCAGGTCTCGCCGAACAACCTCGAAAGACACAAGCACGATGCCGGCTTCCATTGGTGTGATCTTCATCGTATTCTCCACCCTCATCATTCTGAGCATTTTGTCGATCAAGCTCTCGAATCGGTTCGGCATCCCCTCACTGGTCTTGTTCCTCGCCATCGGCATGTTGGCAGGGTCCGACGGTCTCGGCGGCCTCTCTTTCGACAATCCATCCCTGGTGCGGTCGCTGGGTATCACTGCGCTCGTCTTGATTCTGTTTTCGGGTGGATTGGACACGGAGTGGACAGCGATACGCCCCATCCTGTGGCAGGGGCTGTCGCTCTCGACGATCGGGGTTCTGATCACTGCGCTGCTCATCGGGGTGTTTGTCGCCTGGGTCCAGGGGTTCTCATTCCTGGAGGGCCTCTTGCTCGGCGCAATTGTGTCGTCCACCGATGCTGCGGCCGTTTTCATGGTACTACGGGCGCGAAAAACCAAGATCCCCCGGCGATTGATCCAATTGCTCGAATTTGAATCCGGCAGCAACGATCCAATGGCCGTCATGTTGACGATCGCGCTGATTCAACTGTTGATGGAACCCTCGACCTCTTTCGGGGAGCTTGTCGTATTCTTCGTGATGCAAATGGGCGTGGGGGCGGTGATTGGCATTGCGATGGGTGAGATCATGCGGCGATCGTTCAATGCGCTCGACTTGGAGTTGGAAGGCATTTATCCAGTACTGTCGATGGCGCTGGCGCTGCTGACCTACGGCCTGACCGACTACCTGGACGGGAGTGGCTTTCTTGCCGTGTACCTGGCGGGGCTCGTCATGGCGCGAAAACCGTTTACTCACCAGCAAAGTGTCTTGCGTTTTCACGACGGGCTGGCCTGGCTGATGCAGGTCACCATGTTTTTGACGCTGGGGCTGCAAGTATTTCCGGCAAGGCTCGTGCCAATCGCCGGGGTCGGCCTCCTGGTTTCCCTTTTCCTGATCTTCATCGCCCGCCCTGTGTGCGTCCACGCGGCGCTGGCCTTTTCGCCGATGTCGTTTCGAGAGCAGACGCTGGTGGCCTGGGCGGGGCTCCGTGGGGCCGTACCGATTATCCTGGCCACGTTTCCCATAGTGGCCGGGCTCCAGCAGGCCGACATGATCTTCCACATGGTGTTCTTTATTGCGCTCACATCCGTCGTCATCCAGGGGACGGCAATTCCATGGCTTACGCGACTGTTGAAGATCGGAGGCCCACCATCGAAAGAAGTTCGATCTGGCCCACCGCTCAATCCGCAGGAGCCCCCAAAACCGATGCCGTAACTCTCTCCTGATCCGCCCACTCCTTTTGCTTGGTCCAGGGGGTCAGATGCCCCTTTCCTGGGCGAGCACCGCCGATGCCGAGTCCTTTGCTTCTCACTTCCACTTCCCATTTGTCGTGCTCCACTTAATAACACTTGGACAGGGGAAGTAAGCCATGGGGGATACGGAAAACTCAGGGGAATCTGTTCATAGCGATCGTGATGGAGTACAGCAAGGGACCCCCGAGCAAAGAATCAAGCTGGTGAAACCCAGACTTCCTCTTCCCTGAAAACGCTAGAATTCTCTGCCGAATGAACGACCAATAGGCAAAACAGATTGTACGGAAATTACCTGAGCAATACAGATGAAGTGTTGGAAACGGTGTGTGAAACCGGGACCACCAGGGTCTCTTTCACTAGAGACCCTGGTGGCCTTGAAGCTGGCTGGCCCTATTCCACGTCGACGGTGATGCTATGGGTGGCCGTGACAGGATCGTGGTCCTTGGTAGCCCCAGTTACGGTGATCTTGTGCGTCCCTCTGCTCAGGCTCTTCAGCTCCCCAGAAAAACCCTTCTGATACTGATCATCCACATACGCATGGACATGCGTAGCTTGGGAACCTTTGGTCAAATCGTACTTCAGCTGAAAGCTGTCGCTGACCTTGTCCCCGTCCTTGGGAGAAGTAATCATCACCTTCGACCCATCCTCGACTGGTGCTTTAGCTGGTTTATCCCCTGCGAAGACCGGCGCCACGGCGAGACAGCCCGCCAACGCGATCCCTAACCCCATGAACCCGATACGTCCCATCATCTGCATTGCGACCTCCTTGTTTGAACTAACTGAATGGACTCTGTAGCCTACCATCCCCTGCCGGAACTCTTCTTGCCTGATTACCAATCGCTCCCCGGCAGAAATTGTGCAAACATTCTACTTTTCAAGATTGTCTCAGTCAATCTGTACCTACGCACATCGAAACGCTCCAATCACATAGCCGCAAAGCTTGCTCGTTTCACTCGCCTGGGAACGGCACCCGTGTTAGTCCTACTGCGGTCGTCGAGCGAGGGCCCTCTCAACTTCCCTACACCTCTCTCAGGAGGAATGGCCAAGACTGCCCTTTACTGCGCGCATCGAGCGACCATCATCCATCTAATTGATCCTTCCAAGCTCGCTTGCCATCTCTCGCAGGGTAGCCTGGTCGATCCTCGAATGCGCGCGTCGAACGAGCACATTCTTATCGTGCGCATTCCGCGAGCAGGAGGACGGCCAGGCTCCCCCCTTCATCGCTCCCCAATATGGTACGGTAGAGGCACGCAAGAGCCAGACGATGACCATCCAGGCACAATTTCCAGACGAGCAGAGCGTCGAGGGCGCCTTTACCAGGCAACCGGATGCCTTTCAGGGATGGGTGAGCGCGAATGGTGCCTCCGGCTACCCAGCGGCAAGCGGCCGCTACCATCTCTATGTCTCCTGGGCCTGCCCTTGGGCGCATCGGACGATCATTGTGCGAAAACTCAAGAAGCTCGAAAACGTAATCGGCATGACGGTCGTGGACCCGATCCGAGACGAGCGCGGATGGGCCTTCCGCGAAGGGCCGGACCATTCGCTCGATTCCATCAACGGATTTCAGTTCCTTAGCCAAGCCTACAAAGCCACCGATCAGACCTATCGGGGACGGTTCACCGTCCCTGTGCTGTGGGATACGGTCACGAAACGCATCGTCACCAATTCAGACGACGGCCTTATGCGCATGTTCAACGGCGAGTTCAATCGCTTCACCGAGAGTAGGATCGATCTGTATCAGGAAGGAATCAGGAAAGAGATCGACGACCTCAATACCTTCATCTACGAGAATGTGAACGACGGGGTCTATCGCGCGGGATTCGCCACATCGCAGCAGGCCTATGAACGAGCCGTGTTGCGCCTTTTCGACGCCCTCGATCAACTCGAGGATAGGCTGGCGCGCCAACGCTATCTCTTCGGCTCACAATTCGTCGAAACCGATTGGCGCTTGTTCGTCACCCTCGTACGCTTCGACGCCGTATACCACGGCCATTTCAAGTGCAACCTCCGGAGGATCATCGACTACCCCAACCTCTTCGGCTATCTCAAAGACCTCTATCAGACTGACGGCATCGCCGACACCGTCAACTTCGACCACATCAAGCGCCATTATTACATCACCCACGACGACATCAATCCGACCCGTATTGTCCCCCTCGGTCCCGACCAAGATCTCACTACCCCCCACGGCCGCGAACGTCTGGCAGGACGCTGAAAAAGTACGCTAGCGTTAGGGGAATGTCGAGTCTTAGGCTAAGGTTGAGGCTCCGATGAAGAAAATTATGTCTTCCTCAACCTTGCCTTAGCCTGCTACAACCGCTGCGGCCTTGCTTGGGAAAAGGCGTGTCCCGGAGCCCTGAGCAATCTTGGCAGCCTCGGGGCAGGTGGGTGAAAAGAGCGAACTTTTCAGCAGAGTGTGTCCTTTCAATAGGGAGCGGTTTCCCACTATGATGGGAGCGGACGATACGATAACCGCACCGACGATGGCCATCGGGCCTTAGTGACAAGTCCTTTTTGCCAGAAAGCCCATCCCCCCATGTCCATTCAGTGGTTCCCCGGTCACATGAATACGGCGCGCAGAGAAGCCGCCAAGACGATGGAGGTGATCGATGTCGTTGTCGAAGTGCTGGATGCGCGCATACCGAACGCCAGCTGCAATCCACTGATCGAAGAGCTACGCCTGACCCGTCAGCGGCCTAGCCTAAAAGTCCTCAACAAAGCCGATCTCGCCGACACCGTCGTCACTCAGACTTGGCTCGACCTCTATAACCGGCAACCGGGCGTCAGCGCCGTAGCCCTTTCTTGTAGTCATGCGGGCGATGCCGCCAAGATACCCCGGTTCTGTCAGCCGCTCGCCCCCCATCGCAACAGCAGCGCGAAGCCGTTGCGCATGCTGATCATGGGAGTCCCCAACGTCGGCAAGTCGACTCTGATGAACATGCTCCTCAAGCGCCGCATCGCTCGTGTGGGAGATGAACCGGCTGTGACCAAGGTCCAACAACGTCACAAACTGAACGACCGCATGGCCATCACCGATTCACCAGGACTGTTGTGGGGGACTATCAAAGACCCTTACGTGGGCCTCCTGCTCGCTACGATCAACGCCGTGGGCCACACAGTCGTCGATGATGAAGCGGTCGCAGAATTTCTCGCCGCCATCCTGCTCTCGCGCTATTCTGCCCGACTCACGGCCCGCTACGGCTTTGCGGTGGAAGGGCTGACAAGTACGGGGGTGATCGACGCCATCGCCAGAAAGCGCGGCTGCCTGCTGACCAGGAGCGGCGGCGGGCTGGACCGAGACAAAGCGGCACGGATACTCTTGTCGGACTACCGCAACGGCATGCTCGGCCGCACCAGCTTGGAAACACCGGATAAGCTGACAGCGGTATCAGAAGGTTACGGCTGAGGCCAAGACTGAGGAGTTCGACGTTCCGAAAACCTTGAACTTCTGACCTCGAACTCTCGTCTGACCGGCTCTGCAGAGTGCTTACCCCTGCGAGGTGCATGGTTCCGATTGCGTTCTCGGTTTGTACCAGCTATATGAATAGAAATTGTCTTCGTGAAAAGAGCCCATGAGTAACTCAGAGGCTCGTTTCAACTTATGCGCAACAACCGAGCCATGAATATATTTCGATGGGCCATCGCGGTTCCGGCCGGTATCATGCTGTGGTTCGCCGCGAACCATTCTGTTGGAACGGCATTCGGCATTATCCATGGGTTTGACCGTGTCGATGCCTTTTGGGAAGCGCCGGATATGGATGGGGTGCCGATTATCGGCACATACATGATATTTATCACGAGGACGATTTCCGCTGCTTCTCTTGTGGGTGTGATCATCTACATCGTACCGCACTATCACAAACAAGTTGCGATCATTGCTGCCTCTCTTGTATCCGCCGCCGCTGTAGGCTTCTTGAGCTTCATCTTGTTTGAAGCTGCGACTGCGGATTCCAGCATCGGTTTGGATGGCTGGTACAAACACATTCTGGACATGCTGAGCATTATTTTTGGCGCAATGGTCGGTGCGTGGCTGGCCTATGGAAATCAGAAACGTCAAACTCGGGCTATTTGAGCGCTTCGAGTAGCACGGTGCAAGCTGCTGCTTCCTTCAGTACGTCGCCTCATTGGCCACCTACTACGGCTTCCTCATCCGGCCTGTCCCTGTCGTCCCCACCATAACCACCACCTGCGTCTTGGGCGAAAAGGCCTGCTCGATGCGTTGCTTTCCCTTGGTTGTAAGGATGACGATCCCATTATGACTCTCGATGCGCTGGAGAAAATAGGCCGTCTCCGCATTCGCGAATCGATCATGGGCCTCATTGACGGTATTGCGCGCTCCGAACAGCGCGTCTGCTTCATCGAAGAACAGGATCGAGCCACTGGCCTCTGCTTTATCGAATACGTCGTTCAGGTTCTTCTCCGTCTCGGCGATGTATTGACTCACGACCGCCGACACATCCACCCTGAACAGCTCTACGTGCAGGGATTCGGCCAACGTCTCGGCGGACTTCCTTCGTCGGAGCGCCGTGGAGCCGTGCAGGACCAGGACCGCGGCAGATGTCGCCTTGGGCCGTTTCGACCGATGCGCTGACGTTGCCTTTTTTTGTGCTACTGCGGTCGTTCGCTGTCTTCTCATCACACTATCTGCCATGTCTTCGCTCCTCTTGGTACGTGAAACTGGCTGCTTGCTCCGGTTTATTTGCTCTGTCTAATTTGTCGGGTCTGTCTGGTTGGACGAGACCAACCAGATGAACCAGACAGACAAGATAGACCAGATGAACCAGACAAACCTTCTGAGTATGCAGGCGACAACTTGCGAATTTTATCCCCAATTGATCACAATGGCCAGCAGCGTCCTGCAGGAATTCAGATATGAAAAGGACCTCGCCCAATGACACCAGCAGCGCTAGTCGAGCAGGAGCTGGCAGCAGCCCAGGCTGCGCAGCAGGACCACAACGATGGGAAGGCGCGCGTCTGTTCTCGACGCGCCGTGGCCCGCGCCACCGAGGTGTGGGGAGCGCAGCTTTCTTTATCGCAATGGCGCGGAGATGCGATGGCACGTCTCCAGCAAATTCAGCAGGACGCGTCCTTCCCTCTTCCTATCCGTCAGGCGGCCGAGCGATTGAGCACCCCGGTAACCCGTCAGCACGCAGCCCCTTTCACGACAGACCCCATTGCCGACGCGAGACTCATCATCGCCCATCTCCGCAACACCACTTCAGAGAATGCGCCACAATAACTACCCGGCTCTTGGAAAAGTCCGCCAGCATTATTGGAAGGTTGCGGGATATTTCTTCTATCGAGAAAGCGCCTGCCTGACCTTCGCTCTTTGACCTCGCTCATTTCTCTCTTCAGAGAGTGCTCTGATTGGTCTACCACTTCGCGCAACCACTCATACTTTCTTCTCCAATTCAATATCCAGCCACGCAAGGGCGTGAGGAGCTTTCGACTGCGGCCGTCGAGCGAGGCCCTTCTGAGGGCGCGCGCTCCGGGAGCAAAGAAAGCTCTCACACCCTTGCTCTTACCAGCCCAACACCCACCGATGCCCATTCTTCTCCAGCAGCGTATCCGCTTCGCTTGGTCCCCAGCTCCCAGAGGTGTACAAGTGAACGGATTTCTCGCCGGTCAACAGCGGGGCATACAGACGCCAAGCCGTTTCAGTGAAATCCGCGCTGACGAAGAGAGTCTGATCGCCGATCATGACGTCACGGAGCAGCGTCTCGTAGGCTTCGGGGAGCTGGCCAAAGGCTTGTTCATAGTCGAACTGCAGCGCATGGTCGCTCAGTTGGAACGGTCTCCCAGGGCTCTTCACGGAAAAGCAGAGCGAGAACCCCTCACTGGGCTGGAGTGTGATCAATAGCTTATTGGACGAAATGCTGCCGGGATCGAGGGATCGAAACACTTGGGTGGGCGCCTCACGAAAGGTCACTGCAATCTGGGTCAGTTTACGTGGGAATCGTTTGCCCGTCCTGAGATAGAAAGGCACACCCTTCCATCGCCAGTTGTGAATCTCCGCTTTCAGAGCGACATATGTCTCCGTGGTCGAATCCTTCGGGACCCCATGTTCCTCACGATAACCTCGAATCGTCTGGCCTGCGATCTGCCAGGACGTATACTGGCCAAAGACGACATCCTGCTGTGCGATCGGCGCAACGGAATGAAGCACTTTTTGTTTTTCGTTCTGAATCGCAGCGGCATCGAAGGACACCGGCACTTCCATCGCCACGACCGTCATGAGTTGGGTCAGATGGTTCTGAACCATGTCGCGAAGCGCCCCGGCCTGCTGGTAGTAGGCCCCGCGATGCTCGACGCCGAGATCTTCAGCAACGGTAATCTGAATGTTCTCGATAGTGTCGCGTTTCCAGAGCGATTCAAAAATCGGGTTCGCGAAGCGGAACGCCAGGAGATTCTGCACCGTCTCTTTGCCAAGGTAATGATCGATGCGATAGATCTGGGATTCCTCGATATAGCGATGCAGGGTCGTGTTCAGATGCCGGGCTGAGTGAAAGTCGTGGCCAAATGGTTTTTCGAACACGACGCGGACCCACCCATGGCTCTTGAGCAGTCCCGCCTGGTCCAATCTCTCCATTGCGATGGGCACGGTGTCCGGTGGCAAGGCCAGGTAAAACACCCGGTTCTCCGGCATGTTGTGCGTACGCTCCAACTGTCGGATGTACAAAGCCAACGCCTCATAATCTTGAGAACTCCCATCATGCAAAGTCTGATAGTGAAGACACTCTTCGCACCAGACGCGCAACTCCGTTTCATTGCGCCAGCCCGCTTGCTGCAGACCTTCGAAGGCCCAGAGCCGAAACCCCTCTTCACCCATCTCGGGCAAGGAAGCGCCGACGATCAGCGTGTTGCGAGTTTCCAGGATTCCCTGATCCCGCAAATGATACAGCGCGGGCAGGAGCTTCCGACGCGTGAGATCGCCGGTCGCACCGATGATGACAAAGACGTGGGGCTCAACCTGATGTTCCGACATCCGCAGGGTCCTCCGTATGAACGGTCAACCATCTCTTAGCAGGATGCTTAGAAACAGTCCGCCACCATCGTTCTCGCATCGTTCAGACCCTCAACGTACCCCAGAGGGTACGCCTCGGATCTTTACTCGCTGCGGCCTTGCTTGGGCAAGGCCGCATCTCGGCGTGCCAGCATAGTGTTCCGTAGCCTGCTAGGGACTCACATGATACAGGATTTGGCCTACCCTGCATAATTCAAGAAGACTTCATCCTGCAACTGCGGATTCGCGGCTGCAGCAGAAGCGCATGAAAAATGCGCTAGATGGTTCCTGTTTAGAACCACGCCCGCACCCCCACGACGAATCGAACCTGAGTCGAATCGCCTCCATCTTGACGCACGAGGGTCGCAGTCTCGCCAAAGCTCCGGTCAAGGGAGATGCCGACATAGGGCGCAAGCTCGCGCCGGATTTCATAACGTAGCCGAGCCCCGAATTCGAGGTTGTTGAGACCCGAACCGGTCGAGAAATCCTCGACTCGTTGTATGGCAGCGTTGGTCTCGAAGCGGGTCTGGAAGATCAGTCGTTGCGTCAGCAACATGTCCTTCGTCAACGACAGGCGGGCGGACACCGCGCCGTTCTGATCGATGAACAGAGCGGACTCGAACTCGTAGTTGTACGGGACAAGTCCTTCGATTCCGATCACCCCCAGACCCCGCGTCACATTGCGCCCCTTGAAGGACTGCGTTTCGACACGGCCGCCCATTTGCAGATCGTAATACTTCCGGATAAACCGGCCATACAGCAGTTGAAAGTCCACATCGTAATCCGCTTTGAAGGCTGTGTCCTTCTGCCCTTCGCTTTTGAACCAGAGACGGTTGTAGTCCCCTCCGTACCAGCCCTCGATATCCCACCGGTAGTCGTCATGCCCTTGATTCCCACCTGTGCTCGGGCGGTATTCGAGGACATCGACGAGCGTGAAGAGCCGGTGCTCCTGATCGTTGACGGGAGGAGGCCATTTTTGTGGCGGGGGTACAGTAGGTCGCCTACCTTCTTGCAGAGTAGATGGGCTGGTCACAGTGGGTGCCATGGAGGTCCCTTGTACAGTTTGTGCGGAGACAACCGTCACGTCGATGCCATTGCTGAGCATGCAGGTCAGCACCATCGCAAGGATAGCTCGCAGAGAACCTCTCGCTCGCACAGCCCCGTTATGTATCGGACACCTCGACGACGCGGAACATCCCCGCTTCCATGTGAAGGAGCAGATGGCAGTGAAATGCCCAGGGCCCAGGGGCGTCCGCGGTGACGGCGACTGACAGCCGCTCCGCCGGCTTGACCACGACCGTATGTTTTCTCGGAAGGTAGGCGCCGGCGCCATTTTCCAAATGCATCCACATCCCGTGCAGATGGAGCGGATGCTCCATCATCGTATCGTTCACAAACGTCAGGCGCACTCGCTCGCCGTACCGGAAGCGAATCGGCTCTTTGGCTTCTGAATATTTCTTGCCGTCGAAGGACCACATGTACCGATTCATATGACCGGTGAGATGGAGCTCCATCTCGCGCTCCGGTTCCCGCTGATCTGGGTAGGGAACAAGACTTTTCAAATCGGTGTAGAGCAGCACCCGCCGCTCACTGCCTTCCAGTCCTCTCCCTGGTTCCCCCATCCGGTTCTGCGAATACTCAGCGACCATTTGATTGCCGGGGCCATGATCATCTGGGCTATGCTTGACGGGCTCGGCGCCTGGTATCTTTGAGCGATCTTGATTGCCCGCATCCAAGGCCGGCATTGTATGCAGGCCTTGCTCGGGCTGCACACCATGATCATGTTCTCTGTGCGGACTGTCGTCAGAGAGTTTCATCTTCTGGGTATCACCGGAGGGCTCCATCCCAGGCATTGTCATGCCGCCATGGGAGTCCTTCCTGCCTCCCATGTCCATACCCTCCATACTCATGCCCATATCGGCCATCGTGCGAAGCGGTCTGGGCCGACGTTCAGGGATCGCCGCCTGCCATGCCCGGGCGCGGCGCGAGCGTGCCGCGCGCATAACCGCTACGGTCCATGGTCTCGGCAAAGATGGTGTATGCCCGATCCTCGGCAGGTTCGACGATCACATCGTAGGTTTCTGCCGGTCCCATGCGCAATTCGTCTACCACAACAGGCTGGATATTCTGCCCATCAACCTGCACCACCGTCAACGTGAGACCGGGGATGCGCACGTCGTAGAAAGTCATACTGGCCGCGTTGATAAATCGCAGACGCACTCGCTCGCCCGGACGAAACAGTCCGGTCCAGTTGCCGGCTGGCGACAAACCATTCATTAAATAGGTGTACGTGTATCCGGTAATATCCGCGAAATCGGTCGGGTCCATCCGCATCCGGTCCCAACTCAAGTAGTTCTGCAGCGCGGGCCAAAAGCCCATGCGTTCCACATCGGTCAAGAACTCGCCGGCCGCGCGTTTCTGGAAGTTGTAATAGCCGCCTTGTTTCTTGAGATTGGAGAGAAGCGCTTCCGGTGATTCGAAGGTCCAATCCGAGAGCATCACCACATAGTCGCGCTCGTAGCGAAACGGCTCCGGCTCGGCAGGGTCGATGATCATCGAGCCGTAGACGCCCGATTGCTCTTGTAAGCCCGAGTGGCTGTGGTACCAATAGGTGCCACTTTGACGGATGGGGAACCGATAGGCAAAGGTGGTGCCCGGCTCGATGCCGGCGAAACTTACCCCGGGCACGCCGTCCATCTCGGACGGGAGGAGCAGGCCGTGCCAGTGAATCGACGTGCTTTCATCCATGCGGTTCGTGACACGCAGCGTCGCCGGTTGACCTTCTTTCAGACGAATGACGGGACCTGGGATCGTTCCATTGATCGTCATGGCCATCCCGGTTCGCCCGTCGAGGCTGAACAACTGCTCGCCGATTGTTAGATCGATGACATCTCCACTGAGCGCAATCTGTGAGCCGGCATTGGCAGCGCTTGTCAAGGCATAGGCAGGCACGAGTCGTTCCATCGCTGCCAGCAGCCCCAACGCCGCCGCGCGCTTCAGCAGCAGACGCCTAGAAATACGGTCGGGATGCATGGTGTACGAGTCACTACTCATATATTCAGGCTGAAGGCTAAAAGCCTTCAGCCGATCTCCCTGAGTAGTTACGAAACATCGAAAGAATTAATCAGCAGTATGCGCTCAGATGGATCTCTCGACAACCGCCCGCCCCAGCGCACCCATGTCGCATTTCATTCGCGCGGAGACCGTATCGTTCCATCTCGTTGATCAATGACCGGGTGTGATGCTTGCTTTAGGGCTCGAAACAGCGGTTTGCTCTTCGATCCACTTGTAGAGCACCGGCAACACAATAAGCGTCAGGAATGTCGAACTGACCAGTCCGCCGATCACCACGACTGCCAGGGGCCGCTGAACTTCCGATCCAATCCCATGGGCAAAGGCTAGCGGCACCAATCCCAGTAACGCGACCAGCGCCGTCATCAAGACGGGCCGCAGGCGCATGACGCAACCGGACAGCACCGCCTGCCGCACATCCATGCCCTCCTGCCGGCGAAGTGAATTCATATAGGATACCAACACGATGCCGTTTAACACGGCCACGCCGAAAAGATTGATGAATCCGACCGAGGCCGGCACGCTCAGGTATTCCCCCGTCACCCATAAGGCGACAACTCCGCCGATAAGGGCAAACGGGAGATTGAGAATGATCAGCGCCGCCTGCTTGATCGAGGAAAACGACGAGAGCAGGAGCAAGAAAATCACGACAATGGTGATCGGGACAATAATCTTGATACGGCCCAGCGCCCGCTCCATATTTTCGAACGATCCGCCCCAGACGACATGGTACCCGCTAGGAAGCCTGACCTCCCGGGCCATCCGCTCCTGCGCCTCGGCTACAATGCCTCCGATATCCCGTCCGTGCGTATTGAAGCTGACCGGCAGATACCGCTGAAGATGATCGCGGTTGATACGCCCCGGTCCCTCGTGCATCCGGATGGTGCCGAGATCGCTGAGGGGAATGAAGGCCCCGCTGCCGTCCGTCAGTCGAATATTCCCGATAGTCTCGATGCTGTTCCGATACTGTTCCGGAAACCGCACGACCAAATTGAACCGTCGATTCTCTTCGTACACCCTGGTCGCGGCTTCTCCTCCGATCGCAGTTGCGATGACCTCGCGAACGTCCGAAACATTGATGCCGTGCCGGGCGATCTTACCCCGGTCGATATCGATCGTGATGTACGGCTGGCCGAAGAGTTGTTCTATCTTCAGGTCTTTGACGCCTCGAATCGTACCGAGGACTCCGGCAATCTTGTCACCCGTGAGACGCAGCTCCTCCAGGTCTGGACCGAACAGTTTGACGGTCACCTCTGCGCGCACCCCCGAAATCAATTCGTCCACCCGTTGCTGGATCGGTTGGCTGATCAGAAAGTTGGCGCCGGGCACCAGTGCCAGCCGCTCGCGGACTCGCTCTTTCAATCCCGCCATGGTGGGGGCAGTCGTCCAGGTCTCAATCGGATGCAACATCGCAACGGAATCGCTTTCGTTTGGTTCTTGTGGGTCGTTCGCCAATTCTGTACGTCCGATTTTGGACACTATCATCTGAACTTCGGGAAACTCCAGCACCGCTTTCTGCACCTCCCGTTCGATCTTGATCGATTGCTCCAACGAAATGCTCGGCAAGCGGATCGTGAGGGGGGACATCGTGCCTTCATTCAGAATTGGGACAAACTCCGACCCCAAAAATGGAAAGAGTGCAATACTCCCTGCCAACATGAGTCCGGTAGCCGTCAGCACCACCGTGCGATGTCCCAACGCCCAACGCAGCATGGGAAGGTAGAGACGCTTGGCCCATCGGAGTATCCAGGGCTCGGCGTCGGCGTGCCCTGCCTTCAAAGTCAATAAACACAAAACCGGCGACAGCGTGACCGATAGAATGAGCGACACCATCAGAGCAATCATGATGGTATAGGCCATCGGCTTGAACATTTTGCCTTCCATGCCTTCGAAAGAGAGGATGGGCATAAAGACAATGATGATGATCATAATACCGAAGACCACGGGACGGGCGACCTCCCGAGCGGCATTGAGGATGAGGGCCTGTCGAGGCAGGCCTTGGTGACGGGGATCCGACATATGACGGTGAATATTTTCCACCAGCACCACAGAGGCGTCGACCATCATGCCGATGGCGATGGCCAGACCGCCCAAGGACATCAGATTGGCCGTGAGATCGAAACGATCCATCACGAAGAACGTCACGAGCGGCGTCAGGATGAGCGTCGCCGCCACGATCAAGGCGCTCCTGGTATCGCCCAGGAACAGGAACAGCACGACCACCACCAGGAGAATCCCCTCCCCCAGCGCCTTATAGACGGTCTTCAAGGCGGCGGAGATCAATTCGATACGATCGTAAAAGGGAACGATCCGCCATCCTGCCGGCAGCAGCCCCTTCTCCTGTATCTCGGCGATCTTGCCTTTGATGCCCTCCACGACGTCCCGGGCGTTACCACCGCGCAGCATGAGCACGATCCCTGCCGCAACCTCGCGCTCACCGTTCAAGACGACAGCGCCATGGCGAATGGCATGACCGATCTGTACCTGAGCGACGTCGTGGATGTGCACGGGAGTGCCGCCCGCTTCCTTGACGACGATGTCCTCGATGTCGCTCAGTTTCCGGATCATCCCCACGCCGCGGACAATGTACTTTTCAGCATGTGTCTCCAGGATGTTGCCCGAAGCATTCGCATTGTTGTTCGCCACGGCGGCAAACACCTCGTCCAGCGAGAGAGCGTATTTGCGCAAGAGTTCCGGCTCGACAAGCACCTGGTACTGTTTGACATACCCGCCTTGCGAGTTGACGTCGATCACTCCGGGGACGCCCTTGAGCAATGGCCGGATGACCCAGTCCACCACAGTTCGCTGTTCGATCAATTCGTGTTCCGCTGCGGCGGCGTCCAGACCGGCATGCGGAGGGCCTTCCAGATAGTACTGATACACCTCTCCCAGTCCGGTGCTGTTCGGGGTCATCATCGGCTCAGACCCGGGCGGTAAGTTCTCCCTGCACTTCGATCAGCCGTTCGAGCACGAGTTGGCGGGCAAGGTTGATGTCCATATGATCGTCGAACACCACCGTAATCAACGACAACCCCACTTTGGTGAGCGAGCGTAGTTCCGTCAGATGCGGAATTCCGGTGACTTGTTGTTCGATGGGAAAGGTCACCAGCCGTTCGACTTCTTCGGGGGATAGGCCTGGTGCTTTTGTGACGATTTGCACGAGCACGCTCGTCACATCGGGAAACGCATCGATCGAAATCGTGCGGAAGGCATAGCCTCCCAGAAGGGTCAGAAGGCCGGCGAATGTGAGAATCAGTAAGGGACGGCGAAGAGAAAACTCAAGAAGTTTGTCGACCATGCTTAGTCTTTAGGCTTCAACAGCTCAGATTTCAAGGTAAAGCCGCCCTCCTTGACGACCGTTTCCCCTTCCTGCAACCCTTCGAGGACCTCGGCGAAGGTTCCGTTCTTCTCGCCCACTTTGATCGTCCGCGCTTCAAAGACGCCGGGCTCCTTTTGCACAAACACGAAGCTGCGATCCCGATCATGCTGAACGGCTGCTTCGGAAACGACCAGGACACCCGAGGCAGGTTCGGACGAGACACGGATGGTTGCGAACATTTCCGGCTTCAGGTGACCCTTGGAATTTTCCAAGATGAGGCGCACCTGCATGGTCCGCGTCGCGGTGTCGAGGACATCGCCGACATACGAAACTGTCCCCTGGAACACCTCGTCGGGATAGGCAGTCACAAAGACCTCGACCGGCTGATTCGGATCGGCTGCCGCGCGCTGCATATACGAGATATCTTTTTCCGATACATTTCCTACCACCCAAACCATCGAGAGATCGGCCACCGAAAACAGTTTATGGGTAGTTTCGACCACCTCGCCTTTGGTGAGATCCCGCGCGATCACCCGTCCGGCAAAGGGCGCCACAATGGCAACCTGCGAGCGGATCGTTTGGGTCCGCTCCAGGGTTCCGATTTCCTTGTCGCCCATGCCTAACAACCGGAGCCCTTCACGCGCCTCCTGAGCCTCGGCGCGGATACTGATCATCTCTCCTTCGCGGCGCTGCGCCTCCGCCTGACCGATGACTTTCTCTTGGTAAAGATACTGCGCCCGCTCATAGGCCTGCTCCGCGACGTGTCGCCGTGCTCGAGCCTTGAGATAGGCAGACTGGGCGAGCCCGAGATCGCCGCTATGGAGCACCGCCAACAGCTGATTGGGCTTGACCATCTGGCCCAAATCGGCATGCACCTCGGCCACCCGCCCACGCACGAGGGTCGTAATATTCGCCAACGCGTTTTCGTTCGGCCGTACGACGCCTGGAAAGGTACGGTAGGTACGAAATGCCGTTCGTGCGACCGTCTCCACCGTCACCCCGGACCGGGTGACTTCATCCGGTGGGAGCCGAACAAGACGCACCTCGCCTGCCGAATGTTTCGCCCCGTTCTCCTCAGCCGGAGCCGGCGCCGGCGCACGGTCACAGCCAGTGGAGGAGGCCAACAGCAGCATGCCGAAGAAGACCCCGCACGTCGCACTCAAACGGCTTCGCGGACGCGAACGACACTCGCATCGATTAATATATCGGCCTGAAAAAATGACCATGCTGCTCATCTGTCCTCTTTAGAGTGGACCACCCAGGGCGCGCTCAAACCGCGTGAGCGCCAGGGAGAGTTCGAAACGCGCCAGGTTATAATCCACGGTGATCTGGCGCTGAACCCGTTGGGCATCGAGGACATCCAGGAGGCTGGAGGCGCCCTGGCGGAAGCTCAATTGGGCGATGCGAAGCGCTTCTTGCGCTTGCTTTAAGAGCCCTTCCTCGTAGACGAGGATCTGATCTTGAGCCGTTTCCGCCTCGCGAGCATGTTGGTTGATGGCACGGGCGAGGTCGTTCCTGGCGCGAATCAGCTCTGCCTCTTCTTTTCGTTGAGTACCGAGCGCCGTCGCAATGTGCCCTTGCTGCCGATACCATAAGGGCGTCGGCACACTCACGCCCCCCACCACCGCCTCGCGGCCTATCTCTCTGGCATACCCGCCAAACAGGGTCACGTTCGGCACACGGGCCTGACGCTCCTTGGTGACGGTCAATTCAGCCTGCTCCACCACTTTCCCCTGGCGTTTGAGAATGGGATGCTGCGACATGTCCCTCGCCGCCATCTGCTCCGGGTCCAGACGATCACGGAGCGACCGGAATTCTCCTTGCACCTTGTACCGGGGCCCCAAGGCCCCCGCCGTCAAGGTGTCCAATCCGACGAGTTTCACGCGCACCACATTCTTGGCTTTCGTCATCTCTTGCTTGGCCTTGAGCACCTCCACATCCGCCTTCACCGATTCGAATTGAGGGCCTTCGCCGGATCGGACGCGGGCTTTGACAATGCGCGCCACCTCCTGAACAATCTCCAAGTTCTGCTGAAGAAGGTCTACCGTCCGTTCCGCCAGCAGCAGTTCGTAGAATAGCCCCTTCACCTCCGCAATAAGATTGAGCTTGGCTTCGTCGAGGCCGACCGTCGCGCCGACTAGACCGGCGGCTGCCGCGTCCTGACGGGCCGCCCGCATGCCCGGCCATTCCACCGTCTGATGTAGCGTCACAGAACGCTCGGTTATGCGATCCCCGTTGCGGGGGTCTTGAATCGTGGCATCCGCCGTCTGGGCGCCGATCGTGGGGTTGGGATAGGCCCCGGCTTGGGTCCGCAGGCCCTCATTCTGTTCGATCACACTCCTGGCGCTTGCGATCGCCGGGTTCCGTTCCAGCGCCAAGTCAATGATGCGGTCGAGGTCGAATGTGGGCGTCTGGTCTTTCGCCTGGGCGAAAGACGGCATCAGCGCCCCACTTGTCCCCGCCACCAATCACGGTCATCAATACGGCAAAATTCCAAAACCGAGCCAGCATGTGCTGCCTCCTTCGGAGTCACGATGAGGTTGTCCGATCGAGATCGAAGACGAAACAGACCTTCGACGTTGCGCTAACTGTGTGCGGTCGGAGGATGTAACAGCCGGGAGACCAGCAGGGTGGACGGAGGAATCTCGTCTCATCGAGGCATGCGAGCGGCTTGATTCGCAATCTGACACACTCACTCGAGAAACAACGCAGTCCTCCACCGCCTCTTGCGGCGAATCGTCCTCGAAATCGGCTACTTCCCAGGCGTCACTGAAATCGCAGGCTTGCCCACTCCCAGTATCGCCGGTCGAACCGCACATGAATATTGAAAGACCACCCGATCTGCGCAGCCGGGAAGACGGTGCAGAGAAGCAGCACGAAGACAAGAATGGAGGAAAACGGACGAATCGTTGCCACAGCACCTTTAAGTAAATACGAGGATGACGAGGTTGTCAATACGTTCCTGAAATATATGAGCGGCTCCCCTAGCAGTTGTGAGCAGCTAAGACACTCGAGCGCTATAGTACCCTTCTCGCAGCCTCGGTTACAAGAACAACTGTTACACCCACATGATTCATGACGGGTCTTCGCGAGATCACCCGAACACGCGTTCGTCGTGAAGCGTCCCTCGACAGGCACGGAACGCCCTGAGCCCGTCGAACGGCGTATCTCATCTCTCGCACGCGACGACGCAGACACATTCTTTCCGTTCTGCACTTCACACTTCACGAACGGCGAAGAACATAGCAGCGGATCGACGGTGCCGTAAAAATCTTCGTGACTAACGCGTCCTACCAGGCCGTTGTAAAACAATTTCGACACCCCAGGAATGCAGCCCTGCAAGGGACCTACAAATGCCATCAGAAAAGCCCGCAGGGTGGTCAAAAAGGCCGCCCAGCAAGGCCGCAGCGAGCGAAGAGGCGAATCGTACTCTTTGCCGTACGTTGAGCCTCTGAGCGATGCGAGAACGCTGCTGGCGGACTTTTTGACCACCCTGCTAGGGACTAAAGAGATCGCCGTTCATCACGAGATGGACGGCGATACTTGCGGCATAGCCCAAAGCAATCGCCCATATCCATTTCAGGTGGGACGAGAAGGTATAGATCCCCCGGGCCTGCCCCATGAGGGCCACGCCCGCCGCCGACCCGATGGACAACAGCGATCCACCGACACCGGCTGTCAATGTCACCAACAGCCATTGGCCGAGGCTCATATCCGGGTTCATGCTCAACACCGCAAACATGACGGGGATGTTGTCTATCACCGCTGAAAGAATCCCGACAAAGATATTCGCTGTTGTGGCGCCCCAATTCCCATAGAGCGCATCAGAGAGAGTGGCCAGATACCCCAGCGCGCCAAGCCCGCCGACGCAGAGCATGATACCGTAAAAGAACATGAGCGTATCCCATTCCACACGCTTCATGCTGATGAACACATCGAACGGCTTGACTGCGGGCTTGAACCCTGCGCGGCTGACTCACGGCGCTCTCGCCATCAAGCGCGGGTGTTTCTCGCCACCCTTCCAGCTCCTTGCGCCGGAGAAAATACCCATACGACTTAAGAACGCCCAGCCCCGTCATCATGCCGAGAAACGGAGGCATCTCAAGATAATGATGCATGAGCACCGTTCCGGCTATGGTGACGAAAAACAAAATCACGATGAGGTAGCCGCCATACTTGACCCGCACCTGTTCTGTTCTGGCTGACGGCTTCTCGTGCGGAATCGTCATGGAGATCAGTGCCGCCGGAACGAGCCAGTTGATGAGAGAGGGAATGAACAACGCAAAAAAATCGCCGAAATGCACCACGCCTTTTTGCCAAACCATGAGGGTCGTGATATCCCCAAAGGGACTAAACGCGCCCCCCGCGTTGGCCGCAACCACCACATTGATGCAGGCAGCGCTGATGAATCGTGCGTTGCCCGCCCCCATGGCCATCACCACAGCTCCCATCACCAACGCCGTCGTCAGATTATCCGCGACAGGAGAAATGATAAAAGCCAACATGCCGGTCAGCCAGAACACTGCTCGCAAGGACAAGCGGAATGACACGAGGCGTGTCCGCAACGCCGTAAAGATGTTTCGCTCTACCATGGTATTGATGAAGGTCATCGCGGAGAGAAGAAACAGCATCAATTCGGCGTATTCCAGCAGGTTATGGCGCAGGATTTCGGCGACGGCATGGGATTGGTGTTGAGAGGCATACGCGATCGCCGTCAGTATCCAGATCGCACCCGCCGCCACCATGACGGGTTTTGATTTCCGCAGATCAAGATTTTCTTCGACAATCACCAACACATACGCGGCCAGAAACACCGCTAATGCGATGTAGCCTATCCAGTGATCCGTAAAACTCAACATCCCGTCCCTTTCAAAAATATCGTGCAAACAATAGAGCGATCCCGCCCCTTCGGCCTTTCCTATTTTCCTGCGGATTAACTATCATAGTTTCATTGTGGTATCCCACCGTTATTCAGATAGATTCAACTGGCCGGAGGAATCCGATGAAATGCACTCGGCTTTATGTGAGTAGAAATAGTTGATCTCAGGGGGTTCGCTCGAACGTGCGCGAAGACTAGACCAGGGAGCCCCCTTCCAGCACGGAACCCTCCAACCCAGGCATCACATGGCAGGTCTGTTCAGAACACAACGCAGGGAGTTCTTGAGAAAACTAGACTGTCCCTAAGAAGAACCCTTCTGCTCGTTGAGGAATGACGTTCAGGCAATCAGCTGTTGTAGGATATGCTATGCGAAGAAACCTATGAGTCGAACGAACCGACTATTCTGAGGACACCGCTTCATGAAGGGCATCCCTGAACAAAATTGGACGGCGAAGTTAGGAGCCGCAATGGGAAAGCGGAGAGAGGCGAGCGTTCCTCGTGTCATCGTCACACCGAATGCATGGTCCCCTACGATGATCTTGGCTACGCGACTGGGGATCGCCGTCCTGCTTTTCGTTCTGATCTTCAGCCTTCTCTGGTGCGGATCGCGATGGACTACGCGATCAGAGCGACGGCGAGATCTCATTCAGCGACATCGTGTACTTCACCATGATCACCGTATCCACAGTCGGCTACGGAGATATCGTGCCCGTGTCCACACACGCCCGACTCCTGGATGCGCTGGTCATTACGCCGATTCGTTTGGGAATCTGGCTTCTCTTCCTGGGCACGGCCTATCAACTAATCATTCGGCAATATATGGAGGGGCATCGCATGGCAAAGCTTCAGGCGACCTTGAGCCGGCATATCATTATCTGCGGCTTCGGCCATACCGGTCTGTCCGCGGCGAAAGAACTGATGGCGCGAGGGGTAACAGCGGAGCAGATCGTGGTGGTCGATCCCCTCGAAGAACGGGTTCGGTTGGCGGGGTCTTTAGGGGTTGCCGCATTTCAGGCCGATGCCACGCAGGAAGCGGTCTTGCGCGATGCCGTCATCGACAAAGCAAAAGCCGTCATCATTGCGGCCGGCCGTGACGATTCGAGTACGCTGATGCTCTTGACCATCCGGCATTTGAATCCGATGGTACGCATCATCGTGAGCGCGAAAGAGGAAGAGAACGTGAAGCTCTTCAAGCAGGGAGGCGCCGATGCCATCGTCTCTCCCGCCACATTCGGCGGCTACATCATTGCTGCCGCCGTCGATCATGGGCATATGGTGCAGTATCTCGACGATCTCCTCACGGCAGGAGGACGGGTCAGTTTGCTCGAACGCACGGTTGAGCCTGGTGAAATCGGGAAAACTCCGGCGGATCTCAAGCCCGATGTCCTGCTTCGCCTCTACCGAGGCGGCACATTAATATCACTCTTGGAGTTGGAACAGGCTGGGCGGCTTCAGGCCGGCGACATTCTGGTGTTGTTAACCAGCGCGCAGAACGGATCGGCATAAACGCTCCATTCCGGCAGAATAAAATACACCATCGAGATGGCCGCTCTCTACTCTTGTTAGGAAAAAGGAGATCTCTAAAAGCTGATGTGCCAGTTTCCGCTCCTAGCTCCATTCGCGCATTTACGTGTCTTGGCTAACCGTGTTCCACCCCGTTCTTGACGCTCGCGCCGGTCCCCAACATCCGATTGATTGTGAGCCCCTGCACGAGAATCGAGAAGACTACTACCGCATAGGTGATGGTCACCACCGCATCGCGCGTCGAGCCTTGCGGCAGAGAGAGTGCCAGCGCGACAGAAATACCGCCACGGAGTCCGCCCCAGGTCAAGATCGTGATCGTGCGCGCGCTGAACTCCCGAACGAAGCTGAACGCTTTCACTTGGAAGAAGACGCTGAGCCACCTCGCCGTCAGCACCAGCGGGATCGCCACCAAGCCGGCCATGAGATAGGGGCGCTGAAAGCTTAGCACCAGCACCTCCAATCCGATCAGCACGAAGAGTACGGCGTTCAACAATTCATCGAGCAATTCCCAAAAGTTGTCGAGATGCTCTCGCGTCGTCTCGGACATGGCCCACTGGCGGCCCTGATTCCCGATCATCAACCCCGCCACCACCACGGCAATCGGCCCGGATGTATGGAGGAGGTCCGCGAGGCCGAAGCTGCCCATTACCAGCGCCAGCGTGATCAAAATCTCTACCTGATAATTGTCCACCGACCGGAGCATGCGATAGGCGATGTAACCAAGAGCCAGACCCAGGACCGCGCCACCGAGTGCTTCTTCAGCGAAGAGCACGAGCACGTCGGTCATACTGACCGAGGCCTTTGGCAGAAGATTGAGGACCACAAGAAAGATCACGACGCCGACTCCGTCGTTAAAAAGCGACTCCCCAACGATCTTCATTTCGAGCGCCTTCGGCAGGCGTGCCTGCCGCAGTATGCCCATGACGGCGATCGGATCGGTCGGCGAAATCAGCGCGCCGAACAGCAGGCAATAAAGGAAGGGCAGCGGAAGGCCGACAAGATCGAACAAGAGATAGCCGAGGCCGCCAGTGATCAGGCTCGACAGGATCGTCCCCACGACGGCCAGCGTCCCGATCACCCACTTGAGATCAAACAACTCTTCCAGCTTCACATGCAATGCGCCGGCAAAGAGCAGAAACCCCAGCATGCCATGCATCAGTGTCTCATTGAAGTCGATGGCGCCGATGAACCGTTGCGCCTCTGCTTCGACTCCAAATCCCAGCTTGCCCAACCCCAGCAGCACCAGAGAGAACACGAGCGCCACCGCCATCAACCCGATGGTGATCGGCAATTTCAACAGCCGATGGTTCACATAGCTGAACAGCGCGGCCAGACAGATCAGAATCGTCAGTGTATGGATCAGCGACACAAGATCTCTCCTCTTGCAGCTTATCGCTGGTGAGCGAGGGAGCAGCCGTATTGTCTTTCGCATCAAAACGCGACGATCCCTGAGGACTGCACAACCTCCAAGGACCAGGACGTATGTAGCCTATCGCCTGTCGGCGTGGAGCTGTGCCGGGGTTGAACGGTCTGCGACCAAACTTTTCTGGCTGTCGATCATGCGGCTGCTATAGACCAGTCGAGGCTTCTCTGTTGCTGGTTTTCTGTCGATCACCCTGATCGGCGGGTTCCGGTGTCCGGTTGATTCGATGGACGAGAAACCGTACGACCTCTTCTATTTCCCCTTGATGGTTGAGGTAATACTGCGCCCGAGACTCGGCATGTCGCCCGACACGCACCCCCATGGCCAGCCCCTCGGAAAGCTCGAAGACATCCTCGTCTGTCTCATCATCACCAATGAAAAACAGGCCGGTCTTTCGTAGATGATGCATGAGGGCCAAGGCGGCCGTTCCTTTCCCGTATTTCCCCTGGGGCAAGACATTCACCGATGCTTTTCCAACAATCAGGCGTGGTGCCGGCGTAAGTCGATTGAGCAGGAGGACGAGCGCCCTCTGAACACTGGCGGGCTCCGTCGGCCCCTCGATAATGGAAGGTGAGGGTGTAGCGCTTGTTTTCAACCTCAACCCCATAGTCCTTGAGCGGCTCAACGAAGTCCGTGTTCACTCGCTTCATCCATTCCGTACAGACATTTTCAGCCCAGATCAGAGTCGTGGGGGCAGTGCATGGGCTTTCCAACCCATGGTTCCCGATCAAGTGAGGAACCGCCCTGTCGACCCGTAGCGTGAGATCGGCAAGTGCCCGACCAGAGACAATGGCGCAGGGGGCGCGTTTTGCGAGTTCCTTCAACCGCTCGCTCACGGAGCGCGGAATTTTGACGGCGTCTCGATCTGGCGAGATCGGCGCAAGCGTCCCATCGAAATCGAAGGCGTAGAGGATGGGTTTCTCAGTCAACGTGCTCAGTGCCCGGCGCCCCTCCTCAGATAGCAAATATGTCATGCTTGGCCCCCCGCGGTCGTTCGTGCGTCTCGCGGACCTACTTGCCGCACAAGGCGGGCTCGTTGCCGCATGCGGGCCGCATCCATGAGCATGCGCCCAGCCCAGCGGTACACGTTAAATTCCTGCACGATACCGCGCATGCTGCGCATCCGAGTCCGCTGCTCGTTCGGCCGCATCGTCAGAGCCAGATGCAGGGCCGCCGCACACTGATCGATGTTGTACGGATTGATGATGAGCGCCTCGGGTAACTCAGTGGCCGCGCCGGTAAATTGGCTGAGAATCAGCACGCCTTGCTCGTCGTCTCGCGCAGCCACGAATTCTTTGGCAACGAGATTCATGCCGTCATGCAGGCTGCTGACGATACAGAAGTCGGCTCCTCGGTAATAGGTGGTGACGTCCTGCGGTTTGTGATGTTCGATCCGTAGATAGATGGGCTGGTATCCCTCTCGCCCGAATCGTTGATTGATGCGTGCGGCCAAGGCCGTCACTTGCTGCGTGAGCTGCTGATACTGATCGATCTTGGAGCGGCTGGGAGCGGCGATTTGGATGAAGGAGAACGCGCCGATCCATTCCGGCTGCAGCTCCAGAAGCCGTTCGACGGCGAGGAACCGCTCGAGAATGCCCTTCGTATAATCCAGCCGTTCGACGCCGACCCCGACGCGATGCGCGTCGGGGATGCCGTTGATTACGCGGATGTGGGCCCTGCATTCGGATGCAGACGGCAGTGGTGACTGCGCTTGGTTGAGCCACGCGATCGAAATCGGGTAATGATTCACCGCGGTGAGTTTGCCTTGATAGGAAATCATGGAGCTGTCCCAGTCGATCCTCGTTTCGAGAGAACGGTCCACGGTATTGATGAAGTTGCTGCAATGGAATCGTGTGTGAAATCCGAGAATGCTGCTCCCCAAGAGCCCTTCGAGGATCTCTCGATACCAGGGACAGATGGCATAGCGTTCCGGATCGCTCCAGGGGATGTGCCAAAATGTCACGATCGTCGCGTGCGGCAGATGGTCGCGCACGATCTTGGGCACCAGGGCCAGATGGAAATCCTGCACGAGCACGACGGGGTTGTCGGTTTTGGCTTCCTCGATGATGGCCATCGCAAACCGTTCGTTGATCTTCTTGTACTGTTCCCAGTCCGATGATCGAAAGACGGGACGGACGTGGGCCAGATGACAGAGCGGCCAGAGCCCTTCGTTGGCAAATCCGTAGTAGTAGCCGTCTTCTTCCTCAGGCGACATCCAAATCCTCCTGATCTCGTAGGCAGGGTTGTCCGGCGGGACGCGGACATGGCTGCGCGCATCGACGACCTCGCGGTCAGCCGTGCCGCTGCCATGCGCAATCCACACGCCCGAACAGGCACGCATAATCGGTTCGAGGGCTGTGACGACCCCGCTGGCCGGCACTTGGACTTCGATATGCTGCCCCTTCCGATTGTGGAGATACGGCTCACGGTTGGAGGCAATCAGCACTTCATCCCCTGCTAAGTGATCGTGCAGGATCTTCTTGAGGGTGGCCGGCGTCCAGCTCATTTGGCTCTCGTCGCGCATACGCTTGTCCGATTCAAGTTCCCGAATCATCGCACGCAGATCCTGCGCGACCGGCTGCAGCTCTGAATCCTGCTGCGTATCGCCGCGCAATGCGGCAAGCCCCTCGCCGCGGAGCATTCCTCGTACGCCTGCCACCCATCCTCGCCAACTCAGGTGCGCGACCAGCACCGTTACGAGGGAAGTCACCACGCCGATGATTGCAAACAGATAGAAGAGGTACCACCTCGTGTCGTTGCTGCGACGCTCAACCCAACTCATGTCGTGGAGGAGAATGAGGCGTCCCAGAGGACGGTCGTTGGCCTCTATGCCGACCGTAGAGACATGAACGGGCCCCTGCTTCAGCCGAACGAGGATAGTCTGGCCTGCGTTGACGCCCGTGGGGCCAGCACATGAAATCGAATCGGGAAAGATTTCTGTTTTATACGTGAGCTGATTGTTCGAATCGCAGAACCCGATGGCGAAGAGCCGTTCGTCTTTGATGATCCGGTGGAAGTAAACCGATAATTTCGCCTTGGATTCGGACGCGAGCAAATCGGTGAGCGGAGCTTCCATCATCCCGGCGATGAGTTGCGAGCGAAGCTCCAAGTCCCGCATGAACCATTTCAGCGTCAGCGTATCGACCAGGGGAATGACGGCATAGGCCAGGCCGGCAAGCACGAGGGCCAACGGCAGTAAAAATCGAAGTGATAAGCGCATAGGTCAGCTCTCGTTTACTTCGGGCGAACAATCGTCCTATGGTAACGGCATGTATCCTTACGCCCTGATCGGCAATTGTCAAACTTCGGCGCTGACCGGGTTGGACGGCACCCTCGAATAGATCGACGCTACGACGTTCGCGTCGAGTCACTCCGCCTATTGACCAACATGCCGTTCACCTATCTATGCGATGAAACTCCGGTCGCGATGACGCAGAAGTTCTCCTTCGGCCTCACCTGAGGACTCGGCATTAAGAGCGATCTCGTCAAGGTGACGCACGACTTTCGGAACAGACCATGCGCTATTGGCGCACCTGAGTAAAGACCTGTTCGATGCCACTCTTATAACCACAGCGTTCCTTCGTATACGAATGGAGACGGGAGTCTACGCTCTTTCTCGCAGAAGATGTGCAGCTGTAATGTGGCGCAAGGAAACCGGATTGGTGAACAGGAGGGTGAAACAGCGCAGAGGTGAGAACCCGCACATGGACGGATAGTTGCGCGTCAGTCATAGGAACCATGCCAACCAAAAGCGTCAGTAAGCCTTCTCAGCCCCGAGTAAAAAACAAACGTCCAAGACTCTTCAGTGGTCCTCGCTCTATCATCGAACGACGAGCACGGCACAGTTCGCGTGCTGCACCACCCGCGTCGACACACTTCCGATAAGAAACCTAGCGATGGCACCCAGCCCTTGGGCTCCCATCACAATCAGATCGGCCTGCTGTTGGGATGCCGCCTTCATGATCTCTTCAGCAGGATTCCCAAGGTAGCACAGCGGCTCGGCTGTAAATCCCGCCTTGATTAGCTTCTGCACGCTCTGTTCGAGTAATTTCTTGCTAGCCTTCTTCAACCCGGGGTACATGACCAACGGCAGTACGTGGAGCACGCTCACGTGAATCGGCACGCGCCCCTCACCCTTGCCGGTCGACCGATCCGGCTGAAGCTTGGTCAGCACAAACTTCAGGGCCTTGGATGATGCCTCCGATCCATCGGTCGCCAAGGTGATCCGCTGCAACGGCGACGCCTCGTTCTTGATGACGAGCACAGGACAGGTCGCATGATGGATGAGATTCGTCGAGACGCTACCAAGCATGAAGCGGTCGAGGGCGTCGAGACCCTGACTGCCCACCACCAGAAGCCCGTCCCGTTTCGGCGCCCGCTTCAAGATCGTCGGAGCGACCGCTCCTTGCTCCTTGTGGGCTGTGCCCGCGAGTTTCAGCGAGGCCAACTGTTGTGTAGCCTCCTGGAGAGTTTTGGCCGAGCGCGCTGCCATGCGCTGAATTTCTGCCTGGATGTACCGCTCGTTGCCGGCCATCACCGGCTGCGCCAGAAACGGCGCGCGGAGCGCGGCGAGATCCAGCACATGGAGCGCCATGACCTTTGCCGGCTCGACGAACGGCAGCTGGGCCACCCAGTTCAGCGCCCATCGTCCATACTTCGATCCATCCGTCGCCACGAGCACTTTCATGTTGCGCCTCCTTTCGATAGCCTGTCCAACTCGCTCGAACCGACAGGATAGGAACCGGCTACGAAATGCCTCCGGCGACAGCCCCACGAGGGCCGCGTAGCGGCTCAGTATCACCGGATTCTCAAGGTCCTCATCGGACAGCCGGATCATGTACTGGCACGCGATCTGGTACGACTGCGACGTGATATCTACCATCCGCACTTTCGCCCGGCCGCTGACGGGGTCCACCATCTGCTTGAAAGGAATCGGCCTACCTCGTCCGTCTTGAATCGATACCATGGCCGCCGTGCCTCCATCGAGCAGAAACTGTGCGGCACAATAGCCGAGATCGCGGGTGTATTCCATATCGAACGGAATCGGGTCCGCACAGCGTAATTCATAGCCGATATTCTTCGCGACGATCGACGTCGTTAATCCCAAGGCTTTCATGCCCTTCGTCACTTCACGCCGAAGCACATCGCCGATATCTACCTCGGCTAGTCGCAGGTGGCCATGTTCATCCCGTTCGACATGGTCCAATCCACCCAGGTCTCCTGGGTCAAGAATCTCGATCAGTCCTTCCGCCAACACGATCACCCCGTCGGAGCGTCCTCCGCTGAGCCGCTTGATCATCGTCCCGATCACGAGATCCACCAGGCGCTGGAGTCTCACCGGCCGCTCTCCAAACTCCTCGGGAATGACGGTGAGCGTGGCGCCGGCGGCCTTGCCGATTCCAAGCGCCAAATGGCCGGCTTTGCGCCCCATGGTGACGGCAAAGTACCAGCGCGACGTGGTGCGGGCATCCACCATGAGATTCTTGACGATTTCAACGGCGACATGCCGGGCCGTTTGAAAGCCGAACGTCGGAATGCCATAGGGAAGATCAAGGTCGTTGTCGATGGTCTTCGGCACATGCACGACGTGAACGCGCCCGGCCGCCTGCTCTTCCAGTTTGAGTGATGAGAAGGCTGTGTCGTCTCCGCCGATGGTCACCAAGCGCGTGATGCCCAGCTGCATCAAGGAGGACAGGACGTTGGCGAGAGACTCGGGCTTCTTCGTCGGATTTGCCCGCGAGGTGCCCAGAAACGACCCGCCTCGGAAATGGATGCGACTCACCTCTTCGATCGAGAGGGGCCTGACCCGGCTCGCACTGCCTTCCATAAGCCATTTGAATCCATCAATGATGCCTATCACATCACAGCCGCCGAGGATACTGCGGATCGTGACCGCACTGATGACGCTGTTGATGCCAGGGGCCGGCCCGCCCCCAACTAAGATACCGACGATTGTACGATGAGCATTCATGATATCAGGACTCCTATAACCCTATTCGGAATTTCTCAACTACACCAACCAATAGATCAACGCGACGAGGACGGTCCCGCCGAGGACGTTGCAGATCGTCACCAACGCAAGATTGCCGACCGCATCAGTGACTGAGAGTGGTGCCGAGATCCCCGCAGGAGCGCCGCACCGATCGGAAGAACGTACATGATGGCGACAGAATGTTCAAACCCGCACGCGACAAAAGCGGGGACCGGGAAAACGATGGCGAGAATCTTATCGGTCACAGTCCAGGCGCCCATGCACAACCAGATCGCCAGACAGACCAGCACGTTGCAGAGGATGCCACGGGCTACCGCCAAGACCGGATCGAGCGCGATCTTGCTGCGCGCGATCTGGACCATCGTCGCTCCGACCGCGCCATCGCTCATGCTGTGTATGCCGACCAGCCATAGTAATGCCGCTGTTCCAATTGCTCCAACCAGATTGCCGAGATAGACCCATCCCCAGTTCCTCATGACTTGTTGTGTCGTCACCCGACCAGAAGCCCAGGCCATGGCAATCAGGTTATTGCCGGTAAAGAGCACCGCTCCACCCACGACCACCAGGATGAGCCCCAAACTGAACGTGATCCCGCCCGCCGAACGCATGAGACCCAATGCCGGCGGTTGACCGGTGGTTCCCGTGGTCATCGTAATCGTGAACAACAACGCGTCCAGCGCAATGAAGGCCCCCGCCAAGACGGCCAGGGCGAACATGGTCAGGACCGGCATCGCGGCTTTTGTGACACCGACTTCGCGCACCCGCATGGCGATCTGCGCGGGAGCGTAGGCATCGATCAGACTGTTGGTTGCGGTCTGTTCCATACCTCGCTACAGAATCAATTGGCGGCGCATGTGCCGCAGTTCCACTTCATCTTCCGGGTCGAGTTCGTCCCGTTCAATCGATTCCACACGCACGGCGGATACCTTGTACTCCGGGCACTTTGAACTTTCATCCGCACTCGAGGAGAGCAATGCGTTCACCGCTGACGCAGGAAAGTGAAAGCTGGTGAAGAGATGCCCGGGAAGGACACGTTCACTCCCCACAGCAGGAAGCAGGGCCTCGCCACGGGCACTCACCACACGAACGATCTCACCGTCACGCAGATGCAGTCCCTCCATATCGGCCGGATGCATTTCCAGCACATCGGTATCGACCAGCTCTAGGATTTCAGTCCGACGTGTTTGGGCCCCGCAGTTGTAATGTTGGAGAACTCGGCCCGTGATCAGCACGAATGGATAATCGGCTGTAGGCGTCTCACCAGGCGGCAGGTACTCGACGGCGACAAAGTGCGCCTTCCCCTTTGGAAAGGTCTCCTGATGCATCAGTGCTGTGCCTTCGTGCACGGCAGTCGGCACCGGCCATTGCAGCCCTGCATGCTGGTCGAGCCGGTCGTACGTTACACCGGCGAACATCGGCGTGAGCTTCGCAATCTCGTCCATGATCTCTGAGGGATGCCGATAGGGCATGGGATAGCCCATCCGGGTGGAGACTTCGCAGACCACGCGCCAATCCGGAAGGATCCCGTGAGGCGGCTCCACCGCTTTCCTGATCCGCTGAATACGACGTTCAAGATTGGTAAAGGTGCCGTCCTTTTCCAGGAACGATGCGCCGGGCAATACTAAATGTGCAAACTTCGTAGTCTCGTTGAGAAAGAGATCTTGCACCACTAGAAACTCCACACGCTTCAACGCATCGTGCACTTTCTTCAAATTCGGATCGGTCTGCGCGACGTCATAGCCGATGATCCAGAGTCCCTTGAGCCGACCAGCAATCGCCGCGTCCCACATGTCGGGCGTTTTCATGCCGCGCTTCGTGGGCAACGGACGACCGGTGATGGCCTGATGCAGCGATGCCAGCTTCGGATCGTCCAAACTTTGGTAGCCGGAGAAGTAGGTCGGGAGGCAACCCATATCCGACGCTCCCTGCACATTGTTTTGTCCACGCAAGGGATTGATGCCGGTGCCCGGCTTTCCGATGTTGCCGGTGGCCAGGGCAAGGTTACAGAGCGCGATGACCCCGTGACTGCCCCAGCGATGTTCCGTCACACCGAGACCATGGACGCAGAGCGCCGCGCGGCTGCTTCCATAGCGCCGAGCCGCTTGGCAGATGAGATGGGCCGGCACGCCGGTGATGACTTCAGCCGCTTCCGGCGTACAGTCCGAGACCGTCTTGATCCAGTCCTCAATGCCTTCGGCCCTTGCCGCGATGAAGGCCTGATCGAGAAGCCCCTCCTTGACCAAAACATGGCCCATCGCATTGAGCAAGGCGACGTTCGTGCCTGGCCGCAGTTGCAGATGCAGATCGGCCAGCCGCGCCAGCTCCGTGCGCCTGGGATCGATGACGATCAAGGGCACCCCTCGCCGATGCGCCTGCTTGATCCTGGCCCCGACCACGGGATGGGACTCCGTCGGATTCGCCCCCACCACCATAATCAGCTGAGCCAAATCGAGATCCTGAATGGAATTGGTCGCCGCCGAAGCACCGAGCGTGTCCATCATGCCGGTGACGGTCGCGCTGTGGCAGACGCGGGCACAGTTGTCGATGTGGTTCGTTCCGATCACGCAACGCATGAACTTCGCAAACAGATAATTCTCTTCGTTCGTGCCCCGGCTGGATGAAATGGTCGCGAGGGCATCCGGACCGTGCGCCTCCTTGATGCGCGTAAACTCCTGCGCCACCCGATCCAAGGCCGATTCCCAGGAAATCTCTTCCCAGTCGTTGCCGCGTCGGAGCAGCGGGACCCGCAGTCGATCGGGCGCATCGTTATAGGTCCAGCCGAACCGTCCCTTCATGCAGGCGTGCCCATGATTCGAAGGCCCATCGTCTGCGGGAATCATCTGAACCACTCGTCCATCTCGCACACCGGCGTCGAATGCGCAGCCCACGCCACAATAGGCGCAGGTCGTGCGCACCATGCGAGCAGGAGCTCCCTGTTCAAGCACTGTTTTCTCCGTGAGTGCGCCGGTCGGACATTCCTTCACACAGGCACCACAGGACACGCAGTTGGATGAGGCAAACGCTGACGCTTCACCCATGAAAGAGCCGGCTCCCGCAGCTGGTCTTGCCGAAAATCCTCGCCCGAACATGGTCAACGCGAACGTGCCCTGAATTTCATCGCAGGCACGCACGCAACGGGCGCAGGAGATGCAGGCTGCGTTGTCGAAGGTAAAGAATGGGTTCGAGTCGTCGCGCACGGCGGCGCGTGTGCTGTGAGTCCCATCGGAATACCGAACTCTATTCACGCCGCACGCGAGCGCCAGGTCTCGCAATGGCCCCGACGTCACGCTGCCTTCAGGCTGTTCAGATACATACAGTTCGACGATATTGTGGCGATGCCGCCTGAGCCGATCGCTCTCGGTTCGGACGACCATGTCGGGTCTGACTGGAGTTGTGCAGGAGGCGGGAGTCCCAGACTGCCCATCGATTTCGCAGATACAGAGTCGGCAGGAGCCGAAGGGAGCGAGCTGATGCGAGACGCAGAGGCTGGGGATCGAAATCCCGGCCTTCCGCGCGGCCATATAGATCGTGTCGTCCGATTCGGCAATGACAGGTCGTCCATTGATGATCACCGTCATCGCCGGCTGCGGGCTTGAGGCGCGAGGCTCAGGGCTAGAGGACAAATTTGAACGCGGGAAATCCTTGTTCATACCTAACCTCTAGCCTCTCACCCCACCCCTGAATTCTTCCGGAAAATGTTCGATGGCCGTCAGCACCGGATACGGGGCACGCCCCCCTAGCGCGCAGAGACTAGTCGCTTTCATAGTCTCTCCAAGGTCGGACAGGAGGACGAGATCCTCCGCAGCTCCCTGACCGCTCTGAATCCGTTCGAGAATTTCACGACCGCGAACCGATCCAATGCGACAAGGTGTGCATTTGCCGCAAGACTCGTCCGCCGTGAAGGCCATGAAGTGCCGCGCCAACTCGACCATGTTCGTCTCATCATCGTAGACGACGATGCCCCCATGCCCAAGAATGGCTCCGGCCTCGGCGAATGCGTCATAGCAAATGGGGATATCGAGTTGGGATTCAGGAAACAGGCTCCCCAACGGCCCCCCAACCTGCACGGCTTTGAACCGCGAACCAGGCGCCATGCCACCGCCGAATCGATCCAAGACATCATGGAGCGTCAAACCAAAAGGGATTTCCACCAGGCCCGGCTGCTTCACCCGACCACCGATCTGCAGTACCATCGTCCCGCGCGACCCATCAGTGCCGAGTGAGGCATGCCAGGCACCGCCGTTCGCCAGAATGTTGGGAATTGTCGCGAACGTCAGGACGTTGCTGACGATCGTCGGTTTGCCGTACAGTCCGGACTCTGCAGGGTAGGGCGGCTTCGCCAGCACGACACCACGGCGGCCCTCCAGCGATTCCAGCAGGGCGGTTTCCTCGCCGCACACGTACGAGCCGGCGCCGATCACCACCTCAAGATCGAACGGATACTCGTCGCAGTCCAACAGGTCCGCCTCGCGCGCCTTCTGAATCGCGAACCGCATGGCCCGCGCCGCGGCTGGATATTCGTACCGGCAATAGATATAGCCGCTGGTCGCCCCGATTGCCCTGGCGCAGATGAGCATCCCTTCGATCAATCGGAAGGGATCGCCCTCCATGATCATCCGATCGCAATAGGTGCCGGCGTCACCTTCGTCGGCATTCGCCACCACATACTTCTGCTCGGACCCGGACTGCTGCGCGACTTGCCACTTTTTCCACACAGGAAACGCCGCGCCCCCGCGGCCTCGCAATCGCGAAACACGCAGCTCTTCGATGATCGCCTCCGGCGACAGGCTCTGCACCGCTGCCAATCCCTTGAGTCCCCCCCGCGTTTGGTATTCATCGAGCGCAAGCGGCTCGGTGATGCCAAAGTTGGCAAAGGTGAAGCGGGTTTGTTGTTGCAGAAACGGTATCTCTGTAATCGGCGTTCCTCCCACGCCGCCCACGATGCGCGGCAAGTCATCCGGCGCCACGTTGAACCAGGCCTCACGCCCGCTGGGCGTATCCCGCTCCACCATCGGCTCCAGAAAGAAGGCTCCGCGCGAGGACGTGCGAATCAGTTGAATCTCAGAACGCTCGCTCCAGGCATCGGCAAGTCGTTCGGCGCCGGATGCACGAGAGGAGGTATCGTTCGCAAGATAGCAACGTATCGTTTTCATCTATGTATAGGGCTCCAGAAGTGACGGAACGTCGGAAGGCGTCACTCGCCCACAGAAATCCTCATCGATGATCACGGTCGGCGACACCGCGCAGTTTCCCGCGCAGGACATCTGTTCCACAGTGAAACGCTCTGCCTGCAGGCGGTCTCCGGCAACCACCCGCACATGATCTTGGATTGCGCGGAGAACGCGCACGCCATGATTGGCCGTGCAGGATTCGCCCATGCAGACACGAATGAGGTGCCGGCCAGGCGGCTGAGTCCGGAGGTCTGAATAATAGGACAAGACCCCCGCGACCTGGGCATCCGTCACGCCTAACACCTGCGCAATCTGAGGAATAGCACTCGTCGGCACATAGCCCAGAGCAGATTGGACAGCCAGGAGCGTCTTGAGGATGTTCGGTTTCTCCGGCGGCGCAGGGCGGCAGGTTTCGAGCGTCTCAGCGAGCCTGGGCTGGGCGGGTGAGAAGAGCGACTTTTTCAACATCCTGCTAGTCGAGCCCCACATGGGCCCTCAGCTTGTTGTAATCGAATGATGCCTGGCCCACTCTCCTGGTTCCAGGGTCGTGGCGTTCCATGTCGGCAATCAAGGCGGCGACCTGCTCGCGGCCGGCTGCTGACGTCGCGACGTGACGCGGCATGTGATTCCCCAGCGACGGGCAGGGCCGTTCCGCCCACTCTAAGTACAGGGTCTCTAAGAATTCGTTCAAGAGAGTCCCGATCTTCCTCCGCCGAAATCACCAGCGTCAGAGGCTCCTTGACGGCCAACTCTGACTCCTTGAGCTTTCGAGGAGGCGGGGTACAGGTCTCGCCACGGAAATGAAGAGAGAACCCGAACGTCGCCGCCAGCTTGTGCTTAACGGCATCAAGCCGCTCTCGCGAATCGCACTCCACCCACAACTGTGTCGCCGTGAGGATCAGTCTTGCGATTACCGCGGATTCAAAGGCGCCGGATGCCCCTCGCTGCACGAGATTCTGCGCGTCCTTCGTGGGTGAGGCTCCACTGGGTGGAGAGACTGCCGCTTCACGCTCGAATCCTTCAAGGCCTGCAAGCATGTCATTCATGTATCCGTACTCGCTATGATCATACAGGGCCAAGGCATATAGATAAGGCTGCCCCCCTTCTGCCACATAGTGAATACTTCTCACGGCGTCAACGAGCGCGGCAAACCGCATGCGCGCGAAGGTCCATAGCAGCACATGTCCATAGCGCTTGACGAATTCCGTCCAATCGCCGAGTTCGAAGGACCCGGCGGAAATTTCCACCTGCCGCCGATAGTCGAGTGTGCCGTTCAGCAGACCCTTTCCGTCCTCGTTGGATAACACGATTGCGGCGCCGGCAATCACCGCCTGCTCCCATTCCACATCGCCGGGTTCGCGGATCAACCTTGTGAGAAGGACCTGCCCGGGCTGCAGTTCCTTGCGGAAGGCTCCGTCCGGCACGCGATAGATCCGCGCATCTCCGATCGAGCGGAAGACCAGACGCTGGGTTTGCTCGTCGACCGACAGGAATTCGGCCAGGTCGAGATAGGAATGTTTCAGCGGATCCAACCACGCTCGCTCCTCTTGTGGAATATGCTCCGTAATGACGTCGCGCAACTGCTCGATCAACGTCAGTTGCCCGTCCTGTGGGTAGAAGTCGGCATAGAATAGAAGATTGGCTAATTCCGTTTCCTGCGGCAACGGGGATAACAACGCCCCCGCCCCACCCTCAAGATAGGGCTGGAGAGCAAGACTCAGTGCGATCTGCCGCTGAACCACCATCCTCGGCTCCGAGGAAAGAGAGTCCAACCGAGCGAGCATCGCGTCGAGCGAGGGGACAAGAGGCACCCAGAGGCCGGCTGTTGTTTCACTCGCGAGCTTCATGAATTTCTTCCATCACGATGGCCTCGGCGTCGAGCCAGTCCTCAAGATCACGGCCGTCCCGATACCCCCGCTCTTGCCACAATTCATAGGCCTTACTTAAAATCCGTTCCCGCATGCCGTCCGGCAGCTCGATAGAGCGTGGCGATGCCGCCAAGGGCGAACGCATCGGAGGTTTCATTTTCTTTGTGCGTTTTGTTGTACTCGCCATCGGTTACTCCTTGGTTATGTGTGCATTATGGGAGACATGTCTTCTGGAACCGTCTGGCGATGATCTGGCCCGAACTTTGGGCTCCGCACCGCGATGACAGGGCAATGAGCTTTTCTCAGGACGGCTTCCGCCACGCTGCCGGAGATGGTGTGCGAAATCCCACGCCGCCCATGCGTGCCCATAACAATGAGGTCACAGGGCAAGGTCTTGGCAGAATCTAAAATTGAATCGGCCGGAAACCCTCCCCGCAGCCGAGACTCCACCTGCATATTGGGATGCTGGTGGGAAGACGCCAGTTCCTCCAGTCGTTTCGTCCAGGTCTCGACTTCCAAACGACGTGCCCTACTCTGGCCGAGGGTAAAGTCCAAGCCATATGATACCGGCTCCAAAACATGCAGCAACATGAGGGAGGCCTTCGCCTGCTGCGCCACCACGGCTGCATACTCCAAGGCATCGAGGGAACAATCGGAAAAATCGACCGGCACGAGGATGCGCTCCAGCGTGATAGGCTTTGACAAGACACCCTCATCCTCGTTGGCTGCCGGGTCCGTTCGCACCGCCAGCACGGGACAGGGGGCTCCGCGAATGACCCGTTCAGCGGTGCTTCCCAACAAGACGTGCGCAAGTCCGGTCTTGCCCCTGGTCCCTACGACGATGAGGTCTGAATCCTCCGCCCGCGCCGCGGCAATCACCTCTTCACTTGGAATCCCCGTGGCCACCCTGGTCGTGACCGCAATGCCTCGCCGCTCCGCACGGCCTTTGAGGTCGACTAGCTGCGACGATGCGGTCTTGAGCAGATCGGCCAGATATTGCTGATTGACGTGGTAATCGGGATTGAGCCCCGGTGGAAATTCCGCGACGCTGAGCGCCGTCAAGGAAGCCTTCCACGAGCAGGCGAGGGCACAGGCATAATCTTCCGCCCGCCGAGCCCACGGTGAAAAATCCGTCGCAACCAAAATTCGCGTGATCAAGGGCGTCCTCCCGTCCTACTCTCCTGCAGGATGCTCAAAAAGGCCGTCCAGCAAGGCCGCAGCCGATGAAAGCACCGGAGGCGTACCCTCTTGGCTACGTTGAGGATGCTTTCACGAGGCGAGAACGATGCTGGCGGACTTTTTCAGCAGTCCTGTTTTTTTACACCGCCTCCGCGCTGAGCAAGAGTAACTCGCCCTTCATGTTCGGATGGATCGAACAGCGGAACTCATACCGGCCAGGCCGTGACATATCGAACCGAATGGCTGCATCGCGTTTGGGATCGAGAAATACTCCGCCCACCCCTCGGCCATAAACGATCACCCCGTCCTTCTCGACCTGAGTCGCAATGCCCTCGAACATGGCCGAGCCAAAGTCGTGCCTTTCGGCATCTTCGTTTCTGACCTTAATCACTGTAGGAAATCCAAGGCGGAGCACTCCCTGCTTGGCCACGAACTTGAAATCCTTGATCGTGACCTCGACGACTTGCTCCGACTGCGAGAACACAGGCTCTGCCGCCTCCCACCAGAACCCGAACATGACGGCAAGCACGAGGACCCATCCCCACGGCACCTTCTGACTGTTCATAGATTCCTCCCTTTTCTGCACGATATCGAGTTATCGTTTCGGCGCAGGGGGTATCGGAACGGTCAACACCGGGCAGCCTGCTGTCCGCACTACTTTTTCTGCCGTACTGCCGAAAAATATCTTGTCGACACTTTCCGACCGCCCCCCATAACTGCCCAACACCAACAGGTTGACTTTTTCCACCCGGACCATCTGTGCAATCTCCATAAAGGGCACTCCTTCCGCCAACACCCGTGTAATCTTCACGCCCTCGGTCGCCTCCGAATCAAGCAGCCGGCGCGTATTCAAACGGGCGTGGTGCCGCAAACGCCGCTTCTGGGCTTGTGCGTCGGACGGTACAGCCAATAATCCAAGTCGGTTGAAGGCCGCAAGGGTACTCGTGTCGATCACATGCAACAGCAATAGCTCGGCTTGAAAGGTCCGGGCAAGAGTCAGCGCGACGCGGAAGGCTTCTTCTGAGCAAGAAGAAAAATCCACCGGAACAAGAATCCTGGTACAGAACGGTTCAGCCATGCGACCTCCCAAAGGATTGACTCATTCCCTGGTATCAGCAAGGCCAGTGCCACCGGGCCAAGAGTCAATAGCGATGGCTAATAGCACAGTGGAAACAAAGACTTGTCATTTTTGTCAAACCCTACGCCATCGGCCATCAATTCTTGGCATTATGAGTGGGGGTGTCCTGCTACAGCTCGCGTTCCTCTGCTGTAGCAAAAGGCGACAGTAATCATGCATCGCGCGGCGTGCACCGTGAAGCGTAGGGGCAGAAAGACGATGCCGAATGTCTTTCACTCTTCGCCCATTACGACTCACCCCCTACTCCTCGCGTGGATATGTAAGACAGCGGCATTGGACTTGCTGAGTTTCTGTGTAGCGCGAAACTGGAAACGAGTCTATGACAAGAACACAGTGGGTGATCGTCGGTGCCGTGCTGATCGGGCTCGCGGTGGGACTGTACATTCTGTTTTTCTGCCCCGCAGAATGCCAGTGAGCTTCGAATAACCATGGCAGCGATGAAACTGACGGCATTGCGATGACTGCTGTGGCACCTTTCATGACTGCTTGGCACCTTTGATGAAAGGCGAAGTGCCTTGAACCCCGGCCACACGAACTGTGGCGACATTCCCTCGGACCGACATCCATATTCGAATGGTGAAAATGAAGTATGGCCTGTGGGGGAGAGAAATGAATGAAACGACAGTAAGACTCACGCGGGGGGGCCTCACCCTTGAAGGAATCCTCGGCCTTCCCGCGCAGGCCCTCGGAATGGTGGTCTTCGCCCACGGAAGCGGTAGCGGACGGTTCAGCCCGCGCAATAATTTCGTCGCCCGCCGACTCCAGCAAGGGAAGGTCGCCACACTCCTGATCGATCTACTGACCCCGGATGAAGCCGAAGACCGCCGCAAGGTCTTCGACATCGACCTGCTGGCAGATCGGGTCCTGTTGGCCAAAGCCTGGCTTGAACAGGACGATCGGACGAAGGGCCTGGGCATCGGCTATTTCGGCGCCAGTACCGGAGCGGGCGCTGCCTTGCAAGCGGCAGTCCGCGATCCCTCGTCGATTCAGGCTGTCGTGTCACGAGGCGGCAGACCGGATCTGGCCGAGGCTTATCTCCCGTCGGTTACCGCCCCGACAATGCTGATTGTCGGTGGAGACGACGAGCCGGTCATCGAGATGAATCGAGCAGCCTACCGACTGCTCTCCTGCCCTAAACGTCTGGTGATCGTGCCCGGTGCAACACATCTCTTCGAAGAGCCCGGCACGCTCGATGAGGTTGCGGAGCATGCTCTCGCCTGGTTTCAGCGATACTTTCATCCTGCCCAATACGAGGGTACAGGTGCGCAAACAAAGGAGCGTCTTTGATGAAAACCATACTCGCGGTCGACGGATCGGATAATGCCTATGAGGCCGTTCACGCCCTGAAATACTTGGCCCGGGCAGAGCAGCTCACCCTGCTGCATGCGTTGAACGTCCCGGCGCCGGCATACCCCATGATGGTGCCGGACGTAGCGGAGGAGATTTATAAGGCTCTTGAACAGAGTATGCGGGAAGAGGGGGAGCGGCTGCTCAATCGAGTTCAGTCCCTCCTCCCGCTGCACGCAGGCCCCACGAAGAAACACCTTCAAATCGGGTCTCCGGCAGAGGTGATCGTGTCGATGGCTGAGGAGCAGAACGCCGATCTCATCGTGATGGGAGCACGGGGTCTTGGCCCTATCAAGGAGCGGCTGCTCGGCAGCGTGTCGCACCGCATCCTCACTCTGGCCCCTTGCGCCACATTGATCGTGAACGGCCCGGTCAAGGCCATGAAACAGATCTTGCTGCCGCTCCAAGGTCCATTCGACGCGGAAGCCGCGGTTCGTTTCCTCCAACTCAAACCATTTCACGATGCAGTTGAGTTGACGTTGCTGACTGTCTTGCCTTCGACAGAGCCGCCATGGCCGAGCAATGACGCGGCTGCCGCCGCCTCCACCGAGATACTGGAGAAGCAAGCCACCTACATCGAAGGTGTGGCAGAACGTTTACGCGCCATAGGTTATCAGGCGCACGGGGTCGCTGTGGTCGGGACACCATCTACCATGATTCTGCAACAAGCGACCACCCTGCGATCGGATCTGATTCTGATGGGCACAAGAGGCCGGCAGGGAATCGCCCGCTTTGTGCTCGGCAGCGTGTCTCATGCCGTGTTACACCACATGCCCTGCCCGGTGCTGGCGTTTCACTCATGAAGCAGGCGGAAAAAACGAGACAAGTAGAACGACCGAGAAAAGTAGGTTCGAAGTTTTCGGTACTTCGAACCCCGAACGTCACACGTTAGGTCTAGCCTGACATGATGCTCCATCCCATCTCGACCGTCCCGAATTTCCCGCTCGTCGTGCGTCACTCGCTTCACGCGGCAGGGTCTGTGGGGCGAGCGGCGTTTACAGCTCCGTCTAGGAACTCTTCCGCCATTGCATCGACATCCGGCGCATAGGGCTTACTCCTGAAGCCATGATCGAGGGAACACAGCTGCTCTCGCAGCGGAATTATTCGCTCGACCTGCCTGACGATGCTCTGGAGGGCGGCCCGGGATTTCCCGTCCTCTGTCTGCTCAAGCAGCAACTCGGCCTGCCCGAGGATCACATTGAGCGGGGTCCCCATCTCTTGCGCCAATTCTGATGTCTTCGCAAGCCATGTCCTAAGGAGACTCGTGACCGTCCTATGATCGGCCTGTCGTTGGCCCTCGTCGGTCACCTGCTTGTTTAGCACAAGATCCAGAGCCCTCCTCATATCGCTCGCCTCCTGCCTGGCTGCCTCCACCCAGTCATCGCGCTGTTTGAGGGAGGCGCTCATCGCCAGCTCAAAGTCACGAAAGATCACTTTCAGCAAGGCATTCCAAGCCGCGTGGTATGAGTGAAGCTTCGTCCGACTAAAGGCGTCGAACACCAGCGGCTGAAAGGAATTAAGAAAATGGACGACGGTCCGGAGTTGCCGACCTTCGCCGAGGCCGAAGGGATCACGATATTGAGCTGCCTGCGCGCCCTCTCTGCCGATAGATCCCTCCTTCTTCCCGTTCAGCAGCGAGAGCAAATACTCTTGCTGCGACCGCTTCCACCGGGCGACCGCGAGGTCGTCAGACAGTAACGAGGCCAGGTCGGGATCGCTCTTGAGATGAAGAGCCTGGGCTTCGAGAATGCGGTCGAGATGGCGGGCGAAGAGCGGTTCCAATAGACGGAGCGAGGCCTCCTCTTCCACTGTGAGCAGCATCCCGTTTTCCTGTCGGCCATCTCGTTCTTCTATCACGACCCCATTTCCTTCATCGCTCAACCTCTTACATGCGTGACTTTCCTGGAAGGTCTGTCCTGTTGTCCTGGACGCGCTGAGCATAGAACGTCACGCCTCCCGGCATGGTTTTTCTCGCAGCCTGCTATGACTTCGCCCCCTTCGTCAAAACCTCGGCCTCCTCAGCAGGCTCACACCCCTCTGTCACTCCCAGCCCTATATAGCGATCGCCCGCGAGCACATGCAGAAGGGCTTGAGACAGTTCTGTACGGAGGTTAGTTCTCTTGAGAAGGTAGCCGCGTGCTCCCGCCTGGAACGCCAAGGACGTGTAGACCGCCTCCCGATGGACCGAAAGAATGATGACTTTGCTCTGCGGGACAGTGGTCTGTAGGGCACGAGTGGCGTCGAGGCCGTTCAGCTTGGGCATCGAGATATCCGCGATAATAATGTCCGGCTTCAGCCTTTGCGCCGCCTCTACGAGTGCCTGACCGTCCGTCACCATGCCCACCACCTCAACCACTCCATCTTCTTCTAATAAGCCACATAACGCGTTCAGTATTACTGGGTGGTCGTCGGCCAGGAGTATCCGTGGTTTCTTCATATGTCGTCGTACTCCTCTCGGGAAAAGCAAGGGTAAAGGGTACGGGAATCATAGACCTCTTTGAGGAGACGGTGGAACTAGGAAGAACCCTGGCCTTGAGGGGCAATTCTACTAGAGGCCGGCAGGGGGGAGGGAACGTAAGACGTGAAACGCTCTAGTCCGGAAACAAGCTACGTTTCACGTCTCACGTTTTACCTTTTACGTTTAACGTCCCAGACTAAAGGCCGGTGATGCCATGGGTGATCGCATACTTAGTCAGATCGGCAGTGGTATGAATGCCCAGCTGCTGCATGATACGGGACTTATGGAACTCCACCGTTTTCACCGACACGTTGAGGATCGTGGCGATCGCCTTCGTGTTACGGCCCTCGGCGACAAGCTGCAAGACTTCCCGCTGGCGCGCGGTGAGCGCCGTAGACTTAGGCTTGCCTCGCTCCCCGGTGGATGGCTTGAGAATCGCGTCCAGCACATCTTTCGTAAGCGACGGCGTGAGATAGTGTTGGCCTTGGAGGACTGACCCAATCGCCAGGCTGAGTTCTGAAGCCGCGGAGCGCTTGAGGAGATACCCGGAGGCCCCGGCCTGGAAGGCTTCGGTCGCATAGGTGGGACTGGCGTGCATGGTGAGAAAGATCAATTTGCTTCCCGGCACCAGGGTGCGAAGTTGCCTGGCCGCTTCGAGACCGTTCAAGAGGGGCATGGAGATATCCAGGAGAATCAGATCCGGCCGCAGCTTCTGCGCCGCCTCAACCAACGCCCGCCCATCTTCCACCGTGCCCACCACCTCGCACTCACTCTCCACCAGCTTCCGCAAGCCGGCAAGGATCAGCGAATGGTCATCGGCCATGAGGACGCGCGGTTTCTTCATGCGCCCTCCTGAAAATGGGGAATCCAGGCACAGACCTTCGTGCCGTCCCTTGCGAAGGAGTGGATCCTGAGAAACCCGCCCAGCCCACGCGTACGCTCCCGCATGCTCACCAAACCGAGTCCTTTCACGCGAGCGCCCATGCTCTCTATGTTGAACCCCTTGCCGTTATCGCGCACCGATACGCCGATCCCTTTGGGCGAGCCGCTCAGCCTGACCGTGACCTGGGTCGCCTGGGCATGCTTGGACACATTCTGCAGACTCTCCTGCATCACGCGAAACAGATTAGTGGCAATCTCCGGCGAGAGCGTCTTAGGCACCTCACGAGCGGTATATGTCACGGCCAGCCCGGTCCGCTTCGTGAACTCTGCGACATGGTCTCGCATGGCGCCCTCCAAGCCAACGTGCTCGAGCAAGGAAGGGTGCAGCCTGTACGCCAAATCGTGCAGGTCATCGGAGAGCTGCCCGACCTGAGTGCGGATTGCAGCGAGTCGTCGAACCATCGGCTTTCGTGAGGCGATGGGGGCTCGTTCCATGCTCTCCAGTTCGACCGATAGAGCCGCCAGTCGTTGATTGAAGTCGTCATGCAGTTCGCGCGCGATTCGCTTGCGCTCCTCTTCTTGGGCATTGATCAGCTTCTCCGTCAGGGATTCCAGCTCCTTCTGCTTCTCCCGAAGCAGGAGGATATGCTGCTCCAACGTTTGCGCGATCCGGACCCGGTCTGAGATATCCGTATGCGAAATCACGACGCCCTGCGTCCCCTTCAATGGAGTCACCCGCATCAGGTACCAGCGCTTTTCTTCCGGCGAATGACAGGCATATTCCTGGGTAAAACTCGGTGCACTGCCCGCCAGCACAGCTTCGATACCCCTGAGAGTAATCTGTGTTGTCGACCATCCTCCGGCGATCGCCTGCCGGCACACCTCCAAGTAATTCTGTCCGACATCGATACCGGTGACCGTACGATCTGAATTGCCACGGGCGAACTCTTTCCAGGCGTCGTTCGTCTTGAGGATGACCCCGTCCTTGTCCAGCACGCAGACATGCGCGGAGAGCGAGTCCAGGACAGCGCGGGTAAAGGCGTCGCTGGACCTCAGCCTCTCCTCCATAGTCTTCCGCCAGGTGATGTCAGTGGTAATACCGCACAGGGCATAGGGTTTCCCGTCTCCACCGCACAACAGAAATTTGGAGACAATACTTGTGTGTGGACCATCGTCGTGCATGGCGATTTCTTCAAATTCGAGCGGCACTCCGGCCTGGAATACCTTGAGATCATTGGCGCGAAACGCGGCGGCCTGCTCAGGCACGAAGATAGCCTCGTCCGTTTTACCCACGACGTGCTCGCGAGTCATATGGAACGCTCTTTCGAACTGGCGATTGACATGGAGATAGCGGCCCTCGGTATCCTTCAGAAACACCATCCCCGGGCTGTTATCAAGAATGTCCTGGAGTCGCGCTTCGCTTTCGCGAAGTTCCTCCTCCGCCCGTTTCCGATCCGTGATGTCTTCGGAGATGCCCAATAGGTATTGCGGTTCAAACTTCTCGTCATAAATGGGGATCTTCCTGGTATGGAGGATGCGCAGGCCGTGATGTTTCGTCTCGATCGGTTCCTCCGGAATGTCCAGCAGACTACCGGCCTCCAAGACCTGTCGGTCTTTTGTGGTGAAGAAGTCCGCTTCCTCTTTCGGGAACAAATCATAGTCGCTCTTGCCGATCAAGGCTTCGCGGGAGTAGCCCAGCAGATCTTCGCCGGCTTTGTTGAAGCGGACAAATTTCAGATCCTTTGCATCCTTGACGAAGATCATGTTGGGCAGGTTCTCCACCACGGACGTGATGAAGGCCTGGGAACGTCGCAGTTCGTCCACCGCCCGCTTACGTTCCGTGATGTCGCGCACGAACGCACAGTGGTATTCCTTTCCTTCGTGGGACAGATAATTGACACTCACCTCGATGGGGATCAGCTCGCCATTCTTGGCCCGATGGGCCGTCTCCAACACCATGGTCCCTTGCCGTTTGGTTTCTGCCCAAAACCCTGGCCACATGTCCGCCTGAAAGTCGGGATTCAGGTCATGGACGGTCATGGCGCACAACTCGTCTCTCGAATAGCCCAGCATGAGGCTGGCCGCCTCGTTGACATCCAGGATCTTGGCCTGCGGGTCGATCCAGTACACGGCGTCTGCAGCCCGGTCCACCGAGAATTTCGCAAGCCGCAAGGCCTCCTCCGCCCGCTTGCGTTCGGTAATGTCATGGCCCAAATAGATCAGGCAGGGAGTGGACCCGAGTTGGATCGAATCGACGGAGACCATGAGAGTGCGAATCTCTCCAGACTTGGTCCGAAGCTGTCCTTCCCGATTGTGCAGATGGCCCTGTTCCTGAATTTCTCGGAGCACAACCGCGCGTTCCGATGGATCGGCCCACAGCCCCAATTCTAAAGTCGTACGACCAATCAGTTCCTCTCGCGTGTACCCGGTCAGCCGGCTAAACCCCTCATTCACATCAAGTAATCGGCCTTCTGCCACTGTACTGATCCCGACAGCGGAGGGAGTCCAGTTGAAGAGGGCTTGAAAGTGTTGTTGCGACCGGGCCAGATTCTGGATGAGCCGGTATTGCTCTTCTTGCATCTGCTTCCGTTCGGTGATATCGCGCAAAATGACAGTGAAGAGGTTCTTCTCGTCGACCCGGACATGAGAGATGGACGCCTCGACGGGAAATTCCTCTCCATTGGCTCGCAGGCCGAACAACATGCCGGGTCGCCCCATCGAACGGGAAGTCGTTTGTGTCAGGGCGAAGACGCTCATATGGCCGCGGTGCGCCTGTCGAAACCGTTCAGGAATGAGCCGGTCGAATGGTTGTCCGATCACGTCTGTGGCTTGGCAGAGAAACATGGATTCTGCAGCTCGGTTGAAGACCAGCACGCGCTCCTCCTCATCCACCGTGATGATGGCATCCATCGCCGACGCGATGATCCCTTCAAGCTGTGCCTGGTGAATCGCCAGCTCCCGCTCAGCCCGTTTGCGATCGCTGATGTCGAGCAGCGCCGTCCGCCAGTGGGTAATGTGCCCCGCCTCATCGTGAACCGCAAGGCTCTCGAAATGGACCCAGTGCGAGACGCCGGCCTTATTTCGGAGATGCACCTCACAGGTGCGTCGCGTGCCTGTCTTCAAGACCTCCTGACAATGCCGGTGGAACGTGCCCTCGTCCTCCGCGGCAATGAAGCGCTCGAGTGATTGTCCGAGCAGTGCCTTCCGGTTGCTGCCGAGCAGCGTCCCGGCCCTCAGATTGGCCTCCAGAATCGTGCCGTGCGTATCCAGTGTGAGATGACTGGCCGGGGAAAAATCGTAGAGATCCAGATAGCGGTCACGGGCCGTTTCGAGGGCCAGCTGAGTCCGGCGCAGTTCATCGTTCTGCATCTCCAGCTCGATCTGGTGAACTTGTAGTTCATGCACGATCTGTTGCACATCCTTGACCGAAACGGCGGCGAGGTCACGCTTGGTCGCTCGCAGCAGTTCTTCCGCCTGCAGACGGACCTCCGTAACCTTCGTGGATCTGCCTGGTTTCTTAGCCATCACATTGTCCTTCTTAAAAAAGGCGGAGCCTTACCCCCTTCAGCCTACTCCGCAGCCTTCCCCTCAGGCCCCCTCATCTCTTCCATAGCCAAGAGAATTCGGCCTGGTTGCGCTGCGTCCCGTTCAAGTTGACGGCCATTGAGCGCCAATACTTTCCTTCCGATGTGGGGAAACGTCTTGTCCACGATGTAGTCCTGCGAACGAGGTGCTCTTGGGCAGAACCTCTTCCAGCAGGGAGCGTAAGTCGGGGATGTTCCAGGCCCCGTTGCAGAGGTGGTAGAGCAACTGCTGCTCGACCTCGCGCGCTGTCACCTGAAAGACCCGGTAGAAAGACTGGTTGGCCAAGACCACGCGGAGCTGGTCGTCCAGCACGAGCAAGGGTTCACGCACCGTCTCCACGATGCTGGCGGCAAGGCCACGCGCGGCTTCGACGACCCGCTCCGCCTCCTTTATCTTGGTGATGTCGAGAAACGTCAGCACAAGCCCATCGATGGTGTTCTTGGCGGTCCGATAGGGCAGTATCCGCATGAAGAACCAGCTCCCGTCGGCGGCCTGGACTTCCCGTTCCTTGACGACGAGCGTCTGGAGCACGTCCTGCGCATCCTCCACCAACCGATCATAGGTCAACTTCGACACGATGTCCGAGAGCGGGCGCCCGATATCGATGGCGATCAAGTTACTCACCCGCTTCGCCTCCGCGGTGAACCGCTTGATGCGCAGATCGTTGTCCAGAAAAATGGTGGCGACCTCGGTACTGTTCAAGAGATTCTGCAGATCGTCGTTCGCATCCGCTAACGCATCGAGCTTGCCCTGGAGTTCGGAATTGACAGTCATCAGTTCTTCATTGAGGGATTGCAGTTCTTCCTTCGCCGTCTCCAGTTCCTCATTGGTGCTTTGCAGCTCTTCGTTGGTGGATTGCAGTTCCTCGTTGGTGGACTTCAGCTCCTCATTGGAGGTTTGCAACTCCTCGATCGTCCGTTGCAACCGCTGCTTCGTGAACTCCAGTTCCCGCATGAGCCCGGGCTCACCTTTCTTCACCGGCGCAGCCGCTCGCGCCGGTGCGCCCTTCCTGGCAACAAGCTTGTCCGCGCGCACCGTTTCAAACGTCACCAGGAACAACCCCTGGAGGGACTCCGGCTCGGCAATTTTCTTGACGGTCAAGTTGACCAGGATGACGCCGCCGTTGGCCTTTACCGTCACGCCGTGGCGCACGACTTCTTCTTCCCGGCCGGCCGCCTGATGGAGCGCCAGGGCCAGATCGTGCTGCAATCCTTCCCGCGCCATCTCGATCAGATGGTGTGTCGGCGGGCCGGGAGCCGGTTCGAGATAGGTGCCGGTGTGCCCGTGAATGTAGACGACCTCGCCCCGACCGTTGACGACGACCGCCGCCGGCGCGTAGCGCGACACCAACAGCTGCTGGATCAGATCGGGAATCGAGGCGGGCGCGCGCAGCGAGGAAGGGCGCCCCGAAATCCACGAGGGCCCCGGTGGTCCTTGTTATCGATCCGCCAGGAAACCGTTCCAGGGGAGGAAATGTGCCGGTCTCTGCCGTCCGTCTGAAGAGCTTCCATTTCCGGTCGATGACGGTGAAGAGATTTTCGAACCCGCCGATCGTTTCGGAGGAGCCGAGAAACAAGATGCCGTTCGGCTTCAAGGCGTAGTGGAACAGCGGCAGGAGTTCTTGTTGTGCCTTGGCTTCCAGATAGATCAGGAGATTGCGGCAGGAGAGAAGATCCAGCTTTGTAAACGGAGCATCGGTCAGGACGTTATGCGTCGCAAACACCACCAGATCCCGGATCTCCTTCTTAACCCGATAACTGCCGTCTTCCTTGGTAAAGAACCGCTGCAGGCGCTCCGGGGCGATGTCCCCTGCGATGCCGATCGGGTAGAGGCCGATGCGCGCCATCTCAATGGCCCTGCTGTCGAGATCCGATGCAAAAATCTGGACAATGAGGCGGAGCTTCTGCTGCGTGAGGTATTCACGGATGAGGATGGCGAGCGAATAGGCTTCCTCTCCGGTGGAACAGCCGGCGACCCACAGGCGCAGGGTCGCGCCCTCGGGCTTGCCCTCTACAAGAGCTGGCAGCGCCTTCTGCGCGAAGACCTCGAAGGCCTGCGGGTCCCGAAAGAAACTGGTGACACCGATGAGCAGCTCCTGGAACAACGCATCGAGTTCATGCGGATTCGCCAGCACGAACCGGAGATACTGTCTCATGTTCTCGATCTGATGCACATTCATCCGGCGTTCGATGCGCCGATGAATCGTGTTTTCTTTATAGAGCGAAAAATCGTTCCCGGTTCGGTCGCGCAAGAGGATGAAGATTTTCCGCAACGTCTGAGATGCGTCGCTTTCGGGAAGCGGCAGGGTCGGTCTCGAGAGGCTCCGCGCATACGCAAGCAACGGCTCCGACATCTGGCTCGGCGGCTTGACCACATCGACCACCCCGGCGGCGATGGCGCTGCGCGGCATGCCCTGATACTTTGCCGACTGCGGTTCCTGCGCGATCGTCATGCCGGACTCGGCCTTGATCGCTCTCAACCCCACGGTACCGTCGCTGCCGGTCCCGGAGAGGATGATGCCGACGGCTCGTGGCTTCTGATCCTCCGCCAACGAACGGAAGAAATAATCGATGGGCAGCGGCACTCGCTCCTGCGAGGCCGGCTCCATGAGATGCAGGGTGCCGTGCAGAATCGCCATATTGGTTCCGCCCGGCGCCATATAGACGCGATTGGTCTCCACCTCCATCCCATCCGTGGCCTCCACCACCGGCATCGCCGTGCATTTACTGAGCAAGACTCGGCAGGAGACTGACATGGCCCGCATGCTGGTGCGACACCACCACGAAGGCCATCCCGCTGGTGGGAGGCATGTGGCGGAAGAACTCTTCCATGGCTTCCAACCCGCCGGCGGAGGCGCCGATTCCGACGATCAGAAAACCCTGCGGTTCTGAGTGCAGGCCTGTCGATGGAGCGGGCTTCGCTGGAGGGAGCGTGTCTTTCACAGGTTGCCGCTTGGCACCCTTGTGCTTGTCGCCGGTCTTGGCAGCAGCTGTTCTTTTAGGAGTCTTTCGTGCCGCAGCCACCGAATCTTCTCCTCGGCATGACAAGGACCGCGGCACCGGGAAGTTACACCTCGCGCCCCCGCGGCTGAAGGGCTGATCAGGAGCCGGAGTCTAGGCCTTTTCTCCAGATCAGACAAGCAGGGAGATTGCCACAAGTACAGGCTCTAGTAATGTCTTTCTCCAAAACTAGGGGTCCCACTAGTTCCCCTGGACTGGTCCTTGTCTTATAAGGTGAGCGGTAAGATACCGCTTCCACTGGAAGGATCGTATGGCACAGACTTACTCTATCGACTCGGCCATCCAACAGCAACTCGCTCGGGCCGGCACCTGCTCGCTGGATGAACTCGCCGCCCTGTTGCCAGGCTACTCCTGGGCCCAAGTCTTTGCCGCTGTGGACCGGCTGACGCGGGAAGGTACCGTCACCCTCACACATCCGGATCCATTTCTCTACCTCCTTTCGCTCGCACCTCATAAACCTGTCGAGGCTCGCCACGTGATGCCGGCCTGAATCCTGAGCGGGCACATTACAGACACATTTCCATTTGTCAGCGAGGCATTCATGCCGTTCGTTGCTACGTCATCCCATACGACAGCATCGAGCTTTTCGTGGACTACGTCATCACATGAAGAAGGAGCCAATTGCTGTGAATCAGGAACAAGAGACGACCGGTCCCGGCATCGTCGTGCTGTCCCCATATCTGCAAGTATTGTACATGAACCGGCGAGCGATGGTTTTGCTCAACCAGTTGGAACACACCGCACAGAGCATCGGAACGGAGCGGGTCGTCGCCGCTCCGCTGCACCAGCATTGTCAGGACATCATTGAGACAATGCGGGCACGCCTGAGCTCGAACAACTGGGAACAATTCCAGCAATACCGCACGATCGGTGACGTCCCCAGACGATTTTACTCAAAGGATTCGGCCTCCCTGACCGCAGGGGTCTGTCCCATTCCAGGATCGTGATGCAACTCTCTCCGCACACCGCACAGTCGATACCGGAAATCAGCCGAGAGGAGTCCTCCTCGATCATCGCTCGTATCCCGTCCCAAGAAGAGCCTATGGCGTATGGCCAATAGCATGCCGGCAGCATACACTCGGGATTGTCTTTGCCCGTAGACGCCATGAGCGATCAGTTCCGTCCTCCCACGAGATACGATTCACGCGGCACAGCTGTCGAAAGCATCGCCGGTTAGTCAATTCGACATCCTGCTGGTAAAGTTTCCTTCTTAAACTAGAAAGAACCCTAGTATCTCAGGCAAGATTTCTCTTGTATAGTCTCCCTATGCTTCGACACAGCACTGTAGTTCCCTGTCTTCCTCTCTCACTGTTGCACGGTGCGACAGCGGGGGGATCAATGTTGAGGCGTTTAGCTCCAGGATGGAGTCGGGACCAGGTCCCCACATCTGCTTCTTTCACGCAGGTAAACCCCGATTGGATCAACAAGAAGTTCTCGGCATGGCTTCACCGAAGCCAAGCGGCATGTCAATTGCTGTTCACAGGCCTGTTCGGCACACACCGTAATGCGCCGACGAACACATGGAGGTGTTCACATGTCTGTTGAAGAAACCATTATGCAAACCACTCGTATGGCGATTTCCGCTCAGATGAGGGAGACGTTCATCCCACCGACGCTGCTCCCCGTCTGTTGCGTCTGCGGGCTCATTCGAGACGATACAAGATTTTCCCCTGGTCGTGAGCTCTGGGTCACACAGTGGACATATCACAAGACCCATGGCGTGAATCCGTCCGATCTCGCGCTCACGCACACCTACTGTACGACGTGTTTCACGAAGGTCCAAGATTCCGTGCGGCAGGACTTCCGGGAGATCGGAACGGCGCCGTGACTCTGCCCGCCTTCTCACCGACCAGCGACGCCTCTCCCTCCACTCTGACCACCAACCCACCCCGTTGGGGAGCAGACAGGGAGAAGGAATCGCCCAACAAGGCATGGGCTCCGCCTGATACGTGCTGCCTGCGCTGCGGCGGATTGCTGGTTCCCCGCTACACGTCGCTCTTGGAACGGGACGCGGCAGGCAAGCCGATGACTCTGTGGCACTGTGTCAACTGCGGCGACTGCGTGGATCACGACATTCTGGCCAACCGAGAGAATGGCCTTGGGTCGGCGCGGGCGCAGGCACGACCACCGGCAGGGCCTCAATACATCGGATGGCTGCGCGGAGTGGGACCAGGCATAACTTGGTGAGTGGGTCTTGAATGTGACAGTCAGGGAGAGCGAAAAATGATAAATTTTGACGGCACATCGGATCAGCTCTGGTCGATCATCCTGGCAGGCGGTGAAGGCACGCGACTGAGGGCGTTGGTGCATCGCTGGTTGGGCCGGCCCACACCGAAGCAGTACTGCGCCTTCGTCGGCACGCGCTCCATGTTCCAGCACACGCTGGACCGGGCAAGCCGACTCACGCCGCCGGATCGCATGGTCACGGTGGTCGCGCACGGCCACCGCCGCGACGCGCTGGCACAACTGGATGGCAGGGGGGGCAGCACGATTCTCTTTCAGCCGGCCAATCGCGACACAGCGGCCGGCGTCTTCCTGCCTCTGACCTATATCCGCGCCAGGGCCCCGCAGGCTACCGTGGTGCTCTACCCGTCGGATCATTTCGTCTATCCCGAAGACCGGTTCCTCCACGCGGTCCAGCGTGCAGTCCAGATTGCGGAGTCGCGACCTGACCGAGTGGTGATGCTGGGCGTCGCCCCTGATCGGCTGGAACTGGACTACGGGTGGATTCAGACTGGCCATTCCATCGCTGACCTGCCGGGCGAACCAGTGCAGACGGTCCGCTCGTTCCTGGAAAAGCCCGACGCCGCGCAGGCCGATGCCGCCTTACGGGCAGGAGCGCTCTGGAACACGCTGGTGTTCGCCGCCAACGTGGACCTGCTCTGGACGCTGGGCCGGCAATGCCTGCCGGAGATGATGCCGCTATTTGAGCGTCTGAGCCAGGCCATCGGAGGGCCGGAGGAGGGACGCGCCCTCGAGGCGATTTATCGGGTCATGCCGGCGAAGAATTTCTCCTCCAATCTGCTGCAGCGCGTCCCGGAGAAACTGGCGGTCGTCGAACTGACCGGCGTGATATGGAGCGACTGGGGCCAGCCGGCACGTATTGCCGAAGCCCTTCGGCGAATCGACCGGCGACCGGCCTTTCCCTTGACCTGTCTCGATCATCCATTCGTCCCCTTCCCGGTCACTGCCGCGAAGGGCGTGCTGCCCATGAGTGTATAACCCAAGGAAGGATACAGACATGAAGTCAGTCAGTCTTAGCGCGACAAAACAGGACCGGAAAGCACCGGCTCCCCGGCAGCAGAAGCCCAAAGGGCCGGCGGCGCAGAAATTTCTCGTACTGCCGCTGTCGCCCTGCGATGACCTCCCGAGCTTGATCGCGAAACGGGCCTATGAGCTCTACAGTGAGCGAGGGTACCGGGATGGATCAGCGCTTGAGGATTGGCTTGATGCGGAGCGGGAGATTCTCAGTCAGATCCAGCCCGTCTCTCAATCACGCGACGGGCACGTCTAGCGCGACAGATACGATCCGAAGTTCAGAGTTCGATGCCCCGAAAATCTCGAACTTCAGACATCCAACCCTCGCCCGTCCTGTCAGTCTCGCGTGTCTTGCGCGGCTATCCTGCGAGACTGTTCCTGCAGGAAGTCCACAATCCGATTCTCTGCCCAGTAGGGATCTTCTCCGTTAGGTGCCCAGTGAAAAAACCCGCAATGGCCCCCGTGGCGAGGCGCGATTACCCGAATCTTCGGGTGGCGCTGAATCAGCGGCACCGTAAACATGGAGTAGGGAATGAAGGGATCATCCTGTGCCGTGATGATGAGAGTGGGGACGGCGATGGAATCGAGCACACGGCGTGCGCCTGATCGATTGTAGTAGTCGGCTCCACTGGCATACCCCCCATCCGGGGCCGTGTAGCGGTCGTCGAATTCACTGAGGATGCGAATGCGGTCAAGTCCGGCGAGATCCCACTTGCCGGGAAAGAGCACCGCTTTCCGCCGCATGCGCCTTTTGAGTTGGGTCAAAAAGTGATAGTGATAGACCCAATTCCGAGGTGCTTCCAAGGCTTTGGCGCATTGCGCCGGATCGATGGTCGGGCAGACCGCGATCGCGCCGGCCAATGCGGCTTCTGACAAGCCGGCTTCTCCGGCGGCCTTCAGGACGAGATTCCCTCCCAACGAATAGCCGACAAGCCAGATGCGATCTAATCCATCCACGCGCGCCAATTCATGGACGACGGCTCGATAGTCCTGACTCAAGCCGCTGTTGTAGAGCGTCGGCGTCAGGTGCTCGGTCCCGCCACAGGTTCTCTGGTTCATCCGGATGACGTTGAATCCCGCGCGATAGGCTTTCGCGGCGATGCCGCGCATATAGTGAGATTCGCTGCAGCCCTCAAGACCGTGCACGAGTACCACCGTCTGACTTGCTGTGCGGTGTGGCTGCCAGTGGCAGAAGCCGAGTAGCTGGGTGTGCGGCTCGGTGGTAAAGAGTCGCGACTCGGTCGGGACCCCGGCAAGAAGCGCTCGGCGAGGCCAACAGCCCGGAAGCACTGTCATGAAATGTCGATTGCGGAGCAAGGATGCCGGTGTAAAATCTCGCCGGTCACATGACATAGAGGTCATCATAACGAAAAGCTCCACGAGTTCGTAGGCCTTCACAGGGTAAATTCACAAGGCCCTCCGAGTCAACAGTGGTGAGACGCTCAGCTTCATAGAGTGCACTGAGCAAGGCGGGAAAGGATTCTCAGGATTAGCAGAATGCTGAAAAAGTCCGCCAGCCGGTCTTGTTCATGAGGTCTATCTGGTTCATCTGGTTGTTTGGTTGAAAGAAGCGAACCAAATAAACTAAATCAACCAGACAAACCAAACAAACCAGATGAACCGGACAGACCAGACTTGTCGCAGCCGTACATACCATCGAAATTCCGTTGGATCGAAATGGTTTTTCAGCATCCTGCTATAGGAATTTCGCTTTGACCAGGTCCAAGATCTGGTGTGCCGCGTCGCCTGAGGGAGTGGTGGTCGTGTCGATTCGGAGATCCGGGTTGATCGGCGCTTCGTAGGGAGATTGGAGCCCTGGAACGGTAAGAGATTCGCCCAACTGGCCCTTTCGATAGGTCCCTTTCCAGTCCCGTTCCATGCAGGTCGCGAGGGGACATTCCACAGACACCTCGATACAACGAGGAATCATGGACTTCGCAAAGTCCCGATAGGCCCGGCGGCTGGCCGTCGCGTCGAACACGACGGTCACACCATGCGCCACGAGCTTCTGCCCGGTGAATGCCAAGGCACGATAGAAGAGATCCCGCTCCGCTTCTGAATAGGTCGGCGTCGGTGTGATGACCCGCCGGACCTCATCGGATTCCAACACCTCGACCGTCAATCCGAGCCCTTCGAGCTGCGGCTTCAGGGCAGAGACAATCGTGCTCTTGCCCGAGGCCGGCAGGCCGGTGATCCAAATGGCGAACGCCTTTGAAGTCATCGATTGAATCATTGACGATTTGTTCAATGGACACATGACTCAATAGACAATAGCTCACTCACTCCCGGCAATATTCGTTCACCCTCGACGGGTCGAATCGCGGCTCATCGAGCACATGTTCGATAAATCGGAAAATGGTCCGGCGCACCTCGATTGACAACTTGGGGTACCATACAGGGCTCGCCAAGACTAACCCTCGAAACGCAAAGAAGGGAGCAGCCGACTCTGTGACCGCATGATCCTGGCTGGCCTCCATATAGGTATCCCAAAAGAGCCGGAACAGCACTTCCAGCGGCCCCTGCAAGGTGCCCCAGCGGCAGAGTGAGAAAAACAGGTAGTTGACCGTCATTGAGGTTACGTCGTCCGCCGGCTCCCCCCACTCCCCTCGTGACCGATCGAGCACTGAAAAATCCGTTCCTTTCCGGAACAAGACATTCCAGGGATGAAAATCTCCATGGACTTGCGACAGACGCTGGCCCTCCCCGTGCAAGCGCCAGCGCCATCGGTTACAGGCTTCTTCGACTCCGCGCAAGAGGTCCGCCGTGATGAACTCATAGCGGTCCGGGTAACTGTCGGTCAGCCCCATGATGCATTCGCCGTGGCCGAGCAATTCCCTGAGCCGGCGACGATAGAGGGCGGGATCGCGCAATTTTCTGGTATGGATCTCCGCCAGATAGCGCGCCAGAGCTTTCGTCCGCTCTCGATCCTGCATCCGGAGCCTTCCGCCCTTGGCCAATCGTTCCAGATCGAGATGATAGCTGCTCCCCTCTGTCCATTGAGTCAGGACGAAAAACTCCCTTGCCGGCGCAACCGATATGAGTTCTTGGTCGGCCGTAAAAGCGCCAACGTCAAGCGCCTTCACGTGACGCGGCAGCCGGCCATAGGAATCATAATCCCAGAGGATGGCCTGGGCCCGGTCCGCCGGATGCTCATGACCGAACGGGCCTGGTTTCATGGTTTCAAGTACGGCTGACTGCACGCGGTGGCCAACGCGGAACGTCAACTTGACCGGCGTGCCATAGCCATACTGTTTCTGCGCTCCCTTCGAACTGGCCTTGCCGATCACCTCGTACGACAATAACGTGACACCGGAACCGAAGCGAGTCCGCAGATACTGTTCAAGAGAATCCTTCCTCAGCGTCGCCATACCAGCTAAGTCTCGCAAGTCACGTTCCAACCAGATATCAGGCAGGGGGCACGGGGCCAGGAGCGAGAGGAAAGACCAAGACCTTGAAATGTCAGCCCACCTGCCTCACGCCCCTGGTCTGCCACTGTCGCATTGAGCTTCACTATCAGGAATACCACTGGGGAAAAATGCGTCACTGCAATTATAGGCGAGTGGCGCGCGGCAAGGGACAAGAGGGCAATAAATATAAGCCCTCTAGCCTCTAGCCTCTCACTCGGTGCCTCCGTTCAAGGACGGCACATCGCTTGCTGATGTCAACCATCAGCAGGCTACAGGAAAACCAAGCCCGGTCTGTCTGGTCTATCTGGTTTGTTTTGTTTATCTGGTTGATTTGGTTCATCTGGTTAGTTTCGTTCAACCAAAAAACAAGACAGACCAGATAGACCAAACAAACCAGACAGACGACCAAACAGACTAAATCAACAAGAACGGAGTCAACATGGAACTGGAAATTGAAAGTCGAAATGTCGATATGACCCCGCGGTGGAAAACTGAGATTGAATCCCGCATGGCAGACCTCCAACGGAGGTACGAGGACCTGATTCATGGGCGAGTCACCCTGACGAAAAATCCCCACCACAAAAAACTGGCCAACGTCGCCGAGGCGCTCATCGTCGTCACCCTCCCGGGCCGCCAGACCATGACGGCCCGTAAGGAAGATAAGACGTTCGAAGAAGCCATCAGAACCGCCTTCGACGCCATGGCCATCGAACTCCGCAAGTACCACGAGAAACGTGGTCGCACCGAGGTGCGCACCGCTCCGGTCCCGCCATTGCGCGGCGTGATCTGCAAACTGTTCCCAATAGAAGGATACGGCTTCATCCTCAAGGAAGGCGGCGGGGAGGTGTACTTCCACAAACACGCGCTGCAGGGTCTCACGTTTGGGGAATTGACTGACGGGACTGACGTTGCCTTCAACGTGGAAGAGGGCGAGAAGGGTCCTCAGGCAACGACAGTTCATCGTCCGTCTCCCATCGCCCCCTAGCAGGTTGCTTGAAAATGTCCGCCAGCCAGTCTTGTTCATTTGGTCTGTTCGGTCTATCTGGTTTGTTTGGTTGCATGAGACTAACCAGAGAGACCGGGCTTGTACCAGACTTGTGGGCGAGTGAAGTTTTGGTGTAACGATAGAGTGTTCCCCTAGCCGCTAGGAGTCATGATGACCGTCGAAAAACTCAAGATCCCCATCTCCATGCTGTCGCCGGACGTCGATCCGGCACAGCTAGGGTTTGACGATACCAGCGAACTGGAGCCGCTGAACGAAATCATCGGACAAGAGCGAGCGGTCGAGGCCTTGGAGTTCGGCCTGCACATGAAGGGCCCCGGCTTCAATCTCTATGTGTCCGGTCCGGTCGGGACCGGCAAAGGGACGCTCGTCCGCAACATGGTGAAGCGGATGGCCCAGGGCGCGTCAGCCCCAGCCGACTGGTGCTATGTGAACAACTTTCAGGAAGCGTCACGTCCGCTCTGTCTTTCGTTTCCAGCAGGGCAGGGTTGTGCCTTCAAGCGGGAGATGGCTGCCTTCATCGAAAGTTTGCGGCGTGACATTCCCCTCGCCTTCGAAAGCAAAAAATATCTGGATGCCAAGGCCAAAATCGTCGAGGACACGGAATTGAAGAAGAAAGGGCTTTTTAAGGATCTGACGGAACTGAGCAGGACGCGAGGGTTCGGATTCGAAGAAACTCCAGTAGGGTTCGGGCTCGTCCCCCTCAAAGACGGCCACCCGATGACGGACGAACAAATGGAGGCCCTGACGGAGCAGGAACAGCAAGAGCTGACGGAGCGGCGGAAAACTCTTGAAGGCGAGATCCGTGAGTTTCGCGTTCGCATCCACAGCCTCGAAAAAGAAGCCGAACACCAGCTGCGCCTGCTGGACCACCAACTGGTGGCCAATCTCCTGGAAGGGCGCTATGAGACGATGCGCCGCGCCTACGCTGACTTGCCGGCGATCTCTGGCTATCTCGAACGGGTCCGCCACGACATCATTCATCACTACAAGGACTTCCTCCCGCACGAAGGCCCGGCGATCCACATTCCAGGGTTTGAACCTCGCCGGCCTGATATGACCCGATACCTCATCAATCTCATCGTCGAGCATGACCCAGCGGCAGGAGCACCAGTCATCGACGAGTCCCACCCCACCTATACCAACCTGATCGGCAAGATCGAGCGGAAAGCCCAGATGGGAGTCATGTACACCGACTTTACTGAGATTCGGGCCGGCGCGGTCCTGCTCGCCAACGGAGGATATTTGATCCTCAATGCGATGGATGTTCTCCGCCAGCCCTTTTCCTGGGACGCGTTGAAGCGGGTGATCAAGACCGAAGCGGTCAAGATCGAAGACCCCGCCGAGTTCTATGGCTTTTCCACCGCAGGGCTCAGGCCGGAGCCGATTCCCGTCAGCGTGAAAGTTATCATGGTCGGGCCTCCGATGCTCTACCACCTCCTGCAGGCCTATGAAGAAGATTTCGCGAAGCTCTTTAAGGTGAAGGCGGACTTCGATACCGAGGTGGTGCGGAGCGAACGGCAGGATCGCCAATACGCACGTTTCATCGCCAAACTCTGTAGGGAGGAAGGGCTTCCGCATTTCGGAGTCGATGCCGTGGCCGAGGTCATCCGGCAGGGGTTCCGATTTGCAGATCGGCACGACCGGCTCTCGTTGCGCCTCAGTTTGGTTAGCGACCTCATCCGGGAAGCCGGCTACTGGGCCAGAAAGGAGGGCCATGCGTTCGTCACACGCGCGGACGTTGAAGCGGCGGTCGCGCACAAGCGCCATCGGTCGAATCTGGCGGAGCAGTGGGTCCAGGATGAGATCCGAGAAGGCACCTTGATGGTGGATCTGGACAAGGAAGTCGTGGGCCAGGTCAATGGGCTCTCCATACACCAACTCGGAGATTACGCCTTCGGCCGCCCGACGAGGATCACCGCACGCACCTCCGTCGGCACCAAAGGGGTGATCGACATTCAACGCGAAGCGGAACTCGCAGGCAACATCCATAGCAAGGGTGTGATGACGCTCGCGGGATACCTTACCGGCAAGTTTGCCGGAGTCCATCCCTTTGCGTTGAGCGCCTCACTGACCTTCGAGCAGACCTACTCTGAAGTGGAGGGTGACAGCGCCGCAGTGGGCGAGTTGGCCGCCATCCTGTCCAGCCTCGCGGATCTCCCTGTTCGTCAATGGCTGGCCGTAACCGGCTCGGTCAACCAGCTGGGCGAAGTGCAGCCGATCGGCGGCGTGAATGAAAAGATCGAGGGATTCTTCGAGTCCTGCGTACGGCGGGGGCTGACCGGAAAACAAGGCGTCATTATTCCCACCCGCAACACCAAACACCTTGCCCTGCGGCGCGACGTTGTCGAGGCGGTGGAATCCGGGCAATTCACGATCTATGGGGTGGACAGGATAGAAGAGGCCATTGAATTGCTCACCGGTGTGCCGGCGGGTGAACGAAACCTTGATGGGGGGTACGCCCCCGACACAGTCTACGGCCGCGCTGCGCAACGACTCGCGGAACTGGCCCAGGCCATCGCCGAATGGAGCGAGGGCGAAACGAAAGAGAACGGACGCATCATCACAGAAGTGTAGGGGGGAGGTACTTCATGCCCATGTACGACTACAAATGTCTGGATTGCGGGAAGGAATCGTTGGTGGTCTTGACGCTGAAGCAACATGAAACGAACACCGTGACATGCCCGAAATGCGGCGGCACCAAGATGCAGCAACTCTATACGTCGTTTGTCGCCCACACGACTAAGAAAAGCTGACTGCATGCGAAGATCGTAACGCGTGAGACGTAAGAGGTACAACGTGAAACGTAGGGCTGCCGAATGCTCTTCCGCCGGAACCTTTCACCTTTTACGAACAACATGGGTTTACCGAAATTGGCTAGGAGACTGTCATGCGCCCGATCCATCATAGCCTGATGTCGACCATCGTCCCAGTTATCGTCGTCGCCGGATTGACGGGTCTGGTATTCCATTCGTTTGTCCGCGCACAAGATTATCCCGCCGATACCACACGCGGCAAAGCCGTGTATGAGCGCCACTGCCAGGCCTGCCACGGTGTCGGAGGATGGGGGGATGGACCGGACGCGCAAACGCTCAAGGTGCCACCGGCCAATTTCCACCGCTTTATGTCTTTTCTGAAATCCGACGAAGAACTGTTACGAACCATTGAGCACGGAGTTGTCTTCAGCCCCATGCATTCATGGCGAGGCCAGCTAACGGACGGAGAGATGCAGGATGTGGTGTCCTACATACGTCTGTTATCCCAGCAGGGGCGTTAGCAGGATGCGAAAAAGTCCGCCAGCCGGTCTTGTTCATTCGGTCTGTTTGGTTTATCTGGTTGTTTGATTGAAAGACGCTAACCAAATGAACTCAATCAACCAGACAAACCGGGTCTGCGTCAGACGTGCGAACCATCGAAAGTCTTGCGTGCTGAAATTGTCTTTCCGCTGACTGTTAGCACACGCTTCTGGCATCGTATTGCTGCTATGACTGTCGTAACGCCATGAGCACAATAATGGAACCACTGTATGTCGGCGATGCCTTATTGATCGCCGATATCCAGAACGATTTTCTCCCCGGCGGAGCCTTAGGGGTGAAGGGAGGCGACGAGATCCTTCCGGTCCTGCGGGGATACATCGATCGATTTCAATCCCGCGGCCTGCCGATTTTCCTCTCACGAGACTGGCATCCCCCCAACCATTGTTCCTTTCTCGAACAGGGTGGGCCCTGGCCAATCCATTGCGTGGCTGGCTCGGTCGGCGCTCTGCCGCCTCCCTTGTTCCCCGTCCCGGAGACGGCCACCATCATTCAGAAGGCGACACTTCCGGACAAAGAAGCCTATTCGGCCTTCCAAGATACGCCCCTGCATAAACATTTGCAGGCTGCCGGCATCGAACGACTCTTCATCGGCGGGATCGCAACGGACTATTGCGTCCTCAACACGGTCAAAGACGCGCGGGTGCTCGGCTACCACGTCTGCTTGCTGACCGATGCCATCAAGGCCGTCAATGTGGCCTGGGAGGATGGACGCAAAGCGGAAGAGGCCATGATTCGATTAGGAGCGATCCCGACCCGTCTGGAAAGCCTCATCGCATGAACCCCTGCTCCAGCGTTCTCCTGACCGACCTCTATCAACTCACCATGGTGCAAACCTACGTCGAGCAAGGCATGATGGACACCGCCGTCTTTGAGTTTTTTGTCAGGAGGTTACCGGCCCAACGTGGCTTCTTAATGGCCGCAGGCCTGGAGCAAGCCCTGGACTTCTTAGAGCAGCTGCACGTCAGCCAAGCTGAGCTGGAATGGCTCGAATCGACCGGACGGTTCAGTCGATCGTGCCTGGACTATCTGGAAACCCTGCGATTCTCCGGCGACGTGCACGCCATGCAGGAAGGAACGGTGTTTTTTCCGAATGAGCCGATTCTTCGGGTGACCGCTCCCCTCCCCCAAGCGCAGCTCGTCGAAACCAGGATTATGAATCTGCTCAACTTTCAGACGCTCATCGCCTCGAAAGCAGCGCGATCGGTCTTGATCGCCGGCGGGAAACCGCTCATTGATTTTGGATTGCGTCGGGCTCACGGCGCGGAGGCAGGCCTGCTCGCTGCGCGAGCCAGCTATCTGGCCGGCTTTGCCGGAACCTCGACGGTCCTCGCCGGCATGGCCTATGACATTCCGATCTACGGCACCATGGCCCATTCCTTTGTGCAGGCCCACAAAGACGAGACTACCGCCTTCGAGCATTTCGCTCTGGCGCAGCCGGAAAACGCAGTCCTCTTGATCGATACCTACGACACGGAGGCGGCGGCACACAAAGTGGTAGCGCTGGCTCCGAGCTTGAAACAGCACGGCATCGCGGTGAAGTCGGTGCGGTTGGATAGCGGCGACCTGGCAGACCATGCGAGAAAAGTCCGGCGCATCTTGGACGAGGGAGGCTTGCCCCAAACCCGGATCCTGGCAAGCGGCAATCTGGACGAATACCGGCTGGAGCGGCTGATCGCCGACGGAGCACCGATCGACAGCTTTGCCGTCGGTACCGCCATGACCACGTCCGCCGATGCACCGTCGCTCGATTGTGCCTACAAACTCCAAGAGTATGCGGGACGCCCCTGCCGAAAGCGATCGGAAGGGAAAGCCACCTGGCCCGGCCGCAAACAAGTCTACCGGCAGTACACCCACGATGGACGATGTGATTATGATGTCGTGACTGTTCACAACGATCATCAACCAGGCGAACCACTCTTGCAGCCGGTGATGACAGGAGGCCACCGCCTCGTTCCAGTTCAGAAATTAACAGAATTGCGTGAACGGGCCGCCACACAGTTAGCCCTCTTGCCCGATTCCCTTCGGAGTCTCGAAGGCGACCACCCCTACGACGTGCGGATCTCTCAACCGCTTCAGGATCTCGCGCGCGCCGTGGACCGATGTGTATAGTAATCAATCCCGCATCTCTGGAAAACTGCGGAAAACTCAGTTTGTATTCAAGTCCCACTATGATTTCAGGAATGGTATTCGTGCAAGAACGGCTCGCAGGATGCTCAAAATGGCCATCCAGCAAGGCCGCAGCGAGTGAAGGCCCGAGGAGGTACAAACCGCACTTCGTGTGGGCCGTTCGCCCATAGAATAGGTCTTAGCGAACGGAAAAACCCCTTCAGGCATTCCCACGTTGAGGACCTGAACGATGCGAGAACGACGTTGGCGGACTTTTTCAGCATCCTGCTGGAGAATTTTTCTCAAGGAGACACACAATGAAAAGAACGCAAGCCGGAGTCTGTGCCATCCACAGTATGTTGATCGCAATGCTGACCCTCAGCGTCACGACCCTCGCTCAGGCGGCAGAGCCGAGTCAGGCGAGCAGTCACTCCTCCCGCTGCGAGAGCGCGTACCGAAAGAAACCCGTTCCGCCCAAGCAGCTGCAAGCAATCGTGGAATCGCATGGACAGTGGCTCGAACAGCGTGAGAAGCCGGAACATCGACGCGCGGATTTGTGCCAGGCCGACTTACGTCACGCGAGACTCACCGGGGCCAACCTTGAGCGGGCACGATTGGAAGGGGCCCTCCTCCGCCAAGCGAATCTGTACCAGAGTAATTTGTCACAAGCGAGTCTTGCGGGAGCCGATCTCACGAGAGCCGTCTTGGAAGATAGTAACCTGGCGGGAGCCGATCTCCGGCACGCACGATTGTCGAACGCGAATCTGTTCCGTGCGATCGGCGATGAAGCGGCGCTCTACGACGCAGTCCTGACCGGAGCGCAACTGCACGAATCCACCTTCGAACGGGCCCATTTTGAAGGGGCAGACCTCACCTCAGCCGATCTGACGAACGCCTCCTTCATCGACACCTACTTCTATGGGGCCAACCTCTCCCGAGCCATCCTGGAAGGAACCGACCTGATGGAAGCCGACCTCCGCCGAACCAACCTGAGCAAGGCCAACCTCCATCAAGCCAATTTGCAAGGGGCCCTCCTCGACGGGGCGCGGCTCGACGGAGCCCAGATGGTGGAAGCAGACTTAGAAAGCGCCTATCTCGACGACGCCAGTTTGGTGGGCACAAACCTGCAAGAGGCTATCCTCCGTGGGGCGGACCTGCGCTACGGAAACTTCCGTTCGGCCGGCTTGCAGCAGGCTGATCTGGAAGGGGCCAATTTAGAAGGAGCGCAGTTGATCAAGGCAAAGGTACAGTCAGGAAAACTTCGGATGGCGATTCTCTACAAAGCCATCCTGGACCAGGCGGATTTCCGAGACGCCAGACTCTCACAAGCGGTGCTGATCGGCGCCAGGGGAACCGGCGCCATCTTTACGAAGGCGGAGCTCAGCGAGATTCATGCGCCGAAGGCACAATTCCATCGCGCACAATTCACTGAGGCGACGATGGAGTCGGCCAATCTCGTCGCAGCAGACCTGACGGATTCGAACTTCACCCGTGCCAATCTCACCCATGCCAACCTCCAAGAGGCCAATCTACAAGGCGCGACGCTATCCGGAGCCAACCTCACCGGTGCGAAACTCGACGAGGCAGATCTCCACCGCGCAACGTTGCATGGAACCGATCTGTCTTTAGTTTCGGGTCTGACACAAGCCCAGCTCGATACAGCCTGCGTAGACGAGCAGACGAAATTACCAGCAGAACTCAGCCGTCCGGCTCCGTGCGCGACGGCAAGTAAAAAGACATCGCGCCGGTAGCGGAAAGTTCAGGCTGAGGTTACGGTTGTGACGGGACGAGCACATTCCTATCGTGCGCGTTCCGCGAGCAGGAGGACGACCAGGTTACCCTTCCCATCCTTCTGAGGCCGTGCGTTGCGCGAGCACCTTTCTTACTCAATGATCCTTCCAAGCTCGCTCGTTAGCTTCTTTCAAGGGGTGGCCTGGCTTGGTCCCCAACTGCGCACGTCGAACGACCACTGCTTCATCGTGGGGGTTCCGTGAGCACGGGGGACCACCCAGGCCACCCCTCTTAATCATCCCACTCCATACCATTCACCTCTGCCCATATTTCATGCACCATGCGTTGATCGAAAGCAAACCATGTTCCCTTGTCGCGCAATTCTTGTAGGAATCTGATATCAGCACCCTTCAGCGTCTTTGGACGTGGCTTGAGCGCCAGCATTTGGTGGACCGCCTCTCGCTCCTTTGGCGAAGGGTGCACCTTTTGTCCGCCTTCAAGGAATGGATTTTTTCGTGGCGTCTGGCTCATCTGTGTCAACTGCATCGGAACACGTGGCGTCTCTTGAGCCCACAACAGCGAGATCGCTGACGTGGCATTCACGGTGATGGCCAAGAGGAGGGCGATCACAACTCTCAATGCCTGTTCGGGATTACGCCTACACGAAGATCGGCGAGTCATTCTGCCTAGTCGAGATCCTATGCTCATGAGGCTACTTTAGGGGCTAGCCCCATCGCTGACGGAACAGGGTCAAAACGGCTGCCGACAGGCAGCATGAACTCTTGCAGGATACGATTGACCCAACCGTGAAACGGCACGATTTCATAGGACCGTATTTCGAGATACCCGTTGCCCGTCTGTACGAGAAGTCTCCCCGATTGCTTGGCCATGATTTCTCCAGGAGCTCTCCCTGACGGAGGCCCCTCTTGAGGTTGCGCATCGTAAATCCTGATGGTGGTGCCATTGAGACAGGCTGTGAGAGGTTCATAGGGTTGTACTGCGCGCCAGAGGTTTGCAATTTGTCTCGCGGACCCGTTCCAATCAAGAATAGTGTCGGCTGCTTTTTTCTTTCCAAAATAGCTCCGTTCAGCAATATTTTGTGGCTTAGGGTTGATGGTTCCTTGCGCCATGGCATTGACGGCTTCTGTCAGGAGCGCGGCTGCTGCATGGTGTTGTCGCTGCGTCAATTGCCCCGCATTCTCGTTCGCTCCAATAATGAGTTCTTGTTGGGCTACCATATCCCCTGCATCGATTTTTTCCGTCATGACATGAACGGTAATCCCTGTAACCGACTCCCCATTCTTGAGCGTCCAAAATGCCGGATGTGGCCCTCCATAACGAGGGAGCAGTGAAGGATGACAGTTTAATACTCCTAACCGAGGAGTCTGCAGAAGCGCCGTTTTTAAAATCTGAGGGAAGAAAAAGACCACGATAAGATCAATATTCAAGCCCTTCACATATTCAATAAACGTGGGAGAGTTTACGTTAGGGGAGGTGATGCGCTGGATCTTTTCCTTATCGAGCCATCTCCAGGCATCGAACCGAGGTGTAATCGTCCGTATCGGTTTGGATAGGCACAACATCGCTCTGATGATGGTCCTGATCGTATAACCAAGGGCGCCACCCTTTGGGCCTCGTTTCCAGATAGGGCGAGCCCAGGCGACAATATCATGCCCGCTGGCTTTCACTTGCCGGCCAAAATCCCAGTCGTCAACCTCCGAAAGAACTAAGAGCCGTAGCCTGGAGGTTGTAGCGGCCGCTTTCGTATAAGGGTGGAGACTCATAGCGTTTCACACCGACATCAAGCTAGGCCAGCTCCCTTTTTCGGCAGCATATAACGCGGGAGCTTTTCGCTACAATGGATAATTGATTCCTCAGAAATCGCTGTTATCTCAGCTCGGCAACCCACAAGAGCCTCACGTGCTTCAACAACTCATCCAGCAAACTCACGACCGCAGCTCTCAGCAGTTTCCCGCTGAATAATAGAGCAAATGCGGGTTCAGGTCTTGCCGCCCAACATATCGACGTCTGTTCGCACGGACTAGCTTGTACTCTTTCCGCCACTCCTTCCGTTTTTCAGCGATCGTTCACAGCCGCAGGGTTACGGCTTTCACCTCGGTGTACAGTTCCAGCGCGTCGTGTCCCATCTCGCGGCCCCACCCGGATTGCTTATAGCCGCCGAAGGGCAGCGCAGCATCGAAGATGTTGTAGCAGTTGATCCACACCGACCCTGCGCGCAGCTCGGCCGCAATGCGGTGGGCCTTGCCGACATCGCGAGTCCATACCGCCGCTGCCAATCCGTAGATAGAGTCGTTCGCCGCAGGGAGCACCTCGCTCAAGTCTGTAAACGGCACCGCACAGACAACCGGCCCGAAAATTTCCTCCTGCATGATCTTCATCTTCTGCGTAGTATCGACCAGCACGGTCGGTTCCACAAAGTAGCCCTTGTTGCCCAACTTGCGTCCGCCGACCACCGCCTTGGCGCCCTCGGAGAGGCCCGACTCCAGATAGCCGAGCACCCGCCGTTGCTGCTCGTCCGACACCAGTGGGCCCATTTGGGTGGCGAGATCCATGCCCGGCCCGACCTTGATCTTCTTGGCATCCTCAGCCACGCCCTCCACCACCTTGTCAAAGATGCCCTTCTCGACGAAGAGCCGGGAGCCCGCGCAGCAGCACTGGCCTTGGTTAAAAAAGATCGCGCTCGCGACTCCAGGTATGCTCGCCTCCAGATCGGCGTCTGTGCACACGATGTTGGGGGACTTCCCTCCGAGCTCCAGCGATACTTTCTTGAGATTCCCTGCCGCTGCCCTCAGAATGAGCTTCCCCACTTCGGTGGAGCCAGTAAAGGCCACCTTGTCCACGTCCGGGTGCGCCGCCAGCGCCGCGCCGGCGGTCTCCCCATACCCGGTCACAATGTTGATTACCCCGTCCGGGAATCCCGCTTCACAGATCAACTCGCCGAGTCGTAAAGCGGACAGCGGTGTCTGCTCGGCAGGCTTCAGGACGATGGTGCAGCCGGCGGCCAACGCTGGTCCTAGTTTCCAGGCCGCCATAAGCAGCGGGAAATTCCATGGGATGATCTGGGCCACCACGCCGACCGGCTCACGTAGCGTGTAGGAGAGATACCGGGCGCCGGGCGTGTAGGGCACCGAAATAGGGATCGTGTTGCCTTCGATTTTGGTCGCCCAACCAGCCATGTATCGGAAGTGGTCCACAGCCAACGGCACATCCGCCGCGCGGGCCACGCCGATTGGCTTCCCATTATCGAGCGACTCCAGTTGGGCGAATTCTTCCAAGTGAGATTCGAGAAGGTCCGCGAGCTTCCAGATCAGCCGCCCGCGCTCAGAAGCTGTCAGCGTGCGCCACGGGCCACTCTCGAAGGCTTTCCGTGCAGCGGTGACCGCGCTGTCAACATCGGCGCTGTTCCCTTCGGCCACTTGGGCCAGAACTTCACCCGTGGCCGGATTATAGGTCGGGAAGGTTTTCCCCGACGCGGCTTCGAGCCACCTCCCTCCGATCAGCATCTTCCTGGGCGCGCCGACAAAGGTTGTGACATTGTGGTGAATTGGGATTTCCACCGTTGCCGTGCTCATGGTGTTCCTCCTCTCTGAGTGTATAGTGCAGCGATGTCAGATTCGTAGAACCGAGGGCAGCGACATCCCATTATAATACATGAATGGGAATACGGCGATGCCCGCGAGAAGGAAGGGTCTATAGACCGAAAGTCAGGCGAAACGCCCATTGCCGATCGTTGACTTCTCGTCGACGCACTTGAAGAGGTGCCGGCCTACATGATTCATGAAGGTTTCTGCTGCGTTCGCCGATCCCTGACTCAAGCGAGACGGGCGGGACTGGCGAGAAAAGCACGACTGCAGGGACAGGGCCTTGCTGGACGGCCTTTTTGAGCACCCTCCGATTGCTTCGCAATCGATTTCCCGAGACGTGCCATGAGCCCGGGCGAGGGTCTTCCGATTTTCCCCACTTCGCCCTACCCTAAAGGGGAGCCGCCAGACTGTTCTTTACTGTGCGCATCGAACGATATAGATGTTCCCTCCAAGCTTGCTCGTTCTCTCTCTAGGGATGGGGGCTGATTGATCTTCCACTGCGCGCGTCTTCCCAATTCCTCGTTACTTTTCAAGGGTAGCCTGGTCGATCCTCGAGTGCGCGCGTCGAACGAGCACATTCCTATCGTGCGCGTTCCGCGAGCAGGAGGACGACCAGGTTACCCTTCCCCGTCCTTCCGAGGCCGCGCGTTGCGCGAGCACAGGGGACTCACCGGGCCATCCCTCTCCCTGCTGGCGGACTTTTTCCGCATCCTGCTAGACTACTTGCTCACAGGGAAGGACAAATACGTGAAGGGGGAAGGTATTGTCCTGCTGACGCATCCCCTGCTCCGCTTTCAAGCGAGTGAACCCATCGATGAGGCGATAGGCAAGCGGTTCCGATACCGCAGTGAGGATCATGCTGTTGGCGCCCGGTGACAGGAGGAACTGAACGGTGGGTCCGGTCTCTCCCCTGCCGGCCACATTGTGCAGTTCAGTAAATGCGTTGACGTCGTATTCTCTCAGTAGGGCATGGATATGTTCCACCATCGACTGACGAAACACGATCAGCAGCATTTTCATAGCAGGCACTCCTGCGCAACTACGAGAGGGGTTGTCACGGAAGCTGACGATTGTTCAGCTTCCGACTCTGCCCATTCTATAGGGCAGAGTCGGGAAAAAGACAAGGGTTACTCCAAGGACAGAACGAGGTGGATACGCATGGGGCTTTCCAGTAGACTGGTCTCCCAACGAATGGCTTACGGTGCTGTGCCATGCGGCAAAGGCCGGACGTGGCAGACGCGCCATTCGCAACTTCTTCAGTGGGAATAGTGTTGCTAACAGGAGGCATCAGATGAACGATCAAGACACACAACGCGCGGTTGGGATTCTCAATAAAATTATGGAGCATGAGTTGGCGGGAGTCGTACGCTATACGCATTACTCTCTCATGATCTATGGCTATAACCGCATTCCTATCGTGTCTTGGCTGAAGAGTAATGCTGATGAAAGCCTTGCCCATGCGCATAAAGCCGGGGAACTGGTCACCTTGCTCGGCGGACACCCGTCGCTGAAAATTGGAACACTCTTGGAAACCGAGAAGCATGATGTGGGAGATATCCTGCAGGAAAGCTTGGAGCACGAGAAGGCTGCCATCGCTTCCTATTACGAACTCCTGAAAGTCTCCGAGGGAAAGTCCGTCCTGTTGGAAGAATATGCACGAGAGATGATCGTCGGCGAAGAGCTGCACCTTGACGAGGTGAACAAGATGTTGCGCAAATCAGGCGATGTTCAACCATTTAGCTCCTAACCCTTCAATCAACCGGGAAAGAAAACAGTGTCACGGACATTGTCACCTCCTCCCCGCGATTCGCACGCCACACTATGACTTCCATGTGCGACTAACCATCTGTTGACAGGGCCGCTAGCAGCACGTAGCTTGGCATGAATTCCTCCTCGCCAGCCCGTCCCATGTCCGGTATCGGCATTGAGGTCAAGCGCCTCTTCTTGAGGCAGAACACATTGGTCGTTGTTACATTTCGTAGGTGTTGAGCATTGAGGATCTTATCTATGACTGACCAGGCGAGCGAGAGCCCTAGCTATCAGGGACCTGCGGTCTTTTCATACGGGTTCAGACCGTTTTTTCTTGGTGCTGCGCTGTTTGCCGGTGTGGCAGTCCCTGTCTGGATTCTTGTCCTTGCCGGAGTCGGCGAATCGACCTTTCTCTATCCGGCGCGGGATTGGCATGTGCATGAGATGGTCTTCGGCTTTCTCCCTGCAGTGATCACAGGGTTTCTGCTCACCGCCATTCCCAACTGGACCGATCGTCCGCCGATTCGAGGACATGAATTGATGCTGCTCGTAACCTTGTGGCTGGCCGGACGTCTGCTGATCGCCATGCCATGGTTCACGCCCCTGGTGTCCGCCATCGTCGACGTGGGGTTTCTTGTCGCGGTGGCAGGGCTGGTCTGGCGAGAAATTGCCACGACGAAGAGCTGGGATCGTGCGCCGATGGGGGTGCTGGTGAGTCTGCTGGCCGGCACCAATATCCTGTTTCACGTGCTCAACCTGAGCGGGAAGGAGACGGATCTCCCTGAACGCATGGCGCTCGCGATGGTCATGATGTTGCTGGCGTTGATCGGCGGGCGCGTGACCCCCAATTTTACCGGAGAATTTCTGACTGAATCCGGCAGGGCGGAGCAACCTGCATCCTTTTCCCGTTACGATGGCCTGTCGATCGCGCTCGTAGGATTTGCCGTTCTATCCTGGATTGTTCAGCCGCACTCCATGGCGACTGGTTGGATATTCGTGGCAGCCGGGTTGGCCAATCTGGGTCGACTGGCACGCTGGTACGGCTGGGCCACATGGCGCGAGCCGTTGGTGTTGATCCTGCACTTTGGATATGGCTGGTTCGCATTGTCGCTGCTCATACTGGGAGGCTCGATTCTCGGGGTTGGTCTGCCGAAAGAAGATGCGGTGCATGCGTTTACCAGCGGCGCAGTGGGCGCAATGACTCTGGCGGTGATGACCCGTGCCAGCCTGGGCCATACGGGGCGCCCCCGGCACGCGGGTCCTCTGACGGTCCTCATCTATATACTGGTCAACCTGGGTGCCGTACTGAGAGTATTCGGGCCGATGACGGATCTCCCGACTAATTTCGTATTGGGTGTGGCGGCAGGTAGTTGGAGCGGGGCCTATCTGCTGTTCGCCATGTTCTATGGGCCCTTCCTTCTTCGTCAGAGCCTCGATGAGTGACGGGATCTCGGATGAACCTCTGGGGTCCTTGCTGGACTTTGCCCCTCTCGGATTGGGGGCCTCCAAAGCCAATTGTGGCTTTCATCGCACGTGACCTTGAGAAGAGGCCATGAAAAGGTTTCATCCCTCGTTTGGGCATCTCGGATGCGGAGGCTTCTCCGCCGAACGTGACTTCTATCGTTGAGCTGCACGCGGTCTTCCAACTCTAAACTGGTATCACCAGAAATGACCACATCCTCAATCTTGAGCAAGCTCAAAGGCGGTGATCGCCGGTCGATCGGTCGGTCCAACGAGGTCGGTCCTCATGTGCTCGCCAGGCCGGATCTGCTTCGCGGACTGTTTGCCGGCCTTTCCGTCGATAATCCTGTCGTGCGGTCTCGGGCTGCCGACGCCGTCGAAAAGATTTCGGTGATCCACCCGGAACGGCTGCATCCCTACAGAGCCAAACTCGCAGGCGAACTCGCTCGTTGCGAGCAAAAGGAATTACGCTGGCGCGCCGCCCAAATGCTGCCCCGCTTTCGATGGAACACACGTGAACAGCAACAGATATATAACATCCTCTCAGATTATTTGCGCGACTCCAGCAGCATCGTGAAAACCTTCGCCATATGATTCATGACGATTCGTCGCGAAATGGTGGAGTCGCGCGCGACAAGCGCGAGGAGCGAGGCTCGCGTGACGTATGAGCCCTGTCCCTGCAGTCGCGCTTCTCTCGCCAGTCCCGCCCGTCTCGCTTGAGTCAGGAACCGGCGATTGCAGCAGAAGCGTTCATGAATCATGCGGGATAGGGCAAGTGGCCTTTCCCGTTCGGCTCGCCGGCGCACGACGGATCGATGTGTATTCGAGAGAAGCTATTATTTGGATAGAGCTTTCGGCAGACTCAGTTTGTTGGGCCTATGCGTCTCCAAATCGATCTGCTTCAGGGCGCTGAGCTGATCAGTCAATTCTGCGATTCGCTTATCGCGATCACGAATCCGCCGCTGAAGAGTGGGCACTGCTCGCTCCGTGTTTTTAGCAGTTTCCACAGCCCGCAAGGGGCCAGACACACTTGCCGCACGCTGGTGTTCAAGCCATGAGCGCACTAGCCCTTTCATCACCGCTAACGCCCCATTGGGTTCGTCGGCGGAAGTGGGATGGGAAGTCCGGTTGGAAAGAAATCGAATCCAGTGCCCGCTTGAATCCGCGAATAGACCTTTCGGCGCGACGGCAATCGCCTGCTGAAAAGAGGCCGTTGCCGCCTCTCCATTCTGGAATAACGCAATCATCGCACGTGTAAAATGCACCTGATCGCAGGACTGGTCCTGTGTGCAGGTGCTTAGCAGCATTTCTTGTTCTCGCTGTAGGGCCTGCAAGATGAGGGTGTCGGGTGCATCGGCTTGAAATAATGGCGCAGAGCCAGGCGGCGGTATACCATTCACCGTCGTACATCCCCATAGCATCCCTGCCATCAAGAGCCCTGATCCAAGACGAAGCCACATCGCAATACTCCTTTTGCGCCGAGGTCTTAGTGCCTTTGCTAAAACAAGTTTAGCAGATGGGGCGGATCTTGACGGTTCAGAGCAGAGACAATAAATCGACAAAAACCCTGGACATGTTGCTTCCAGACCGCCTCATCCGCGCGCAATCCTGGGTTCAACCGGGTTTCACCTTTACAGTTTCACATGGTGAGCGTGGAGGAGACTCATCTCGCCCTCTGTGATACGATGCGCGATTCATGATTAACTCACGGAGGAGGAGGTAACATGTTGAAAGAAGTGGCAGGGGATATTTTATTGACCAAGGCGGATGCTCTGGCGCACGGTGTCGCACCGAACGACAACTTTGCAAACGGGTTGGCCTTGGCACTCAGGGAACGCTGGCCGGCGATGTACAAGGACTTTCGGCACTATTCTCAGACGTTTACTCCCAAGACCGGTGAGTTATGGACTTGGTCCGGCGTCGGAGGCGTTCGGATTGTGAATCTGTTTACTCAGGAGGCTGCTGCCGGTCACGGTGCCAAGCCGGGCCGGGCCACGATCGAGAACGTGAACCACTGTCTTAAGGCGCTGTGCAAGGTGATCGAAGCGGAGAAGTTCAAGAGTGTTGCGCTTCCACGCTTAGCCACTGGCGTGGGCGGGCTCGACTGGAAGGAAGTGAAGCCGCTGGTAGAAAAACATCTCAGCCACCTGTCCATCCCCGTATATGTGTATGGCACCTATCATCCTGGGGTCCAGGCAGAGGAATAGAGCTGGGGCGAACTATAGGAAATGAAAGGGCGGCCTGGGTGATCCCGTGCTCGCGGAACCCCCACTTCAGAAAGTGGTCGTTCGACGCGCGCAGTTCGGGATTCACCCAGGCCGCCCTTTCTGTGTCACGTTCGGGTGCAGCGGTTGGGAGAGGAAACGAGCGAGGATAGTCTGACTAGTTCCTCTCGTTCACCCTCTTTCACCGAGGTGCATTCGCCATCTCTTCGATGACAGCCTGCAGGCCTGAGACAACGCGCGCCATCCGTTCGTACTGAACGAGCTCGGGCCTGTCGGCATGCGAATGGTAGGCGGGATAGCGGAAGGGGGCAGTGTCGGTCACCATCACTGCCGGGAATCCCTCCTTCCAGAAAGCCCAATGGTCGGACCAACCGACGCCGGGAATCAAGTCCCACAAGGCTCCCCCTTCGGAGGGAAATTGGGCCTGTTGCCGAAATGATCCCACGAGCTGCTGTACCAGGAACCCGTTCTCTACGTTGCTGACGAAGGCAATAAAATTTCCGGTAGAGGGGTAGATCAGATTCAACGGAAAGAGGAGGTGTTGGCTCCCTGGTTCATCTGAGTAGTACCCGATGGTCTCCAGGCTGAGCATGAGGACAATCTTTTCGCGACGCTCGCGGCTGCGCTTGGCGTAGACGCGACTTCCCATATGTTCGGTTTGAAAGAGCGGCGGCTCCTCGTTGGTAAAGGCGACAAATCGCAGCGTACAGGCCGGCGCGGTGCTCGCGAATGCGCGAGCCAAGGCGAGCATCGCCGCCACGCCGCTCGCATTGTCGTTGGCGCCGGGACTTCCCTGCACGGAATCATAATGCGCGCCGATGACGATGATGTCGTCCGATCGCCGGCTCCCCCGCACTTCCGCTTCGATATTCTCACAGATTTTTCCTCCTACCTCGTAGGTTTGCCGGCGAACCTCATGCCCGGCACCGGCGAGCGTCGTCCGAATATAATCCGCCGCCATGACGAGCCTGTCGTGGTGAAAGACGTTGCGTTCGCCGATCTGTCCCGCGAGCGTTTGTACGTGAGACCGGAGTTCCTGCTCCAGCGCCCGTTGTTCATCCGTCAGGGGAGGCAGCGGCCCCTGGTGACTCTGTCCCGGCATCCGGATCATGTTGCTTCTGCGCTCATGGCCTTATTAAGACTGATAGTAGGAAGGCTGTAGCAGCTCACAGTCCTCCTCCCGTCCCCGTACGATTCGCTTCCCGCTGAATGGGGCTTGGTGGCTGGTGATCACAGTGCACTGGCGTTCGCCCTCGTAATCGTCGTAGTACAGGATGACCCAGTCCTGCGTTTTCTTCAGGCGATGGGCCAGCGCCGTGTTTGAGAACATGGCGTTGTAGTGACGAGTGCCTCGTTGTGTGTGGAGGATCGGCAGCCAGGCCTCTTTCTTTGGATTGAAGCGGTGCGGCGCAATTTTCTGTAGTCTGCCGGCCCGGGTGGCTTCGCGATATTCCCTGTCCACATCCAGGAGTTCTTCCACCGGAGGTTCGGCAGTCGGATGCCCGGCCGTCCTGCCAGCGCTCTGCCGGACACGTCCAAGTCGTGCGGTCAGGGAATCGACGATGCCTTGGAGTTTCTTCGGGCCGACCCCTTCGATGTTTGCTAATCGTCCGTCGTGCGCTGCCATTTCGAGCTGTTCCAACGTTTCAATATGCAGCTCGTCGTGCAGCCGATGGGCGAGGCCTGGACCGATCCCTGGAATGGACGTGAGCAGCGAGACCGGGTCCATGCGGCCGCGCAGGCGATCCAACATCGGCAGTCGCCCGGTGACGACGAGGGTATGAATAGATCGCGCGAGGCTCACCCCGATGCCCGGCAACGATTGCAGCCCGTCTGTGCCCTGTTGCTGTGCGATCTCTGCGGCGGGAAGCGCCAAGCGTTCGATCGTCTCCGCCGCCGCGCGATAGGCCTGCACACGAAACCGATTCGCCCCCTGATCCTCCAAGAGCTGTGCGACTTCCCGCAATCGCCTGGCGATGTCCTGATTCTGCGCGATGGGTGCCACGTTCGCGGTGGACCTCACTCGTAGTGCAGCGCCTCGATGGGGTTCATCTTCGACGCTTTGTTCGCGGGATACAGGCCGAAGAAGACGCCCACGATCAGGGAAAACAAAAACGCAACGACGACGGCTTCCGGAGAGATAATGGTCGGCCAGCCGACCATCGTGGTTAGCAGTTTCGCACCGCCAATGCCGGCGGCTACACCGACGATACCGCCGATCGCCGTCATAATGATCGCTTCGATCAGAAATTGGAGCAGGATGTGCCTGCGCTTCGCGCCGACGGCCATGCGCAGCCCGATTTCTTTCGTCCGTTCTGTGACCGACACCAAGAGAATATTCATGATGCCGATGCCGCCGACGATCAGCGAAATCGAGGCAATGCTCATCAGCATGAGCATCATGGTCCGGCTCGTGCCGGCAATGGTGTTGGCAATATCTTCCATGGTGCGGATGGTGAAGTCGTCATCCTCCTGGGCGGGGATGTGATGGCGCGCCCGCAAGAGCTCTTTGATGTCTGCAACGACGGCAGGGATCTCATAGCGCGTCTGCGTGGCGACCAGAATGATCCCGACGGTTCCGAGAAACTTCGTGCCCAGGACTTTTCGTTCAGCCGTCGAGAAGGGAAGCACTACCAGGTCGTCTTGGTCCTGACCGCTGATCGATTGACCCTTCGGTGCCAGGATCCCGATCACACGAAGCGGGGTGTTTCTGATGCGAATCTGGGCTCCCACTACTTCTTCGCCAGGCTCGAAGAGATTCTGGGTCGCGGTCTTTCCCAGCACGACTACTTTTGCGGCGGAATCCATATCGGACTGCGTGAAGAAGTTGCCTTGGGCAATCGGCCAACTGCGGATGTCGGTGAATTCGGGTGTCGTCCCGATGACGACGGTGCTCCAATTCTTGTTCTCGTGAATGACCTGCAAGACGGATCGCGAGCCGTACATCACCGTCATGACACTCCCGACTTTGGTCCGGATGTCCTCCGCATCGGCGACCGTGAGCGTGGAAATCGAGCCGAGTCCGCCCCGCACGCCACCGACGGTCGTGGCGCCCGGGACGATGATGAGGACGTTGGTGCCGAGGCTGGCGATTTCAGCCTGGACGGAGGCGGTGGCGCCCTGACCCAAGCTGACCATTGCCACGACAGCGCCGATGCCGATGATGATGCCGAGCATAGTCAGCCCGGCGCGCAGCGGATTCCGGCGGAGGATGCGGAGGGCAGAAAGAATGGTGAGCCAGAGAAAGGACATAATGTAGTTGGTCTATCTGGTTGATTTCGTCTATCTGGTCTATCTCGTTCTTCTGGTTAACAACCAGACAGACCAGATAGACGGAACAGACCAAACAGACCAGTTTTTCATCTTATCCTCGGGCCACCTTCGAAACCCGGTGGCAACTTCTTCTGGGCTTGTTCTTCTGGCGTCTCAATCCCCAGGATCACCTGGTCTCCTTCCTTCAGCGTCCCCTCGGCGATTTCCGTGAAGAGGGAGTCGGCGATGCCGGTGGTGATCGCCGTCTGGCGCACCTGCTTCCCCTGATCCATCACCCACACCTGCGTGATCTTGCGGTCCACCGGGATCCCCGGCATCCGGAAGCGCAAGGCCCCATTCGGTACGCGCAGAGGATTTTCTTTCTTGGCCGTCACGATCGTCACGTTCGCCGTCATCCCGGGCTTAAGCTTGAGTTCCCGATTGTCCACCGTGATCACCACGTCGTAGGTCACCACGTTCTGGATGCTGATCGGCGCGTTGCGCACCTGCGTCACGGTGCCCTCGAAGAACTGTTTGGGATAGGCATCCACGCGGAAGTTGGCCGGCTTCCCTTCCGCGACCCCGCCGATGTCGGATTCGCTCACGTTGGCGTTCACCTGCATCTGTGTCAAGTCCTGGGCGATCACGAAGAGGATCGGCGTTTGGAAACTGGCGGCAACGGTTTGGCCGACATCGACGTTGCGAGACACCACGATGCCGTTGACCGGGGAATAGATCGTGCTATAGCCGAGATCGAGTTCGGCTGAGGCCAATGTGGCTACCGCTTGATCCACCTGCGCCTGCGCGACCTCAACTTGGGCCTGGGCGTCGCGGAAGTTTGTGGCGGCGAGGTCGAGATCCGCCTGCGAGACGAATTGCTGCCGGAGCAGGGTTGCCATGCGATCGAATTCGAGTTTTCGCTGATTCGCCATGTTCTTCGCTTTCGCCAGATTGCCACGCCCGCTCTTGAGCGATGCGCGGGCCTGACTCACCCTCGCTTGGAACGGTTTCGGATCGATCGTAGCCAGGACCTGGCCCTTCGTGACCACGGAATTGAAGTCCGCCATCAGCTGGGTAATTTTGCCGGAGACTTGGCTGCCTACCTGCACCGACACGACCGGATTGACTGTGCCGGTAGCGGTGACAATCGCGGTGATGGGGCCTCGATCGACCAGCGCTGTTTTGTAGTGGACCGGTGGAGCGCCGGCCGTCCACCAATACCAGGCACCTGCCCCTAGGATCGCGAGCAGGGTCACGATGCCGATGAACCGGAGAGGACGGGGACCGGTCCTGAGTGAAGGAAACACGGGCATGGGGGTAGGGAGCCGGTGCTCGTTGGTTGGATGAGGCACTCGATGAATGGCGAGCCGGCGCTGAAGAAGATCCGGGGGGAATGATCTCGGTGACAGGGACCTCACGAGTCGAGTCTTGGGGGTTGCTGGTCATGATGTACCCGCTCGTTGTGTGACTTCGCCTGCGCGACTGGTATTGAATCGGTTCACGATGATCTTACGGATTTCTTCTGCGAATAACAGCACAAGGGCGCCCAGCACGAGTGGTCCGAAGATCCAGCGGGCAAGGGGCTGGTTCCAAAGATTGCGTTGCCCCAAGGGGTATAAATGATGAAGGCCAGGACGACGAGTTCTGTCGCGATTCCCCAGAGGAGCAATGGATTGCTGAACAAGCCGAGTCGAGAGAGCGACACCCGGTCTGAGCGGCAGGCGAACACGTTCGCCACCTGGGCGACGACGATGGCGGCGAAGGTAGCGGCGGTCGCCTGTTTGTAGAGCGGGTCGGACCATGCGAGCGGCATGCCCCAAGTCCATCCCTGTGTTAGGAGCAATAAGAAGAATGCGCCCATGGCGATCCCGGCTTCGATCAGGCCCAAGAAGACATAGGCGCGCAGGAGCAGCGGAAGGTTCATCAACCGTTCTGTGCGCGGGCGAGGCGGGATTGCCATAATGCCGGCGTCGGGCTTTTCGGCACCCAGGGCCAAGGCCGGAACCATGTCGGTCCCCAGATCCACGGCGAGGATTTGCGGAACCGTGAGCGCCAGCGGAATCCCGAACAAGCCGTACGCCAGATAGGGGACGATCTCGGGCACATTGCTTGCCAGCACGTAAGTGGAGAATTTTCGGATATTGGCATAGACGGCCCGACCTTCTTCAATGGCGTTGACGATGGTCGCAAAGTTGTCGTCGAGCAAAATCATGTCCGCCGTTTCTTTCGCCACGTCGGTTCCGGCGATGCCCATCGCAATGCCGATATCGGCTTTCTTGAGCGCCGGCGCGTCGTTCACCCCGTCTCCCGTGACGGCCACCACTTCGCCCATGTCTTTCAGCACCGACACCACGCGCATCTTGTGCCGGGGGGCCATGCGCGCAAAGATCGGCTCAGCCTTGTCAGGGCGAGTGGGCGTAAGGAGCCGACGCAGCGCCTCGTCGTTCATCGTTTCGACCTGGTGCCCTTCGATCGCGGGACAGTCTCCGTCCGGTTCGGCGAGGGACTCTTTCGGCGCCAATCCGATCTGGCGGGCGATGGCCAGGGCCGTGAGCGGATGGTCGCCGGTAATCATGATGGTGCGGACGCCGGCTTGGCGGCAGCGCGCGATGGCCTCCGGTACTTCGTGGCGCGGGGGATCTATCATCGCCACGAGGCCGAGGAAGGTGAGGTCCTGTTCCACCTGGTCGATGTCCAGCTTTTCGACACCCTGCTCAATGTCACGCATGGCCACAGCCAGGACCCGATAGGCCTGGTGCGCGAAGGCACGGCTTTGCGCCATGATGCGCTGGCGGTCCTCCTGACTCATCGGCGAGCGAGCAGCTTGGTGGAGCATTTGACTGCAGAGGGGCACGAGCGATTCCGGCGCTCCCTTCACAAAGGCCACGAGCCGGCCCTCACGCCAATGGATGGTGGACATGCGCTTCCGGTCCGCGTCGAACGGAAGCTCACCCATTCGGGGCAACGGTTCTTGCTGGAGGAGTTCGTGATCCAGTGCGAACTCGACCAGGGCCACTTCGGTTGGATCGCCCGTGATGGTGGGGCGGCCGTCGGTCCGCCGCAGGCGCTTGGCATTGTGGCAGTGGATGATCGCGTCGAAGAGCGGCGCATACTCCTCGGCCTCGATCGCGCTGGTCACGCGTCCGGCGATCACCAAACAGCTTTTCTGCACCTCGACTTCGAGATGGTCCATATAGAAACGAACCACGCGCATCCGGTTTTCGGTCAGCGTCCCTGTCTTGTCCGTGCAGATGACGGTGGTGCAACCCAAGGTTTCAACGGATGTCAGCTGCTTGATGAGCGCATGGCGTTTAGCCATGCGCTGGCTGCCCAACGCCAAGGCCAGCGTCACAGTGGGAAGCAGTCCTTCCGGCACGTTCGCCACGATGATGCCGATCCCGAAGATCGCGCTGATCCAGAAGCCCAAGCCCATGGAGACGCCGATGACGAAAAAGACCCCGCCCATGGCGACCGACAGCATGGCGACCACATGGGTGACCTTCGTGATCTCTTTCTGCAGCGGACTGAGGCCTGTCTCCACGCTTGTGGAGAGGCGGGCGATCTTGCCGAATTCCGTCTGCATGCCGGTGGCGAACACGACCGCCCGACCTCTGCCGGAGAGCACAGGGGTACCGGCGAATACGAGATTGGGAATGTCCTGGAGATGTCCATCGATGACCGGCTCCGCTGTCCGCCGCTTCGGTTGGGATTCGCCTGTGAGAGAGGAGAGGTCGACACGCATGTCGGAAGCTTCGATGAGCCGGGCGTCGGCAGGGATCTGCTCTCCCTCCTCGATCAAGAGCACGTCACCCGGCACGATTTCGTTCCGCGACACGTCATGCGGTTGATTGCTTCGCAGCACCCATGCCCTGGCAGGGAGGAGGCGATGGAGGGCATGCACCGCGCGCTCCGCTTTATATTCCTGAAAGAAGGCAAAGACGGCGTTGATGACGATCACACCGAGGATCGCCCAGCCGAGCGTGGCCATGCCTTCGCCGGGCTTCATGAATTCTGCCGTGAAAGCCAGGGCGACGGCGATCCAGAGCAAAATGGCCAGGAAGTGGGTGAACTGGTGGAGGAACCCTCGAATCAATGAATAGTGACTCGGCTCCTCCAGAACATTGGGGCCATACCGACTGAGCCGCTGCTGTGCCTCTTCGGGCGACAAGCCGCCTTCCCTGGTTCCCAGGTGTGTGAAGATTTCACCAACCGTCAGTTGGTGGAGGTGTGGCTTGTCGAGGTCAGGCACGCCAGCCTCGCACGATCAGGACGGAACAAGGGGCGTGTCTCAGGAGACTCTCCGAGACGCTGCCGAGATGGAGCCGCTCGCTCTTGGTTAAGTCGCGCGACCCGATCACCAGGAGGTCGGTATGCGTGGCCTCCACCTGTTTGACGATGGTGTCTACGACGTGGTCCATCTGCACGTCCGTATCGACGGCGAAGCCTTCTTTCAGGAATTCATCCCGCAATGTCGTGACCAGTTTCGTGGCGCGTTCGACGACCGGTCGTTCCAGTTCGGCGACTTGGGCTTTGGATAAATATCGAACGGCCAAGTCGGTCACCGGTCTCTCGGCCGAGGAGAGGATGGTGGTCGTGGCGGAATCCGGAAGCAGGCGGGATCGAAGAAATCGAGCGGCGGTTCGGGAGTGTTTTGAATCATCGACCGCGAGGGTCACTCGTCTCAACTGCGGGATCGGCTGTTTCACGACGAGGACGGAGCAGCGGGTGATCGACGCGACTTGCCGGGAGATGCTTCCCAATAAGAATCCTCGAATGTCGCTCAACCCGCGGGATCCGATGAGGATGAGATCGGCCCTCACCCGCCGTGCCTGTCGCACGATCGTCTGGGCGAGAGGACCATGGGCTAAGGTGCGGTGGAATATGGTGCGAGGGCCGGTCGCGGCCTGTCCGAGGGCGACTCGAGCCGATCGCTCCGCCTCGCGGAGGAGGATGCCACCGGCCTTCTCCATGGCAGCCAGAGCGCGCTTCTCTGCCATGGGGTTCCCGCCTCTGCCCGCTCTGAGGGCCGCCGGATCGACCACATGGAGCAGCGTCACAGTCTCCGGCTCACGGCCGGCAAGCGCTTCGAGTGCTTGTACCCCCCACTGTGAGCATTCAGACCCATCCACAGCACAAAGAATTCGCATGACAGACTCCTTTCCTCAAAGAGGCCAATAACGCACGGGCCATTCCAGGTATCAGTTCTGCATTGGATGTGCCTGTGACGCTGGGGAATAAAGAAGGAGAATCATGCCCTGTTCCAAGGGGTTACGAAGAGAAACGGTACTCCAGTTCTCGTGGATAGTGCGGCGTTTTGCAGCAGCACCGAAGAAATGACTGTGGAGATTGGCGTCAGTCTGTCTTGTTTGTTTGGTCTATCTGGTCTTTTTGGTTGAACTAAACTGACCAGATGAACCAGATCAACCCTCGCGTTCCGCCGGTCTTGCGTGCCAATGTAGTTTTTTGCAGCCTGTTAGAGTGCCAGAGGGGAGGGAGTGCTATGAGACAGATTCTGATTCCGGTGCTTGCGTTGTGGATTAGCTTCTGTGGGGGAATGAGCTTAGCGGAGGGGGGACCGGTCGCCCGAATCGGGGAGTCCGGGGAGTTTCTCGAATTGGAATATCAGGTGAACGGTCAGGTCTTCAAAGACTCGCTCCCGCTCTATCGGGCAGACGGAGTCCGGTATTTCAGCGCCGGAATTGGGATCGATGAACGTACCGCCGAGTACCCCCCTTTCTCGCTGAAGCTCGTGTTCACTGCGGGAGGGAAGCCCTTTCTGGCTGGAGTCGCGGTCACCATTCAGTCGGCAAAAGGGGGACCTTCGATCAACATTCCCCGCGACCATGTCAACGGACCTTGGTTGTTCGTCGAACTTCCGTCAGGCACTTATCACCTCACGGCGATCCACGCGGATCGGACGCAGGGTCTCAAGGGGGTGACGGTGGAAACGGGAAAGATGAAGACTGTGCATCTCCGCTTTCCGGAAGATCGGGGTAGCATTGCACCGTCCGGAGAAGCGATCGGTCAATGAGCCATTAATTATTATTAGATGAAAAGTGAGGAAGGGACACATGCCGACAAAGAAGAAGACGAAGAAGGCCAGGACAGATACGAAGAAGGAGTTTGGCCTGATGATGGTCAAACAGGTCATGCAGAAACAGGTGCAGTCTGCTCATCTCAAGACCAAAGGCGACGTCATCGCGTCTCTCATGATCGAGGGATTCGGGGCTGTGCCGGTGGTGGACGCCAAAGATAGGCTCCTAGGCATCGTCAGCGAACATGATCTGCTGGGTGCATTGGATGATGGGCACAAGCTTGGTGCCGTCACCGCCAGTGATATCATGACGTTTAACCCCTATTCGATCCACCCGGAAGCGATGCTCCCGACGCTGGTCCATGTGTTCAGAGCCAGCGATTTGATTCGCGTGCCGGTGGTGGATGCCAAAGACAAGCTCGTGGGCATCATTGCCAGGCGGGATGTTTTACGTGCCTACCTGGCGTCCGGGCGTGCATGACGCTGAAAAGGCCACCAGCTGTCTTGCTCATTTGAAAGTCTATCCGTCTAACGTAGCCCTGATGGTTGAACGCACGTAACCGGATAAACTTATCGAACCGGATGCGGCCAGATGGACCAGACAGACCGGATTTGCCTCAAACAGGCGGACCATGCGAAGCATTTGCGTGGCAGCATGGTTTCCCAGCAGTCTGCCAGGATAAGAAAGGAGAGTTCTATGCGACGAACGGAATTTCTTGCGACGGCCTGCGACCCGAAGACCTTGACTGTGGGGCAACTGATGCAGGACGCGGTCTTTACCTGCGGTTCCAGGACCGATGCCCTGACCATCAGCCGGCAGATGACCCAGCGTAACTTCGGCAGCCTGCCGGTGGTGGAAGAGGACCGGACATTGATTGGTCTGATAAGCGAGTATGATCTGCTTCAGGCGATCATCGATGGGCGGGATCTGCGGAAGGTCATGGCCGTCGAAATGATGAGTACTCATCCGGTGACTGCTACCGAGGATATGAAGCTGGAGGATGTCGCGAATCTGTTCCAGGATCGCTATATCACACGGGTACCTGTGGTTCGGAACGGCAAGCTCGTCGGTATCCTGGCACGGCGGGACCTATTGTTTGGGTACACCAAAGCAACGCAGTATTGGTCGTAACAGGATGCTGAAAATGACCTTTTTCTCACCCGCCCGACCCCTGCGCGCCGAGACGCGCTTTTCCTCGAGTGTCGTTCTCAGTCGCTCGTCTCCCTGCGGCCTTGCTGGGATGTCATTTTGAGCATCCTGCGTGGTGCGACTGTATCTATTCGGTGCCGTCTTGCTCAGAAATACATCGATCATGTCCACCACTATGCTCTGGTCACTCCGGAGGACATTGGTTACCGTGGCAGTGCTGATGGTCGCGGCCTTTCACGTTTCCGCGCAAGCCGACTCGCCCAAGAAGCATCGCGGTCCCTGCGAGGTCCGTTACCCCAGTGATGCCATGGTGGAGTGGGACTGCCGAATCATCCCGCCAGGCGGATCACTGGAGGCGATATTTGGCGAAGACTGGGCGGACGTGGCACGATTCAATCGGATCGATCCACTTCACGCGCTCCCAAAGAACCTCGTTCGCATCACGCTCGGCGGAGACGCCTCCACATTCGAGACGCCCAATGAAAGATGCAATCGATTCATGGCTCTCCTCTCAATCACGCGCGCGGATGAGGCGAGCGAGCTCTGACGCCGCGCAATCCTTGCTGTTCACTTTGCCATCGCCACTCGATACAATTACTATTAATGCGTCCGTTTGTTTGCTACCGCACCACCAATATTCATGGATACATTACCGGACCGGCCGGAAAGATTGACTAGCCCTTCACCGAGCCGAGTGATCAGAAACAAGAACCGCCGCGGTTGGACTTTCTCAACAGCCTGCTAGGAGGATGACATGTTCGGTCCTATCACACTCCCCTTCGGAGCCAAAATGCTGTTCAACACCGTTACGCTCAAGCCAGGAGTCACGTTCGAGGACGTTGAATTGGCTGTCGGTGAACTTTGCAGCGTCGTCAAAGGCACCTACGGAGGTGAGAAAGGCGGATTCCTCGCTGGACAAGTGTTCAAATTCTCCGGCTTCGTGTCGAACGAGGGATCCCTCACTGAATCCAGAACCGCCGACGACCATTATGTCATTGTGACCTATTGGCGCTCGTTCGAAGAACACGAACGATCCCATGCGGACGAAGTCTTCAACAACAAGTTCACCGCACTGGCGGCCATGTGTTCCGACACCAAAGAACTAGGGTACGACATGCTTTGGCAAGGCGCGGCAGGGAGCTGATCACAAGGACGACCATTACCTCGCAGACTATCTGATCGGAAACTGAAAGAGCGCATCCTCTACGCAGGCGGACGAGGCGAGGACGTATCGGACTGGATTATGCCGGTTGATAGCTCGTCGAGGGTCAGGGTTCTCAAATCTCTGCCGCCTGCTGCTCGGCCGTTACGCGCTCTCGGAACATCTCCTTCACATCACTCTCGACGGAGATGCCTCCACATCCGAGACGTCCAATGCGACATCAAATCTCTTCATGGATCTCCTCTCAAGGCCGCGTTCGGATGAGGCGAGCAACCGAGATCTACGAAACCGGCCCCAGTACCTCCTTGAACATGGCGGCCAGATCACGGAGTGCGCGGGAGCCGTCCCCGATATAGGTTGAGCCGTGCATCGTCGCGAGCGTCTTCGGCTGCAACCCGGCCAGCCGATGGAGCGTCGGCGCCGTGAGCGTCGAGTACGGCATATAGTTGGCCAGCGGCCCCTGCTGATATTCCACGAGCACCTGCCGGCACCGGTCCAGCACGTCTAAGTGCGTCAATGCCTCGACTTCGCCATTCTGGTGAAATAGATCTGAACACAAGAGCGTGCGCTGGGTCTCTTCGAACAGAAGCCCCGCCTCCCAACAATGCGGCACATGGGGCGTGTGCAGAAACCGAAAGCGATATTTACCGGTAGTCAGCACCTCCCCGTCCTGCATCCCCTTGGCCGGACGCACCGCCATACAATCGTCGATGCTCACCAACTTGCCCACCAAACTACACGCGGCCATGGACTCAGGCGCAAGCTGCTGCCACTCGCGCAAGCTGCCGCATTCGTCCGCTTCAAGATGGCTGAAACCAATCCATTTGACGGCATTCGGATTGAGCAACGTCGCCACGGCGTCCCGCACCGCGGCAAACATCGCACGAGGGCCGGTATGAAAAAGCAACGGCTCGTCGTCGCGCACCAGAAACTGATTGAACTGCAGATCGAATTCCTTCACGAACGTGGAAATTCGAAACACATCCGGCGCAATCTCCGAGACGGTTGTCATGGAAGCCTCCTTGGGTGGGAGAAAAAAGAAATGGCAGGCTAACGCCAGCACTCCGGTGTGTCAACGAGAGGAATCTGCCTGGAATAGTTTAAGGACCGCCGCGCGCGTGGGAGAGACGGCAGTCACGTGCTCCCGGAGCATCTCCTTCCCATCACGCTCGGCGAAGACGCCTCCACATCCAAGATGCCCAATGAAAGATGCAATCGCTTCATGGCTCTCCTCTCAAGGCCGTGTGCGGACAGGCTCCGCAATGTTGGATTGCAGGAGCTGCCCCCCTATCTGTTCTTGATTTCACTCGCGAAAAGGCCTGAGCCCAGGGACACAGGGAACTTTAAAGAGATGGACAAGCTAGGTCGCGCGTGGAGGCTGAAATCAGGACGGAACCAAGGTCACGCGCACGGTTCGTTCACGCGGGCCGTCGAGTTCGACCAACATCACGGATTGCCAGGTGCCGAGGACCAGCTTGCCCGCTGCAACCGGAATGGTGAGAGACGGCCCCAGGATCGACGAGGCCATGTGGGACCATGCATGCGAAGGATCATGGGCGTGCCGGAAGTGAATGCTCGGAATCATCTGCTCCACCACTTGAAGAAAATCCTGCTCCGTTCCCTCCCCGACCTCCCCCGTCGTCAATGCGGCAGTCGTGTGAGTGATAAAGAGCGAGCAGAGCCCCTCCTGCATCTTCGCCTTCCGGATCACCGCCTCAACCTGATCCGTCAGATCCACGACCTGTTTGCGTGCGGTGGTACTGATGCGTAAAACTTCAGCCATGTGCGCCCCGGCTTTCTCTCATGGAGACAAATCGAACAAGCTCAGATCACTTCTATCTTCACTCAACTGGATAAAAGGCCAGCCGCGCGCGGACAGTCTTCGCAATGTTGGATTACAAGACATGACTCTATATCTACTGCCCACCATTCAATTTGATCGGCAATAATCAAAATTACGTTTGATTCTTTTCCAACTCATACACAGCTACTCTTCTATACTTCGTGCGTAGAAGGGGTGGTAGTGCCATTGCGCTGTTGCTCCATATTCTCGAGTATGTTCTATCTGCCTCTGTAAGCTGACCTGGCGCTTCAAGAATCTGACCTGGGTCTTCAATCGTCGCCACGACTACGAGAGCACAGGGAACAAAGCTGTTTGCACCTCCGCACAAAGAAGCCCTGGAAGATTCATTACTTACGTGAACGTGCTCAACTCGCATGCTATCGGTCCCCCCCGCGTTTAGCAAGAACCACAAAGGATATTCCCAGGAGTTGTCCTCCAACCACAAGCCTACCTCAGCACATTTCTTGTCCCGAACCATAGTGGCAGCATAGGTGTATGGAGCCTGAAGGTCAGGCCTGTTGCGGAAGTACTGATCTAATCTCGGCATCGTCAATATGCTTTTTATTCCGAGTACCGGTCGTGACTCGTTATAGAAAAGCGTGAATTGGGATGTGACAACGAGGAGAACGATACCGAATGTTCGCAATCGAGCGAAGACGGTACTGTTCAGAGTGGTAGCAATAGCAGCAGCCCAAAGTACAAAGAGAGGCAAATGAAATCTCGTGATCCAAACATTCCACTGAAGATAGAAACAGAGCATGAGATAGCCGGTGAACAATGACAGGACATAATATAGTATGTTCGACGCATGTCCCCGGTATGCTGCACGAAGCAAGGCCGCCCCGCACAGAACGATCAGAAGAAGATGAACCGGGTTTCCAGCATAGTCTTCGTGATTTTGAAGCGGCGGCAATCTAAACTCTCGATCATCTCCCTCCCGGCGAAGTAGTATTTCCAATTTTCCAACCGCGACCTCTACGATCCGATTACCGTAATAAAACGGGGTGGCCATTTCTAAGGCCGTGTTTCTGATGACGTTGGAAATAAATTGTGAGGCAAGAAACCTGCGGTCAGGTGAGGCATTGGTCCAACGTGAAGTGGAGGATGGCGTGGCTATAGGGGATCCAAACACTTCGAGGTTCCGGATGTAGTGCCCAAGGTTCATCAACACCGCTATCACAGATATGGCAAGCACGATCTTGACTGATCTCACTCCCCACCTCCGAACCAAGGAGAGGGAAAGCCAAACCAAAAACGGGGCGGCAAAAAGGTAGGCTGTTGGCTTTGTGAGGAGCGATAGGCCAAGACTGAGCCCAGCTAAGCTCGATTGAGTTCCAATGGGCAAACGCCCCTCCGACACTTCTAAGAGCCGAAGCACAAAATGAGTCAAGCATACCAACCACAGAGTGACCACGTAATCAGTTTGGGTACTGGACGCTTGCAGGATACCCATGGGAAGACACGCAGCGATAAGCGCGGCAAGCATTTGGCTCTCCTTGCTCCCACCAAGCTGTTTCGCAATCAGTGACACACCCGTAAGGCTGCCCAACATACTGAACCACTGAACACCATTAGACAGGCGGTCTCCTCCGCTTAAAACATAGAAATGCATTACCGCAAACTCCGCCCACGGAGACATAAATAGCTGCCGATCGATGTTGGTAGGATAGTGTTGCACGCTATGATTTTGGACCCAATGCACAACCCTACCCAGGTGATACGTCATCGAGTCATACGTATTCGGAGGAGCAACGAAGGCGATGAGCCCAGTGATAGAGACGACGAGGGCAATCGGCAACACCACTAAAAGCGGTGCACCAGCCATAGAGTGAACGCTCACTGACATGCGCCCTTTGTCCTTGAAAAACCACAGGTAAAGAACCGCCAGCGCCGCACCACATAATAGCCAAGAAGCGAGAACCGTCGGATAGGACAGTGCACCCAAGACAGACAACACTTCCGTGATGATTGTCAGCAAGAGTCCCCAAACAACGGCCGCCGCCAAAATCGACTCTCTCCACGAGCAACCGGATGCACGGCTCATCAATAGAAGCAACACGAATGAGATGCATGGGGAAAGCGCTGACACCACGGCGAATTCTACCTATTTCCCTTGAGAGGCTTTGTACAAACCGCAAGCACGCTTTGTCCCAACACTGGCTCCCATATGCGCTCGCATCTTGGAATCCAACTCATGAGCAATCGGTCGTACAGCCAGACGCTCCCTGGATTCAACGTTTTACACTTGAAGATTTTCCCAACGACAAACCAACTAAAAATCCCTGGAAGATTAAAGTACCGAAGGCATCCGACCTGAAAGCCCACCTCTGTCAGCAATGAACCCAATTCGCCCTTCCGATATCTTCGGATGTGCCCAAACTCTTCATCGAGAGACCCATAAATGCCTGGTACTGCCGGCACAAACAGTAACACAGTTCCTCCTGGCTTGAGGACCTGATGAATCGTACTCAAGAGTTCCTCGTCATTCTCAACATGCTCCAGCACATTGATCAATACCACCGAATCACACGAGAGGGAACTGGCGACACTTTGCAAGTTCCCATTCACGAGCCGTACTTTCGAATTTTCTGAGAGCTTCTTGCTCAGTATCGTGAACAAGTTCTTAGCAGGCTCGATAAGGGTGAGTGTTGTAATCTGGGGAAAGCTCAGGAGGCACTGCGAGAAGGTTCCAATCCCAGCACCGATCTCTAAGACCTGGCCACCGAGGTGCGGAGCAAAGTATTCTAAGATCGCTGCGTAATAATTGGGTGCATTGCTAAACGATGGCAGTTCACTACTGGGATACCCCTCTTCTTCGATCGGCATGATTTTACGGTGCGTTGACAAAACTGCAGAACAGAACTCTCAATCACCGACTCGATACCGCACAATACACCACAGCGCCGCGATGCCGTCCTTCCATGTGATTTTCTTGCCCTCGGCATATGTCCTACCATGGTAGGAAATCGGCACTTCATTGAGACGAGATCCGAGCTTAGCCACCTTCACCGTAACCTCCGGTTCAAACCCGAAACGATCAGACCGAAGACGGATACGGCGGAGGACATCTGTACGGAACGCTTTGTATCCAACCTCCATGTCGCTCAAGTTGAGATTGGTCAGCATATTGCACGCCAGTGTCAGCATTCCGTTCCCGACAGAATGCCAGAAATACAAAACACGATGCTCCTCTCCATGGAAGCGATTTCCGTACACAACGTCGGCCTTCCCGCTGGTGATTGGGTCAATGAGACGCGGGAGATCTTCCGGATCGTACTCCAGGTCGGCATCCTGAATAACGACAATATCACCGGTTACATGTTCAAGCGCTGTTCTAATCGCCGCACCTTTCCCACAATTCCGTTCATGAAATATCGCTCGCACATCTTTTCATCTCATGGAAAGCGTTCAGAGCATCTCTCGTTCCGTCGACGGACGCGTCGTCCACAACGATGATCTCTTTCGAAAGCCCCACGACCTTAGCTCGAACTCTGCCGATTATCTCGGCAATGGTGGCTGCTTCATTATATGCAGGCATGATGATTGAGATTTTCATCTTCTTTCACAGCGCATAAGATCTGACGGCAGACTTCTCGCCGATATGATTGTCACGTTTCGCAAAGCGCACACTGTCTATTCAAAAGTCACAGACGTTCGGTGTGGGGCAAAAACATCCCGCCGCCGAGCGGGTTTGCTGAATTTCTATTGTCCGGCAAACTCGGGATCGGCAAACTGCCTCAGATCCGGTCCACCACCGGAACCTTTGATCCTACTTGGTCGCCGAGACCGGTCAATAGCACGGGTCATCCCGTTCTGTTTCCTCAAGAGCTCGAACAGTCGCAGCGTTGGTCGGGGTCGCCCCGCTCAATTGGGACAGCGGCATGCTGCGGGGGCGCCGCGCCATCTGGGGTGGTCGCGCTCACGTACGCACTGCGCTCTACATGGCGGCGGTGACGGCCAGCAGGCGCAATCCTGTGATCAAAGACTTTTACACGCGGCTGCGGATGGCGGGCAAAGCTCCAAACGTGGCCCTCGTGGCCTGCATGCGCAAACTGTTGGTCAACGTGAATGCCATGCTCAAACATCGTGTCCCTTGGCGGGCCGTGGTGACTCAAACCCCTTGAAACCGAACACAGTTGTTATTGAGTATGCTGACCGGCATAGTACCGTTATAGCTGCGAAGAACTCAACCCTGATACTGGGGATTTGCACCTCCATATCATAGGCCCGGGCGTAGGCCGCCCGATTAGGCATTAGCCGCTAGACTGTTCCTTTACTGCGCGCATCGAACGATATAAATGCTCCCTTCAAGCCTGTTCGTTTCTCTCCAGGGATGGGGGCTGATTGATCTTCCACTGCGCGCGTCCAACGAGGGCCTTCTGAGGCCGCGCGTTGCGCGAGCACAGAAGATCATCAGCCTCCATCCCCCTCTGATCCCGAGCAACCTGGCTCTTCCAAGCCGATCTAGTGGACCGTTGACCGAGCCTTTCCATCGGCGTAGCATAATCTCACTGACGTTCCAGTGAGGGTGGCTGCTGTCTCTTCCGCACGCTCCTGTCCGTCATCCTGCGCGCCGGAACTCTCACAGTCCCCCTCACTCCTACACCGGATTCTTTGTCGGAGAACATCACCGCTCGGACTCGGGCCTTTTGGAACGAGGGTCCTCATGGTGACTGTCAGCCGCCGAGCGCTCCTTCCTTTCTTGGCGCCGATCCTGGTGCCAACTGTCTCCTTCGTGCTTGCACCAATTCCCATTCACGCCGGTGAGTCTCCATCCTTTTTGCTAGCTACCGCTGCGCCTACGGAACGCCTTGCTCCGTCAGTCACCTGGCTGGATGACCTTGAACACAGACTGACGACATACTTCACGAATAAATATCCCAGGTATGATTTCTCACCGTATGCGCAGGAACTGAGCCTCATCCGTGGCGCGGTCAGTCGAGGGGATCGATGGGGCGCAAAGAGAGAGATGGGAGTGTTTCTCACAATGGTGGCAAGGCGTGCCTATGGTCTGGGGGACGATGCGGCGGAGGAATTGGCCATGCTTTCGCAACGCATCATGCCGGACGAGGAGTTCGGCATTGTTTACCCCGGATCGGAAAGAGAGCCGTAACCGGAATGAGGTCGCGCCAGAGATTGCAGTAAGGATTCGAACACGGAAAGGAGGATCTGATCATGACTTCGCATACACCCGTCACCGATCGCATTCTCGGAACAGTCCAACGCACGCATGGGTGCGACCTGGATACCTTGACGAACAGTCTCTCCGACCTCTCGTGGGGCCAAGTCTTTCTTGAAGTCGATCGGCTGAGCCGAGATGGACAGGTGCTGGTGACGCTCGGCACCGGAGGCCGCTACATGATCCGGTTGCCGGATCACAACAAGGAGTATGCGACTCACCTCACCCAGCGCTGAGCAACAAAGAGGGTTGAGGAGCCCTCCGCCCGAGAGGCGGACAACCTATTCTGCGTGCGCTGGCTGCCGTTGCTGCCTATGATTCTTCTCTAAGCTTGCTAGGTCCTGTCTCCAAGCGAGTGAACTGAAAGGCCTCCATTGAGCGCATCCCCTCGGGAAGGCTAAGGTCGAGGTTAAGGTTCCCCAAGCCCATGTTAGGTCTTGCCTCTGATGAATAGTGATAGTGAGCACTATTGATCAGACTGGACATCTCGATTGAGACATAATTTGCAAAACTTGTGACCCATGATCAATCAACGCAACTTGCCCAATTATTTACCGTGTCATGACCGTGAGCGGAAGAAGGAGGCATACGATGGCGGAAAAATCTTGCGCGAACCCGCGCTGTACCTGTCCGGCAGAACCGGGAAAAGAATTTTGTTCGTCTAATTGCCGGGAGGCCAAAACAGGCGCTCCCTGTTCCTGTGCCCATCAGGGGTGCGGAACTACGCGTCAGTGAGGTCAAGCCTCCACAGCGTACGCAACATCCTCACAGGTGACGAGGTGAGTATGTCGTGGTTAAAACATCGATACAGTAGGGTTCCCCGCTCACTCTCTGCCAGATGGTGGTCCGTGAAGGCTCCTCGACTTGTGGCCATTGCAATCCTGACCCTCCTTCCGGCATTCGCCGTTGCCGCCGATGTACTCCCGCCTGGCCAATTTCCCAAGAGTGGTAGCGAGCCGGCTCCTGGCATCACTCCCGAGAGACCGTCAGAATCTAGCGCTCCGACAATCCCCCCGTCCCGTATAGATCCAGGCATCCAACACTCGCCGGAGAGGCGCGGAGATCCCCGTGGCTCCGTGAAACCACCCAACCTCGATCCGAGCATGTCAACGAATCCTGACAAGTCGATTCCCGAACGACAGGGCATCCATCCCCCTGGTGGAGGAACACCGCAAGGGAAGCCGGACGTTCGTTAATGAAATGAATAGAGTTGGCCCACAAGAAGGACACTGAGCCACGGCGAAGTTGGGGAGTCGCGTTAATCTAGCCCGCATTATTTATAACGGTTCGTTGCGAAATCGCGTGGAGGCCAGGCGAGGGGCAAGTGGCACAAGGCGAGAGGAGAGATATTCCTTCGGCGATTGCAGGAAAAGTGTTCATGAATAATGCGCGCAAGAGTCAGTATGTTGCGCATTGACGTATTCTGTGCTCAAAGGGTGGCTCACGATGAATCTGAGGGCATGCCTCGTTCCAATCAAGAGAATTTACTCACAGCCGATGGTTGCAGGCAGGACGAGCTGACCATGGATTCCCCTAGCCCATCGCCCGGACCGACTCCCACGCCCGACCCACCGTTACCGCCCGATCCATCGCCGTTTCCCGGCCCCCCATTGCCCGAACCGGCCCCCACGCCTAACCCGCCCCAGCCGCCCGATCCGTCGCCGTTTCCCGGCCCTCCGGTCACAATAGGCCGATTCACCGCACCTACTGTCCTGTTAATAGGCGCCTGACCTAAAACCAAAAACCGGCCCGACATGTAGCAACAGACGAACCGAACCAGCTATTGATCGTTCATTGAATTTGACCCCTATTGCCCAGGTCAGATAATAAACGGTGCTGGAAACCGTTTTCTTGACCGCCCAATCAACGGCGCCGTGTTGATCCTCGGCTGACCCAAGCCCCACGGTCGCGAAACTGTGGCTGCGGGAACTCCAGAAAACTTCCGCCCGGTAAAGCCTGGACGCATCGCTCTGGAACTATGTGCGCAGTATCCCTCCTCTTTTTCGGTTATAGTATCCTATGGCTCCCCGACCCAATCAGCGCATGTGCACAGCCGTTTGCCGAAGAAAGAGGCGCGCGCGTCGGCATACGTTCCGTACAGCCAGAAAGGCCGTGCTCGCCTCGCCACCGACCGTACGAACCGTCGTGATTCTGGCGACGCTCCTCCTGTGCTGGCTCGGCGTCAACTGGACCTATCACGCGTTCAACAAGCCGACCGAAGTGCTCTTTCCCTTGGATCACTCACTCGACAAGAATCCCGCCGAAACGTGGAAGCAGTATGGATCGCTCTTCCGGAAGCATGCGACAGCAGTCGTGACGCCTGAGTTGCTGGCTGCGCTGGCGCAGGTTGAGGGTGGAGGGAACCCGGTGGCACGGACCTACTGGCGGTGGCATCTAACGTGGAATCCTTTGGCGCTCTACCAACCGGCATCAAGCGCGGTCGGCATGTACCAGATTACGGACGGGACCTTCCACGAAGCGACGCGATACTGCATCCGTAATCATCGGGTGGTCGAAGACGGCCCCTGGCACGACCCGAATTCCTGTTGGTTCAACAGCCTCTATACCCGCGTTGTACCGAGCCATGCCATCGAGTTGACTGCGGCGCGGCTCGATCGACGCGTCGTGAGTGCCGTCGGATCCCGACGGATCGGCGCGGTCTCGCTTCGGCAGAAACAGAATCTGGCCGCCGTGATCCACCTCTGCGGAGCCGGAGCCAGCCACGCCTATGCCTCGCGCGGCTTCCGGCTGACCTCTCACCAACGGTGCGGCGACCACGACGTGCGAGACTATCTGGCGCGAGTCAACGCGATGACATACCAGTTCGCCCGGCTGGCCTCGGACGGCTAGCAGTTCGGCTCATCAGATCTTTTCCGCCGAAAGTGGCGTCGCAATGGATTCCAGTGACCGACCCTCTGCCTTCACCCCCAAGAACAGTTCGACGAGCGCGCCCACGAGCATCAGGCCGGCCCCGAATAAGTAGCCGTAGAAAATACTCGTGGCGGACGTTTCGATCAGTTTGCCGTACAGCCACGGAGCGACGATCCCGGCTCCCTGCGCTACAACGAAGAAGAACGCGATGGCCATCGCGCGGATCTCCAGGGGAAAGATCTCGCTGACGGTCAGGTAGGCCGCGCTGGCGCCAGCTGAAGCAAAGAAGAATACGCACGACCAGGCCAGCGTTTGGGTCACGGAGGTGAACGCGCCTTGCAAAAACAGATACCCTGTCACAGCCAGCAGGCAACCGGCAGCGGCATAGGTGAAGCTGATCATCGGCTTACGGCCGACGGTATCGAAGAAGCGGCCGAGCAACAGCGGGCCGAGGAAGTTGCCGAGCGCGAACGGCAGGATGTAGAAGCCGATGCTGCTGCTTGGCACGTCGTAGAACTTCGTGAGGACGAAGGGGTAGGTAAACGAAATCGCGTTGTACATAAACGATTGCGTGGTCATGAGCACGATGCCAAGCATCGTACGCCTGGGATAGTTGTTGAAGAGCTGGCGGGCCACGGTGCCTAATGTCACATGTGGCCGGGCATGAACAGTGATCGAGCCTTCGGCAATCGGCAACGAGGTCAGTCCATTATCGCGCGTGATCTCGTCCTCAATGCTGGAGACCACCGCTTCCGCTTCCTCCACCCTCCGATGGGTCATGAGCCAGCGGGGACTTTCCGGAATGATTCGCCGGATAAGCACGATGCTTACACCCAGGACAGCTCCCAAGCCGAAGCACAGACGCCATCCCAGATATTCCGGGATAATTTGTGGGTTCAGCAAGACAATAGTGAGCAGCGCGCCGGCTGCCGTGCCCAGCCACCAGCTGCCGTTGATCGCCAGGTTGGTATATCCACGCCAGCGCGCCGGGATCAGTTCGTCAATGGCGGAATTGATCGCCGCGTATTCGCCGCCAATGCCCGCGCCTGTCAAGAAGCGAAAGAGCATGAAGCTCCACAGATCCCAGGACATTGCTGTCAAGACCGTGGCGGCCAGATAGAGCAGGAGCGTGATCATGAACCATTTCTTCCGCCCCTGCCGATCGGTGAGATAGGAAAAAACGATGGCCCCCAACACAGAACCGGCCAAGTAGGCTGACGCGGTCAGCCCGACTTCGGACTCCGTGAGGTGCAACGTGGTGGTATGCGTGAGGACAGGACCGAGTGCGGCGACGATGGACACCTCAAGTCCATCCAGCAGCCATGTGACGCCAAGAGCAGTCACCACCAGCCAATGCCATCGCGACCAGGGTAAACGGTCCATCCGCTGTGGAATGTTCGTGCTGATGGGAGTACTCGGTGCACCAGGCATGTCCAATCCTATAGCTGATCGAACCTGGCATGACAAGCGAGCTGCCGATGCGCTCTCGACGACGAGGACGACTTCACATGCTGGAGGTTATCCGAATCGATGACATGCTCTTGGTTGACTCCACGAGAAGTTGGTCACAGCTACGCCCTGTCCCGTGAGTCGTTTCAATTGACCCAACTCTCTCTTCTTTCGCGATTCTCCACGCGCGTCCCAGAACTCATTCTTCCTCCAAGCTTGCTCGTTATCTCTCTAGGGATGGAGGCTGATTGTTCTTCCACTGCGCGCGTTATCCCAATCCTCCACTTCATTTTCAAGGGTAGCCTGGTCGATCCTCGATTGCGCGCGTCGAACGAGCACATTCCTATCGTGCGCGTTCCGCGAGCAGGAGGACGACCAGGCTGCCCTTCCTTCTGAGGCCGTGCGTCCCGGAAGTAAAGAAAGTTTCCACTCGCCCTTGCGTCTCACCTCTCGCTATTCCCCTTTCCCTTGCCGTACTCTTACTCCTACCCATGAATCACCCCTCCCCCCTCCTCAAGCCCGGCACACTCTGGCCCACCCTACTCGAACGAACGGCCCATGCCCGTAAGCAAGGGGCCATCCTCTCCATCCCCACAGAGCCGGAGGTGATCGATCAGAGTGGCGTGGCGTTTCAGGTGCGCGTCATGACGACCCTTGCCATGAAAGCCCTCACGACAGCTGCGCAGCCGAACGACGACCCATTTTTGCCCTACGATCCCGACCTGTTCGTGGCGGAACTCTCCCCGACTCATGTCGCCTTGCTGAACAAGTTTAATGTGGTCGATCATCATCTCGTAATCGTCACGCGCTCGTTCGAGGCTCAAGAGGCGTTGCTCACTCACGAAGATTGCGCGGCGCTGCTGATCTGCCTCTCTGAGATCGATGGTTTAGCGTTCTACAACGCCGGACCAGTCGCCGGGGCCAGCCAGCGACACAAACATCTGCAACTGATTCCGTTGTCCGCTTTTCCAAATTCTCAACTGCCTATCGAACCGCTGTTGCGCTCCGTGAAAATGACCAGTGCCACCGGAACAGTGCCGAGCTTGCCTTTCCTGCATACTTGTGCGCCGATGAATCCGGCATGGCTCGACCCACAGGAGGACAGCGCCTCCTCGTTGCTCGCCTGCTATCACTCGCTACTCCGTTCCGTGGGCTTGTCCGCACAGTCGACAACTGAAAGCTCTGCGCCTGCCGCTCCGTACAACCTGCTCGTGACCAGGCAGTGGCTCTTGCTGGTGCCCCGGTCCCAAGAATTTTTCGAGGGGATCTCGATCAACGCGCTGGGCTTCGCTGGAGCCTTGCTGGTGAAAGACGCTACGCAGCTTGCGATGCTACGGAAGCAGGGTCCCATGAGCGCACTTCAGCGCGTCGCACTGCCCCGAGAGCCGTGAAGCATCGTTCGTGAAGCGTGATGGTTAATACAGGAGGATCGTAATGATGCGCCTTGTACCAACTTTCGTCGTAGCATTGGTCGTCGTTGTCGGTCTCGCGGCCGGCTGCATTCCGCGTCACCCTCCGCACACCCCTCAGCCCGTGCCCGAAGTCCCCAAGCAAGAGACAAGCCCTTCTGATCAGCAGCCGGGGGTGAAGAACTGATGGCAGGAATAATACCCGTCTCTCGTGAAACGTGAGGCGAATTTCGCGCGAGACTTGCGAGAGAAGCGAGACTGGCCAGACGGGCAAGGGTTGATCTGGTTCATCTGGTCTGTCCGGTTCATCTGGTTAGTTTCGTTCAACCAAACAAACCAAACAGATCAAATAAACAAGAGAGACCAGCCGGTCCTCGCGCTTCACGCGCCACGGTCTCTGCCGCTGGCGGACTTCTTCAGCATCCTGCTAGTTTTTCGCTGCAGCGGCTTCGGCTGTCAGATGGAGGACTTCCGACTCGGCCAGCCCTTGATCTCGCCGTGAATTGCCGGAGCGCAGGAGCTTGTCGCCCAGGCCGACCGCCAGGTTGCGGTAGATGATGACGCCGATGTCGGGGCGGCGACGGATGAGATCCGCCAGATCGCGCTGGAGCAGTTCTGCCGTCTCCACCTGACCCTCCGCCGTAGCCGTGGCGGAGTGGGGCCTGGCCGAGAGGAGCGAGACTTCGCCGCACGTTTCCCCGGTGCGGACGGTGCCGATGATGGCCGGAGGGGTTCCACAGCTGATGGCAACGTGTCCCTGCAGCACGATGTAGAGACGGTCGGCCGGATCGTGTTCGACAAAGAGGCGTTCGCCGGCCCGAACTTCCCGCACCATGCAAATTCCGGCAAGCCTGGTCGCCTGTTCGCTGTTCATCCCGTGAAACAACGGGACCTCCTTGATCGCCTGTGCCATGCGCGGCGCAATGACGCAGCTGGAAAAGCCGCGCATCACGACGTTGGCGACGGCCTGCACCGGTTCCGTCAGCGCGAGCGGCCCCAGATCTTGCAGTTTGTTCAACCGCACCATCTTCACGATGTCGAGCCGTTCCACTTGATAGAAGACCATAGCCGGCACATAGGCGACCGGCAGAAAATTCAGCTCCAAGAGCGTGCGCTGCATCCGGGGGGCATAGGCGCTGACGTCGATCTCGATGTATTCGATGCCCATCTCTTCTCGACACTTCCATTCCAGCTCGGAGAGAAGAAATCGTACGACATCGTCGGCCAGGGCGATGAGCTCGAACACGCGGACGGTATGCTCGACCGGATCCATCGTGTAGCCGACAGCCCCGGCGATGTGTCCGCCGGACCGGGCCAGAAAGTAACTGGTTTGCCGCGCCTGGAGCTTGAAGAATCCATAATCCAGCCGCATGGGGCCGAAGATTTCCCGATTGCGGACCCGCCCCCGCTCGATGCGCAGCAAGGCCGGATAGCCTTCGGCCTGCAGCTGTTCGATGGTGTAGTCTCCCCCGGCGGGGTACGGCGCGGAATCTTCGTCGACGATGAAATCCGGCGTGAGCGGCGGGTGGCTCATCACGAGATTGGCTAAAGCATAGGCCTCAGGAATGATCCGTGGATTGTTGCGGCGCAAAGCCAGCGCGTCGCCGAAATACCGGGCCAGCAGAGCGAAGCTCTCGCGGTGACGGAAGAAATGTTTCAGCGGCAGAAAACCGGTGGGGATGAACCCCTGCGCGAGGCTGATCTGCTGGGCATAGGGATGCACGGTGCGCGCGACGACCAGACCGACGTGCAAGCGGTTCTGAATGGCTTCGAGCCGCTTGTCCATGAGCAGCCTGCCGATCTGTAACCGGCGGTAGTCCGGATGGACGGCGAGCCGGCCGAACTCTCCGACGAGATCGGAATGGGCCCCGAAGTCGAAGAGCACGGAGGCCGTACCGATGACCCGGCCGGAATCGCTCTCTTCGGCGACGAGAATCAGCGCGTCGTCGGTGAAGACGGACCGCTTCAACCAGAGTTCGTCGTACACCTCATGATGGGGATAGTCGGCTCCGTACACGGCGAGAAAGATCTCGCGAATCTGGCCGACATCTTCTTCGCGGGCTTCTCTAATCCGAATCATGACAGCCCTGCTGGGTCAGGAACGGGGCGTTTGCTCGCCGAGTCGCTGGCCGGCAATCTTGGCAATAGCCTGGTAATAGGCCGCGCCGACAGCTAAGGCCTCTTCGTCGAAGTCGAATTTGCTGGAGTGCGCGGGAAAGCCTTCCTTGCCCGGAACCTGACTCCCGAACCGGACATAGGCGCCGGGAATGTTTTCCATGTAGTAGCTGAAATCCTCCGCGCCCATGTTGGCCGTCTTGAGCGGCAACACATTGGCCTCCCCCACCGCCGCGACTGCCGCGCGGCGCGCCAGGCTGGCCATCTCGGGTAGATTGATGAGCGGCGGCGTGCCTTCATTCACGATGACCTGGATCTTGGCGCCGTGCAGTTGGGCGATCGATTCGGCAATGCGACGGACGGAGGAGAGGAGTTGTTGCCGGACAGCAGGATCCTGGGCACGAACCGTCCCCTCCAGCCTGGCCAGTCCTGCGATGACGTTTGGGGCAGTCCCCGCATGGAACTGCCCCACGGACACGACAGACGGACGGGCCGGATCGACCTCGCGCGAGACAATCGTCTGCAGCGCCATGATCATGAGACTCCCGACCACGACAGCGTCGATGCTTTCATGGGGGCGGGCTCCGTGTGCGCCCTGCCCGATAATCTCGATCGTGAAATTATCCGACGACGCATTGACGGCGCCCTCGGACACGACGATGACCCCCGGATGATAGTGGCGGTCGAGATGGCCGCCGAAAATCATGCCCGCGCCATCCAGCGCCCCTGCCTTGATCATGGCCAGCGCGCCGGTGCCTTTTTCCTCTGCCGGCTGAAAAATCAATCGCACGGGAGCCGGCAGGTCTTTCTCCTCGGAGAGAAGCGCCGCCGCGCCGAGCAACATGGTGGTGTGCCCATCATGGCCGCAGGCATGCATGACACCGTCGTGGACCGACGCGAACTCCAACCCGGTGTCTTCCTGAATCGGCAGGGCGTCCGTATCGGCACGCAAGACGACGCAGGGGACTCCAGCGCGCCCTGGAATGTCTGCGACGACTCCGTGGCCGGCAACGTGAGTCCGATACTTGATGGCCAGCCCATCGAGAAATTTGCAGATCACGGCGGCGGTGTTTGCTTCCTGCCCACTGAGTTCCGGATACTCGTGGAGAACCCGCCGAAGCTGAATGAGACGGTGTTGTAGCGGCTCTGGAATCAACGGCATGATTGTGACCTAGCAGGACGCTGAAAAAATCAGCCAGCCAGTTTTGTTCATTTGGTCTATCTGGTTCATCTGGTTAGTTTCGTTCATCCAAACACACGAGACAGACCAAATAGACCAGACAGACCAGATAGGCCGGGCTTGGCTTAAACAGGCGAACCATCGAAGCTCTGCAGTGCCGAAATGGTTTTTCCGCAGCCTGTTAATAGAGAATAGCCGAGTTGTCCTTCACTGCGCGCATCCAATCTCCATTTCATATCAAGGGTAGCCTGGTCGATCCTCGATTGCGCGCGTCGAACGAGCACATTCCTATCGTGCGCGTTCCGCGAGCAGGAGGACGACCTACCCCTCTCTCCTGCTCCGGCTCTTCTATCTCTCTCTTCGGAGGGCGGCCTGTTCGGTCTCCCACTGCGCGCGTCCAACGAGGGCCTTCCGAGGCCGCGCGTTGCGCGAGCACAGGAGACCAACAGGCTGCCCTCCCTCTCCTCTATTCGAACAACTTCCTAAACCCTGCCTTAATATGGTCCAGCCCCTCGCGCAAATCGGTCTCAAAAACATCGGCTTTGGCCTCCACTGCCACGCGCTTGGCCTTGAGCTGATCCTTGAACGACACCAAGTTGGTCAGTAGCTCCTGCTTCTTTGACTCCAGCGTGCCTTGCTGCTTGGCTTTCTCGCTCTCAAGCCGGCCCTTGAGCGCCTCAAACTCGGCTTCGAGCATACTCGTCCGGTCCACGAGATCCTCCCAAACCCTGCCCGATTCGAACGTGGCCACTTTCAGTTTCTGTTCTGCAACGGATTCGAACTCGTTCAGGGCCTTGAGAATCTTCGTCCTCTGCTCCTCGAACGTATCGCGGGTGTCTGCTTTGCCGAGGGCCAATTGCACTTGAAGATGTTCGAGCTTGGCCTGCACCTCAGTCTTTGCCTGGTCTGCTATCTCCTTCGACTTCTGCACGTCGGCCTGGACTTGATTGAGCAGATCCCGCAGCTGTTGCTTGCGCTGCTCCAACCGCAGCATCGCTTGATCCTTTGTCTGAGTCAATTGCGCCTCCAGCGCCAGCGCCTGGTGCTCCAACGCATCCAACTTCTTGTCAAGCGATGCTCTGAATTCCTTGATTCGCGACATGGAACCCTCCTCTGTGTGAAATGGAACATACAAACCGACTATGCACTACCGTGCGTGGCATTACATCATCTTCCGGCGGAAAAAAGAAACCCTGAGATTGGTAGCTCCCTTCTCTAGCCCTGATAGTCCATGCTGTTCGCGCCCGACACGGCCATCGACCAAGCGGATATTCTCTATACAATAATGTCCTTCAAGCTCGCTCGTTATCCTTCCCCTCCAAGCATGCGGCGGCTGGAAGAGATGGGCACGGCGGTGGCGACATAGCGGGAAACAGTGCCAAGTGGCAGTAACAGAACGCGTGCGACGACATTGCGCCGTTTCGGCGCAGTTTCATAGGAGCACGCGACGAATGTCCCGGAGGCCAACGGCTCGATGAAACCATCGCATTATGTCGCCACCGACGCTGCCCGCCCTTCGTCAGCCGCATCCTCCCCTTTCTTCTCCCCGGTTACCCTGGCGACAACGATGCCGACCGCATCGCTTCACTTGGCGAGGGTCCGTACATAGGCCAGCACGTCTCTGCTCTCTTTCTCCGAGAGGCGGACATCCCAAGGCGGCATGTTGGGTTTGCCGTCATGGATAGTCTTGAGCAGGTCGGCATCAGATTTTTTTCTGGTCGATGGTGATGTGAGGTTAGCCGGATCCGGTCCACGAAGAAACCTGTACCCATCCCCTTCACCCTGTGGCCCATGACAACCGGTGCAGTACCTGACAAACAAGGTCTTGCCACCCGCCACATCGCCGCTCTGGGCCGTGGGCTCAGCTTGTCCTTGGGCCACAGTCCCGAATAGAAGACCGCTCACCAACCCGACTGTTACCATCTTAAGCATCCAGCTCCGCTTCATAGCATCTCCTCCTGTTCGGTGTACCCTGCCGGCTGCGCGCAATCGAAGCCCTGCCTTCGATGTGGCAGATCGAGCCTCCAGACCACTATTCTGGTTGTCGATCGATCACCCCTTTGATGGTCACGAATCGCCAAACCCCGACCGCTAGGAACAACACGCCCGTGGCCAGCGAGGCCACACCCAGCGCTTGAAATCCGAGCCCCTCCAGCCACCACACAGCCGGAATTCCAACGGCGAAAAACCCCAGCGCAGTTCTGATGTACGACAGCAACGTACGCTCGTTGGCCAACTCGGTCCGTTGCCGGGCCAACCGATCTCGCACAAGAGTATCCAATCGCTCAGGCATAGAAGATCTCCGATTTCTCGCCGGAACGATACTCCATCGAATGGTGAAGCTCAACAGATGTGAGCGCTTCCCCATTTCAATGCCAACCAGGTAAGGGAGTGAGGAGCTTTCGCCTACGGCCGTCGAGCGAGGCCCTTCCAATTCCCTATGCCGCTTTAAAAGGAGTGGCCGAGGCTGCCCTTTACTGCGCGCATCGAGCGAGCACGTTTTTATTGCGAACCATCGATACAGGGCCGGCAAGACCACCAACGTGAGTGCCGTTGAGGTGAAGAGGCCGCCGATCACGACGGTCGCGAGCGGCCGCTGCACTTCGGCACCGATCCCTTGCGCGAGCACCAACGGCAGCAGACCCAGCAGTGTCGTCATCATCGTCATGACGACGGGGCGAAGCCGGAGGACGCAACCTTTGACGATAGCCTGGTCCATCTGCGTGCCTTCATTGCGCAACTGATTGATATAGGAGACCAGCACGATCCCGTTCCCCACCGCAAGGCCGAATAGTTCGATAAAGCCGATGGAAGCCGGCACGCTCAGGTATTGCCCGCTCAGCCAGAGAGACACGACGCCCCCGATCAAGGCGAAGGGGAGATTGATGATGATCAACGTCGCGTAACGGAGTGAGTGAAAGGCCCAGAAGAGCAGAAAGAACACGAGCCCCAGCGTAATCGGCACCACGATCAACAGCCGCGCGTTGGCCCGCTCCATGTTCTCGAAGGCTCCGCCCCACGTCACGGTATACCCTTCGGGCAAGCGCACCTGTTCCGCCAGTTTCTTCCGCCCTTCATCCACGACGCTGCCGATGTCGCGCCCGACGACGTTGAAGCCGATGTAAATGCGACGTTTCACGTGTTCGCGGCTGATGCGGGCCGGGCCTTCGCGCATCTCGATCGTGGCGAGTTCGCTCATCGGGATCAGCGCGCCGGACGCCGACTTCACCCGAATCTCCCCGATGGTGCCGATGCTGTTGCGTTGCAGTTCCGGGAACCGAAGCGTCAATTGAAACCGCCGCTCGCCTTCGTAGACATGGGTCGCCGCCTTGCCGCCGATGGCGGTGGTGATGATCTCCTGCACGTCGGCCACATTGATGCCGAAGCGGGCAATCTTCTGCCGATCGATGTCGACCGTCAGATAGGGCTGGCCGGCGATCTGTTCGACTTTGATATCTTTGACGCCGTTGATCTGCTGCATCAAGGCGGCAATCTCCTCCGCCTTGTCGTGCAGGACATCGAGATCCTCTCCGAACAGTTTGATCGCGCATTCCGTCCTGACGCCGGAGATCAGCTCGTCCACCCGTTCCTGAATCGGCTGGCTCATCAGCACGGAAATACCTGGGATCTCCGCCAGCTTTCTCCGGATGGCATCGGTCAATCGCGACTGAGTCTGTCGCCGTCTTCCATGTGCTCCGATCATCAAGGACACGATCGGGTCGCTCTCGTTCAGTTCTTCCGGCCCGTACGGCAATTTCGGCTCGTCCGATCCTGCTCACGGCCATCCGCACTTCGGGAAACTCCAACATGGCCTTATGGGCTTGTTTCTCCATCTCGATGGACTCCGGCAGCGAGACGCTCGGCAGCCGCACGATCTTGGGGCGTCAGAGCGCCTTCTTCAAGGAGTGGGATGAACTCCCGTCCCACGAATGGAACGAGGGCGAGGCTGCAGAGCACGATCACTGTCGAGCCGCCGAGCACGAGACTGCGATGCTGGAGGGTCCAGGTGAGCACCGGCACATAGCGCTGTTTCATCCAGCGCGTGAGGCGCGTTTCCTCCGGATGGTCTCCGCGCAAGATCAGCGACGCGAGCACCGGCGACAGGGTCAACGTGACCACGACCGAGGCCAGGAGCGCGATCACCAGCGTGTAGGCCAGCGGCGCGAACATCTTCCCTTCCATGCCGTGGAGCGTCATGAGCGGCAAAAACACGACGCTGATGATCAGAATGCCGAACAGGATCGGCCGGCCCACTTCTTTCGTGGCCTGAAGAATCACCTCCGACGTGCTCTTCCTCGTTGCGCCTTGGTTCTGCGCCAGGTGCCGATAGACGTTTTCCACCACGACCAGCGATCCGTCCGCGATCTCGCCGATGGCGATGGCCAGCCCTCCGAGTGTCATCAAGTTGGCCGAGAGCCCGAACCGCTCCATCACGATGAACGTGATCAAGGGGGTGACGATGAGCGAGGCCGTCACGACGACGGCGCTGCGGACGTGGCCCAGGAAGAAAAAGAAGACGAAGATCACCAGCACGATCCCTTCGATCAAAGCATCCCGCACCGTATTGATCGCCGCCGTGACCAACTCGATGCGATCGTAGAAGGGCAGGAGCTTCGTGCCTGCGGGAAGGATGTGGTTCTGCTGGAGATCTTCCACCTTGGTCTTGACCGCTTCGACCACCTGACGCGCATTGCCCCCGCGAATCATGAGCACGGTCCCTAGCCACGACCTCCCGCTCCCCGTTGAGCACCACCGCCCCATGGCGAACGGCGTGGCCGATGCGGACTTCCGCGACATCACGAACGAAGACCGGCGTGCCGCCTGACTCTTTCACGATGATGGACTCGATATCGCTCATGGTCTTGATCAGGCCCAGGCCGCGGACGATCGCGCGTTCCGCATGGCGCTCCAGCACGTTGCCGCCGGCATTGGCATTGTTCTTCGCCACCGCGTCGTAGATATCGTGGAGCGTCAGGTCGAACTTGCGGAGCTTGGCCGGATCGACCAGGACTTGATACTGTTTGACGAACCCGCCCATGCCGTTCACATCGATCACGCCCGGCACGCTCTTGAGCAGCGGGCGCAGGACCCAGTCCTGGAGCGTGCGCTGATCCGTCAACTCCGTCTCGACGATCTTGGGATCGGTCGCCGTCGCATTCGGCCCTTCCACATAATATTGATAGACCTCGCCCAGCCCGGTGCTCACGGGAGCCATCACTGGCTCGAGCCCCTCTGGCAATCGCTCCTTCGCCGCCATGATCCGTTCGAGCACCAACTGGCGGGCGAAGTAGATATCGACGTCGTCGTTGAACACGACCGTGATCTGGGAGAGGGCGAATTTGGAAAGGGATCGGATCTCCGCTAAACCTGGCAGGCCGGTCATCTGGAGTTCGAGCGGATAGGTGATGAATCGTTCGACTTCGACCGGCGAGAGACCCGGCGCCTCGGTCAGCACCTGCACCTGGATGTTCGTCACGTCGGGATAGGCATCGATCGGAATAGACTGAAAGGCGAAGACGCCGGCGACGGACAACAGACAGGCCAGGCCCAGGACCAGGATCCGTTGCCGCAGCGAAAATTCCAGAAGAGAGGCGATCATAGCGTCGGCTCGATCTTGTGCCGTTCCATCTCAGACTTGAGCACGAACGATCCCTTGGTCACGACCTGCTCGCCGGCGCTCACCCCCTCCAGCACCGTCACCACCTCCCCCTGCTCGCTTCCCACCTTGACCGTTCGCACTTCGAAGTCGTTCGTCCCCCGCTGAACAAACACTATCTTACCGGTCGGCCCGTTTTGGACTGCCGCGAGCGGCACGGTCAGCGCATCCGGGGTCGGCGCCGCATAGACGAGGACGGTGGCGAACATTTCCGGTTTCAGCAGCCGATCGGGGTTCAACACGGTCACTCGAAGGCGCATCGTACGGGTTGCCGGATCGAGCACGTCCCCGATGTAGGTGATCGTTCCCGGAACGATGGCATGGGGATAGGCGGACACAATCACATTGACCTTCTGGTCCTTCCGGATGAACTGCACGTCCTTCTCCGGCACGTTGCCGACGACCCACACATCCGAAAGATCCGCGACGGTGAAGAGCTTCTGCTGCGTCTCGACCACCTCGCCTCTCGTGATATTGCGCATGATGACCCGGCCGTCGAACGGCGCACGCAGGGGCACATCGGCCTTGATCGTATCCTCGCGATCCAGCCGCTCGACTTCCTGCCGGGGGACGCCGAGCAGTTCCAGACGGTTCCGCGCCTCACGCGCTTCGGCTTGTGCCGTTTTCATCGTGGCCTCGCGGCGCTGCAACTCGGCCAGACTCACAACCTTTTGTTCATGCAGGTCCCTGGCGCGCTCGTACGCCAGTTTCGCTTCGTGCAATTTTGCGGCAGATTTCAGATAAGCCCCCTCTGCCACACCGAGGTCCGTACTGTGGAGCATCGCCAGCAAGGCATCTTTCTTCACGTCTTGGCCGACATCCACATGGACCTTCACCACCCGGCCCCTGATGAGCGCGGTCACCTCAGCAAGTTCATTTTCGTTGGCTTGAACTGTGGCGGGAAATTCCCGAGGTACACGCAACTGCCCACGGACAACCGGCGTGACCTCGATCACCGTCCGCGCGAGTTCTTCGGATGTGAGATGGAGCACTCCTGGCCTGTCAGCCACAACGGCCTTCTTGGCCTCAGGTGCTTGATCGGGAGTTCTCTCGCAGGCAAGAAGCCCAGCGAACGTTACGGCGACGAGGAGAACAACGCCCCATCGTTCGTAAATCGTGAGCGAAACAGGCGCGGTAATCTGCAGGCTGAAGACTGAAGGCTGAAGCGTTCGGAACTTCGAACCCGGAACTTCGAACTGCGAGTCACGCCTGTCACGCACGTCTTGACTGTCTTGCTCACAATTCACGAACGACGTTTCACGCTTCCCGGATGTCGAGAGTGCTGCGAGAACAAAACTGATGGACTTTTTCAGCACCCTGCTAGAAATTCTTGGCCCCATAGTCATAAGACTCCCCGAAAGAACCAGCATGAGGTATGCCATGGAAAACTCGCGATTTAGGGGAAGAATAGACGATCTAGGGGCCTTTTGCCACGGTACTGATGGTAGGCCGTGGTGAAATGCGACAGCGGAGATGTCAGAGGAAGATTCGGCAGGAGCTGATTATCGAGCGGAGGGAATGATCTTCGCGCTTCTGCGATCGGACAGACCTCGCACGCAGACCTTTCTGCTTTCATCATGAGTCTGTACGTTCCCGACCAAGGGATCCACCCAGGCCTTTGCCCCTGTGTCGTTGCATATCAGGACAGTGGGTATGGCGAGATTGCCCCATAAAGCCACAAGTACGGATCCGGAGCTTCTCGACCTTCTGCGGCACTTCGTCCTAACTCCTCTATTCTTCACGTAATTAGCGTGATCCTCCTCGCGAAGCATTCATGGCATTTGCTTTGCTAATTTAAAAATGGGTAAAAGAACCACGCATGTATATGTGCTCTGTCTATCTGCGATGGAGGTGGCCATGTCGGTACTGAAACGACTCCAGAGTTATCTCGATGCCAACAAGATTCCCTATGAAGTGGTAAACCACCCGAAGGCCTATACCGCCCACGACGTGGCACAGACACTGGATGTGCCAGGCAAACTCGTGGCCAAAGTCGTCGTGGTGAAAGCCGATAAGTACTTCGTCATGACGGTGCTCCCCTCAACCTGGCGCATAGATTTGAAACGATTGCAAGATGTGCTTGAGGCCCGCGACGTCCGATTAGCGACAGAAGCCGAGTGCGCGAATCTGTTCCCCGATTGCCAAGTGGGAACGATGCCACCGTTCGGCAATCTCTATGGCGTGGAGGTCTACGTCGATCAACTGCTGACGGAAGACGAGTCCATCGTCTTTGAAGCCGGGACCTACGTCGGCGCGATCAAGCTACGGTACAAGGACTTTGCCGATCTCGTTCGCCCGAAGGTCGCCGCGTTTCATCACGAGCCGTCGAAGATCGAAGATTAGGATCCGTGGGTCTCGTCGGAGGGGTTAACCCGCATTATTCATGACGGTTCTTCGCGGAATCGCTGAGCCGCGTCACTTTTCTCGTGAGGCGGATGCCGCTCGCACGAGCCGCGCGCAGTATGTTTCGACGTGTCGCAATCGGCAAGGCTTCCGGAACATAGACGCCGGAGAGTTCGCTCGGCATGTGCTTCACAAACAGGGCGGTGAGTTGTGCGGCGCTCCAGGCAACCGGCGAACAGGTGATTCTGCGTCGGCGCAGCTCGAAGAGGGAGGGGAACAGCGCGTCCCACCGGATCATGAAGGAGTCTGTCCGCTTGCGCCCATAGACCAATACCGCCGCCGCGAAACGTTCGTTTCTTAAGATGCCCCGCCGCACCAATTTCGACATGGCGCACGGCGTCGGCGTGGCGGGAAATCGGGCCGCTACCAACCCGCGGGATCGGTTCAGCTTCCCTCGTCGATACCAGCGGCGCAATCGCTCCATGTCGATCCCGCCGATCTTGGCATCCATCTCGCGCACTCGGAGCACATGAGGAATCGTGAGAACCTCGTCCTGGGCGGCCAACAATACGCCGACTTGCCCGATCGGCGCGGGAAAACGGAACAGTTCCCGCTCACCGAAGCGCTCCCCGAACTCAAATCGTCCATTTCGGTAGATGCGCGGCCGCGAGACCGCCTCGTCGAACGAATCGTCGGCAGACCATTGTGAGACCGGGCTGTCGCTCGCTGTCTCTTCAAAGAGCCGCACCTGAACCCTCTCGATGGTGTCGAGTCCGTCCGCCGCCTGCATGGCTAAGAGGTTCGTGAGTCCTGGCGCGACGCCGGCATGAATCAACGCAAGCCGATTGTTCTCCCGGAACAGGCGGTCGAACCGATATTGCTCAGGCCGAAAGGGGCTCTGAGTGAGGCGGGATGCCGTATCGATGTAGTGGGAGCATAACTGGAGGGCGGCGCGCAGGATCGTCTTGTTGAAAACCGCGGGGCAGGCGTTCACAAGGAGATGGCAGCCCTTCGCTGCCTTCACAATACTGCGCGGGTTTCGAGCATTGACCTGTTGAATCACCAGGGTCGAGTGCTCACCAAGAAAGGCGCGGGCACGGACGAGATCACAGTCGCCGCACAATACTTGATGACCCTGACGAATCAGGAGTTTAGCCAGCAACGATCCCGTCGCCCCGACGCCAAGAATAAAGACCTTCATGGGATCGAGACTGTACCATAACTCAACGGAAACCTTGACGGTCATTCCACACTTTCTCGCTACCTGCTCTTTGGATCGTGAGGCTTACCCTGCGGCTTGCGCGGAAGCTCGCCCCTCCCTCCGCCAAATCTTAGCAGGCTGCGGAAAAACTCCGTTCATACGCAAATGCCGTTGGAATCTTCCCTATGGCACCGACGTCAAAACAGCCTCAGGATGCTCAAAAAGGCCGTCCAGCAAGGCCGCAGCGAGCGAAGAGGCGAGGCGTACGCTTCGGTACGTTGAGTCTCTGAGCGATGCGAGAACACCGCTGGCGGACTTTTTCAGCATCCTGTTAGAAGAGAGGATGATGGGGAGCGCTTGCCGCCGGCACGTGATCGGCTGCTCCTCCCGCATTGCCAAGGAATCGCCAGGCCCCCTCCTCTTTGACGAGGTAATGCACCTCACGCACCCAGCTATCAATGGTGATGGGCTTCCCCGTCTGTTTCTCCGTGCCCGTTGAGCCATCCGGTGCAGGTCACATACGCTTTTCTGACGCCGTCGGCCTGGATCAATTTCAGCTCGGTGAAGACGTGGGATGAACTGATGTCCCCGTAGTGCGTGAAGACTTCCTCCCATACTCGCCGCACATCCGATCGTTTCAAGCCATGGTAGTTGTAGGTCGTGGCGTAGAACTTCATGAGCACATCCAGATCCGCCTTCTTGACCGCCGCTTCGGCCTCATCGAACGCTGCCACCAGCTCCTTGATGACCGGCTGATCGGCATCCGCTCCCACTCCTGGTGCAAATTCCACGGCAGCGGCGACGGGAGTCGGTGGTCGGCATTGGGTCAGAATCATGGTACCAGCTAGGATTAGGAAGATCTTGAGCACACCTCGTCGCTTCATGATTGTCGCGTGACGCAATGCTGATGCCAGCGCTGCAATAGGGGGAAACCCCTCGATGTTCCAAGAAATCTATACTCTTCATCTCCCCTTCGTTGAGCCCCAGGTCAACAGGATGCCGCCTAATTCCCCACGTGACACTGCCTTCCTGCCCCAAAATGCTACGTTTATTATTGCCTGTGCCCCAACATTCACTATCTGACTACGGGCACACCTGATGCAGTATGATCGAAATGAGTTGGTGTGTGATGATGCCTAATCCCCTACTCGACATTCAGAATCTTTGTTTCAAGGTGGATCGTCAGGCGATCCTCGACCGGCTCGACCTGGCGATCGAATCGCATGAGATCCATGCCCTCCTCGGCGCGAACGGCTCTGGCAAAACGACTCTCGCCTATGTCCTCATGGGGTGCGAGGGCTATATGCCAAGTGGAGGATCCGTTCTATTCGATGGCACAGACATTCTTCCCTTAAAGTTGCATGAACGGGCCAGGTTGGGCCTGACCCTCGCCTGGCAGGAGCCGGCCCGGTTCGAAGGCGTCACGGTTCGCGAGTACCTGAATCTGGACAAACCAGACTGCGATCCTGAACCGGCGCTGAGACAAGTCGGTCTGGACCCAGCACGCTATCTGAGTCGGCGAGTGGATAAGGCCTTAAGCGGAGGGGAGCGCCATCGCATCGAATTGGCCTCAGTCTTGTCTATGAAGCCGAAGCTGGCCATTCTCGATGAGCCGTCGGCTGGGATCGATATGCTCTCGATCAATCACATTATCGACATTATCCGCGCCCTGAAAGCAGCCGGCGGATCGGTCCTCTTGATCACGCACCAGGAAGAGGTCGCGCTCATCGCCGATCGGGCATCGCAGCTCTGCGCCGGGCGCATCATTTTCTCCGGCAGTCCGCACGAAACAGTCGATCACTTCCGCGGGCGGACCTGCGTCCGTTGTGATGGAGAGCTGTGTGACTATGTCCGACCTTGATGAGCTGAGACGGACCTTACCGATGGTCGGAGCTGAACCGGCCATCCTCGACGATACGCGGATTGCGCATGTCGTGGCGCACGGACACCGCATCCTCAGCCATCGGACCGTTCCCGGACTCCGTGTGGACATGGAGGAAACACCGGACGCCCTCGTGGGAACACTGATTGTTGAAGCGGGCGCGCAGATCGCCCAGCCGATCCACATGTGCTTCGGCCTGGCTCACCCCACCGGGAAGCAGCAGATCAAGATCGACGTGCACATACTCGAAGGGGCACAGGCGCGGGTGCTCTCCCACTGTCTCTTCCCCTTCGCGCAAGCGGCGGAACATCGCATGCAGGCAATCATGGAGATTGGACCGGGCGCGTCGCTGAGTTACACAGAAGGCCACTACCACGGCCCCCATGGCGGCATGCAGGTCCTGCCCCATGCGACGATTAAGATCGGCAAAGGCGCCCGCTATTTTTCAGACTTCTCGTTACTCTCCGGCTCCGTGGGGCGCCTCGACATCGACTATCTCGTCGAAGTGGAAGAAGAGGGCATCGCCGAACTCAGCGCGAAGATCTTCGCGCACAAGACCGACCACATCACGCTCAAAGAAGCGGTGATGCTCCGAGGGGAGCGGTCACGCAGCCTCATCAAGACGCGTGTCGTGCTGGAGGGCCAGGCGCAGGCCGACATCATCGGCATCACCGAAGCCTACGCCAAAGGCGCACGGGGCCACGTGGATTGCATGGAGATCGTGCAGGGACAGGCCAAGGCCAGCGCGATTCCCATTGTGAGGGTCTTTCATCCTGAGGCGAAGGTCACGCACGAAGCAGCGATCGGGAGTGTGGACAAGAAAGAACTCGAAACCTTGATGGCGCGGGGCCTCACCCCTGAGCAGGCCGTCGAACTCATCGTGAGCGGGATTCTGCGATAGCGAGGGAGGTACGTGTCTTTGCCGGCTATGAAGCCGGAAAGATTCGCCTTCGCCTGACCGTCTGGATCTGCTGGAGGGTCGATTCGGGATCTCTCACACCGCGAAACTGCATCACCTCATCTCCGCGAGTGGATGTGAAAACGATCGTCCCGATCCCCAATAGCCGCGCGATCAGCCCTTGCTCAATGGTCGTCGCGCTGATGTTTTCAATCGCCATCGCCTGAATCTCGCGCCCGGTGAATGCATTCTTGATCAACACCCGCTGTGACGTCGCCGCGTACCGCACCCAGTAGCGCAACGCCAGCGCCACGACCGCAAGCGCAATAGCCCCGATCATCCACAGTTCCGAGCCAGGGATTGCCGCCTGCCAGAGCAACGCCCCACGCAAAGCCGTGAGAAGACTCACCAGATAAAGCCAAGCAAACTGATTCCAGGACACATACGTCTGCCAGAGCACCGGTTCCTTCGTCTCGGCCTTCGTTATCATCTCGGCAGCATCCGTGATTCAGTTGTACCATAACAGACTCGACATGAACGATACGTTGCACAACCAAGGAATCAGTTGCTGCCTCATCTCCTGACAGGAAGTGAGCCCGCATGATTCATGACGGTTCGTCGCGAAAGCGTGCAGACGTAAAGCGAGACGGGCACTCGGAGGCGTGAAGCCCTGAGGGCATACTCATGCAGTATGTCGAAGGGCTGAACGGCGAGACTGCCTGTCACAGCCGCGTATCCGCGCTTGCAGCTGAAGCTTCAGTAGAGTCGAGATGTGGCGCGATGTATAGGTGGAGCCTCCCCGGTGACCGGCCCTTTCGGTTGCCGGTGCCTCAACGGCGCCACTAGACCCGTTTCCACATCCCGCTCATCGAACCGGACGTGCGGTTTTCCCGCATCCGGCTCTCGGACGAGTGGCACACCGAAGCCTGCACAGGCGACCCCAGATGCACCCGACGCAACCGAACGACGCCCAACTCGCCGAAGATGATCTCCGTCGAAAACCGCCGTGTCCCGCGTGTCGGAACCTTGTGTCGTCGCCGCAAGAAGTGCCGCACCCGCTGCGCGACATACTGATCCACGGCCCGGTAGGCCATCAGTCGCGTCCCATAGGAGAAATACGCCGCCCACCCGCGCAGCACGGGGTTGAGGTCGGCTACGTCGACTCCCGGGTGCCTGATTCCCGGCTCAGGATCTGTCGGATGCGACCCTTTCATCCGTTGCACCGCCTTCTTGGCGGGGGCTGCTCCCAGGTACCCATGGCCGTCTTTGCGATAGACCATTGGCCCGACCGGTATACCCCAGGAACGTGACCGGCTCCCGCCGCCCGTCACAGACGCGCGTCTTCAGCTCGTTCAACATTAACCCCATCTCCTGGAACCACTGCCGGTCTGCGCCAGGACCGCTGCCGCCCCCTGCCGACACAGCACCACGAAGTCATCGGCATAGGAGACGAGCCGGGCCCCATCGCGCCGGTCCAACCCGGCGTGGCGGAAGCCCGCCGGTAGCGATTCATGTAGAGGTTCGCGAGCAATGGCGAGATCACTCCGCCTTGCGGAATCCCTCGCGTCGCGCGCTTGCCCCCCGTGTACCGCCATCCTCCGCGCCCCGTCTGCTCGGCCACCGGTGTCTTCAGCCAGCGCTTCAGCAACCGGAGCAATTTCCGATCACTGATCCGCTGGGCCAGGGCCTGCATCACGGCCGCCTGCGGGATCGTGTCGAAGTACTGCGACACATCCGCATCCACGACCTGGGTCTGTCCCGCACACAACGCTCGGTGTGCGGTCTCCACCGCTTGCCGTGCCGTGCGCCCCGGACGATCGCCATAGGCCGTGGGTTCCATGTCTGCCTCAAAGATCGGGTCGCACAATAGGGGTCGCGTCTTGTAATCCTACATTACCGAATCGACTAGACCGATTCTCACTCGCGCTGAGCCGAACAAGCAGGCCAGTGGATTGACCTCGATTTCTCGCCCCAGATCGCCTATGCGGTCGCTGGATGGCGGCCATGCGCGCGCCACGCGAGTTTTCAATTTTGAAGGTTCAATGACAACGCTGTTCATTCAACATTTATCGTTTGCGAGGAAACTCCGCCGAGGCTCGCCTAATTTGACTGGCCAATCTGTGGCATGGAAGCGTGGATTCATGTTGCTTCAAGTGCGACCAGATTGCCGGAAAATCCGCCGGCCGAAATTGGCAGACTCTTGTGCCTTCTGCTGATCAGAGAACCATCAGGCGCTGACTTTGAGCGGCACGCTAATGACTGGAATACTGATGCGCGCTTTCCCGACTTTTCCTGAGGAAGTACACTTGTCCATCAATCGGAGCACCGCTGGTTTCAGAAACGTCTCCCCACACTGAGTACAGACCTCCGCGCGGATGTTCTTAAAAAGAAACAACCGCCCTCCCCACCGGTGGACATGATCGATCGTCTTGCGTTTCAGCGGAGCCTTGCAAAATGGACAGGATTTCATGTTCACTTCCCCTTCCTCTTCCGCCAATTGGTCCACAATCTTGGATCCGGTCGGTAAATTGTCACCAAGATGGCAGTCTTCTCGTGAATGGACCAGACTCCGTGCAACGGTTCCATCATCTTGGTAAACCCTAGCACAAGGGCTGAATGGCCTCGTGGATCGTCCGGGTAATCTTCAAGGATCACACTTTCTCGATCGGTAAATGCCTCTTCAATCTCGCTCGCGAGGATCTGATCAGCATCGCGTTCCTGCTCCGCATGCAGAGTCACACGATATCGACCCGCCTTAATGAGCACACGCAGACGTTCCACCACTCGGCGACTCTACTGAATCGGATATGGAAGTGCAACGGGTAGCCCCTTAAGCCCGGCAGAGGTCCAACCGTCTCACCCACCCAGCCCCGGGCCTGCCGAGACAGGCCCCTCCCCCGTAGGCTTGCTCGTACCGCGCATTCGATCAACTACGAAAGAGGACCGTCCGCGCAGTTCCATTCAAGCGCAGCTCTCAACGGAACACGCACCTCTCTCCTCCCAACGCTGTCTTGTAAATCAAAAAGCCTGCTGGGGGTCTAGCCAGCAGGCTTCCTTCTTTCGCATTGGCAGGGCGACCTGGATTCGTCTCCTACTGCGCGCATCAAACGAGCACTTTCTGAATGTGCGCGTTCTGCGAGCAAGGGAGACGAACCAGGCCGCCCTGCCATTCTTCTTAAAATGTAAAAGCCTGCTGGCTTTCACCAGCAGGCTTTTTTGTAACCCGGCAGCGTCCGACTTTCCCACTGCCTCACAGCAGCAGTATCATCGGCCTTGGAGGGCTTAACTTCCGTGTTCGGTATGGGAACGGGTGTGGCCCCTCCGGTAATGCCACCGGGAATTCTTATAAAAGTGCGATTTGGTGATCTGGCTTGATTGCGTGAAGTGGGTATGTTGTCTCACGTCAACTTCACTAAATCATAGATCACCACATCGTACTTTCTTGTGAGACCATGTCTATCAGGAGCAAAGATGATGATGTTAAACCGCACGACCGATTAGTACTGGTCAGCTACAGCCCTC